>NZ_JAOWGF010000028.1:0-244282 GCF_030333285.1 Citrobacter sp. CK199 | reverse complement strand
AATCTCTCCCCCATAGCCTTAGTGGTACAAAAACTGTGTATCACCAGTAGGCTGCACGATGTCCCTTATGCTCTCCCGTCTCACTAAGCAGGCTCTCAGTGAAGAGGCTGCTTAGTACGAATCAAATATGTTCTAATAGATCATATAGTTGAGATACCGCGACTGACTTACCATATCTTCTGTATGTAATTGAATTATCTGCATGTCCTAAGAATGCAGCAGCATAATGCTCCACTACACCAGCATTTTTTAACTTAGTGGCAATGTAATGTCGCAGTGAATGAAACTCTGGAACCCCTAATTTTTTGCGGTAACCGCTGAACCAGCGGGTGAAGTAGTGGCTGTATGACCCTTTATAAAAAGTTAACTGCGGGAACAGTCTGCCTTTCTGTTTCTGTACATAGTCCAAAAATCCAATATCTATCAATTTATTATGAATTGGTATTGTACGTTTACTGTTCTCCGTTTTGACCACCTGTCCATCATGACGATCATCAATCCTGATGCACCATCTTCCCTCATTTTTCAATATATCACCATGATATAGTTGACAAATTTCATTAGCCCTCATCCCCGTAAATCGACCAAGCAAAATAATCCATATCTTCCAGTCAGGTAATGTACTGATTCCATTCTCTAGGCATCTGATCTGAGCAGAGGTATATGCCTCTCGCTTTTGGGAAACTGGCTCGCGATCCTTTTGGAGCAATCCCTCAAAGGGATTTTGAAAATCATAGTCAGTACGGTGTTTCAGCCATCGAAAAAACCCACTGATTTTCTTAACATATTTGTTCTTTGTAGGAATCGCGACATCCAGCCCGCTAATGAATTCAGCAGCCCTACTACGCTTAAACACCTGCTCAGTGAAGCTAAAGTACTTATCAATACAGCGTTTGATAGAAGAAACTTCCCTTTCACAAACTTCACGGCTTTTAAACTCAACGTACTGCTCAGCATGTAGTTTTAGCTCGCTAAGCGACAAGTCTGAATTAGGGGATTGGATCAAATCGATTGTAGTCGTGGACGTCTCAGTAATCAGCCAAGGGCGATCTGCAAAGCGTAAAGATCGCTTTGTCGCTTCAGTCTTTGAACGAGTACCTAACGAACGACGAAACTCACGGCGTTTACCACAGGGTAAGACGTTAACTTTCCGGTAGTACCAGATCCCATGACGGGAGAGCATAAGGGACATCGTGCAGCCTACTGGTGATACACAGTTTTTGTACCACTAAGGCTATGGGGGAGAGATTTCAGTACTTTAGACATTATCTATCAAGTACTTACCCTGAAATGGGTGGGGGCCCTGCCAGCTACATCCCGGCACACACGTCATCTGCTCTGGCTGCTTCCTTCCGGACCTGACCTGGTAAACAGAGTAGCGTTGCGGGAGAACCAACAGAGCCCCCATTGAGAGCGTTGTTAACCAACGCGCAGGCGCATTATCACTGCTGGCCCCTGTAAATGCAACCCATCCAATATCGGATGCTGTTTTCTTGCGCAATGAGGCTTCACTCCCCGGCGATTCACGATTATGCTGGAAGATTATCGCAGGAATGAATGATGGACAGACAAGACACTTTCCCCCAACGCGTCTGGCAAATCGTGGCCTCAATCCCCGAAGGGTTTGTCACGACTTATGGCGACGTCGCCCGCCTCGCCGGTTCACCTCGCGCCGCGCGTCAGGTCGGCGGCGTATTAAAACGATTGCCGGAAGGCAGCACCCTCCCCTGGCATCGGGTCGTGAATCGTCATGGCGCCATCTCCCTGACCGGGCCAGACCTGCAACGCCAACGTCAGGCGTTACTGTCAGAAGGCGTGGTGGTCTCGGGGAGTGGGCAAATCGATATGCAACGATATCGCTGGATTTATTAACCCTCTCCGGCCGGAGAGGGTTGTCCTGTGAGAGCTTAGTACTGTGTCGGCGCCGGTACGGCGGAAGACGGGTTCACCTGCGTCGGTGACGTTGACGGTACGGTTGTCGCTGCGCCGCCGCTGGCCTGAACAGGCACTGCCGTTTGCTGAACCGGCACCAGCGTCAGATCCGCTTTCGTGCCGCCCTGATTAATAACTGGCTGTACGGTATCGGTGATAAAGACCAGTTTGTCATTAATCGTCACGGCGGCGCTCAACAGAATCCGCGCATTTGGCTGGATGTCAGCCGGGTTAAACGGCAGTACAAAGCTAAATGGCGACTGTTTCCCCTCGGTGCGCACCGCTTTCTGCGACAGTACTTTCGACGGCGCATCCGCCAGTGAGGCATCAGACAGCGTCACAGTCAGTACGGCATCCGGTGGCAGAGCCACTTTCTGACGGATCCAGACGGTACCGGAGACATTAGGTTGCTGAATAGTTGACTGTGTAGCCACGCCAGAAGTATTTGGGTCAGGCGCAGGCGTCTGGATATCTGCGCTTCTGTCTGCGCAGGCTGCCAGAGCAACCGCAACCGCTAAACCACTTACCATGTGCACGAGTTTCATTAAATTCTCCTTATCATCAATGCATCAGCGGGAGGTGCTTTACCCGCCGGAAGAGTGGTTAACAAAGACATAACGTGACTAAGTGTGGCATATCTCACTTATTTTTGCCTGGAATTAGTCCGTAATTCAGACTATTGCACCCATCGGACCACTTTCAAAATTGCGTTATACTCTGCCTACCTCGCTTCGGCGCCGTTGTTACCTGGAGAGCACGTATGAGTCAGGCACTGAATAATTTGCTGTCATTGTTAGATCTGGAAAAAATTGAAGAAGGACTCTTTCGGGGCCAAAGTGAAGACTTAGGATTACGTCAGGTTTTTGGTGGTCAGGTGGTCGGTCAGGCGCTGTATGCCGCCAAAGAGACCGTACCTGAACAACGTCTGGTTCACTCTTTTCACAGCTACTTTCTGCGCCCCGGCGACAGCCTGAAGCCCATTATTTACGATGTGGAAGTTCTGCGCGACGGCAACAGTTTCAGCGCGCGTCGCGTCGCCGCCATCCAGAACGGGAAGCCTATTTTCTATATGACAGCCTCCTTCCAGGCACCGGAAGAGGGATTTGAGCATCAGAAAACCATGCCGGACGCCCCTGCGCCGGAAACGCTGCAATCGGAGACGGAGATCGCCCGTTCATTGGCGCATCTGCTGCCGCCCGTGCTGAAAGAGAAATTTATCAGCGACCGCCCGCTGGAGATCCGCCCGGTAGAGTTCCACAACCCGTTAAAAGGCCACGTTGCGAACCCGACGCGCCAGGTCTGGATCCGCGCCAACGGTACGATACCGGATGATATCCGCATTCATCAGTATCTGCTGGGTTATGCTTCCGATCTGAATTTCCTGCCCGTCGCGCTGCAACCCTACGGCATCGGCTTCCTGGAGAAAGGTCTGCAAATTGCCACGATCGACCATTCAATGTGGTTCCATCGCCCTTTCAACATGAACGAATGGTTGCTGTACAGCGTAGAGAGCACCTCGGCTTCCAGCGCCCGTGGTTTTGTTCGTGGGGAGTTTTACACGCGGGATGGCGTGATGGTCGCGTCGACCGTTCAGGAAGGCGTGATGCGCAATCGCAATTGAAAATGGCCGAATGGCGACGCACAAGCGTCGCCTCCGGCCTGTTGATGATCAGGCGTTATACGCATTCTCGCCGTGGCTGTTGACGTCCAGACCTTCGCGCTCCTGCTCTTCCGGTACGCGCAGCCCAACGGTGATATCCGCCAGTTTGTAGCCGATAAACGCCACTACGCCAGACCAGACGATGGTGATAGCGATACTCTCCAGCTGTACCAGCAGCTGATGCCCCATCGTCACGCCTTCGGCAAACCCTACACCGCCGAGCGTGGTGGATGCAAAGATCCCGGTCAGGATACACCCAACGATGCCGCAAACGCCGTGGATGCCAAACACATCACAAGGATCGTCCACACGCAGCAGACGTTTAAGCATCGTCACGCCCCACAGACCCGCCAGCCCCGCAACGACACCGAGAATCAACGCGCCGCCGACGCCAATGTAACCACAGGCTGGCGTTATGCCGACCAGTCCCGCGATAGCGCCGGAGCAGGCGCCCAGCAGAGACGGTTTACCGCGCAGCGCCCACTCGCCGAAAATCCACCCCAGAATAGCGGCAGCCGTTGCCACCACGGTGTTAACAAAGGCCAGTGCAGCAATCTCGTTCGCCATGCCCGCCGACCCGGCGTTAAAGCCAAACCAGCCGATATAGAGGATCGCGGTGCCGGTGAAAACCATCGGCAGGTTATGGGGTTTGAACGCCTCTTTACCAAAGCCGACACGCTTGCCAATCAGATAAGCGCCCACCAGACCAGCAATCGCCGCATTGATATGCACGACCGTACCGCCCGCAAAATCCAGCGCGCCGTGAGAAGCCAGCAAACCGCCGCCCCAGACCATATGCGCAATCGGGATATAGGAGAGCGTCAGCCACACCACCACGAAAATCAGTACCGCAGAGAAGCGGATACGTTCAGCCAGCGCCCCCACGATCAGCCCGACGGTAATGCAGGCGAAAGAGCCCTGGAAAGCAACGTGAATATACTGGTAGAAACTGCCCATCACTGCCGTGAGCTCAATATTTTTCAGCATCACCCAGTTGAAGTCGCCAAAGAAGTTGTTCCCCTCGCCAAAGGCCAGCGAATAACCGTAAACAACCCATAAAATACAGACCAGCGCGAAGGTGACGGCAACCTGCGTCAACATCGACAGCACGTTCTTTCCACGGATCAATCCGCCATAAAACAGGGCAATGCCCGGAATGGTCATGAACAGCACCAGCGCGGTGCAAATCATCATAAAGGCATTGTCGGCTTTATCCACAACCGCCGGAGCCGCCATTGCCAGACCTGGAAGCAAAGCCAGTGAAGCAAGGCCAGTTTTCATCGTTGCTATCTTCATCTTTTCGTTCCCTATCACTGTGTGCCAGGAGTTACAGTGCCGCTTCGTCGGCTTCGCCGGTACGAATACGAATGACACGTTGCAGCTCAGCGACAAAAATTTTGCCGTCGCCAATTTTTCCGGTGTAGGCCGCCTTGCTGATGACCTCAATGACTTCATCAAGCTGGTCGTCGGCAATCGCCACATCAATCTTCACTTTGGGCAGGAAGTTGACGCTGTATTCCGCACCGCGGTACAGCTCGGCATGACCTTTCTGACGCCCGAAGCCTTTCACTTCGGTGACTGTCAGCCCTTGAATACCAATCGAAGACAGTGCTTCACGGACGTCTTCCAGTTTGAACGGTTTGATTACCACGGTAACCAGCTTCATAGATCCCCTCCTGTCAGAATTCGATAATGTCTGCCGCTTCACGACAGGGATATTGCAAGGGGTGTGCCAGAAATGAAAAACGCGGGATAATTCAGGCTGGTAGGGTGCGGCTGGGGAAGGAAAAGAAAAAACGCACTATAACGGTGCATGGTACGTTACATTTTTGCACCAGATTGTTGATTGCCGGTTGGCGGCGTAAGCACCTTATTCGGCCTACAAGAGCGCATTGTCCGTAGGCCTGATAAGCGCAGCGCCATCAGGAGCTGAGCGATTCCTCACGCGCGCTGGCCGCCAGCTCTTCACCGGCAAGCTGTAGTTGGTACATCTGCCAGTAACGCCCTTGCGCTTCAAGCAGTTGTTGATGCGTACCGCGCTCGACCGCCTGCCCGCGATGCAGCACCAGAATGGTGTCCGCATCAACAATGGTTGACAGGCGATGTGCAATCACCACCAGCGTGGTGTGTTCACGCACTGCCGCCAGCGCTTGCTGAATCGCCTGCTCAGTACCGGAGTCAATGCTGGCGGTGGCTTCATCCAGAATCAGAACCTGCGGCGTATCAACCAGCACCCGCGCCAGCGCCAGCAGTTGTTTCTGCCCGACGGACAGATTATTGCCCTGCTCGCCCAGCCGGGTGTGGATACCCTCGCTCAGACTACGCGCCAGCTCCGCCAGTTGCACAGTTTCCAGCGCCTGCCAGACCTGTTCCTCAGAAATATCACGCCCCAGCGTAACGTTCGCCAGGAACGTATCCGCCATCACCACCGGGTCCTGCTGCACCATCGCGACTCCCTGACGTAAAACCCCGTGGCTCAGCGTTGACAGCGAACGACCGTCAAGGCGAATGTCTCCCTGTGTAAGCGGGTAATACCCCATCAGCAGGCTGGCGAGGGTACTCTTGCCGCTGCCGGTATGCCCGACCAGCGCCACAAAGCTGCGCGACGGAACGGAGAGCGTAATGTTTTGCAGCACCAGATTGTCGTCACGGTAGGCGAAGGAGACGTCATCAACGTCAATCCTGCCCGACTGCAACGGGCGCTCATCCCGACCATAATCCTGGCGTGGGCCGTCCATCAGTTCGAATACGCGCTCCCCCGCCACCGCAGCCTGTTGCAACATCGACTGTTGGGTCGTCAGTTCAATCAATGGCTCGTTCAGACGCCCCAGATAGCTGATAAAGGCGTACAACACCCCGACTTCAATGGTGCCGCGCGAGGTAAAGCTAAACAGCATCAGTAATCCGCAGAGGATCAGCGCGGAAAAAAGGCTGAGCAGCGGGCGCAATAAAAAACCGTCCAGTCGCAGGGTCTGCATCCGCGCCATATAGTGCGAGCGGCTGGCCTCCCCCATTCTCTCGCCGAACCGCGCCTGCTGGCGGAACTGCTGAATGACGCTCATGCCGTTAATGACCTCATTGAAGCCATCATTGATGTCCGCCAGATATGCCCGCACGCGGCGCACAATCGGCGTGCTATAGCGCTGGTAAATCACCATCACCACCAGCACCGCCGGGAAAATCGCCATCGCGACCAGCGCCATCCGCCAGTCGAGGCTGAACATGGCGACCAGCATCGCGCCAATTAACGCCGCGCTACGCAGCACCGTCGCCACGACCGTAACGTAAAGGTCGCGGATGACTTCCGTATCATTGGTCACGCGAGAGATCAGTTGCCCCACCGGCTGCGTGTCAAAGGCGCTCAGTGGCTGGCGCAAAGCGGCATCCATCACATCGGTACGCAGCTGTTGCACTACGCCGACGGCCGCCTGATTAAACAACAGCGACTGCGCATAATGCAGCCCCGCCGCCAGAAACTGTAAGCCAATGTACGCCGCCACCAGCCCCGCGACCGTGCCCAGCGGCAGGTGGCTCTTCGCGACCATATTGTCGATAAAGTAGCTGATAAGTAACGGGCCGCTGACTTCCGCCGCCGCCGCGATCCACAGCATCACCACGGCGATGACAAGCGGTTTACGCCACGGCGAACCATACGCCAGCAGCCTTTTCAGGGTCGGCCATAACTGTCCAAAACTACGCATCTGCCGTCTCCTCGTTGATTTCAGGAGCGTCAGTCAGCGCCGCCTCCAGTTGCTGATAGCGATACATATCGCGATACCAGCCCGTTTGCAGCACTAATTCATCGTGATCGCCACGCTGGGCGATATGACCATGCTGCATCACGATAATCTCGTTGGCTTCCGTCAGAGCGGATAAGCGGTGCGCGCTAATAATCACGGTGCGCCCCTCTCCCCACTGGCGTAAATTATGCAGAATCTGGTGTTCGGTACGGCCATCCACCGCCGACAGCGCATCATCCAGAATCAGGATTTCCGCATTGAGCAGTAACGCACGCGCAATAGAAATGCGCTGTTTTTGCCCGCCGGACAGCATGACGCCGCGTTCGCCCACTTCGGTGTCATATCCTTGAGGCAGACGCAAAATATCCTCATGCACGCGGGCCAGCCGCGCCACCTGTTCAATCTCTTCCTGCGTCGCGTTTGGGCGCCCCAGCGCGATGTTATTGCCGACCGTGTCGGAGAACAGGAACGGCGTCTGGCTGACGACCGCCAGGCGACTGCGCCAGCTATCAAGCTGCAAGCGCGTCAGCGGAATATCATGAAAACGGATATCCCCCTGCGTAATATCGAAATGGCGCTGAATAAGCGAAAGAAGAGTGCTTTTCCCCGCGCCCGTCGGCCCGCAGATCCCCAGCATCTGCCCTGGCTCAAGCTGGAATTGCACATTTTCCAGCGCCGGATGCGCGGTTTGCGGGTAGCTGAATTCACGAATGGAGACCGTCAGCTCTCCCCGCCCTTCCGGCACCGTCTCCGTTCCGTCGTTGACGACCGGCGCTTCCGCCAGCATCGCGCGGATACGGCTGTACGCTGCGCTACCGCGCTCCACAATGTTAAACATCCAGGCCAGCGCTAACATAGGCCAGATCATCAGCCCGAGGTACATCATAAAGCTGGTCAGTTCCCCAAGCGTCAGCGTACCGTGCACTACCATCCAGCTTCCGCCGCCGATGGCGAGCAGATTAGCCATGCCGATGGCAATATAAATCGTGGGATCAAAACGGGCGTCGATACGCGCTACCCGCATGTTTTTCTTCCCGGTGTCTTCCGCGTCCGCCGCAAACAGCGACGACTGTCGATCTTCAAGGCCAAAAGCTTTGATCATGCGAATGCTGGTCAGGCTCTCCTGGGTACGATCGTTCAGGCTGGAAAACGCCGCCTGCGCCAGTTTGAAGCGGTTATGCAGACGGTCGCCGTAGCGCTTGATCATCAGCGCCATAATCGGCATAGGCAGCAGCGCGAACAGCGTCAGTTGCCAACTGAGCTGCGTTGACATCACGATCAGCACGGCGCAGCCCATCACCAGCGAATCCACCAGCGTGAGCACCCCTTCACCGGCGGCAAAGACGACACGATCGACGTCGTTAGTCGCGCGCGCCATTAAGTCGCCGGTGCGGTGTCGCAGATAAAATTCAGGATGCTGGCGACTGAGCTGGCGGTAGTAATCTTCACGCAGTTCAACCGCCAGTTGATAAGAGGCGCCGAACAGCAACACGCGCCAGACATAGCGCAACAAATAGACGATTACCGCAATCATGGCCATCGTGCCCACCCACATCAATACCTGACCGGTAGTGAAATGTTGCGCAGTGACGCCATCCACAACGATCCCGACCACTTTGGGCGGGATCAGCTGGAGGACAGCGATAATGATAAGCAAGGCCACGGCGCCGAGATAGCGACGCCACTCCCGACGGAAGTACCAGCTTAATTGAGCAAATAATCGCACGCGTTATATCCTGACATGATTTCCGGCAATATTTTCCGGGAGAATTATTCAATAGGCAGAGCGGTTGTGTACTTAATCTGTTCCATCGCAAAGCTCGACGTTACGTCTGACAATCCCGGAACACTGTTCACCAGACGTTTGTAGAAGTCGTCATAACGCTTCATATCTGCTACCTGAACCCGCATCAGATAGTCGTATTCCCCGGCCATACGCCAGAACCCCAGCACTTCCGGCATTTCGGTGACCACCGTCACGAAGCGGCTGTACCATTCACTGCTGTGATGCTGGGTTTTGATCAGTACGAACGCCGTTAACCCCAGACCCAATTTCTCTGGGTCCAGTAGCGCGACTTTACCGAGGAGAATGCCGTCGTCTTCCAGACGTTTCAGCCGTTTCCAGCAGGGTGTGGTGGTCAGATTAACGGCATCGGCCAGCGCCTGCAAAGAGAGGGTGCAGTCCTGCTGCAACAAAAGCAGCAGCTTACGGTCAATTTTATCTAACATACCCACCCCACAGAGAAGATTTTTCTCCTTACATTCTATTTTAAAGGTGAAATGGCAACAATTTTTTCCGTGCTTTTCGCTAATCTGGGCACAAAATGACAAATGGAAATTAATGATGAATAGCACCTGGGTTAAAAACGCCATTAATGAAATTAACGCTGACTATCAGCGTTCAGCCGACACGCATCTGATCCGGTTGTCGCTACCGGCGTTTCCGGGCATCCAGATCTACCTGAAGGATGAAAGCACCCATCCGACCGGCAGCCTGAAGCACCGTCTGGCGCGTTCATTGTTCCTGTATGGGTTGTGTAACGGCTGGATTAAAGAAAACACGACCATTATTGAATCCTCCTCCGGTTCAACGGCGGTTTCCGAAGCCTGGTTCGCCCGACTGCTCGGCCTGCCGTTTATCGCGGTAATGCCTTCCTGCACGGCAAAACGCAAAATTGAACAAATTGCGTTTTATGGCGGTCGCTGCCACTTTGTCGAAAGCGCCTGCGAGATTTACGCCGCCTCTGAGCAACTGGCGCACGAACTGAACGGTCACTATATGGATCAGTTCACCTATGCCGAACGCGCCACCGACTGGCGCGGCAATAATAATATCGCCGACAGTATTTTCCATCAGATGCAGCGTGAGCCGAATCCGGTGCCGAAGCATATCGTGATGAGCGCGGGGACAGGCGGCACGTCAGCGACAATTGGCCGCTATATTCGCTGTCATGGGTATGACACGCGCCTGATGGTGGTTGACCCGGAAAACTCGGTCTTCCTGCCCTACTGGCAGGATCGCGACGCTACATTGCGCAGCCCGGTGGGCAGCAAAATTGAGGGGATTGGCCGCCCGCGCGTGGAACCTTCCTTCATCCCGGATGTGGTGGACGAAATGCTGCGCGTACCTGACGCCGCCAGCGTCGCGACCGCGCACTGGCTGGAAACGCAGCTGGGCCGTAAAGTGGGCGCCTCCACTGGCACTAATATGTGGGGAACGTTGCAGATCGCAGCCAGAATGCGCGACGCCGGAGAGACCGGTTCTCTCGTCACGCTGCTGTGTGACAGCGGCGAACGCTATCTCGACACCTATTACAATCCCCAGTGGGTTAACGATCACATTGGCGATTTAGCGCCGTGGCAGGCGGAAATTGCCCAACTGCTGAACGTCCGTTAAGCGGCATAAAAAAAGCCAGGCTTTACGGGCCTGGCTTGCTGGAAAGGATCGCTCATTCGGGGGAATAAGGTAGATGCGGATTATCCAGCCAATGCGTTAAAAAGTGAGAGACCGCCTGATTACGACAATGGCCAATCACTGAAAGATGCGGCAGTTCAGCGATCAGTTGCGGCATCGCGTTGCCCATAATCAAACCACGTCCCACGCTCTCCAGCATTTCGCGATCGTTCATCGCATCGCCAAACGCCATGCATTCCGTCAGCGACAGCCCCAAATGGTCGCTTAATACCGCCAGCGCGGAACCTTTATTACAGCCGAGCGGCAGCACTTCCAGACAATCCACAGCGGAAAAGCAGAGATTCGCCCGCTCGCCCAGCGCCTCATTCAGTTGAATACGCAGCCGGATCAGATCATCGTGATCGCCACAGAAACAGATCTTAGTGACCTGGTGAGCCGGGATACGTTTGACATCCACGATCTGATAGTGGAACCCGCTGTAGACATGCGCCTGTAATAGCGCGGGGATCGCGCTCCCCGTAAACCAGCCGTTATCGTTGAATACGTGCATACTGGCCCGGGTATCCCACGCCTGGTGCAATACGCGATCGGCAATGGCGGGGTCCAGATCCTGGCGATGCAGCATATCGCCTTCCTGCGAATGAATGCGCGTCCCGTTGCCGGTTATCAAAAACGCATCCATTGAGATGGCCCCCAGAATATGCCGCATTTCCAGCACATGCCGACCGGTCGCAAACGTCAAAGTGATATCGCGTTCACGCAGGCGCACCAGCGTTGCAAGGGTCTCATGACCCAGATGGTGGTTTGGCATCAAAAGCGTGCCATCCATATCAAATGCAGCCAGACGAGCCATCTCTTTCTCCACACTGTGACGCAATTAACTTGTGATTGAGTATCACCTGAGATATACGGAAGTAATAGTGAATAGATAAAATGAATTGTTCCGGGTTTCAATGCGACTTCTCAACCGTTTAAAACAATATCAACGTCTCTGGCAGCCCTCGGCCGGAGAACCTCAGTCGGTCACCGTTGGAGAACTGGCGGAGCGCTGTTTTTGTAGCGAACGCCACGTCCGTACGCTACTACGTCAGGCGCAGGAAGCCGGCTGGTTAACATGGGAAGCGCAATCCGGGCGGGGTAAGCGCGGTAAACTGCAATTTCTGGTCACGCCGGAGTCACTGCGCAATACCATGATGGAACAAGCGCTGGAAAAAGGTCAGCAGCTTAATGTGCTGGAGCTGGCACAGCTGGCGCCAGGCGAACTGCGTACCATGCTGCAACCGTTTATGGGCGGGCAGTGGCAAAACGACACGCCGACCCTGCGTATTCCCTACTATCGTCCGCTGGACCCGTTGCATCCGGGATTTCTGCCCGGTCGCGCAGAACAGCATCTTGCGGGACAAATTTTCTCCGGCCTCACCCGCTTTGACAACGCCAGCCAGCGCCCCTGCGGGGATTTAGCACATCACTGGGATATCTCCGCCGACGGTATGCGCTGGGATTTTTATATTCGCTCTACCCTGCACTGGCATAATGGCGATACGGTAGAAACTGCGCAGCTGCACGCACGCCTGCTGATGCTGCTTGACCTGCCAGCCCTCAATAAATTGTTTATCAGCATCAAGCGTATTGAAGTCACCCATCCGCAATGCCTGACGTTCATTCTCCATCGCCCTGATTACTGGCTGGCGCACCGTCTGGCAAGCTACTGTAGCCACCTGGCGCACCCGCATCAGCCGCTGTCAGGCACCGGGCCTTTTCGGCTGACGTTATTTACGCCGGAGCTGGTACGCCTGGAAAGCCACGACAATTATCACCTTTGCCACCCGCTGCTAAAGGCGATTGAATACTGGATCACGCCTCAGCTTTTTGACCAGGATTTAGGCACCAGCTGCCGTCATCCGGTACAGATTGCCATCGGCAACCCTGAGGAGCTGGCCTCACTTAGCCAGGTGAGCAGCGGTATTAGCCTGGGATTTTGCTACCTGACGCTTAAAAAAGGCTCGAAACTCAGCCTGCAACAGGCGCGTCGCCTGGTAGACATCATTCATCATACGTCGTTATTACAGACGCTGCCGGTAGATGAAAATCTGATCACGCCCAGCAACGCGCTGCTGCCAGGCTGGGTAATGCCGCAATGGAAGGGGCTGGAATCCGTTGAATTACCGAAAAAACTGACGCTGGTCTATCACCTTCCCGTTGAATTGCACACCATGGCGGAGCAACTCCAGCAATATCTGGCAACGCTCGGCTGTGAATTAACGTTGATTTTCCACAACGCGAAAAACTGGGATAACTGCCCTTCGCTGGCAAAAGCGGATCTCATGATGGGCGACAGGCTGATTGGCGAAGCGCCGGAATATACGCTTGAGCAGTGGCTACGCTGCGATCAACTCTGGCCGCATGTGCTGGATGCCCCTGCTTTCGCCCATCTTCAGGCCACGCTGGATGCCTTACAAACGCAGCCCGGTGAAGACGACCGCTATACTGCGTTACAACAGGTATTCACGAGTCTGATGAATGACGCCACGCTTACGCCGCTTTTTAACTATCACTACCGTATTAGCGCGCCGCCGGGCGTCAATGGCGTTCAACTCAATCCACGCGGCTGGTTTGAGTTTGAGAAAGCATGGCTTCCGCCGCCGCGCGGTGAAGAAGCTGGTCGCGGCCATCCGCAGGCGCTACCATAGCGTTTTTCGTTTTTGTCAGGATAAGTTATGAAACGTGCCGTCGTTGTATTCAGTGGAGGCCAGGACTCCACAACCTGTCTGGCGCAAGCGCTGCATCAGTATGATGAAGTGCACTGTGTCACCTTTGATTATGGTCAGCGTCATCGCGCTGAGATTGATGTCGCACGTAATCTGGCCTTAAAACTCGGCGCGCGTGCGCATAAGGTGCTGGACGTAACGCTGCTGAGCGAACTGGCGGTCAGTAGCCTGACGCGCGATAACATTCCCGTACCGGACTATGAACCGGATGCCGACGGTATTCCGAATACGTTTGTCCCTGGGCGTAATATTCTGTTTCTGACTCTGGCGGCGATTTATGCCTATCAGGTGAAAGCCGAAGCGGTGATCACCGGCGTTTGCGAGACGGATTTCTCCGGCTACCCGGACTGCCGCGATGAGTTTGTCAAAGCGCTGAATCATGCCGTCACCCTGGGTATGGCGAAGGATATTCGCTTTGAAACCCCGCTGATGTGGATTGATAAAGCCGAAACCTGGGCACTCGCTGATTACTGGGGCAAGCTGGATCTGGTGCGTGAAGAGACGCTGACCTGTTATAACGGCATCAAAGGTGACGGTTGCGGGCAGTGCGCCGCCTGTAATCTGCGCGCCAACGGCCTGAACCATTATCTGGCGGATAAACCGGCAGTGATGGCGGCAATGAAGCAGAAAACAGGGTTAAAGTGATCGTTTTGCCGGATGGCAGTGCACGCACCTTATCCGGCCTGGCGACATTCACCGTGGTCAATGTCGCCCGCAGGCCTGATAAGCGAAGCGCCATCAGGCAACTTTCCGTTACTTCACCATCTGCTCCAGTTTCTCGCGTAACTCACCTTCCAGCGGCAATGCTTTCTGCGTTTTCAAATCAATACAGACAAAAGTAATCTGTGCGTCCACCACAACCTGCCCTTCCGGCTCAAGCGTAATGACCTGGCTTAAAATGCCGCTCTTCCCGTTTAACTGCTGCACCTGACTGGTGACGGTCAGCAGATCGCTCAGCACGGCAGGGCGACGGTAGTTAATATTAATATTCACCACCACAAAAGCGATGTTGCGGGCCGTCATCCATTGAAAGCTGTCACTGTTTTCCAGCCCATCCCAGCGTGCTTCTTCAAGAAACTCAAGATAGCGGGCATTATTAACGTGCTGATAAACATCAAGGTGATAACCACGGACTTTGATTTGTGTTTGCATAGCGCAATAACCTTACGTTGTTGTTATAGGAACAGAGGCCATAACTGGTATGACCTCATTATCCTGGCAAACTTTTGCCACAGTGCAAGTTATTACAGCGTCAACACCGCCAGATTGCGTTCCACCAGCGAACTCCCCATCCCCGGAACCTGCTTTAAATCATCCACCGTTTTAAACGGCCCATACTCTTCCCGATAGTTGACTATCGCCTGCGCTTTTTTCAGCCCGACGCCATTCATCACCCGCGCCAGATCTTCCGCTGAAGCCGTGTTGATACTGACCCTCGCGCCTTCATCATCGCTGGCCTTTGCTGGCACGGAGGCTTTAGTCTGCGCGGACGCAGACGAATCCGCCTTTGTTTGTACCGCCTGATTTTTCTCTACCGTTCCGGCAGCCAGCGCGTTGTGCGTCATGCCTGCGCAGGCCAGAGTCATCGTGACCAGCAGTGCGTTGATTCCATGTTTCATACTGTTTTCTCCTTGTGTGTTAACAGTGGCATCACGATAGCGGGGCGGCGAAAGGCAAACAAATAGCAAATATCAGAAATGGAAAAGGCCGCGAAGGCGGCCTTTGAGGGTTACAACTTTTTGCAGTTTTTTGCGAAGCGTCTCGGTGATTACTGCTGTTCCAGCGCATCGCCGACTTTGATTTTCGCCGCTTTACGCAGGTTACTCATCAGCGCTTCAAAGGTAATCTGTGCGTTATTCTGGGTAATACCCTGAACCATCGCTTTTTTCTGCTCTTCCGGCATAGAGCCCGCTTTCACGTCGTCCAGCGCCAGCAGCACAACGTTGCCCTGCATATCGTTAGCGACGCCATAGCTCGGCTTATCTTTCTCTGGCAGACCCAGCGCAAACGCAGCCTGGCTTACCGGGTCCTGCCCGGTACGGCTCAGCGTTTTCGCTTCGCCAAAGCTCAGACCGGCCGCTTTCATCGCTTCTGCGCCTTTACCCGCTTTCAGCTCAACCAGCAGTTTGTCAGCATCCAGTTTTGCCTGCTGCTCTGCTTTGTTGTGCTTAACGAGCGCAGCCACCTGCTCTTTCACGTCAGCCAGAGGCTTAACCGCTTCAGGTTTATGCTCGCTGATGCGCAGCACGAATGCGCGGTCGCCATCCACGGTGATGATATCGGAGTTGCTGCCCGGCGTACCGTTCTCGCCAACCAGACCACCGTTGAAGATAGCATCGGCAACCGGTTTAAAATTCAGCTCTTCTGGCAGGTTGTCATGGCTGAACCAGCCGGTTTCAACCGCTTTCACGCCAGCGGCCTGTTCAGCGCCCGCCAGAGATTCGGTATCGTTGCTCGCCGCATCGCTGACTTTTTGTTGCAGCGCGTAATAGGCATCCAGCGCTTTTTCCTGCTTCACTTTCGCGGCAATGTCATCACGCGCTTCGCTCAGCGGTTTCACTTTCGCAGGCTGAACATCATCCAGACGCGCAACCAGGAAGCCAACAGAGGATTTAATCACGCCAGACAGCTGGCCTTTTTCTTTCAGGCCGGCATTTTTCAGTTCGTCCGGCGTGGTGGCGTCTTCCAGCCAGCCCATATCGCCGCCGTTGCGCGCAGAGATAATGTCTGCGGATTTCTCTTTCGCCAGCGCGGCAAAATCACCGCCTTTGTTCAGCGCGTCCAGCACCGCTTTCGCTTCATCTTCCGTTTTGGTCTGAATGACGCTGTAACGGTTACGCTGCGGCTGGGTGAACTGATCCTGATGCTGGTCATAGTAAGACTGGATATCCGCATCGTTGACCGTTTCCTGCATGGCAGCCGCATCCAGCTTGATGTAGCTCACGCGGAACTGCTCCGGGGTCATAAAGCGGTTCTTGTTCTGCTCGTAGTAGCTGGACACTTCCTGATCGGTAGCCTGCTGCTTCGCAGCCAGTGCGTTTACGTCAATCGTCGCTTCACGCACCACACGCTGCTGCGCGACTAACGCCGCCAGCTCGTCCGTTTCACCTTTCAGCATGAAATCAGTACCGGCAACGCCAGCAATCAGTTGCTGGGTGGTGAGCTGGTTACGCAATGCCTGAGCATACTGATCGGCGGTCATCCCCATCTGATTCACAATCGCGTTGTAGCGGTTGTTATCAAATTTGCCGTCAACCTGGAAAGCCGCCGTTGAAAAGATGGCCTGCTTAACCTGTTCGTCGCTGATGCTGAGTTTAAGCTCATGCGCGTATTGATCCAGCAAGGCTTCATCGATAAGACGATTCAGTACCTGCTGACGCAGCGTTTTCATGTAGCCTTCATTCGCCGCCAGTTCAGAATACTGATCGCCCAGCTGCTGCTGCATACGATTACGTTCGCTGTTAAACGCATTCTCAAACTGCGAGCGGCTGATTTCCTGGTCATTCACTTTTGCGGCGTAGTTATTGCTTCCGCCAATCAGGTAACCACTCACGCCGGTCAAAATGAACGACACGATAATGATACCGAAAATAATCTTGAGCACGAGACTGTTAGCAGCCGTGCGTAAGCTGTCCATCATGGTGTAACCACACTCCGCTGTAGGTGACTGTTTTGCGTATTCATACTTCACGCAGCATAGCGTTTTCTGAACGCTGCGCGGAAAGCTGTATTGTGACAAGAAACCGGGGTAATTGTCAGCCCACAACCAGCATAAACTCAAATAAAGTAGTACTGGACAAATAAAAAAGGCACATCAGATGATGCGCCCTTGTACTTTGTCACATCCCCAGGGGGAGAAGCTCTTAGTTTACCGCGTCTTTCAGCGCTTTACCTGCACGGAAACCCGGCACTTTAGCGGCGGCGATGGTGATCTCTTTACCTGTTTGCGGGTTGCGACCAGTACGGGCAGCACGCTCTTTAACAGCAAAAGTACCAAAACCTACCAGCGCTACATCATCACCTTCTTTCAGTGATTCAGTGACAGAAGCAATAATTGCATCTAACGCACGTCCAGCCGCAGCCTTAGAGATATCAGCCCCTGCAGCAATTTTGTCGATCAGTTGAGATTTATTCACTCTTCTCTTCCTCTTTTATAATTTATATCGCACCGGAATCCTTCAAAGTGCGACCGCGCAGCAGTTATATCAGGCCTGCCATGCCCTTACAACACCCGTTAATGATGGCAAGCCCGATCCGTCATCTAAATTAGCTATACAAAAAAAGGCTGGCAAGCACGAAATGCCCTGCCAGCCCTGTTTTTCTTAGCGCTATTTGCGCGAGGTCACTATTTTGCGGTGACAACCTGTATGCCGGACGGCTCATTTTGCAACGCAAGAGTCAGAACTTCCTCAATGCGTTTCACCGGATGAATGTCCAGATCGGCAATAACATTGTCTGGAATCTCTTCCAGATCGCGTTTATTCTCAAACGGAATTAACACGGTTTTGATCCCGCCACGGTGCGCCGCCAGCAGTTTCTCTTTCAGGCCGCCGATAGGCAGTACCTGGCCTCGCAGGGTAATTTCCCCGGTCATCGCCACATCAGCGCGAACAGGATTACCCGTCAGGCAGGAGACCAGCGCGGTACACATCGCAATACCGGCGCTCGGGCCGTCTTTCGGCGTCGCCCCTTCCGGTACGTGAACGTGGATGTCACGTTTTTCGTAAAAGTCTGGATTAATACCCAGTTTTTCCGCACGCGCACGCACCACGGTCAGCGCAGCCTGAATAGATTCCTGCATAACCTCACCGAGAGAACCGGTGTAAGTCAGTTTGCCTTTACCCGGCACACAGGCGGTTTCGATGGTCAGCAGGTCGCCGCCCACTTCCGTCCATGCCAGACCCGTTACCTGACCCACACGGTTTTCGTTGTCCGCGCGGCCATAGTCAAAGCGCTGTACGCCGAGATAGTCATGCAGGTTATCGCCATCGATCACAATGTGTTTCAGAGACTTATCCAGCAGCAGCTGTTTCACGGCTTTGCGGCACAGTTTGGAGATTTCACGCTCCAGGCTACGCACGCCCGCTTCACGGGTGTAGTAACGGATAATGCCGATAATGGCGCTATCCTCAACCGTCAGCTCGCCTTTCTTCAGCGCGTTACGCTCGATCTGTTTCGGCAGCAGGTGCTGTTTAGCAATGTTCAGCTTCTCGTCTTCGGTATAACCGGACAGACGAATCACTTCCATACGATCCAGCAGTGGCGCCGGAATGTTCATGGAGTTGGAGGTGGCAACGAACATCACGTCGCTGAGATCGTAATCCACTTCCAGGTAGTGATCGCTGAACGCCACGTTCTGCTCAGGGTCCAGCACCTCAAGCAGCGCAGAGGCCGGATCGCCACGCATGTCGGAAGACATTTTGTCGATCTCATCGAGCAGGAACAGTGGGTTTTTAACGCCCACTTTGGCCATTTTCTGGATCAGTTTACCCGGCATAGAGCCGATGTATGTCCGGCGGTGGCCGCGGATTTCTGCTTCATCACGCACGCCACCGAGCGCCATACGGATATATTTACGCCCGGTCGCTTTGGCGATGGACTGGCCCAGAGAGGTTTTACCTACCCCCGGCGGCCCAACCAGACACAGGATCGGCCCTTTGATTTTGTTTACACGGCTTTGTACCGCGAGATACTCAAGGATACGATCTTTCACACGCTCCAGACCGTAATGGTCTGTGTCGAGAATTTCCTGTGCCTGACGCAGGTCTTTTTTGACCTTGCTACGCGCGTTCCACGGCACCTGCACCATCCAGTCGATGTAGCCGCGTACAACCGTCGCTTCCGCCGACATCGGAGACATCATTTTCAGCTTCTGCAATTCTGCTTCCGCTTTCTCTTTTGCCTCTTTCGGCATTTTTGCCGCATCGATTTTACGCTTCAGCGCTTCGTTTTCATCCGGCGCGTCGTCCATCTCGCCCAGTTCTTTCTGAATGGCTTTCATTTGCTCATTCAGATAGTACTCACGCTGAGATTTCTCCATCTGCTTTTTAACGCGGTTGCGAATACGCTTCTCAACCTGCAACAGATCGATTTCAGATTCCATCATCGCCATCAGATATTCCAGACGTTCGTTAACGTCGGACATCTCCAGCACGGACTGCTTATCCGCCAGTTTCAGCGGCATATGGGCTGCGATGGTGTCCGCCAGACGCGCAGGATCGTCAATGCTATTGAGCGACGTCAGCACTTCCGGTGGGATTTTTTTGTTCAGCTTGATGTAGCCTTCGAACTGACTGATGGCAGTGCGCACCAGCACTTCCTGCTCGCGCTCATCAATCGCCGGCGATTCAAGGTATTCCGCCTTAGCGGAAAAGTGTTCGCCGTTATCTGACAGCGCAGAAATACGCGCGCGCTGCAACCCCTCAACCAGCACTTTGACAGTACCGTCAGGCAGTTTCAGCATTTGCAAAATTGAGGCCACGGTCCCGACGGTGAAAAGATCGTTTACACCCGGCTCATCCGTTGATGCTTCTTTCTGGGCGACCAGCATGATTTTTTTATCATGGTCCATAGCCGCTTCCAGACAACGGATAGATTTTTCCCGCCCTACAAATAAGGGTATGACCATGTGCGGATAAACCACCACATCGCGCAACGGCAATACGGGGATTTCAATGCGTTCAGAACGCTCAGGATTCATAGAGCTCTCTCTTAGTTTAGTGTCCGCCAGGTAATCAGACTGCGCGACTGTGCTTCACGCAGCCATTAACATGTATGTCAGTATATGGGGATGTTTCCCACACATTCAACGCCATGTTTACGGAAAAATAAAAGGGGGGATAAAATCCCCCCTTTTTCGTTAACTGATTGTATGAGCTGGTTAATTATTCACCAGATGCCTGCTGCGCTTCCGGCTTGCCGTAAATCAGCAACGGCTTGCTCTGACCGCCGATGACGGACTCGTCGATAACCACTTTTTCGACGTCTTCCATAGAAGGCAGATCGTACATGGTATCAAGCAGCGCCGCTTCAACGATGGAACGCAGACCACGGGCGCCGGTTTTACGCGCCATCGCTTTCTTCGCGATAGCATCCAGCGCTTCGTCACGAAATTCCAGATCGACGCCTTCCAGGTTAAACAGCGCCTGATACTGTTTGGTCAGGGCGTTTTTCGGTTCTTTCAGGATCTGGATCAGCGCTTCTTCACTCAGCTCATTCAGCGTCGCCACAACCGGCAGACGACCAATAAACTCAGGAATCAGACCAAATTTGATCAGATCTTCCGGCTCAACCTGCGCCAGCAGTTCGCCTTCGCTGGCCTTGTCGGATTTCGCTTTGACCGTTGCGCCAAAACCAATGCCGGAGCCGGTTTCAACACGGTTAGCAATCACTTTATCCAGACCGGCGAACGCGCCGCCGCAGATAAACAGGATCTTAGAGGTATCAACCTGCAAGAACTCCTGCTGCGGATGCTTGCGTCCTCCCTGCGGTGGAACGGCGGCAACCGTCCCTTCGATCAATTTCAACAGCGCCTGCTGTACGCCTTCACCGGAAACGTCACGGGTAATGGACGGGTTGTCAGACTTACGGGAAATCTTGTCGATTTCATCGATGTAGACAATACCGCGCTGCGCTTTCTGCACATCGTAATCGCATTTTTGCAACAGCTTCTGAATGATGTTCTCAACATCTTCGCCCACATAACCGGCTTCGGTCAGGGTGGTGGCATCCGCCATGGTGAACGGTACGTCCAGCAGACGCGCCAGCGTTTCGGCCAGCAGCGTTTTACCGGAACCGGTCGGCCCGATCAGCAGAATGTTACTTTTGCCCAACTCAACGCCATTGCTGGTGTCGCCGTTGCGCAGACGTTTGTAGTGGTTGTATACCGCGACCGCCAGCACTTTTTTCGCCTGCTCCTGGCCGATAACATAATCGTCCAGATGGTTGCGAATTTCATGTGGCGTCGGCAGCGCACTGCGTTCACGGTGCGGTGCCACTTCCTTAATCTCTTCGCGAATGATGTCGTTACATAGATCAACACATTCGTCGCAGATATACACGGATGGACCGGCAATCAGCTTGCGCACTTCATGCTGGCTTTTGCCGCAAAAAGAGCAGTACAACAATTTGCCCGAGCCATCTTTGCGTTTATCTGTCATGAGTCAAAACCTCTTCTTTGTTCTTTGTGCCGCACACGACGACGCAAATGCCATTCTCAGGCGCAAGTCGCTTGTCAGCGTTGTGCCGCCCCTGGATAGTATTATAGCGGCACACCTGCGCCCTGGGCATCAATTACGATGGGTCAAAATCGAGTCGACCAGACCGTACTCCACCGCTTCAGACGCGGAGAGGAAGCGGTCGCGCTCGGTATCACGTTCAATCTGCTCAAGAGACTGACCCGTATGGTGCGCCATAAGTTCATTCATGCGCCCTTTCACCTTCAGGATTTCACGGGCATGAATTTCAATATCTGTCGCCTGGCCCTGATAACCGCCGAGAGGCTGGTGAATCATGACGCGAGAGTTAGGCAGGCAGAAACGTTTGCCTTTTGCGCCAGCAGTCAGCAGGAACGCGCCCATAGAAGCCGCCTGGCCCATACAAATCGTGCTAACGTCCGGCTTAATAAACTGCATGGTGTCGTAGATAGACATCCCTGCGGTGATAACCCCGCCTGGGGAGTTAATGTACAGGTAGATATCTTTTTCCGGGTTTTCCGCTTCCAGGAACAGCATCTGCGCCACAATCAGGTTAGCCATATGGTCTTCGACCTGGCCGGTCAGAAAAATGACACGTTCCTTAAGTAGACGAGAATAGATATCAAAAGAGCGCTCACCACGTGAGGTCTGTTCAATGACCATCGGCACCAGCGCCATATGGGGTGCAAAGTTATCTCGTTCGCCGCTGTATGACATTTCCGTCTCCTGGATAAAAATTGAAAAAACCTGCTGTACCGATTGTAACCTTATGGACGGATTATCAGCTAGTCCCTCTGTTATGGGTACGGCATCGCCATAATTCAAGCATAACAATCTTTTGTTGTAACGCTAACACTGAAACGCTGTTTTCGCACTCTTCCATGCAAAATGCGTGACAAAAAAAAGCCCGCCACCTGGAGGTGACGGGCTCTTGTGCGAATTTCGTGCTAATTAAGCGACGAATTACGCCTGCTGGTTCATCAGTTCGTTGAAGGAAGTGGCTTTTTCAGTCACTTTCGCTTTCGCCAGAACGGCTTCAACGGCCTGCTCTTCCAGAGCGACGTTACGCATGTTGTCCATCAGCTCTTTGTTTTTGCTGTAGAACTCGATAACTTCTTTCGGATCTTCGTACGCAGAAGCCATCTCTTCGATCAGACCTTTAACGCGCTCTTCGTCAGCTTTCAGTTCCTGAGTGCGAATCACTTCGCCCAGCAGCAGGCCGACAACAACGCGACGCTTAGCCTGTTCTTCGAACAGTTCACGCGGCAGTTCCAGCGCTTGCTTCTCGTTGCCGCCGAAACGCTGTGCAGCCTGACGACGCAGAACGTCAACTTCGCTGTCGATCAGCGCAGATGGAACGTCGATGTCGTTCGCTTTCACCAGGCCTTCAATCGCCTGAGACTTCACGCGGTTACGCACAGCGCCTTTCAGTTCGCGTTCCATGTTTTTACGCACTTCAGTACGCAGACCGGCAACAGAACCATCTTCAACGCCGAAACGTTTGATGAATTCTTCGGTCAGTTCCGGCAGCTCGCGCTCTTCAACTTTCTTCAGGTTGATAGCGAATTTAGCGGCTTTACCTTTCAGGTTTTCAGCGTGATATTCTTCCGGGAAGGTCACGTCGATAGTGAACTCTTCGCCTGCTTTATGACCTTTGATACCGTCTTCAAAGCCCGGGATCATACGACCCTGGCCCATCGCCAGTACGAAGTCAGACGCTTTGCCGCCTTCGAACTCTTCACCGTCAACAGAACCGGTGAAGTCGATGGTTACACGGTCTTCTGCATCAGCAGCGCCATCTTTGTCTTTCCAGGTTGCCTGCTGTTTACGCAGGGTGTCCAGCATCACGTCAACATCGGCGTCGGTCACTTCAACAACCGGTTTTTCAACTTCGATGGATTCCAGACCGGTCAGTTCAACTTCCGGGTAGACTTCAAATTCTACAGCGTAGGTGAAGTCTTCGCCCAGTTTGTATTCGCCCGGAACATAGTTCGGTGCGCCAGCCGGGTTGATTTTTTCTTTGATGATCGCGTCAACGAAGTTACGGCTCATCAGGTCACCCAGAACGTCCTGGCGAACAGAAGCGCCATAACGCTGAGCAACAACATTCATCGGTACTTTGCCCTTGCGGAAGCCGTCAATACGCACTTTCTTCGCTACGTTGACCAGCTCGCTTTTCACAGCGGTCTCGATGCTGTCAGCAGCGATAGTAATCGTTACACGGCGGCCAAGGCCTTGAGTGGTTTCAACTGAAACTTGCATCTTGTTACCTCAAAAAATCACAGTGCTCGGTCAACTCTACTCCGCAAGCACAGGTTGTTGGCTTCGCGGAACCGGGATGTTCTCATAATCAATCACATTCCCTGTCGTCAGAATCATCCCGAAGACATTCCGAAAAATAAGACGCCGCATTATAGCGGCATCACTTTTATGAGTCGAGAACGGTTATCGCGCGTTGCTGCGGCTTTTTTCACAATTCCCGGCTAATTTTGGTCTGAATACTGTACATCTCGCTCAAAATTCAGACAAAACAAAACGGCCCGCAGGCCGTTTTCACATAATCTGTAGCAACATACTGGAAAAGCGCCAACAGTTGCAAATGCGTTTTTCTACGCGATGCTTCCTGCGCCACGGCAAGGAGGCGATGCGAAGATCGTATCCTGCAATCCTTCCCACTCCTTAATGGTATAGGTATGCAGGGCCAGCGCATGTACGGTTGTGGAGAGTTCTGCCGTTAACGTACCGTAAATCATCCGGTGGCGATTAAGAAAACGTTCGCCAGTGAAGCGATCGCTGACCAGCACAACCTTAAAGTGGCTCTCAGAGCCTGCCGGAACATTGTGACGATAGCTTTCATCCACAACTTCGAGGAACACGGGTTCGAACGCTGCCCTTAATTTTTCTTCTATTTGCTCACGTATCATCATGAAATATCTCCTCCGACAACGCTGAGATGTCACCCATCCCTTTAAATACTAGCCGCTTTTACCGTTTACATTACATCATGACAACAAAAATTTAGCGTTCGTCTGATATTTTCATTCAAACGTATGAAGTTTACTGACTTATCCATTCATTTGGTTGCGAAAACCCGAAGTAAGGTGTACCGAGGGTCAGAAAACAGACAACGCGATGAATTTACATGCGTTGACCACTTCCCCTCGCCGTTGGCAATGTTATGATGGCGGGAATTTTTATCTATCACGCTTAAGAGTCACTGAGAGCCCGAACATGTTAAAGAAAATCCTCTTTCCATTAATTGCTCTGGTTATGCTGGCAGGGTGCGCAACACCGCCGACAACCATTGACGTATCGCCGAAAATCACACTGCCGCAACAAGATCCAAGCCTGATGGGCGTTACTGTGAGCATCAACGGCGCCGACCAGCGTCAGGATCAGGCGCTGGCGAAAGTTACGCGTAATAACCAACTGGTTACTCTGACCGCCTCCCGCGATCTGCGCTTCCTGCTGCAAGAAGTGCTGGAAAAACAGATGACCGCACGCGGTTATATGGTGGGGCCGAACGGCGCTGTGAACCTGCAAATCATCGTAAATCAGCTGTATGCCGATGTATCTCAGGGTAACGTTCGCTACAACATCGCCACCAAAGCGGATATCGCCATCATCGCGACGGCGGCAAACGGCAACAAGATGACGAAAAACTACCGTGCGAGCTACTCTGTTGAAGGCGCATTCCAGGCGTCCAACCAGAATATCGCCAACGCGGTTAACAGCGTCCTGACCGACACCATCGCTGATATGTCTCAGGACACCAGCATTCACGAATTCATTAAGCAGAACGCACGTTAATTTCTGTCCAGATGGCCCGGCGCTTGTCGGGCCTGTAGATGCCCATGCCCAACCAATATTTACGTATTTTTCAGCAACCGCGTTCAGCTATCCTGTTGATTCTGGGGTTTGCATCAGGTTTACCCCTCGCGCTCACCTCCGGCACGCTACAGGCCTGGATGACCGTTGAGAATATCGATCTCAAAACCATTGGTTTCTTCTCTCTGGTGGGCCAGGCCTACGTCTTTAAATTCCTCTGGTCTCCGGTCATGGACCGTTACACGCCGCCTTTTTTAGGTCGTCGTCGCGGTTGGCTGATTACCACGCAGATTCTGCTGCTGCTCGCCATTGCGGCGATGGGTTTTCTGGAACCCGGCACGCAGTTGCGCTGGATGGCGGCGCTGGCGGTTATCATTGCCTTCTGTTCCGCATCTCAGGACATTGTCTTTGACGCGTGGAAAACGGATGTTCTGCCTGCGGAAGAACGCGGCACCGGGGCGGCGATTAGCGTACTGGGCTATCGGCTAGGGATGCTGGTCTCCGGTGGGCTGGCGCTGTGGCTGGCGGATCGCTGGCTCGGCTGGCAGGGGATGTACTGGCTGATGGCGGCGCTGCTTGTGCCCTGTATTATCGCCACGCTCCTGGCCCCTGAACCTGAAGATTCCATTCCAGTGCCTAAAACGCTGGAACAGGCGGTCGCCGCTCCGCTGCGCGACTTTTTTGGCCGCAACAACGCCTGGCTGATCTTGTTGTTAATCGTGCTGTATAAGCTGGGCGACGCGTTCGCCATGAGCCTGACCACCACCTTTTTGATTCGCGGCGTTGGTTTTGATGCCGGTGAAGTCGGCGTGGTCAATAAAACGCTGGGACTGCTGGCGACGATTGTCGGCGCGCTGTACGGCGGCATCCTGATGCAGCGCCTTTCCCTTTTCCGCGCGCTGCTGATTTTCGGCATTCTGCAAGGCGTTTCCAACGCCGGTTACTGGCTGCTTTCCGTGACGGACAAGCATATGTTCAGCATGGCCGCAGCGGTCTTCTTCGAGAACCTGTGCGGCGGGATGGGAACGGCGGCCTTTGTCGCATTGTTAATGACGCTGTGCAACAAATCGTTTTCCGCCACCCAGTTTGCCCTGCTCTCCGCGCTCTCTGCGGTGGGACGCGTGTATGTCGGCCCCGTTGCCGGATGGTTTGTCGAAGCGCATGGCTGGCCCACGTTTTATCTCTTCTCCGTCGCAGCGGCTGTGCCTGGCCTTCTGCTTCTGCTGGTTTGTCGTCAAACCCTTGAACACAGTTGGGAAAGCGAAAGCTTCATCCCCCGTACGGAATTTCGCGGGGCGTATGGTCTGGCGCTGCTGACGCTAATGATCGGTTGCGGCCTGCTGGCGGTATGGCTGTTGCTGCTGACGATGAACGCCGTGGACTACACTCGCTTCTCCTTCCTGCCCGAACTGCTTGAGGCGGGGGTCATGGTGGCGATATGCGGCATTTTGTTCGGCGGGGTGCTGGATTATCTGGCGCTACGCAAAACACGTCTTGTGTAAGCGGGCAACGTTATTTGCCGTTGTAATAACAGAGCGAAATTATAACGGCTAAATAAGCAGCAGTTGCGAAAAATAATATTTGTTGTTTTGTGCGCAATAGCATCTGGAAATTATTGACGCCTTTTATAGATTTTATTTTCCTTACTCGATTCAGCCAATATAGTTTTATTTTTTGTTTTTCATTTGTCTCTTTGTTGATAATTAATTGTTAAACAATTGTTTTAATTTCGCATTGGTTATACCAATTACCCTGTAAGCCCTGCTTTCCTGCCCTCTTTCGTTATAACGTGATGTTGCAACAGGTTCTTAAAGTCAACGCGACATATCCTGCAACATATGTGACATGCCCGGCAGAACCCAGTAACACAGATCCAATCATGTTTACAGTAATGTAACCTTCCCGTAAAATGCCCACACACTTTAAACGCCACCAGGTCCCGTGGAATTGAGGTCGTTAAATGAGACTCAGGAAATACAATAAAAGTTTGGGATGGTTGTCATTAATTGCAGGCACTGCATTACTCAGTGGCTGTAATTCTGCACTTCTTGACCCCAAAGGACAGATTGGACTGGAACAACGTTCACTGATACTGACGGCTTTTGGCCTGATGTTGATTGTCGTGATTCCCGCCATCTTGATGGCTGTTGGTTTCGCCTGGAAGTACCGTGCGAGCAATAAAGATGCGAAGTACAGCCCGAACTGGTCACACTCCAATAAAGTGGAAGCTGTGGTCTGGACGGTGCCGATTCTGATCATCATTTTCCTTGCTGTACTTACCTGGAAAACCACTCACGCTCTTGAGCCAAGCAAGCCGCTGGCGCATGACGAGAAGCCCATTACCATCGAAGTGGTTTCCATGGACTGGAAATGGTTCTTCATCTACCCGGAACAGGGCATTGCAACCGTGAATGAAATCGCCTTCCCGGCGAACACTCCGGTTTATTTCAAAGTGACCTCCAACTCCGTGATGAACTCCTTCTTTATCCCGCGTCTGGGTAGCCAGATTTATGCCATGGCCGGTATGCAGACTCGACTGCATCTGATCGCCAACGAAGCCGGTACCTATGATGGTATTTCCGCAAGCTATAGCGGCCCTGGTTTCTCCGGTATGAAGTTCAAAGCTATCGCCACGCCGGACCGCGCCACATTCGACCAGTGGGTTGCTAAAGCTAAACAGTCACCGAACACCATGAGCGACATGGCTGCGTTCGAGAAAGTGGCTGCGCCAAGCGAATACAACCAGGTGGAATATTTCTCCAACGTGAAACCGGATTTGTTTAAAGACGTCATTAACAAATTTATGGCTCACGGTAAGAGCATGGACATGACCCAACCGGAAGGTGAGCACAGCTCGCATGAAGGCATGGAAGGCATGGACATGAGCCACGCGGAATCCGCTCACTAAGGGGCCGAGGAAGAAAACGATGTTCGGAAAATTGACACTGGATGCAGTCCCGTTCCATGAACCTATCGTCATGGTTACGATCGCTGCCATTATCGTCGGGGGTCTGGCGCTTTTAGCCTTGATCACTTACTTCGGTAAGTGGACCTACCTATGGAAAGAGTGGCTTACTTCGGTTGACCACAAGCGTCTTGGCATCATGTATGTCATCGTCGCAATTGTTATGTTGATACGCGGCTTTGCCGACGCCATCATGATGCGTAGCCAGCAGGCGCTGGCTTCTGCGGGCGAAGCAGGCTTCCTGCCGCCGCATCACTACGATCAGATCTTCACCGCTCACGGCGTGATCATGATCTTCTTCGTGGCAATGCCATTCGTTATCGGTCTGATGAACCTGGTGGTTCCGTTGCAGATCGGCGCGCGTGACGTTGCGTTCCCGTTCCTGAACAACCTGAGCTTCTGGTTCACCGTTGTCGGCGTTATCCTGGTTAACCTGTCTCTGGGCGTTGGTGAGTTCGCGCAGACCGGCTGGCTGGCTTATCCGCCGCTCTCGGGAATAGAGTACAGTCCGAGTGTCGGGGTCGATTACTGGATCTGGAGTCTCCAGCTATCCGGTATCGGTACGACGCTGACCGGTATCAACTTCTTCGTGACGATTCTGAAGATGCGTGCGCCAGGCATGACCATGTTCAAGATGCCGGTATTTACCTGGGCATCGCTGTGCGCGAACATCCTGATTATCGCCTCCTTCCCAATTCTGACTGTCACCATCGCGCTGCTGACCCTGGATCGCTATCTGGGCACCCATTTCTTTACCAACGATATGGGCGGCAACATGATGATGTACATCAACCTGATTTGGGCCTGGGGCCACCCGGAAGTGTACATCCTGGTACTGCCGGTCTTCGGGGTGTTCTCCGAAATCGCCGCAACCTTCTCGCGTAAACGCCTGTTTGGTTACACCTCGCTGGTTTGGGCGACCGTGTGTATCACCGTTCTGTCGTTCATCGTTTGGCTGCACCACTTCTTCACCATGGGTGCGGGCGCGAACGTAAACGCCTTCTTCGGTATTACCACGATGATTATCGCGATCCCGACCGGGGTTAAGATCTTCAACTGGCTGTTCACCATGTACCAGGGGCGTATCGTCTTCCACTCAGCGATGCTGTGGACGATCGGCTTTATCGTGACCTTCTCGGTCGGCGGTATGACTGGCGTTCTGCTGGCGGTTCCGGGCGCGGACTTCGTTCTGCACAACAGCCTGTTCCTGATTGCGCACTTCCATAACGTTATCATCGGCGGTGTGGTCTTCGGGTGCTTCGCCGGTATGACCTACTGGTGGCCAAAAGCGTTCGGCTTCACGCTGAACGAGACCTGGGGTAAACGCGCATTCTGGTTCTGGATCATCGGCTTCTTCGTGGCGTTTATGCCGCTGTACGTGCTGGGCTTCATGGGGATGACCCGTCGTCTCAGCCAGCAGATTGACCCGCAGTTCCATCCAATGCTGCTGATTGCCGCCTGTGGCGCCGCGCTGATTGCACTGGGCATCCTGTGCCAGCTGATTCAGATCTTCGTTTCTATTCGCGACCGCGAGCAGAACCGCGACCTGACCGGCGACCCGTGGGGCGCGCGTACGCTGGAGTGGGCAACCTCTTCTCCGCCTCCGTTCTATAACTTTGCCGTTGTGCCGCACGTTCACGAGCGTGATGCCTTCTGGGAAATGAAAGAAAAAGGCGAAGCGTACAAACAGCCTGCGCATTATGAAGAAATTCATATGCCGAAAAACAGCGGTGCGGGCATCGTTATCGCCGCCTTCTCCACTATTTTTGGTTTCGCCATGATCTGGCATATCTGGTGGCTGGCGATTGCAAGCTTCGCAGGCATGATCATCAGCTGGATTGTTAAGAGCTTTGACGAGGACGTGGACTACTACGTACCAGTCCCGGAAGTCGAAAAACTGGAAAACCAGCATTTCGATGAGATTTCTAAGGCAGGGCTGAAAAATGGCAACTGATACTTTAGCGCAAACGCACGCGACTGCCCACGCGCACGAACACGGGCACCACGATGCAGGCCAGACCAAAATCTTCGGATTTTGGATCTACCTGATGAGCGACTGCATTCTGTTCTCTATTCTGTTCGCGACCTATGCCGTTCTGGTGAACGGCACCGCAGGCGGCCCGACAGGTAAGGACATTTTTGAACTGCCGTTCGTTCTGGTTGAAACTTTCCTGCTGTTGTTCAGCTCCATCACCTACGGCATGGCGGCTATCGCCATGCACAAGGATAACAAGAGCCAGGTTGTCTCCTGGCTGGCGTTGACCTTCTTGTTCGGTGCCGGATTTATCGGGATGGAAATCTACGAATTCCATCACCTGATTGTTGAAGGCATGGGCCCGGATCGCAGCGGCTTCCTGTCTGCGTTCTTCGCGCTGGTCGGTACGCACGGTCTGCACGTCACCTCCGGTCTTATCTGGATGGCGGTGCTGATGGTGCAGATCGCCCGTCGCGGCCTGACCAGCACTAACCGTACCCGCATCATGTGCCTGAGCCTGTTCTGGCACTTCCTGGATGTGGTGTGGATCTGTGTGTTCACTGTTGTTTATCTGATGGGGGCGATGTAATGAGTCATTCTACCGATCACAGCGGCGCGTCCCACGGCAGCGTAAAAACCTACATGACAGGTTTTATTCTGTCGATCATCCTGACGGTCATTCCGTTCTGGATGGTGATGACGGGTACAGGTTCCCCGGCCGTGATTCTGGGGACTATCCTGGCGATGGCAGTGGTGCAGATTCTGGTGCATCTGGTGTGCTTCCTGCACATGAATACGAAATCTGACGAAGGCTGGAACATGACGGCCTTTGTCTTTACCGTGCTGATCATTGCCATTCTGGTGGTGGGCTCCATCTGGATTATGTGGAACCTGAACTACAATATGATGATGCACTAAGAGCGGCGGTTATGATGTTTAAGCAATACCTGCAAGTAACGAAACCAGGCATCATCTTTGGCAACCTGATCTCGGTGATTGGGGGATTCCTGCTGGCTTCTAAAGGCAGCATCGACTATCCCCTGTTTATCTATACGCTGGTCGGGGTGTCACTGGTTGTGGCGTCGGGTTGTGTATTTAACAACTACATCGACAGGGATATCGACAGGAAGATGGAAAGGACCAAGAATCGGGTGCTGGTCAAAGGCCTGATTTCTCCTGCTGTCTCGCTGGTGTACGCCACCTTGCTGGGTATTGCTGGCTTTATGCTGCTGTGGTTTGGCGCAAATCCTCTGGCCTGCTGGCTGGGGGTGATGGGCTTCGTGGTGTATGTCGGCATTTATAGTCTGTACATGAAACGCCACTCCGTTTACGGCACGCTGATTGGTTCTCTCTCCGGCGCTGCGCCGCCGGTGATTGGCTACTGCGCCGTAACGGGCGAGTTCGACAGCGGCGCGCTGATTCTGCTGGCGATCTTTAGCCTGTGGCAGATGCCGCACTCTTACGCTATCGCGATTTTCCGCTTCAAGGATTATCAGGCTGCCAACATTCCGGTTCTGCCGGTGGTGAAAGGCATCTCGGTGGCGAAGAACCATATCACGCTGTACATCATCGCCTTTGCCGTTGCGACGCTGATGCTCTCCCTGGGCGGCTATGCCGGATATAAATATCTGGTGGTCGCGGCAGCCGTGAGCGTCTGGTGGCTCGGAATGGCCCTGCGCGGTTACAAAGTGGAAGATGACAAAGTCTGGGCGCGTAAGCTGTTCGGCTTTTCCATCATCGCCATCACTGCGTTAAGCGTGATGATGTCCGTCGACTTTATGGTGCCGGACTCACACAGCCTGCTGGCTTCGGTCTGGTAACACCCGCCCCGCAACAAATCTTCTGCCGGATGGAGGCTTACGCCTTATCCGGCCTACGGAAACCGCATAGCGCCATCGGGCATTACGCAACGCGCTCAACAAGTAGGCCGGATAAAACGCTTTCGCGTTGCCATCCGGCATTTTATTGCCTGATAAAATCCCCCTCACAAACGCAACATTTGTTCATTAAGCACGTATTTACCCCACCCGTTTACCGCTTTACACTAGTCGCGGATTTTATACAGAGGTGGGAATGAACGATTACAAAATGACGCCGGGTGAGTTGCGCGCCACCTGGGGTTTAGGGACTGTATTTTCTTTGCGCATGCTTGGCATGTTTATGGTCCTGCCGGTTCTGACCACCTATGGTATGGCGCTTCAGGGCGCCAGCGAAGCCTTGATCGGCATTGCTATCGGTATTTACGGCCTGGCGCAAGCCGTTTTCCAGATCCCCTTTGGGTTACTCTCAGACCGCGTCGGGCGTAAACCGTTGATTATCGGCGGTCTGGCCGTGTTCGTGCTGGGTAGCGTGATCGCCGCGCTGTCTGACTCCATCTGGGGGATTATTCTTGGCCGCGCGCTGCAAGGTTCTGGCGCAATCGCCGCCGCCGTCATGGCGCTGCTGTCTGACTTAACCCGCGAGCAAAACCGAACCAAAGCGATGGCGTTTATCGGCGTCAGTTTTGGTATTACCTTCGCTATTGCGATGGTGCTTGGGCCGATCGTCACCCACAAACTGGGGCTGAACGCCCTGTTCTGGATGATTGCCGCACTCGCCGCGCTCGGCATCGCCCTGACCGTTTGGGTTGTCCCCAACAGCACAACCCACGTATTGAACCGTGAATCCGGCATGGTGAAAGGCAGTTTCAGCAAAGTGCTGGCCGAACCTAAGCTGTTGAAGCTTAACTTCGGCATCATGTGTCTGCATATTCTGCTGATGTCGACCTTCGTCGCCCTCCCCGGCCAGCTTGCCGCTGCCGGTTTCCCCGCCGCCGAACACTGGAAGATTTATCTGGTCACAATGCTGATCTCATTTGGCTCCGTAGTCCCGTTCATTATCTACGCCGAAGTCAAACGCCGGATGAAGCGGGTCTTTCTGCTGTGCGTCGCGTTGATACTGATTGCCGAAGTCGTGCTGTGGGGCGCAGGCGTGCACTTCTGGGGGTTAATTGCCGGGGTACAGCTGTTCTTCCTCGCTTTTAACCTGATGGAAGCCCTCCTCCCCTCGCTGATCAGCAAAGAGTCTCCTGCCGGTTATAAGGGCACTGCGATGGGCGTTTACTCCACCAGCCAGTTCCTCGGCGTCGCGATTGGCGGCTCGCTGGGCGGCTGGGTGAATGGTCTGTTCGGCGGTCAGGCGGTATTTCTGGCTGGCGCATTGTTGACCGTCGTCTGGCTGGCGGTAGCAAGTACGATGAAAGAACCGCCGTATGTCAGCAGCTTACGCGTGGAAATTCCGCCGGAGATTGCCGCCGATGACGCGCTGAAACAGCGTCTGCTGGCGACTGAAGGTGTGAGTGAGGTACTGATCGCAGAGAAAGAGCATTCCGCCTATGTGAAGATCGACAGCAAAGTGACCAACCGTTTTGAGGTTGAGCAGGCGATCAGGCTGGCGTGAGAAATGCCGGATGGCGGCTGCGCCTTATCCGGCCTACAAGACCGCATTGTCCGTAGGCCGGATAAGCGCAACGCCATCAGGCATCACAACTTAATCGCGGAAGTTTTTGAACTGGAACGGCTGTCCCAAATCCCCGCCGCGCACCAGCGCCATGACGGATTGCAGATCGTCACGGGATTTTCCGGTCACACGGATCTCTTCCCCCTGAATTTGCGCCTGCACTTTCAGCTTGCTGTCTTTAATCAGCTTCACGATCTTCTTCTGAACCGCGCTTTCAATGCCCTGCTTCAGCTTCGCTTCCACAAACCAGGTTTTACCGCTGTGGACAAATGCTTCCGGCACATCCAGCGAACTGCCTTCAATGCCGCGCTTGAGCAGCTTCGCGCGCAGAATATCCAGTAGCTGATTCACCTGGAAATCCGATTCGCTCAGTACTTTGATGGTTTTGTTCGCGTCGTTTAATTCAAACGTGGCCTCAACGCCACGAAAATCAAAGCGTGATTCAACTTCGCGAGTCGCATTATCTACTGCGTTACGCGCTTCCTGAAGATCGACTTCAGAGACAATATCGAAAGATGGCATCTTTTCCTCTCCCTTCGTTTTTGATGCGAAGCATAATACCCGTAACGAGACATAACGAGAAGCTTAGCTGATGGCGCTATACTTAGGCCATAACACCTGGCGCTGTTGCAGGTGAGGAGGAACAATGAAAATTACCGTACTGGGATGCGGAGCCTTAGGGCAACTTTGGCTTACAGCGCTGTGCAAACATGGACATGAAGTACAGGGTTGGCTGCGCGTACCGCAACCCTATTGCAGCGTGAATCTGATAGAGACGGACGGTTCAATATTTAACGAATCCCTGACGGCGAACGATCCTGATTTTCTGGCCAACAGCGATCTGCTGCTGGTCACGCTGAAAGCCTGGCAGGTCTACGATGCCGTAAGAGGTCTGGTCGCCACTCTGCCTGAAACCACGCCGATCCTGCTGATTCACAACGGGATGGGCACAATCGAAGAGTTGCAAAACATCCCGCAGCCGTTACTGATGGGCACCACGACGCATGCCGCCAGACGCGACGGGAATGTCATCATTCATGTCGCCAACGGCACTACCCATATTGGCCCGGCGCGTGAGCAGGACGGGGACTACAGCTATCTGGCCGATATTTTGCAGGGCGTGCTGCCTGACGTCGCCTGGCACAACAACATTCGCGCAGAGATGTGGCGCAAACTGGCGGTAAACTGTGTGATTAATCCCCTTACCGCGCTATGGGACTGCCCCAACGGCGAATTACGCCACCACCCGGAAGCGGTAATGGCGATATGTCAGGAGGTCGCTGCGGTTATCGAGCGCGAAGGACACCATACGTCGGCGGATGATTTACGTTATTATGTCGATCAAGTGATTGAGAGTACGGCAGAAAATATCTCGTCTATGTTGCAGGACATGCGTGCCCTGCGTCATACCGAGATCGACTATATTACGGGTTATTTGTTAAAACGCGCCCGCGCGCATGGCATCGCCGTCCCGGAAAATGCCCGTCTGTTTGAAATGGTAAAGCGAAAGGAGAGTGAGTATGAGCGCATCGGCACTGGTATGCCTCGCCCCTGGTAGTGAAGAGACCGAAGCGGTCACCACTATCGATCTGCTGGTTCGTGGCGGTATTCAGGTCACGACCGCGAGCGTCGCCAGCGACGGAAATCTCACCATAGTCTGTTCGCGTGGCGTAAAACTGCTGGCGGATGCGCCGCTGGTCGAGGTGGCCGACGGCGATTACGACATCATTGTATTGCCTGGCGGCATTAAGGGCGCGGAGTGTTTTCGCGACAGCCCGTTGCTGGTCGAAACCGTTAAGCAGTTCCACCGTTCCGGGCGTATTGTCGCCGCGATTTGCGCAGCGGCCGCCACGGTTCTCGTTCCGCACGATATCTTTCCCATCGGCAATATGACCGGCTTCCCGGCGTTGAAAGACAACATTCCCGCCGAACAGTGGCAGGATAAACGTGTGGTGTGGGACCCGCGCGTGAAGCTGCTGACCAGCCAGGCGCCAGGAACGTCGATTGACTTTGGACTGAAAATTATCGATCTGCTGGTTGGCCGTGAAAAAGCCCATGAAGTGGCGTCACAGCTGGTGATGGCGGCAGGAATTTATAATTACTACGAATAGCGCCGAATGGCGGTGCGTAGGCCGGATAAGGCGGTTACGCCGTCATCCGGCAATATGTTGCGCCTGACCTGATAGCGCGATGCATATCAGGCCTGCAATCATGCTAACAATTACGGACGATACACCTTCACATTCTGGAAGCCCTGCTCACGCAGATAGAGCGCCTGCAAACGGCTCATCACGCCGCGCTCACACCACAGCAGCCAGGTTTTGCTCTGGTCAAGATCGCCAAACTTCGTGCTCAGCTTGTAGAACGGCAGAGAAACCACATCCACGCCTTCGATTTTCAGCGGTTTGTCATCCTGCTCATCAACGGAGCGAATATCCAGAATCACGTCGTTCGGGCCAAAGCCGCTGACGGTTTCCACTTCCACCACGTCCTGCCCGGTCTGTTGGGCGATTTCGCGAATATCGACATTGCTCGCTTCCTCAACCACTTTATCGAGAATGCTAAAGTCGAAGTGCTCTTCTTCCGCTTCAATCTTCGCCTTGATCGCTTTCACCGTCGGGCTTTTCGAAATAACGCCGCAGTATTCCGGCATCGTGCGGGCAAAATCTTCCGTACCAATCTGGCGCGCCAGGTTGATGATGTGCTCTTTGTCATAAGAGATCAGCGGGCGCAGGATCAGCGTATCGGAAACGTTGTCGATAAGACGCAGGTTAGTCAGCGTCTGGCTGGAAACCTGCCCCAGCGCTTCACCCGTCACCAGCGCCTGTACGCCGTAGCGCTCCGCCACTTTCGACGCCGCGCGCACCATCATACGCTTCAGCACCACGCCCATCTGACCGTCATCAACTTTTTCGAGGATCTCGCCGACCACCGGTTCAAAGTTGATGGCGACAAAACGCACGCGATGCGAACTGCCAAAGCGGTTCCACAGGTAATGCGCCACCTGACGAACGCCGATTTCATGCGCCGCGCCGCCGAGGTTAAAGAAGCAGTAGTGTACGCGGCAGCCGCGACGCATCAGCATATAGCTGGAAACGCCGGAGTCGAAACCACCGGAGATCAGCGACAGGACATCTTCCTGGGTGCCGATCGGGAAACCGCCGATACCTTCGTAACGGCCTTTAATCAGCAGCAGACGATCGTCTTCCACTTCCAGATGTACCGTCACATCCGGGTTGGTCAGCTTCACGCGCGCCGATTCAATATGCTGATTTAAACCGCCGCCGACGTAACGTTCCACCTCAATGGAGCTAAACTCATGCTTACCACGACGTTTAACGCGCACACAGAAGGTTTTGCCCTCAAGCCGATCGCGATACTGCACCAGCGCTTTCTCAAAGATATCGTGCATATCAGTGAACGGCACATCTTCGACTTCGAGAATATGGTGGATGCCCGGAATACGGGTCAGCGCGTCGCGAATCGCCAGGCGTTGATTTTCATCTTTGGCGCGAACTTCAATGTTATCCCAGTGGCGAACAACGGCGAGGGTCTCATCGTAGTGCTTTAACACGTTACGGATGTTCCCGGTCAGAATTTTTATAAAGCGCAAACGCACAGATTGGCTTTTGATAGTGATTTCCGGGAACAATTTAATGATAAACTTCATGGCGGCAATGGTTCTTAAGCAAGCATCAAGGCTTGTCGTGGAGAAAAGAGTACAGCAGCCCATACATGGAGCTGCATCCAGGCGCGGAAGTATACCACCATCATGGTCGTCCTGTGCACATTGCGCGTTATTTGATAATTGCTCTGAGTCCGTTACCATATCAGAGCTGAAAATATTGAGAGTCAGATATTCATTATGCCGAAGAAAAATGAGGCGCCCGCCAGCTTTGAAACAGCGCTGAGCGAGCTGGAACAGATTGTTACCCGTCTGGAAAGCGGCGACCTGCCGCTGGAAGAGGCGCTGAACGAATTTGAACGTGGCGTGCAGCTGGCGCGTCAGGGGCAGGCAAAGTTGCAACAGGCCGAACAGCGTGTGCAGATTCTGCTGTCTGACAATGAAGATGCATCTCCTGAGCCTTTTACACCGGATAATGAGTAAATGGATTTTTCGCAGCAGCTACAGGCCTGCGTCGAGCAGGCCAACCAGGCGCTGAGCCGTTTTATCGCACCACTGCCCTTTCAGAACACTCCCGTGGTCGAAACCATGCAGTATGGCGCATTATTAGGCGGTAAACGTCTGCGCCCGTTCCTGGTTTACGCAACGGGCAGGATGTTTGGCGTAAGCCTGTCCACGCTGGATGCCCCGGCAGCCGCCGTTGAGTGCATTCACGCTTATTCGTTGATTCATGACGATTTACCCGCGATGGACGACGACGACCTGCGTCGCGGTCTGCCGACCTGCCACGTCAAATTTGGCGAAGCGAATGCCATTCTGGCCGGAGATGCCCTGCAAACGCTGGCGTTTTCTATCATCAGCGATGCCCCGATGCCGGAAGTGGCCGACCGCGACCGCATTGCTATGATTTCTGAACTGGCGAACGCCAGCGGCATCGCCGGAATGTGCGGTGGCCAGGCGTTGGATCTTGCTGCCGAAGGGAAACAGGTGCCGCTGGAGGCGCTGGAGCGTATCCATCGTCATAAAACGGGCGCGCTGATTCGCGCTGCGGTTCGTCTTGGCGCGCTAAGTGCCGGAGAAAACGGACGAAACGCCTTGCCGATACTCGATAAGTACGCAGAAAGTATCGGCCTTGCCTTCCAGGTCCAGGATGACATTCTGGATGTGGTGGGCGATACTGCAACGTTGGGTAAACGTCAGGGTGCTGACCAGCAACTTGGCAAAAGTACCTACCCTGCACTTCTGGGCCTTGAGCAAGCCCGGAATAAAGCCCGGGATCTGATCGAAGACGCCCGTCAGTCGTTAACGCAGCTGGCAGACCTCTCACTCGATACCTCGGCACTGGAAGCGCTAGCGGACTACATAATCCAGCGTGATAAATAAACAAACAACAAGTCTTACTTAATAGGCCTCTGATGAGTTTTGATATAGCCAAATACCCGACCCTGGCACTGGTCGACTCCACTTCGGAGTTACGCCTGCTACCAAAAGAGAGTCTGCCGAAACTCTGCGACGAACTGCGCCGCTATTTACTCGACAGCGTCAGTCGTTCCAGCGGACATTTCGCCTCCGGGCTGGGCACGGTGGAGCTCACCGTGGCGCTGCACTATGTCTATAACACTCCGTTTGACCAGTTAATCTGGGACGTGGGGCATCAGGCTTATCCGCACAAAATTCTCACCGGGCGTCGGGATAAAATAGGCACCATTCGCCAGAAAGGCGGTTTGCACCCCTTCCCGTGGCGCGGTGAAAGCGAATACGACGTACTGAGCGTCGGCCACTCCTCTACCTCCATTAGCGCAGGCATTGGCATTGCGGTCGCCGCAGAAAAAGAAGGCAAAGACCGTCGCACCGTTTGCGTCATTGGCGACGGGGCGATCACCGCCGGGATGGCGTTTGAAGCGATGAACCACGCGGGCGATATCAAGCCGGACATGCTGGTCATTCTCAACGACAACGAAATGTCGATCTCGGAAAACGTCGGCGCGCTGAACAACCACCTGGCGCAGCTGCTTTCCGGCAAGCTCTACTCGTCCCTGCGTGAAGGCGGGAAGAAAGTGTTCTCCGGCGTGCCGCCAATCAAAGAGCTGCTCAAACGCACCGAAGAACATATCAAAGGCATGGTCGTGCCAGGCACGCTGTTTGAAGAGCTGGGCTTTAACTATATCGGCCCGGTCGATGGTCACGACGTGCTGGGGCTGATTACCACGCTGAAGAACATGCGCGATCTGAAAGGCCCGCAGTTCCTGCATATCATGACCAAAAAAGGTCGTGGCTATGAACCGGCGGAAAAAGATCCGATCACCTTCCACGCGGTGCCAAAATTCGACCCGTCCAGCGGTTGCCTGCCAAAAAGCAGCGGCGGTCTGCCGAGCTATTCAAAGATCTTTGGCGACTGGCTGTGCGAAACCGCCGCCAAAGACAGCAAGCTGATGGCAATCACCCCGGCAATGCGCGAAGGTTCCGGCATGGTAGAGTTTTCACGTAAATTCCCCGACCGTTACTTTGACGTGGCGATTGCCGAGCAGCATGCAGTGACCTTTGCCGCTGGTCTGGCGATCGGTGGTTATAAGCCGATCGTGGCGATCTACTCCACCTTCCTGCAACGCGCCTACGATCAGGTGCTGCATGACGTCGCGATCCAAAAACTGCCGGTGATGTTTGCTATCGACCGCGCCGGTATCGTCGGCGCTGACGGGCAGACGCACCAGGGCGCGTTCGATCTCTCTTACCTGCGCTGCATCCCGGAAATGGTCATTATGACGCCGGGCGATGAAAACGAGTGCCGCCAGATGCTGTACACCGGCTATCACTATAACGATGGCCCAACGGCAGTGCGTTATCCGCGTGGCAACGCCGTTGGCGTGGAACTGACGCCGCTGGAAAAACTGCCGATCGGCAAAGGACTCGTCAAACGTCAGGGTGAAAAACTGGCAATTCTGAACTTTGGTACGCTACTGCCGGAAGCGGCAAAAGTCGCCGAATCCCTGAACGCGACCTTAGTCGATATGCGCTTTGTGAAGCCGCTGGATGAAACGCTGATTCTGGAGATGGCTGAACGTCACGAAGCGCTGATCACGCTTGAAGAGAACGCCATTATGGGCGGCGCAGGCAGCGGCGTTAACGAAGTGCTGATGGCGCATCGTAAAGTCGTTCCGGTACTGAATATCGGCCTGCCGGACTTCTTTATCCCGCAGGGTACACAGGACGAGGCCCGCGCGGAACTCGGTCTGGATGCCGCCGGAATTGAGGCCAAAATCAAGGACTGGCTGGCATAATCCCCTCCCCGCTCCTGCTATGCTTAATCAATAACGGGTATAACAGGAGCGGAACAATGCAATACAACACCTTAGGAAAAACAGATCTACGGGTTTCTCGCCTTTGTCTGGGCTGCATGACGTTCGGTGAACCGGATCGCGGCAATCACGCCTGGACGCTACCGGAAGAAAGCAGCCGCCCCATCATTAAGCGCGCGCTTGAAGGCGGTATTAACTTTTTTGATACCGCCAATAGCTATTCCGCAGGCAGCAGCGAAGAGATTGTGGGTCGCGCGCTGCGTGATTTCGCCCGCCGCGAAGAGGTGGTGGTCGCCACCAAAGTTTTTCATCGCGTCGGCGACCTGCCAGAAGGATTATCCCGCGCGCAAATCCTGCGTTCCATTGATGACAGTCTGAAACGTCTGGGTATGGACTATGTGGATATCCTGCAAATTCACCGCTGGGATTACAACACGCCGATAGAAGAGACGCTGGAAGCGCTGAATGATGTGGTGAAGGCCGGTAAGGCGCGCTATATCGGCGCCTCCTCCATGCACGCCGCACAGTTTGCCCAGGCGCTGGCGCTGCAAAAACAGCACGGCTGGGCGCAGTTTGTCAGTATGCAGGATCATTACAATCTCATCTATCGCGAAGAAGAGCGCGAGATGCTGCCGCTGTGCTATCACGAAGGGATCGCGGTGATTCCGTGGAGCCCGCTGGCACGAGGACGACTGACGCGCCCGTGGGGAGAAACCACCGCACGTTCGGTATCCGATGAGTTCGGCAAGACGCTGTACAGCGAGAGCGATGAGAATGACGCACGGATTGCAGAGCGTCTGACGGGCGTCAGTGAGGATCTTGGCGCAACGCGTGCTCAGGTGGCGCTGGCATGGCTATTGAGTAAACCAGGCATCGCTGCGCCGATTATCGGTACATCACGGGAAGAACAGCTGGATGAGTTGCTCGGCGCGGTGGATTTGACGTTGAAGCCAGAGCAGATTGCCGAGCTGGAAACGCCATATAAACAGCACCCGGTGGTCGGGTTTAAATAATATTGCCCGATGAGCATGTAGGCCGGATAAGGCATGTATGCCGCCATCCGGCCATACCACGCCAGATGGCGCTACGCTTATCGGGCCTACAGGTTTAAAACAACCCGATGGGCCAATGGTGCCCAATGAAATAAAGCAGACCGGCGGAAATAACCCCTGCGACGATATCGTCAACCATTATTCCCATTCCGCCGTGTACGTTACGGTCGAACCAGCGAATCGGCCAGGGTTTCCACATATCCAGAATACGGAAAATCACAAATCCGGCGGCAACCCACTGCCAGTCCATCGTAGGGATCGCCATCAGGGTGATCCACATCCCGATAAACTCATCCCAGACAATACTGCCGTGATCGTGAACGCCCATATCCTTCGCCGTTCGGTGGCAAAGATAAACGCCAATACAGATCCCCAACATCACCACCAGCGAGTAGAGCTGCCAGGGCAGAAATGTCATCAGATACCAGAATGGGATCGCCGCTAACGACCCCATTGTTCCCGGAATAATCGGGCTGAGGCCGCTGCCAAACCCGGTAGCCAGCAAGTGCCACGGGTTACGCAGGCTTAGCCGACTTTTGGCAACATCTTTATGGCGTGGCAAAATGGTCATATCCTTTCCAGTCAAAAGTGACAGGCTTTCCGTCACGCATGAAGCTGATGCCTTCCACATCCGCACTCATTTGTCCGATGCAGGTAAACGGTACGCCAAGATTCCCCAGCGCCACATCCAGCGCGCCACGGTTCAACTCCGGTACAGTGAAGCATAATTCATAATCTTCACCGCCGGAAAGCGCCCAGCGCAGCGCCTGCCCGGGATCAACATGACGGGTAACCGCCTCAGAATACCGCAGCGCATCCACATCCACCCGCGCGCCACAGCCGCTGGCGTTAACGATATGCCGCAAGTCAGAAATCAGGCCATCGGAAAGATCGATCGCCGCATTCGCCAGGTCGCGCAGAGCTTGCCCCTGCAAAATACGCGGCGTCGGGCGCAGGTGCCGCTTAATCAAGTAGTCTGCGTCTTTCGCATCCGCCACCTGTAAGCGATGCTGTAAAATCGCCAGCCCAGCGGCGCTGTCCCCCGGCGTGCCGGTGATGTAAATCCTGTCGCCAGGTTTTGCCCCGGAACGCTTGAGCGCGCGTCCCACGGGCACATAGCCATGAATACCCAGCGTCATCGACAGCGGCCCACGCGTGGTGTCGCCGCCAATCAGCTGCATATCGTAGTAATTCAGCAGGTCAAACAGGCTGTCGCTAAACGCTTCCAGCCACGCTTCGTCAACGTCCGGCAACGTCAGGGCCAGCGTCAGCCAGGCCGGATCGGCCCCCATCGCCGCCAGATCGCTTAAGTTAACCGCCAGCGCTTTCCAGGCCAGATCGGCAGGATCGATATCAGTCAGGAAATGGTTGCCCGCCACCAGCGTATCGGTACTGATCGCCAGCGTCTGTTTTTCAGGAATATTCAGGAGAGCGCAATCGTCACCGATACCGGTTTCGACGTCGAGACGAGAGCTTCTAACACGGTCAAAATAACGGGCAATCAGGGAGAACTCGCCGCATGCCATACGTTATGCCTCAGCAGAAAAAAAGAAAAGGCCGGAGATAGCGGGAATACATCCCGCCACCAGCCGACCTGGAGATTACTTTTTGTTGGGGCGAATCACAGGTGCTGCTTTGTCCAGTACGCCGTTGACGAACTTGTGGCTGTCTTCGGCGCCGAAGGTCTTCGCCAGTTCAATCGCTTCGTTGATGGCCACTTTATATGGCACATCGCTACGTTTAGACAGTTCAAACAACGCAATACGCAGCACAGCTTTTTCTACCTGACCCAGCTCTTCCAGCAGACGAGACAGGTACGGTTTCATCAATCCGTCCAGGTACGCGCTGTTAGTCGCCACCCCGGACAGCAGTTCACGGAAATACAGAACGTCGACATCTTTTACGTCCTGTTCCGCCAGGAACTGGTATTCAACATCAGCGATGTCGTTCTGGGACAACTGCCAGGAGTAGAGCGCCTGAACGGCACACTCACGAGCGCGGCGACGAGCAGCAGGTTTCACGGATTTCCCCTTACAAAAATCAGGCCTTGATGGCTTTCAATACATTAATCATTTCAAGCGCGGTCAGTGCGGCTTCCGCACCTTTGTTGCCAGCTTTAGTGCCAGCACGTTCGATGGCTTGTTCAATACTTTCAGTGGTCAGAACACCAAAGGCTACCGGGATTTCGCTGTCCTGGGCGACGTGCGCCAGGCCGTTGCTTGCACCGCCAGCCACATATTCAAAGTGCGCGGTACCGCCACGAATCACTGTACCCAGCGCAATCACCGCGTCATATTTACCGGTTTTTGCCAATGCGCCAGCCGCCAGCGGCAGTTCATACGCGCCAGGAACCCAAACCACGGTAATATTTTCATCTTTTACCTGACCAATACGCTTCAGGGCGTCAATCGCGCCTTCCAGCAGGCTGTCATTGATAAAATTGTTGAAACGCGCAATGGTGATGGCGACGCGAGCGTCCGGGGTAGCAACGTTAGCTTCAATAATGTTCATATTCTTCCTTCGGGTTCGATATGGCCCCGCAGGGGGGCGGATTTTATCATAATACTCGACGCGCCGCTTCTCTATTTCGAAGCCTTTACGCGGGAATCAAATGCAGGCAAACATCCGGGCCTACATGGCGTATCTCGTTGAATTTAAAATGGGGTGCCTCGCTCAGTTTCTCAAGCCCCGGCAGCACACATAATCCTCGCGCATCACTTCCTAACAGTTTAGGCGCAACATAGACGATAAGCTCGTCCACCACGCCCACCTGCAACAGCGCGCCCGCAAGCACCGGCCCGGCCTCCACCCAGATGCTGTTAATCTGCTGTTTACCCAACAGCATCATCAGCACCACCAGATCCAGATGACCGTTATGCTCCGGCACCCGCAGGCTGCGAACCGTCTCAGGCCAGATGCGGGAATCGTCCTGCGTACGGGCAAACCAGGTTTCTCCCGGCTGCTGCACAATACGGTGCTCCGGCGTCACGCGGTTTTGGCTGTCGAGGACAATGCGAATCGGCTGACGCAGATTTTCCTGCGGATAGAGAGTCTGGGTTGAGGTATCCAGTTCAGGCCACCGAACCGTTAACGCCGGGTCGTCGGCCAGCACCGTCGCGCTGCTGGTCAGAATCGCATGGCTTTGCGCCCGTAAACGCTGCACATCGCGCCGCGCCTGCGGGGAGGTAATCCACTGACTTTCACCGCTGGCCATCGCCGTGCGGCCATCCAGCGATGCGCCGAGCTTGAGCTGCACATACGGGAAGCCGGTGCGCATCCGCTTGAGGAAACCTTTGTTCAGCTGTTCCGTTTCGCTCATCATCAGCCCGTGGCTGACGTCGATCCCCGCCTGCTGCAAACGGTACAGCCCACGTCCCGCGACCTGCGGATTGGGGTCCTGCATCGCCGCAACGACCCGCGCCACGCCAGCGGCAATCAACGCATCGCAGCACGGCGGCGTACGGCCATGATGGCTGCACGGTTCAAGCGTGACATACGCGGTCGCGCCTTTGGCTTTGTCTCCCGCCATACGCAGCGCATGGACTTCAGCATGCGGTTCACCCGCGCGATGATGGTAGCCTTCGCCAACGACTTCGCCATCTTTGACGATCACACAGCCTACATTCGGGTTCGGGTGCGTGGTGAAACGCCCGCGCTGCGCCAGCTTCAGCGCACGCGCCATGTAAAACTCATCCAGCATGGCTTAATCCTGTAGGCGAGCAATCTCTTCGCCGAATTCTTTGATGTCTTCGAAACTCCGATAGACGGAGGCAAAGCGGATGTAAGCCACTTTATCGAGCTTTTTCAGTTGCTCCATCACCAGGTTGCCAATCATTTTGCTGGGAACTTCGCGTTCCCCCGTGGCTCGCAGCTGTGATTTGATGTGATTCAACGCCATTTCGACGTCATCAGAGCTGACAGGGCGTTTTTCCAGCGCTCTTAGCATACCGCTGCGCAACTTCTCTTCGTTGAAAGGTTCACGCACATCGTTACTTTTCACTACGCGCGGCATAACAAGCTCTGCCACTTCAAAGGTAGTGAAACGTTCATTACAGACCAGACACTGCCGACGGCGGCGTACGGAAGAGCCCTCACCCACGAGACGAGAGTCAATAACCTTAGTGTCTACGGCGAAACAGAATGGGCAATGCATACGGCGTCCTGACCAGGTGGTTAACAGAAATCTATTTTACCCTGAACTGGCGCGACAACAAAGGCGGAGCACTTTTGAGACAAAGGATCGATACCTTACGCCCCTTTGCGATCTACCATTAGGGTATCGCGACCATGAAGGAAATAATCTACATGACAAGACGTTACCTAAGAATTCTCCTGGTGGGAAGCCTCTTTAGCCTGAGCGCCTGCGCGCAGCAGAGCGAAGTTCGCCAGATGAACCAAAGCGTCAGCACGCTGAATACGGAAATGGCGCAGTTAAACCAGGAAACCGTGAAGATTACTCAGCAAAATATGTTGAATGCGAAATCCACCAGCGGGGTCTATCTGCTGCCGGGTTCAAAAACGCCTGCCCGCCTGAACAGTCAGATCGGTACGCTGCGTATGTCCCTGGTGAATATTGCGCCCAATGCCGACGGCACACGCGTGACGCTGCGCATTCAGGGTGAGTCCAACGATCCGTTACCGGCGTTTAGCGGTACTGTCGAATACGGGCAGATTCAGGGCACCACGGATAACTATCAGGAAGTGAATGTCCAGAATCAACTGATTAACGCTCCGGCCAGCATCCTGGCGCCGAGCGATGTGGACATCCCGTTACAATTAAACGGATTGACGCCCGACCAGTTAGGTTTTGTCCGCGTTCACGATATCCAGCCTGTTAATCAATAAACCTCCGGCGGAGCGTTTTGTGCGTTCCGCAACATCCCTCCCCGGCTTTTTGTTACTCCCCTGACATCACCGCAATTTTTGCTAAAAGTTGGCAACATTCATGAAAGTCAGTACAATCGCCGCGCTTAAAGTACGCAAACGTGAACGCAATCGATTACGTAGATGATAGATCTGTGAAACAAGACATATTTTTGTGAGCAATGATTTCTATAATAGGCTCCGCAGAAACACGAAATATTTAGAAACGCAAATTGCGCCTTTTTCATTCCCTTCAAGGGATTTCAAACAGTGGCATACAATATGAAAAAAACATTACTTGCAGCCGGTGCAGTGCTGGCGCTCTCATCGTCCTTTACTGTTAACGCAGCAGAAAATGACAAACCGCAATACCTTTCAGACTGGTGGCACCAGAGCGTTAACGTCGTAGGCAGCTACCATACCCGTTTCGGACCGCAGCTCCGTAACGATACCTATCTGGAATATGAAGCATTCGCGAAAAAAGACTGGTTCGATTTCTACGGCTATATGGATGCGCCGGTATTCTTCGGCGGTAACACCAACGCGAAGGGTATCTGGAACCACGGTTCCCCGCTGTTCATGGAAATTGAACCGCGTTTCTCTATCGACAAACTGACCGGAGCCGACCTGAGCTTTGGCCCGTTCAAAGAGTGGTATTTCGCTAACAACTACATCTATGACATGGGTCGTAACAAGTCTGGCCGTCAGAGCACCTGGTACATGGGTCTGGGTACTGACATCGAAACCGGTCTGCCGATGAGCCTGTCCCTGAACGTCTATGCGAAGTACCAGTGGCAGAACTACCTGGCTGATAACGAAAATGAGTGGGACGGCTACCGTTTCAAAGTGAAATACTTCGTGCCACTCACCGAGCTGTGGGGCGGTAACCTGAGCTACATCGGTTTCACTAACTTTGACTGGGGCTCCGATCTGGGCGACTCTCAGTACCGTACCAGCAACTCTATCGCATCCAGCCACATCCTGGCGCTGAACTACGATCACTGGCACTACTCTGTGGTGGCTCGTTACTTCCATAACGGCGGACAGTGGGAAAACGGCGCTCAGCCGGTATGGCAATCCGAAACGGTTAAAGCTACCGGTTGGGGTGGCTACCTGGTTGTCGGTTACAACTTCTAAGCTGTTTATTTGCCGCCCGGCCAGTACAACGCCGGGCACAGAAAGAGCACCGAACGCGCAACGCGCCGGTGCTTTTTTATTTCTTCTGATCCATCATCGCTTTCAAATTAGCGAAAGGGTTATGCATCGCAGCACCGACATCTTTCTGCGCATCCTCCCCGGCAATAACGGTTGAGCCATACTGATCGGCTTCGGTATATTTCGAATGCTCATGATCGTGACAGTACAGACACAGCAACTCCCAGTTACTGCCGTCTTCCGGGTTATTGGTGTGGTCGTGATCGATATGATGGACGGTTAATTCGCGCAGGTTAGAATAAACAAATTCGCGAGAGCATCGCCCGCATACCCACGGAAATAATTTGAGCGCCTTTTCACGATAGCCGTTTTCCAGCCGCGTATAGTTTTTAGGGATAATCGCCATAGTGACTCTGTATCTGCGTTGAATGTAGGGTTATGAGCAAGTTTAACACTCTGCGTACCCCATTGCCCGTGAAGGATGCAGAAGCCCGCTTAACCGCAGGCTTTTTTAGCGATAAAAAAATCCCGGCCATACGACCGGGATTCCAGTAATAACGTGACTGCGTGATTAAGGCAGAATAGACGGCTGATCCGCCCCTTCTTTCTCAACTTTCTGCTGCAACATATGCTCGCGCTTCATGCCCAGCTTCAGCGCCAACGCCGAGGCCACGTAGATCGACGATGCCGTACCGATAGAAACACCGATCAGCATGGTCAGAGAGAAGCCTTCCAGTACCGGACCACCGAAGAGGTACAGCATCAGAATCACCACTAACGTCGTCCCGGAGGTGATCAACGTACGGTGCAGCGTCTGGGTCAACGACACGTTAAAGATTTCGTAAGGCGTCCCGCGACGAATTTTGCGGAAGTTTTCACGAATACGGTCAGATACCACGATACTGTCGTTCAGCGAGTAACCGATAACCGACATCAACGATGCAACGATCGTCAGGTCGATCTCAATATGGAACAACGACAGAATCCCTAAGGTGATAATCACGTCGTGCGCCAGCGCGATAACCACCCCCGCAGCCAGTCGCCACTCAAAGCGGAAACCGACATAAATGAGGATAGAGATCAGCGCGACAATCAGCGCCATCGCACCGGTTTGCGCCAGATCGGCGCCCACGCTCGGCCCGACAAACTCAATACGCTTCACGGCGGCGTTCTGGCTGGTGGCTTCGTTAATGACACTCAGCACCTTGCTACCCAGCACCTGACCGCCGTCTTCACCTTCCGTCGGCGGCATACGCACCATAATGTCGTGGCTGCTACCGAAGTTCTGCAACAGCGGCTCGGCAAAGCCCGCTTTTTCCAGCGCATCGCGCATCACGTCCATTTCGGCCGGTTTTTCCAGCGTGATTTCGATAACCGTACCACCGGTAAAATCGAGACCCCAGTTAAAACCGCGCACGCCCATCACCACGATGGCCGCAATCAGCAGGAAACCAGAGATGCCGAAAGCCCAGTAGTCCCAGCGCATAAAGTCATAGACTTTACGGCCGTGGTTCAATTGTTCAACAGTATATTCCTGTGCCACATCGCACTCCTCAGATTGACAGCTTGTTGATGCGTTTGCCGCCATACAACAGGTTTACGATGGCACGCGTACCGACAATCGCGGTAAACATCGACGTCGCCACACCGATACCGGTAGTAATCGCGAACCCTTTAATTGCCCCGGTGCCGACTGCGTACAGGATGATGACTTTAATCAGCGTGGTGATGTTCGCATCGAAGATGGAACTGAACGCGCCTTTATAACCTTCATCAATCGCCTGCTGAACCGTACGCCCGTTGCTCAACTCTTCTTTAATACGTTCGTTGATCAGTACGTTGGCGTCGACCGCCACCGCAAGGGTTAGCACGATACCGGCAATCCCCGGCATACTCAGCGTGGCCCCCGGCAGCAGCGACATGATACCGACAATCAATACCAGGTTGGCCACCAGCGCGCTTGTCGCAATCAGACCGAACTTCTTGTAGAAGAAGATCATGAACAGGATGGAGACCACCAGACCGGCCAGACACGCTTCCAGGCCCTGTTTGATGTTCTGCATACCCAGCGTCGGGCCGATAGTCCGTTCTTCAACAATCTGAATCGGCGCAATCAGCGCACCGGCGCGCAGCAGCAGAGAGAGCTGGCGGGCTTCGTTCGGGTTGTTGATACCGGTAATACGGAAGCTGTTGCCCAGGCGAGACTGGATGTTGGCGATGTTAATCACCTCTTCCTGCTTCACCAGTACCGCACGACCGTTGGCATCTTTCTTACCGCTGTCTTTGTACTCCACAAACAAGGTCGCCATCGGCTTGCCGATATTGTCTTTGGTGAAGTTAGACATGATGTTGCCACCTGCGCTATCCAGCGAGATGTTAACCTGCGGTTGGTTGTATTCGTCCTGGCTGGAAGTGGAGTCGGTGATATGGTCACCGGTCAGGATCACGCGTTTGTACAGCACAACCGGCTGGCCTTCGCGCGTCTGTTTCACTTCCGAGTCACCCGGTACGCGCCCGGATGCCGCCGCAGACTGGTCAACGTTGGTGTTTACCAGACGGAATTCGAGGGTCGCGGTAGCGCCCAGAATCTCTTTCGCACGCGCGGTATCCTGAATACCCGGCAGCTCAACGACGATGCGATCCGCACCCTGACGCTGGACAACCGGCTCAGCCACGCCCAATTGGTTTACACGGTTACGCAGAATGTTGATGTTCTGCTGAACGGCATATTCACGCGCTTCGCTCAGACGCGCATCAGACATGACCGCACGCAGCACCGTATTGCCCTGGCTGGTAATCACCAGATCGCGGTGACGCCCGCTCAGATAAGAGATCGCTTCATCACGCGCTTTGTTATCGCGGAACGTGATGCTCAGACCGTAGTTATCTTCTTTGCGAACAGTGGTATAAGGAATGCCTTTTTCACGCAGGTCGCTGCGCAGGCTATCGATATTTTGCTCCTGAAGTTTACCTAACGCGGTGTCCATATCCACTTCCATCAGGAAGTGAACGCCGCCACGCAGGTCAAGGCCAAGTTTCATCGGCTCGGCTTTAATGGCCGCCAGCCAACGAGGCGTTGCCGGAGCAAGGTTAAGCGCCACGACGTATTTATCACCCAGCACGCCAACCAGCGCTTCACGGGCGCGCAGCTGGATGTCGGTGGTGTCGAAGCGCGCAAGAATAGCGCCCTCTTCCAGAGCCACAGACTTAGCGGTAATTTTTTCTTCTTGTAACGTTTTCTGGACCTGGATCAGCGTTTGCTCACTGGCGGCGACGCCGCGCGCGCCAGTGATTTGAACAGCCGGATCCTCACCATACAGGTTGGGAAGTGCGTAAAGCAGGCCGACGACAATCACGACGACCAGCATGATGTACTTCCACAAAGGATAACGGTTTAACACGGCAGTTCCCTTTGGGAAAACAATAGATTACAGCGCCTTCATAGTGCCTTTCGGCAGAACGGCAGCTACGAAGTCACGTTTGATAACCACTTCAGTGGTGTCATTCAGCGCGATAACGATGTAGCCGGATTCCGCTACTTTCGTTACACGACCCACCAGGCCACCGTTAGTCAGCACTTCATCGCCTTTTGCGATGGAGCTCATCAGGTTTTTGTGTTCTTTGGTGCGCTTCTGCTGTGGACGCAGGATCATGAAGTAGAAAATCAGACCAAACACCACCAGCATCAAAATCAGAGACATCGGGCTGCCCTGCGCCGGAGCACCTGTTGCCGCTACCGCATCAGAAATAAAAAAGCTCATTAAATTTCCCTCATTATTAAAATTAATCAACGTTCAAAGGTGGAACAGGTCGACCCTGACGTTGGTAAAAATCGGTCACGAAGCTCTCTAATTTACCCTCTTCAATAGCCTTGCGTAAACCCGCCATCAAACGCTGGTAGTAACGCAGGTTATGAATCGTGTTGAGTCGCGCGCCCAATATTTCGTTGCAACGGTCGAGATGATGCAAGTAGGCACGCGAATAATTGCGACAGGTGTAGCAATCACACTCGGCATCGAGCGGGCTGGTGTCGCTTTTATGCTTCGCATTACGAATTTTCACCACGCCGTCAGTCACGAACAGGTGACCATTACGGGCATTGCGTGTTGGCATAACGCAGTCAAACATATCGATACCGCGACGCACGCCTTCCACCAGATCTTCCGGTTTGCCGACGCCCATCAGGTAACGAGGTTTGTCCGCCGGGATTTGCGGGCAGACATGCTCCAGAATGCGGTGCATGTCTTCCTTCGGCTCACCTACAGCCAGACCGCCGACAGCGTAGCCATCAAAGCCAATCTCTACCAGACCTTTGACAGAGATATCGCGTAAATCTTCGTAAACGCTGCCCTGAATGATGCCAAAAAGCGCATTTTTGTTGCCCAAACCATCAAAACGGTCGCGGCTGCGCTTCGCCCAGCGTAAAGACATCTCCATAGAGCGTTTAGCATAGTCCCAGTCCGCCGGATACGGCGTACATTCGTCGAAAATCATGACGATATCGGAACCGAGATCGTACTGAATCTCCATGGATTTTTCAGGATCGAGGAAAATCGGATCGCCGTTGATCGGGTTGCGGAAATGCACGCCCTGCTCGGTGATCTTGCGAATATCGCCGAGGCTGAACACCTGGAAACCGCCGGAGTCCGTCAGGATCGGGCCTTTCCACTGCATGAAATCATGCAGATCGCCATGCAGTTTCATGATTTCCTGACCCGGGCGCAGCCACAGGTGGAAGGTGTTGCCGAGAATAATTTGTGCGCCGGTAGCTTCAACTTCTTCCGGCGTCATGCCTTTAACGGTGCCATACGTACCGACGGGCATAAAAGCAGGCGTTTCCACTACGCCACGATCAAACACCAGGCGGCCACGGCGAGCGCGTCCGTCGGTAGTATCCAGTTCGAATTTCATTTTCTCTCCATACGCCAGAAAAACAGTCTGACGTTTAAACCTGTGCCGCGAACCTACTTCCCGACACGCTCATTCAAAGCCTGCGGATTGTACGTGATAAACATCGCGTCCCCGTAGCTAAAAAAGCGATAATTTTGTTCTACCGCAGCCTTGTACGCATTCATCGTGTGCTGATAACCCGCAAAAGCGGACACCAGCATAATCAGCGTCGATTCCGGCAGGTGGAAATTGGTCACCAGCGCATCAATCACTTTGTATTGATAACCTGGGTAGATGAAGATTTGCGTATCGCCGAAGAACGGTTCGATCAGGTCGTTTTTCGCCGCCTGCGCCGCACTCTCCAGCGAGCGTACCGAGGTGGTGCCCACCGCGATGATCCGATTGCCCCGCGCTTTTGCCGCCAGCACCGCATCAACCACCTCCTGCGGGACTTCGGCGTACTCCGAGTGCATGATGTGATCTTCAATGGTCTCCACACGCACCGGCTGGAACGTCCCCGCGCCGACGTGCAGCGTCACAAACGCCATCTCAATGCCTTTTTCGCGCAGCGCGGCCAGCAGCGGATCGTCAAAGTGCAAACCCGCGGTTGGCGCGGCAACGGCTCCCGGTTTTTCACTGTAGACCGTCTGATACAACTCACGGTCGGCGTCTTCATCCGGGCGGTCGATGTACGGCGGCAGCGGCATATGGCCGATCGCGTTGAGAATCTCCAGAACCGGGCGCGCGTCGTTGAACTCAACTTCAAACAGCGCGCCATGACGTGCGGTCATGGTGGCGTTAATGCTTTCGTCATCGCCCAACAGCAGTTCCGCGCCCGGTTTCGGCGCTTTGGAAGCGCGAATATGCGCCAGAATGCGTTTGTCATCCAGCATCCGCTCAACCAACACTTCAATCTTACCGCCGCTGGCTTTACGGCCAAACAGACGCGCCGGGATGACGCGGGTATTATTAAAGACCAGCAGATCGCCAGGGTTGAGCTTATCGAGCAGATCGGTGAAAGTACCGTGCGTCAGCGCGCCCGTCGGCCCGTCCAGTGACAGCAAGCGGCAACGACTGCGCTCAGGCTGCGGATAGTGGGCGATCAGGGATTCGGGTAATTCAAAGGAAAAATCGGTAACGCGCATGACACTGACTCAGACTAAAATAAGAGGCGGGTAGTCTAGTGCCGGGGCGCGCTCCCTGCAACCGTTACCCCTCAAGTTAAGAGATATAAGCGATAGACAAAATCATTCAGGATGCATCGAGGCGGCAACTGAATGACAAATTCGTCAGGAACGAATTTGAACGCTGCTTGCAGCGGCCCCGCAGGGGTGAGGCCCGGGGATGGGCCGAGTAACTCGCAGCCAACAAAGAGGCAGTTTGAAGGATGAAGTGGATATGAATTTTCTTGCACACCTGCACTTAGCGCATCTCGCCGACAGCTCGCTTTCCGGCAATTTGCTGGCCGATTTTGTTCGGGGAAACCCGGAGGCGAATTTTCCCCCTGACGTGGTGGAAGGGATTTATATGCATCGGCGGATTGACGTCATGACCGATAATCTGCCGGAAGTGCGTGAAGCGCGGGAATGGTTTCGCAGCGAAACCCGTCGTGTAGCCCCCATCACTCTGGATGTGATGTGGGACCACTTCCTGTCGCGCCACTGGGCGACAATATCTCCCGATTTCCCGTTGCAGGCGTTCGTGGGCTACGCCCATGCGCAGGTCAGCACTATTTTGCCCGACTCGCCGCCGCGTTTTGTGAATCTGAACGATTATCTGTGGTCGGAAAAGTGGCTGGAGCGTTATCGCGATATGGATTTTATCCAGAATGTCCTCAACGGGATGGCGAATCGCCGCCCACGCCTCGATGCCCTGCGCGACTCCTGGTATGATCTGGATGCGCACTACGATGCGTTAGAAGCGCGCTTCTGGCGCTTCTACCCGCGCATGATGGCACAGGCGCGTCAGAAATCGCTTTAGTTGCCTGATAAGCGTAACGCCATCAGGCAAAAAATTGATAGGTGAAACCTGTCTCATTGATTGTCAGCACCGCGTTGAGTTGCCCTCTTCCCCTCCCTATACTTGCCCGCGTTGCGTTCCAAACCCCTTAACTTTGCAGGAGTATTTATATGGTACTGGTTACTCGTCAGGCCCCGGACTTCACAGCAGCCGCCGTACTGGGTAGCGGTGAGATCGTTGAAAACTTCAACTTCAAACAGCACACCAACGGCAAAGCAACCGTTCTGTTCTTCTGGCCGATGGACTTCACCTTCGTTTGCCCGTCTGAACTGATTGCTTTCGACAAACGTTATGAAGAGTTCCAGGCGCGTGGCGTAGAAGTTGTCGGCGTTTCTTTTGACTCTGAATTCGTCCACAACGCATGGCGTAACACCCCTGTCGATAAAGGCGGCATCGGTGCAGTGAAATACGCAATGGTTGCTGACGTGAAGCGTGAAATCCAGAAAGCCTACGGTATCGAACACCCGGAAGCGGGCGTTGCCCTGCGCGGTTCTTTCCTGATCGACGCCAACGGCGTGGTTCGTCACCAGGTGGTTAACGATCTGCCGCTGGGCCGTAACATCGACGAAATGCTGCGTATGGTTGACGCGTTGCAGTTCCACGAAGAGCACGGCGAAGTGTGCCCGGCACAGTGGGAAAAAGGCAAAGAAGGGATGAACGCCTCTCCAGACGGCGTGGCAAAATACCTGACTGAAAACGTCGCCAGCCTGTAATCGGCTCGAATTGAAAAAAGCTCGCTATGGCGAGCTTTTTTATTGCGCTTATCAGGCCTATGGATTTTTGTAGGCCGGATAAGGCGTTCCGCCGCCATCCGGCGTAGTGCCCGGTGGCACGCCGTTTACCGGGCCTACAAACATGTCGCGTTTACGCCGCGCCGTCCTTTTTCACCTCGCGCCAGATTCGCCACGCCATCACCAACAGTACCGCGACGCCAGCAATCAACGCCCCCCACACCAGTAACGTTTTCCAACGGCTTTGCTGCTCCGCAGCCGACGTTGCCGTCAGCCGCGCCTCACCACCCAGCGTTACGCGCTGCTGCGTCATCGCCCAGGGCAGGTCGTTAACATCCTGCGTTTTGCGCAGCGACGCCGGGATCAGCATATCCAGCTCAACATCGGCTTTTTCCGCCGCCCGGTTTCCCCAGGCCAGCATATATGGGCCTTTCCCCTGCGTATTGAACACCAGTTGATAACTGTCCCGCGCGCCGCTCAGCGCAGGCAGCGTTTCCGGCAATCGGGCGTTGATGGTGGTCATACGGATAGCTTCAACCTGTTGACCTGAAAGAAAAATATCCTCCGAACGCTTCCCGTCGAGGCGGTACAGGATCGTTTTCGTCAGTGGACGCCACGCCTCTTTTTCCCCGCCGCGCCATGCCAGCTCAACCGGTAAAACGCCCTCGTTTTCCAGCGCAATTCTGAGCGACGTCAGCGGCTGCGGCTGATTCCAGCGCCATACGGCTTCTGTTTCCGACACTTTCTTTGCGTGGGCCTCCAGCGCAATACGCTCCGACGCCGGTTCTCCGCTGTCCGCAATGGCGCTTACGCTGTTTAACGTCAGCGGCGGACTTTGCGAATCGAGAATCACCAGCAGGTAGCGACGGCCTTCCGCAGAGAGCGTCAGGCTGGCGCTGATGGTGTCCATTTTCAGCCGATCGTTATCGCGCGTCAGATCCATCAGCGGCGCGTCTTCTTGCACGAGTTGCCAGTAGCGTAAATCACGGCTGGCATAAACGGACGCCTTCCCCTGCCAGTTGCCCGCAGGCGTGTTCCAGTTCAGGCGCAGTTGCGCCAGCGAAAAGGCCGCCGTCATCTCTTCCGGCAGAGTCAGTAAATAGCTCTGCCCAACCGCGTTAACGTCATCGCTTTCCAGATGAATTTCCACGCCGGTCTTTGAACGCAAGACAAAGGATTCGCTTCCTCGGCGCTCCCCTTCCCGCGGTGATACTGGCGACATATCCAGAGGAAAAAGCCGCAGCGCCACCGTCTCTGGCGTGACAGACTGCGTTTTCTGCGCCGTCAGCGCAAAGGGCACCGTATCGCCCTGGCGGTTAAAAACCCGCACATCGCGTAAATCCGGCCAGGCGCTTTGTTGGTAAAGCGCCAGCGGCAGCGAAACGCGATACCACGGCGATGAACCCGTCGCTTCCAGCATCATGCCGGTGGCGTAATCCTGCGGCGTTTCCGGGGCTTCGTCACGGCTGAACGCCGGCCACGCCGTACTCAGCAACGCGCTCCAGACTACCGCTTTCATCCATTTCATTTTTCTTCTCCTGCTTTGGGCGGTAACGGTGAGAAATACCCGACGATAAGTACCAGGATCGCCACGCCGATAAAAGCGATGGCGCGCGCCAGCCCGCCGCCGCGCGCGCTATCCACCAGCATCAGCTTAACAATGACGATCCCCAAAAGCACCGCGCCGCATAACCATTCCCGCCGCGAACGGCGACGGGTCGCGAGCAACATCATAATTAACGCCGTCAGCATCCAGAACAGGGCGAAACAGGTCTGGATCAACCGCGAATGCCACAATGTCTCCATGCTCCACGCCACCTCGCCATACCACGCCAGCGCCCGCATCAGCCCTCCGTTCAACCACCAGAATGCGAGCGCCGCCAGCACCACAGGCGCCCATGCGTGATATTTCGCTAACGGCGACGGCAGAAAACGACGAGAGAAACGCGCAAGGAGGAACAATCCCAGCAAGGCGAAAGCGGCTCCCTCCTCAAGCGGGTTCACCACTGGCAGATAGCGCTGTTGGAAAACCACGCCATCCTGTAAATTCGCCAGCACCAGAAGCAACAGCAGGATCGCTGCCACGGGCGCCAGCGCCAGCGCGCCGTACAACGCAGGCCAGCATTTGAACGGCCACAAATCGCGGCGCAGCGCGGCGTGTACCAGCAGTATGACGATTCCGCCCGCCGCCATCATCAACCCGCTGCGCCAGGCGTCCATTCCCCACGGCAACGACTGCACAAACCAGAACAGCTCCATCCCGAGCGCTAAAAGCACCATCCAGAACAAGGATAAATGCAGCGTCCGGGAGATGCGCGGCGGCAGATGCGCATCATCACGATAAAGCATGAGCACCGCACAAGGCAGCGCCACGCACCACGCCAGATTTTGCCAGCCTGCGGCGAAAATCTGGCGTTCTTCAATCTGGTACAGCAATGCCAGCAGCATCGCAGGCCACAGCAGCCAGGGGCTGTAACCTAACGCCTGCCAGGCGAGCCGCCCGCTCAGATAACGCCAGAGCCAGGCGGACGCGGCGAGTAGCGCCAGCACGCCAGACCATTCGGCAGCATAACGCGCCAGCGCCAGTTGCGAGGCGCCCGTCAGCGCGACGATCCAGAAGGCGATGCCGCCCGCCAGCAGCGCCCAACTGACCTCCTTCTTCTCGCTGCGCCACAGCCACGCGCCGCCCAGCCAGCACAAACTCAGCACGGCGAAGATCATCATCACCGTCAGCGGCGCGGCATCATCAGCCAGCGCCCACAGCGCGCTGCCCACAGCCAGTAGCATTAGCGCAGTGCCGCTATAGCTCATCCGCCGCTGCTGTTGCTGCATACCCAGCCACAATACGCCAAGCCCCTCCAGCGCCCAGGCCATTGCCGTCCAGCGCGCCGAAAGCGCCAGCGGGATGGCGAGGGTAGTAAACGCGCCGCCCAACGCGAGCGCCGCCAGCACCAGCGGCCTTCCCATCGACGGGTAGCGGCGCAGCGCCAGCCACGCCAGCGCCATATAGAACGCGCCGTAGCCCAGCGCACTGAGCGCTGGACCATAATCCATATGTTGGGTAATGGCGTACTGCATGCCAAACCCAACCAGCGGCGGCGCAAACAACAGCACACCATCAACAATATGTTTGCCTTTTTCCTGCGCCCGCAGCGACAGCGCCACGCTCAGCACGCCGAAAATAATGATATTGGCAATCAGGAAAAGCTGGCAGTTGAGCCAGTATTCAGGCTGGTAGTCGCTGACGCCCCACAGACCGCCGACCCCGAAAGTGAATAATAACCCCAGCAGATTAAGCTCACGCCAGTGCTGCCAGACGCTTATGGCAAGAATGCCTGCCGACAGCAGGAGATAGAACGAGAACAGCGCCACATAGTTCCCGCCGCCCGTCGACAGCAGCAGCGGCGCAAGATAGCCGCCCAGGCTGGCCAGCATCGCCAGGCTAAGCGCTTTTTGCAAAATAGCCAGCCCTACGCTTGCGGCGCAAATCAGCACCAGCAGCGCAAACGCCAGCGTCATCGGCAGCATTTGCCACAGCCGGAATGCGCCAAAGACGGTCAGATAGAGCGCGCCTGTCGCGCCGCCTTGCAGGATCAGCGCATAGACCGGCTGTTTGCGTCGCAAACGCCAGCCTGTCGCGAGCAGCACTACGGCACACAGCGCCGCAGTGACAAGACGCAGTTCAAGCGGAAACAGCGCGTGTTCAACCGTATAACGCAACAGGAAGGATAAACCGAAAAAGAGGAGCAGAATGCCCAGCTTCGCCAGCGGATTTCCCTGCATAAACCAGCGCGCCAGCGAGGTGAAAACGCCGCCGAACGCGGAAGGTTTCGCCGTTTTCGCAGGCGCCGGGAGCGGTTTTGCGAGGGTTTCCTGCGCAGCCCAGGGATTTTCCGGCTCAGATATGGCCGCTTCGATGGCATCAGGCGGCGATGGCGCGACACGCTCTTTCGCAGGTAGCGAAGGTTCCGCCGTCACCTGTACCGCTGGCGCTTCTCCCGCACGCTGCTGTTCAAGTTGCTCAACCCGTCGGCGCAACACCGCCAGCTCAAAGCGAACCGCCGCGCTGCGGTTGAGCGCGACAATCGCGAGAATGGGAACCACCACCAGCGCGAAGAATAAAACAATGCAGCCAAGGATTAAAAGCTCATCCATGTTTCCACCTTCACTGTACAAGGACAGACCAGAATGACATAGATTATTACATTTTTGCCATCCCTGAAGGTGAAAATGCCGGATCGCAGCGTAAACCAGAACGCGGCTTCGGGGCGAATAGAGCCGACCATTTTGAATGCATTATTGAGGAAATGAACCATGCTAATAATGTGGTTATTTCATCTTATTTTGCATAACAGACACCCTCAAAAAAATGCCATGCTTTGGTCTAAATTATTCACTGGCATTGTTTTTCGACAGTCTGTACAACGTACTTATTTCATTTTCAGGATATTTTCAGATCATGCGAATCAATCTGGACGTTCTGCTCATTCTTGATGCTATCGACAAACACGGCTCGTTTGCCGCTGCGGCCGGGTCGCTGTTTAAAACCCCCGCGGCGCTTAGCTATATGATTCAGAAACTGGAAAACGATCTCGATATTGAGCTTCTCGATCGCTCCGGCCACCGGGCAAAATTTACCGATACCGGACGGATGATGCTGGAAAAAGGGCGTCTGCTGCTCAACGCCGCAAAAGACCTGGAGAAACAAGCCGTGCAGTTAAGCTCTGGCTGGGAAAAAGAGCTGGCGATAGCGCTGGATGATTCCTTCCCTTTCGAGACGCTGCTGCCCGTTATTGATGCGTTTTATGCGCTGAATAAGCAAACGCGCCTCAATTTTACACACCATACGCTGGCGGGATCGTGGGAAGAGCTGACGCACAACGGCGCGGACATCATTCTCGGCGCAATTAACGAGCCTCCGACCTCCGCCGCCTGGTCATATAAAATGCTCGGCACCCTGGACAACGTATTTGTGGTCGCGCCTTCGCACCCGCTGGCCGCCGCCACGGACGGCCTGACCAATGAGCAACTCTGTCTGCACCGGGCGGTGGTGATCAGCGACAGCGCCCGCTTCTGCCATCCCCTGCAATCCAATTTAATGGATGAGCAGCCGCAAATTCGCGTGGATGACTTCGACAGCAAAGTGACGCTGCTGCGCGCCGGTTTAGGGTGCGGATTCCTCCCCCGCCATATTGCCAAACCGTGGTTTGCCACCGGCGAGCTGGTGGAGAAATCCGTCATCTCTTTTCGGCAGAAAGATGTCGCCTATATGGCATGGCGCAACCACAGCGATGGTCTGGCGCAGCGCTGGTGGCGAGAAGCCCTGCTCGCCAGCCCGGAAGTCGCGCAGCTCTATCAGTGATTCACCCAGACCGTAGCGGAAATGGCGGGCAGGCTGAGAACACCCTCAGCCAGTTGGCCTTTCCCCTCTTTGCCTCGCCATTCGCTGACGTTAAGCAACGGTGAGGCAGGCAATACGACCTCACAGGCCTCGCCCCGGTTGATCGCCACCAGTACGCGCTGCTGGTGATAGACTCGCACAAAGACCACCACATCTTCTTCGGCATAAATCACCTGGCAACCGCCGTGACGTAGCGCCTGCGTGCGCTGGCGAAGTTTCCCCAGACGCTGGTACAGCGCCAACAGCGTGGCATCCTGTTTTTCAACCTGCCACGGGAACGGCTTACGACAGAACGGATCGTTATTACCGTCCAGCCCCACTTCATCGCCGTAATAGATGCAGGGAACGCCAGGCCAGGTAAACAGCCAGACGACCGCCAGCGGCAAACGCGCCACGTCTTTGCCCAGCAGCGATTTGAAACGGGCGGTATCGTGGCTGTCCAGTTGGTTAAACATCCGTAACTGCTGCTGATGCGACAGGCCAGCACGGTAGTTATCCATCCAGGCGATGCAGGTTTGCGCGTCAATGTGCTGCGGATCGTAAGAGATATCGGTATTGGCGAGAAATCCCCACAGCGGGAAAGTAAAGCCGCGATAGTTCATGGCGGCGTCTTCCGCATCCGCCTGGAGCCATTGCCGCGCATCGCCAAAATGCTCGCCAACGATATAGGCGTCAGGCTGCGTCTCTTTTGCCGCCTGCGTAATACCGGCAACGTGTTGCAGGTTATTGCGCGCGCCTCCGGCCTCGCCCAGCATATGCACCACATCAAGCCGCCAGCCGTCCATATGCCACGGCGCTTTCAGCCAGTGACGCACAATGCTGTCTTCACCACGGTAGATTTCATTGACCAGGCTTTCCGACTGGAAATCCAGCTTGGGCAGACTCGGATACCCCAGCCAGTCCAGCGCCACGCCCTCCGGGGAGAAAGAGTACCAGTCACGCCAGGGCGAATCCGGGTTGTGGCATGCGCCGCCGCTTCCCCGATTGTGCCTGTCAAACCAGGCGTGCGAGTCGCCGCTATGGTTAAAGACGCCGTCCAGCACCAGGCGCATTCCCTGCTGCTGCGTATGCTGCCGCAGGCGCAACAGCGCCCGATCGCCGCCAAACTGCGGATCAACGTGACGATAATCTTCCGTATCGTATTTATGGACGCTTGGCGCGCTAAAGACCGGGTTCAGGTACAGCGCCGTCACCCCCAGTTTTTTCAGGTACGGCAGTTTCTCGCTGATCCCGTCCAGATCGCCGCCGTAGAACGTCGATCCCCCGGCCTGCGCAGTCACCGGATCGTCCCAGTCGTGCAAGACGATATCCTGACCGGCGGCATGATGGTAATAGACATTATCCTGTTCCGCTTCGCGCGGCTGGCTGCGGGCAAAGCGATCCGGGAAGATTTGATAGAAAATCTGATCGGCGACCCATTGTGGGCCATTGTCCGGCACATCGACGGCAAACTGCTCCAGCCGCGCGGGCGGGAAACGGCTAAATCCCTGCGGCGTGAACCACAGCTGGCGATCGTGCCAGAGCAGCTTAAAGCTGTAGCGACGGCGCGGCTGTCCGCTGGCGAGATCGATCGCCGCCCGCCACGCCGTGACGCCCGGTTGCGGTTGACTGCGCAGCCGATGCATCTCCAGCGAGATTTCTTCATTATCGTTCTCAGCGCGTAGCGTCACACGCTGGGGCGGGTTTTCCCCGTTCAGCCATAACGTAATGGTCAGTTGTTCTTTGTTTTGCTTAACAAATGGGGCAACCGGAAGGTGCCAGGCGTTCAACATCACGTATCCCCTTTGATGAAAATGAAGCCACCTTGCCATAGCGACATCAAGGATAACTCATCATCTTAATGTTTATTGGGGGAGGAGTCCGGGGGAGGATATTGTTTGATACTGCCGGGCGGCGACTTCGCCTGACCCGGCCTACGGTTGCCTGTAGGCCGGATAAGCGTTAGCGCCATCCGGCGGGGAATCACCCCACTTCAGCCAGTTGGCGGTCGCGGCGGCGTTTAAACATCCAGCCGACCAACAGCAGTGCGATCCAGGCGAAACCGACGTACAGCGAAATACGGGTATCTGGATGGTAGCCGATAAGCGCGATAATAAAGACCAGGAAGATCAGGCCCGTAACGGTTGTCGCCACGCCGCCCGGCACTTTAAATTTCAGCGCCTTCACCTCATCCGGCGGCAGACGGCGGCGGAACGCAATCTGCGACAGCAGGATCATAATCCATACCCATACCGTGGCAAAGGTCGCCAGCGAAGCAATCACCAGGAAGACGTTTTCCGGCATGATGTAGTTCAGGTAAACCGCGAACAGCAGCGCAATGGTCATCACCATAACCGTCACCCACGGAATACCGCGACGCGACGTTTTCGCGAACACTTTCGGCGCACTGCCCTGCTCCGCCATACCGTGCAGCATACGCCCCACGCCGAACACGTCGGAGTTAATCGCCGACAGCGAAGCGGTCAGCACCACAAAGTTCAGAATGCTGGCGGCAAACGTAATGCCAAGATGCTGGAAGGTCAGGACGAACGGGCTGCCGCTGGTGCCAACCTGGTTCCACGGGTAGATAGACATGATGACGAACAGCGTGCCCACGTAGAACACCAGAATACGCATCGGCACAGAATTGATGGCACGCGGAATAGATTTTTCCGGGTCTTTCGCTTCTCCGGCGGTGATGCCGATAATTTCAATCCCGCCGTAAGCGAACATCACCATTTGCAGCGACATCACCATTCCCAGCCAGCCGTTGCTGAAGAACCCGCCGTTGCTCCACAGGTTGTGGACCCCGGTCGGCTGCCCGCCGTTGCCAATCCCCCAGATAATGATGCCGAAGCCGGCGACAATCATGATGATGATAGTGGCGACTTTAAAGAACGAGAACCAGAATTCCAGTTCGCCGAATACCTTCACGCTCATCAGGTTGATGGCGCAGATAAGTAGCACCACGCTCAGCACCCAGATCCAGTGCGGCACCGCAGGGAACCAGACCCCCATATAGATACCGAAGGCGGTCACGTCGGCAATGGCGACAATCAGAATTTCAAAACAGTAAGTCCAGCCGGTAATGTAACCCGCGAGCGGGCCGAGGTTTTCCTGCGCATAGCGCGAGAACGAGCTGGCGGCGGGGTTATGCACGGACATTTCGCCCAGCGCGCGCATAATAATGTACGCCGCGACCCCGCCGATAATGTAGGCCAGCAACACGCTTGGCCCGGCCATTTTGATGGCGTCTGCCGAGCCATAAAATAATCCGGTGCCAATTGCCGATCCCAATGCCATAAAGCGAATGTGCCGGGTGCTCAGCCCACGCTTTAGCTTGTTATTGCTTTCCATCAATTCCGAACCCATCAAAATAATAAAAAAACCACGGGGCCTGTAGCCCCGTGGTTAAAACATACTGTCAGTGATCTTAGTGAGCGCTGGAGGTCACTTGTCGACCTGCGGCGCGATCCCAGATAATTGCCAGAACAACCATCACCACTGTTGGCATCAACCACGCCAGCCCCTGTTCCGCCAGCGGTAAACGCTGGGTCCAGGCCGGTAAGATGTCACCAATCGCAGAGGCTTTAATCCCGTCAAGGATACCAAAAACCAGGCTGATAAACATCGCCGGAGCAATGACGCGGGAAGAATTATGCCACCATGAGCGGGTAAAGCTTAATACAACCAGTGCGATACACGGCGGATAGATGGCTGTCAGCACCGGAATAGAAATCTGAATCAGATGGCTCAGACCCAGATTCGATACCACCATTGAGAAGCCGCCCAGAATAAACACCAGCGTGCGATAAGAGAGTGGGACGTACTGCGCAAAGAACTCCGCACATGCGCAGGTCAGGCCAACCGCCGTCACCAGACAGGCGATGAAAATCAGCGCCGCCAGCAGCAGGCTACCCGCGCCGCCGAAGGTATGCTGAACGTAAGCGTGCAGGATTGCCGCGCCGTTAGCAGACTGATCGACCAGCGTCGCGCTATCCGATCCCAGACGGAACAGCGCAAGATACAGCAGCGTCAAACCCACACCCGCCATCAGGCCCGCCCAGACGGTATAACGGGTCAGCAGACGCGCTTCTTTAACGCCGCGCGAGCGCGCCGCATTGACGATAACGATACCAAACACCATTGCGCCCAGCGTATCCATCGTCAGATAGCCATTCACAAAGCCATTAGAGAACGCCGCGTTCTGGTAGGCATCCATCGCGTCGCTAATCGGGCCGGCAGGCCAGATGATTGCCGCAACGGAGAGAATAATCAGCGCGATGATTTTCAGCGGCGCCAGGAAGTTACCCACCGTGTCCAGCAGTTTTCCCGGATAGAGCGATACCAGAATCACAATGGCGAAATACACCAGGCTGTAGATAAACAGCGGCAGTGCGGAATCGCCGGTCAGCGGCGCAATCCCGACTTCAAAGGAGACGGTCGCCGTACGCGGCGTTGCGAATAACGGCCCCACCGCCAGATAACAGACGGTCGCCAGCAGAACGCCAGCCACTTTACCAATCGGGGTGCTCAGGCTATCAACGCCGCCGCCGACTTTCGCCAGCGCCACAACGGTAAGTACCGGAAGACCAACGGCAGTAATCAGAAAGCCGAACGCCGCCGTCCAGACGTGTTCGCCTGCCTGCAAACCGACCATCGGCGGAAAGATAATATTGCCTGCGCCAACGAACAGCGCAAATGTCATAAAGCCCAGAGCGATAATATCGCGCGATTTTAACTGATGGGTCATAAAGTTTTACTGCCTGTGGATGTGGTGTTGAAAACGTTAAATTTTCTGCCCTTCCCTGCGGGACGATACAGCGGCATTTTTAAGCAATTCCAGCGGGATATGCTCCTGGGCTGGCGCGGCGAAGAATAGTTTTTCGATTTACCGCGTAAATGCAGTCGGTATGACAGCATCTGGAGCGCAATTTAAACGCTTATAACGTTTTAAAGCAAGGTGAGATCCAAAAACCAGAAGAATATAGCGATATGAAATTAGAAACCAGTACAAAACGCTATCCATAAGAAAAAGTCATGGCTAATCATGCGAACAAAAAAGCATCAGACGTTGAAAAATTCAGCAGAGTCTTCTTTACTGCAAAGAAAATAAGCCAGCATCCGCTGGCTTATGGAAAGCTAACCTTACGAACCACAATTAAGCGCAATTTTTGGCAATTAATCGTTCCGGCAGCACAAAGCTGAAGCGCGTCCCTTTACCCGGCGAACTGTCGATAATCAATCGACTCTCGTGATGATTCAGCGCATGTTTCACAATCGCCAGACCTAATCCGCTTCCCCCGGTTTGCCGCGACCGCGCTTTGTCCACACGGTAGAAACGCTCCGTCAGACGCGGAATATGCTCAGGCGCAATCCCCGGCCCGTTATCTTCCACGCTGAACTCCGCACCGTGGGTCACATGCTGCCAGCGCACGGTAATATGCGTTCCCGCAGGCGTGTGATTCACCGCGTTATAGACCAGGTTCGAAATCGCACTGCGCAACTGTTCTTCGTTACCCAATACGCTCAGCCGGGCATCCACTTCAAACGTAAAGGTGTGTTTCTGCTGGCTAAGCGCCTGCGCCTCACGCTCGACAACGCGCAGCATCATCGGCACATCCACCCTTTCGTTCAACAGCAGCGCGGGCGCCGCCTCAATTTTCGACAGCGTCAGCAGTTGTTTCACCAGCCCTTCCATCCGGTGCGTTTGCTCACGCATCGTATGCAGCGCCTTCTCCCGCGTCGCGCCTTCCAGAGGCTGCTCCTGCATCATCTCCAGATAGCCCTGCAAGACGGTGAGCGGCGTGCGTAGTTCATGGCTGACGTTCGCGAAGAAATTGCGCCGCGCGCCTTCAAGCTGGTGCATCTGCGTCACGTCGCGCGCGACCATCAACAGTTGCTGATCGGTATAGGGCATCACGCGGATCTCCAGATGCCGCCCGGTGTTGAGCACCAGATTGAGCGGCCGGATAAAATCGCGTGTTTTGAGATACTGCGTAAATTCCGGGTAGCGCAGCAGGTTCAGAATGTTTTGCCCGTTGTCGTCCGGCCAGCGCAGCCCAAGCACCTGTTGCGCCAGTCCGTTACACCAGAAAATCCCGCCGTCTTCGGTTGTCAGCACCACCGCGTCGGGGAGGGATTCCGCCCCGCTGCGAAAGCGTTTAATCAGGTTTCCCAGTTCGCGACGCCGCTTTTTATTACGCAACTGCATCTGGTGCAGACCGTACAGCAGCGGCTCCCAGCTCCCGCGTCCCGGCGGCGGCGTCATACTCATATCGACCCACAGCCACCAGGAGAGGCGCAATAAATTCCAGAAATGCCAGATCAGCAATCCCGTTACCGACGCCAGTAAAAACCAGGGCAGATAACCAAAAAAAGCACTGAGGATAAAAGCGGGGATGCAGCAGAGGATCAGCTCCAGCACCAGCCTTTTCCATGACAGCCGTTCCAGCACGCGTCACACTCCCTTCAGAATAGTAAACCCGCCCGCCACACCGAGATGCCGGTCTGGCGGCAAGGTATTAAAAACGGGTCGAAAAGCGATACCCGGTTCCGCGTACCGTTTGCACCATACGATCGTGACCGCTGTGCTCCAGCGCTTTACGCAAACGACGAATATGCACATCGACCGTACGGTCTTCAACATACACATTCGTTCCCCAGACATGGTTGAGGAGCTGCTCGCGACTGTAGACGCGCTCAGGGTGCGTCATAAAGAAGTGTAACAATTTAAATTCGGTCGGCCCCATATCGAGCGGATTTTCCCCGGTCATCACGCGGTGCGAGGTTGGATCGAGGCTAAGCCCCTGCATCTCAATCACCTCTTCTACCGCCATCGGCGAAATGCGGCGCATCACAGCTTTGATACGCGCCACCAGCTCTTTAGGGGAAAACGGCTTGGTGACATAGTCATCCGCCCCGGTTTCCAGCCCGCGCACGCGGTCTTCCTCTTCGCCTCTTGCCGTCAGCATAACCACAGGGATATCCCGGGTCATCGCTTCACGCTTGAGGTGTTTAATAAACTGAAGGCCCGACCCGCCGGGCAACATCCAGTCAAGGAGGATTAAATCCGGCCAGGGTTCATTCAGTTGGTTCACAGCACTGTCATAATCTTCGGCTTCTACTGGCTGAAAGCCATTTTGCTCGAGCACGAAGCAGACCATTTCACGAATTGGAGCTTCATCTTCTACGACCAGAATACGTCTCGCCATGATTTGCCCTGTTTAAATAAGTCGTTGTCATCAATGCGGCGCCATTATGCGTCAGATTTATGACAGATTTATGAAAAAGATAGTCGACATTCGGCTCAGGTTATTGATTTATGACAGTCACGAAACAAGATATTACCGTTCCCGACGGGTTATAATCCTGCCCACGCTTTTTCGTCATGGAACCGTTATGCGCATCCTTCACACCTCTGACTGGCATCTGGGACAAAACTTCTACAGCAAAAGCCGCGCCGCCGAGCACCAGGCGTTTCTCGACTGGCTGCTGGAAACCGTGCAATCTCACCAGGTGGATGCGATTATTGTCGCGGGTGACATTTTTGATACAGGATCGCCGCCAAGCTATGCCCGCGAGTTGTACAACCGGTTTGTTGTCAATTTACAGCAAACCGGCTGTCATCTGGTGGTGCTGGCCGGAAACCATGACTCCGTCGCCACGCTCAACGAATCCCGCGATATTCTGGCGTTTCTCAACACCACCGTGGTCGCCAGCGCAGGCCACGCGCCGCAGTACCTTTACCGTCGCGACGGCACGCCGGGCGCCGTGCTTTGCCCGATTCCGTTTTTACGCCCGCGCGACATCATCACCAGCCAGGCGGGGCTTTCGGGCAATGAAAAACAGCAGCATCTGCTCGGGGCGATCACTGATTATTACCAACAACAGTATCAGGAAGCCTGTAAGCTGCGCGGCGACGGCGATCAAACTCTGCCGGTTATCGCCACCGGGCACCTGACCACCGTCGGCGCCAGTAAAAGTGACGCGGTACGTGACATCTATATCGGCACGCTGGATGCCTTCCCGGCGCAAAACTTCCCTCCTGCCGATTATATCGCGCTGGGACACATTCACCGGGCGCAGATCATTGGCGGCACGGAACACATCCGCTACTGCGGCTCTCCGATCGCGCTGAGCTTTGATGAGTGCGGCAAAAGCAAATGCGTCCATCTGGTCAGTTTTGCAAACGGCAAATTACATCAAGTAGAGAACCTCACCGTTCCCGTCACTCAACCGCTGGCGGTGCTGAAAGGCGATCTGGCCTCCATCACCGAACAACTTGAGCAATGGCGCGATGCTCACCAGGAGCCTCCCGCCTGGCTGGATATTGAAATCACCACCGACGAATACCTTCACGATATGCAGCGCAAAATTCAGGCATTAACGGAGTCGCTGCCCGTTGAGGTTTTACTGGTGCGCCGCAGTCGGGAAAATCGCGAACGCATTATGGCTAACGAACGACGTGAAACCCTGAGCGAACTGCGCGTGGAAGACGTTTTTACCCGCCGTCTGGCGCTGGAAGAGCTGGATGAACCCCAGCGTGAACGTCTGACGCAGCTTTTTACCACCACCCTACATTCGCTGGCCGGGGAGCATGACGCATGAAGATTCTCAGCCTGCGCCTGAAAAATCTCAACTCCCTGAAGGGAGAATGGAAAGTCGATTTCACGGCAGAACCTTTTGCCAGCAACGGGCTATTTGCCATCACCGGGCCGACCGGCGCGGGGAAAACCACGCTGCTCGACGCCATCTGTCTTGCGCTCTATCACGAGACGCCGCGCCTGAGCACCGTTTCGCAATCGCAAAACGATCTGATGACCCGCGATACGGCCGAATGCCTTGCTGAAGTGGAGTTCGAGGTTAAAGGCGAGTCTTACCGCGCTTTCTGGAGCCAGAACCGCGCCCGCAATCAGCCGGACGGAAACCTGCAAGTGCCGCGCGTGGAGCTGGCGCGCTGCGCCGACGGAAAAATCCTCGCCGATAAGGTCAAAGATAAGCTGGAGATGACGGCATCGCTCACCGGGCTGGATTACGGACGCTTTACCCGCTCCATGCTGCTGTCGCAGGGGCAGTTCGCTGCGTTTCTCAATGCGAAGCCGAAAGAGCGCGCCGAGCTTCTGGAAGAGCTGACCGGAACAGAAATCTACGGGCAGATCTCCGCGCTGGTGTTTGAAAAGCACAAGACCGCCCGCACCGACCTGGAAAAGCTTCAGGCGCAGGCCAGCGGCGTCTCGCTGTTAGCGCCGGAGCAGCAGCATTCCCTCAATGAAAGTTTGCAGGTGCTCACTGACGAAGAAAAACAGCTGCTCGCCCGCCAGCAGCTTCACCAGCAACATCTGCACTGGCTGACCCGTCAGAATGAGTTGCAGGCTGAAATGAATCGCCGCCAGCAGGCGCTTCGGATCGCCCAGGAAGAACAGGAAAACGCGCAGCCGCAGCTGGCTGCGCTGAACCTGGCGCATCCTGCCCGGCAGTTACGCCCACACTGGGAACGCATTGAGGAACAAACCGCTGCCGCCGGGCGCACACGCCAGCAAATTCAGGAAGTAAATACTCGCTTACAAAGCGTATTACACCTGCGCAGCCGCATTCGACACAGCGCTCAACAACAATCCGCCGAACTGCGCGCCACCATGCAGACGCTGATCGGGTGGCTCACCGAACATGAACGCTTCCGCTTGTGGAGCAGTGAACTGGCAGGCTGGCGTGCGCTGTTTGCTCAACAGTCCAGCGATAAAGCGCAGTTGCTTAAATGGCAGCAGCAGTGTGCAAGCGATATCCGCAAGCGTGACGCGCTTCCACCGAATCCTCTGACGCTTACGCCAGAAGAGGCCACGGCAGCGCTGGCGCAGCATACGCAACAGCAGCCGTTGCGTCAGCGTCTCGCCAGCCTGCATGGGCAGATAGCGCCTAAGCAAAAACGACGGGAACAACTGCAAACTGCGATCCAGAATAGTCAGCAGGAGTTGGCCAGACGCAATGCGGCGCTGGAGGATAAGCGACAGAAATATAAAGAAAAAAATCAGCAGTTCATGGATGTAAAAACGATTTGCGAGCAGGAGGCGCGCATCAAAGATCTGGAAAGCCAGCGAGCACTGCTGCAATCCGGCCAGCCATGCCCGCTCTGCGGATCGACCTCGCATCCGGCGATTGCATCCTATCAGGCACTCGAACCCGGCGTGAATCAGGCGCGGCGCGATGCACTGGAAAAAGAGGTCAAGACGCTGGCGGAAGAAGGCGCCGCCTTACGCGGGCAACTGGAAACATTAACGCAGCAGCTACACCGCGACGAAAGCGAAGCGCAGGCACTGGTAAAAGAGGAGCAAGCGCTCACTCAAGAATGGCAGACGCTGTGTGACGCGCTGAACGTTACGCTGCACCCTCAGGACGATATTTCACCGTGGCTGACCGCCCGGCAGGACTATGAACAACAGCTGTATCAGCTCAGCCAGCGCCATATGTTGCAGGCGCAGATCGCCGCCCATACCGGGCAGGTTACGCAATTTCAGCAGCAAATCGACCAGCGTCAAACTACGCTGCTGTCTGAACTGCGCCGCTACGGGTTATCCCTGCCCGCCGACGGAGAAGAAGCGTCGTGGTTAAACGCCCGCGCGGATGACGCGCAAACATGGCAACAGCGCCAGACGGAACTGGGCGAGCTACAAACGCGCATCGCGCAGTTGACTCCCCTGCTGGAGACACTACCGGAAACAGATATTCTCCCGGAGAGCGATGAGCGCGTGGCGCTGAATAACTGGCGGCAGGTACATGATGATTGCGTTTCGCTACAGAGCCAGTGGCAGACCTTGCAGCAGCAGGAAGCGCAGGAAATGCAGCGGGTAGCACAGGCGCAGGCGCACTTTGACGCCGCGCTCAAGGCCAGCGTATTTGACGATCGCGCCGCCTTCCTTGCCGCGCTGCTGGACGATGAGACCATCGCCCGCCTCGAACAATATCGCCAGGCGCTGGAAAACCAGTTACAGCAGGCGCAGGCCTTAGCCGCTCAGGCGAGCCAGGCGCTGGCAGAACATCAACAACATCCGCCCGAGGGGCTGGATCTCACGCTCACGCCTGAACACATTCAGCAGGCCGTGACGCAATTAACCGGACAACTGCGGGACAATACGACGCGTCAGGGGGAGATCCGCCAGCAGCTCAAACAGGACGCGGGTAACCGCCAACAGCAGCAGTCTCTGATGCTGGAGATTGAAAACGCCTCGCAGCAGGTGGAGGACTGGGGTTATCTGAACGCGTTAATCGGCTCTAAAGAGGGCGATAAATTCCGCAAATTTGCTCAGGGACTGACGCTGGATAACCTGGTCTGGCTGGCGAACAATCAGCTGACTCGCCTGCATGGTCGTTACCTGCTCCAGCGCAAGGCCAGCGAAGCGCTGGAACTGGAGGTGGTCGATACCTGGCAAGCGGATGCCGTTCGCGATACCCGCACGCTGTCGGGCGGCGAAAGTTTCCTGGTCAGTCTGGCGCTGGCGCTGGCGTTGTCCGATCTGGTCAGCCACAAAACGCGCATCGACTCCCTGTTCCTTGATGAAGGGTTCGGCACGCTGGACAGCGAAACGCTGGATACCGCGCTGGATGCCCTGGACGCGCTGAATGCCACCGGTAAGACGATTGGCGTAATAAGCCATGTGGAAGCGATGAAAGAACGCATTCCTGTGCAAATTAAGGTGAAGAAAATCAACGGGCTGGGTTACAGCAAACTGGATAAGATGTTTGCTGTGGAATGACGGTTGTTCTGCCGGATGGCGGCGTAAACGCCTTATCCGGCCTACAGGGAGCACGTTGTAGGCCCGGTAAGCGTAGCGCCACCGGGCATTACGCCTTATCCGGCAAAAAACGATTTACTCCTGCGGCCACAACCATGCCGCGCCGCGAACGCCGCTGGAATCGCCATGTAACGCCTTACGAACCGGCGTTTCGCATTCGCCGCCAAAAACAAACGGTTTAATCAACGATGGCACGGTGTTGTACAACCGGTCGACATTGCTCATCCCGCCGCCTAACACGATAACGTCCGGGTCGAGGATGTTGACCACATGGGCTAACGATTTCGCCAGGCGCAGTTCATAACGGCTAAGCGCCCGTTCCGCCAGCGCGTCCTGCTCGTTAACCAGACGGATAATGTCATTCCCTTTCAGCGGATGACCACTCAGACGATGGTAATCCGTGGCAAACCCGGTTCCTGAGATAAAGGTTTCAATGCAGCCTTGTTTGCCACAATAGCAGGGCACTTCTTCACGGTAGCGCAGTTCATCTTCATCCATCCACGGCAAGGGATTGTGCCCCCACTCGCCTGCCGTACCGTTGCCGCCGGTATGGGCCCGACCGTTCAGCGCCACGCCAGCCCCGCACCCGGTGCCGATGATCACCGCAAAAACGGTCTGCGCTCCGGCCGCCGCGCCATCCACCGCTTCGGACACCGCCAGGCAGTTGGCGTCGTTCGCCAGGCGCACTTCCCGCTGCAAACGCGCACTCAAATCTTTATCGAACGGCTGACCGTTAAGCCAGGTTGAGTTGGCGTTCTTTACCATGCCGGTATAAGGCGAGATCGAACCGGGAATACCCATCCCTACCGTACCCGTCTGGCCCGTCGCCTTTTCCGCCATCTCGACCAGCGAAGCGATGGTCTCTATCGTTTGTCGATAATCATCCCGCGGCGTAGGCAGACGATGGCGAAACAGCTGTTCCCCCGCATCGCCGAGCGCAATCACTTCCGTTTTCGTGCCGCCTAAATCGATACCTATACGCACACATCGCTCCTCATTTTTAGGGAATATCAACAGAGTAGAGGCGGGTGTTCTGGTTGGCAATGCAAGCCCGCCGACAATTCGTTATTATACCCGCTGGATTTAACGACAAGGCCGTGGAAATTATCATGCTGTGGTTCAAAAATTTAATGGTTTACCGTCTTAGCCGCGATATTTCGTTGCGCGCCGAGGAGATGGAAAAACAGCTAGCCTCGATGACGTTTACCCCTTGCGGCAGCCAGGATATGGCAAAAATGGGCTGGGTTCCGCCAATGGGCTCGCACAGCGATGCGTTAACGCATACCGCCAATGGCCAAATTATTATCTGCGCGCGTAAAGAAGAGAAAATTCTGCCGTCGCCGGTAATCAAGCAAGCGCTGGAAGCGAAAATCGCCAAACTGGAAGCTGACCAGGGGCGCAAGCTGAAAAAAACGGAAAAAGACTCGCTGAAAGATGAAGTGCTGCACTCACTGCTGCCGCGCGCCTTTAGCCGTTTTAGTCAGACAATGATGTGGATCGACACCGTTAACGGTCTGATCATGGTCGATTGCGCAAGCGCTAAAAAAGCGGAAGATACGCTGGCGCTGCTGCGTAAAAGCCTCGGCTCGCTGCCGGTGGTTCCGCTGGCGCTGGAAAATCCTATCGAGCTGACGCTCACCGAATGGGTGCGTTCCGGTACGGTGGCGCAGGGATTCCAGTTGCTGGACGAAGCAGAGCTGAAAGCAATGCTGGAAGACGGCGGCGTGATCCGCGCGAAGAAACAGGATCTGGTCAGCGACGAGATCGCCGTGCACATTGAAGCGGGTAAAGTGGTCACGAAACTGGCGCTCGACTGGCAGCAGCGCATTCAGTTCTTGATCTGCGATGACGGTTCGATCAAACGCCTGAAGTTCAGCGATGAACTGCGCGATCAAAACGAAGATATCGATCGCGAAGACTACGCTCAGCGTTTTGATGCCGATTTCATTCTGATGACGGGTGAACTGGCGGCGTTAATTCAAAGCCTGGTTGAAGGTCTGGGCGGCGAAGCGCAACGCTAAGTGAATATTCCCTCTCCGCCGGGAGAGGGAAGCGCCATTATAAATAGCGGCAAAGATAGGACGTCGGTTCAGCCACCTGCAAATGGAACTCACTTTGGCCAGGGACGTTAAACACCTCGCCCGCCGCGTAGACTTTCCACTCGGTTTCCCCCGGAAGCAGTACGTTCAACGCGCCACTGACCACCGTCATCTCCTCCGGCGCGGCAGTGCTAAAGGCATATTCGCCTTCCGCCATCACGCCGACACTGGCGCGACCAGTACTGCTGCTGGTAAAGCCGATCGATTTCACTTTGCCGGAAAAGTATTCGTTACTTTGTAGCATAAACTGGCCCTTTCTCATGGTTACGTTAAGCACCAATATAGGGTCGCGACCTTCTGCCTGTCACGCAAAATTAACCGAGTAACTCCGAAGCCAGTCGTGCAATCAAGACATTAGAGAGCAAGACCGGAACATCCAGCGCTCTTTGCAATAAATCACGATGACGCTGATTAAATCCAATGGAATCCAGCATGATCACATCCGCGCCCTGTTCCAGCAAATCTTTACCGGCATCAATCAGTTGTTGTTCCGATCCCTGCACGGGATTCGCCAAAGAAAAGACCGGAGGACGTTGTAAGACCTGCCATTTTCTCGCCTGCACATCCAGTAACTCTTCAACCGGCACAATCACGCCCACCTGGTGGCCATCAACAATCGACGCCACTAACGGCGGGATAATACGCAACGGTTCCAGCAGGATCGTGTTACGCGCGGTCATACTGTTAATCGCGGCGGTATTCATCAATAAAATGACATCGTAGCCCTGGTTATCCAGCACTTCGATAATACTTTGCAGGTCGCGCTCTACTTTCTGGCGCGAAACATGGACGATTTGGTTATCACTGAGCAACGTTAATAGCGGATCATCTCCGGCCTCGACGGCGTACTCCGCCAACACCTCTTCACGGCTGATCTCACCCAACAGACTATGATGGGTAATATGTTGCTCATCAATATATTCCGTCAGAAGCGGCAGCACTTCGCTCATTGGCACAACGCCGATCGTGAGGATAGCCAACGACGCACTCATTTTCTGTTCCACCTTCTTTTTACTTCGTCGTTAATTCCCGGGTAAATGCCTGAACACTTACCTGCCCTGCGCTACAAATGCAGAAAAGCGTAGCAGGAGATCGGCAATGCATTGTGTAAAGATTCCAAATCACTCCAGTAGTATATTGTTATCGTTTAATTTTCAGTTTTAGCAGAATGCGGCAATGAGTGAAAAGTGTGATGCAAGTACGTTGTGACGTGACTCAGACGCCTTGCCGGGCGTTCCACACGTCAGGATTTATCAGCTTTTATCGGGATCTTCATAGCGCGTTTTGGCATCCATCGCTTCCTGCGCGGAAGGATGCTCGCTGATCAGTGCGTTGGGTTCGGGATAGTCGGCGCGGAGCTGATACCAGGTCACCGTCTGACCTGGCGTTCCTTTCTCAACGGTGACGATATACGCTTCCCGGGGATAAGGCGGTTTTGTTGGCATAGTTCTTCCTTTTTACTGGATGAACTTTAATTATAGACGCCGCCCTGCAATCGTTGCGCCGCCTGCGACAACGCCGCAAGAATTTCAGAAACAACCTGGTCAGGGGCATGGCTCGCATCGATGATGTAATGCGCGGCTTCACGATACAGCGCGTCGCGCTGTTCGAGCACTTCCTGCACCTCTTCACTTAAGGGCTTGCCGGTTAGCGTCGGGCGCAGTCCCTCTTCTGGCGCGGCCTCCAGCCGGTTCACCAGCGTGGACACTGGCGCGCTTAAATAAATCACAATGCCATTTTCGCGCATATAGCGACGATTGTATTCGGTGAGGATGATCCCTCCCCCCGTCGCAACCACCGTTGACGGCGCGGTAACCGCCTTCAGCGCTGCTGTTTCTCTGGCGCGAAAGCTGTCCCACCCTTCCCGGTCAACAATCTCCGCAACCGTCATCTGAACGTGCGATTGCAACCACCGATCGGTATCAACAAACTGGAAATCCACTGCCTGCGCAAGCGCCATACCGGTTGTTGTTTTACCACAGCCGCGAGGGCCAACAAGAAAGAGAGGTTGCGTCATAGCGGGCTTTCCCCAGAGAGCCGCAAAGGTGCGGGATCTGATGTCATCAAAGTAATAATCATACCACCAAACTAGTACATCGTTAAATGTAAATAAATCATTCCACAAAAACCGTGAAAGATTGTACGCGCTTACTATAACAAGAAATCATCAGCAGCAAAGTGTAAAAATAACATTACATTTAGCGCGTTCTGCGCTGGACTTCCAGCCACCACTTATCCAGCTCGGCGGCGAAATGCTGGCGATCGCGCGGAGAAAGGCTGTCCGGCCCGCCCGTCTGAATCCCGCTGGCGCGCAGGGTATCCATAAAGTCACGCATTGTCAGGCGTTCGCGGATCGTTGACTCCGTATAGCGTTCGCCGCGTGGATTCAGCGCCGCCGCCCCTTTTTCCAGCACTTCAGAGGTCAGCGGGATATCCGCCGTAATGACCAAATCTCCGGCTTCGCACTGACGCACAATCTCGTTGTCAGCGACATCAAATCCGGCGGGTACGCGCAGTGTGCGGATAAAACGCGAAGGCGGTACGCGTAAATTCTGGTTTGCCACCAGAATAAGCGGCATCTGCATACGTTCAGACGCACGGTACAAAATCTCTTTAATCACATTCGGACACGCATCCGCATCCACCCATATTGTCATAACCGCTCCAGGCTCATGTGCAATCGTCTATTGTCTCGTGCTTTTGTCTTCCGTCAAAGTGCTGTTTCTCCTTCATGAGACTTTCAATCCACGTTAAGCTAATAACCCCAACTAAAAATACGCATAGGGAGTGACGAAATGGAGAAGAAAATCGGTTTTATCGGTTGCGGTAATATGGGAAAAGCCATTCTGGGCGGCCTGATTGCCAGCGGTCAGGTTCTCCCCGGGCAAATCTGGGTCTATACCCCGTCCCCGGATAACGTCGCCGCGCTGCACGATCGGTACGGCATCAATGCGGCGCAGAGTGCGCAGGACGTCGCGCAGGTTGCGGATATCGTTTTCGGCGCCGTGAAGCCGGGCATCATGATTAAAGTGCTGAGCGAAATCAGCTCCAGCCTGAACAAGGACTCATTAGTCGTCTCTATCGCTGCGGGGGTCACGCTCGATCAGCTGGCGCGCGCGCTGGGGCACGATCGCAAAATTGTTCGCGCGATGCCAAACACGCCGTCTTTAGTCAACGCGGGCATGACCTCCATAACGCCAAATGCGCTGGTCACGCCGGAAGATACCGCTGACGTGCTGAACATTTTCCGCTGCTTTGGCGAAGCGGAAGTGATTGCCGAGTCGATGATCCACCCCGTCGTTGGGGTCAGCGGTTCCGCTCCGGCTTACGTCTTCATGTTTATTGAGGCGATGGCCGATGCCGCAGTGCTGGGTGGAATGCCGCGCGCGCAGGCCTATAAATTCGCCGCGCAGGCCGTAATGGGCTCCGCCAAAATGGTGCTCGAAACGGGTAAACATCCGGGTGAACTGAAAGATATGGTGTGCTCGCCTGGCGGGACGACCATTGAAGCCGTTCGCGTGCTGGAGGAGCGAGGGTTCCGGGCGTCGATTATCGAAGCGATGGCGAAGTGTATGGAAAAATCAGAGAAACTCAGTAAGTCCTGAGCCAGTTGCCGGACGTCAGGCCGCCACTTCGGTACGGTTACGTCCGGCGTTCTTTGCTTTATAAAGCGCCATATCCGCCGATTTCAGCCATTCCCGGTAGTGTCCGATTTGCGTGGTCAATGGCGCAACGCCCACGCTGATGCGCAAAATAACCTGTGGCGCGCACGGCAGGCGTAACGCGTTTAATCGCTCATGAACCCGCGACATCGCGGCAATCGCGTTATCCGCTGGCGTACCGCACATGATCACCGCAAACTCGTCGCCGCCAAAACGTCCTATCACATCGCTGCCGCGCAGCGTCATCTGCAACTGGCGCGTCAGGGCAATAATCGCCTCATCTCCGACATCGTGCCCCCAGGTATCGTTAATGCTCTTAAAGTGATCGATATCGATGATGAGCAACGTGGCGTCCCGGTGGTAGCGGCGACAGTTATCAAATTCATTACGCAACAATATTTCCCAGTGACGCCGGTTATAGACGCCGGTCATGCCATCCCGCATGCTCATCACCTGTAGCCTGCGTTTATGTTCCGCCAGTTTGGTCGCCGTCTGGTAACTCACCCAGGCAAACAGCAAGGGATAAATCACAATCACCGGCAGGGAGAACCACCACTCCAGCGGCGCGCTGCGAAAAGCCACGGTAATTCCGGTCAGCTGTAACGTCACCAGACATGACACAACCATTAACACCATACCGGCAATAAAGAGCCGCAGCCCTCCCGCGCCCATCAAATTCATACACATCATCATCAGCAGAGCCGTGGAGGGCAGCACGTTGACGCCCATCACCCCAACCCAGACGCCAGCAAGAATGGCGTCCGCCTTTAAGTTGTATATTTCCCGGCTTAAGGGATCGATGGCTTTACTCGCCAGCTGCCACGCCAGGTGCGGCCAGACGAAAGACCAGCCGACCAGAAACAACCACCATCCTCCCGCAATCGGTTGTGAAGCCAGTACAGCGGCGATCGGGAGAAACATCCATCCCAGTCCTACCGCACGCGGCAGTCTCACCCGCCTGGCGAATCGCAGCCCGGAGCGTTGATGGTCATTTTGAGGAGAGTGAGGTGGCTCACTCTGTGCGACCGCTTTTTTGTAAAAGTTTTCATCATTCATTATTTTTTGGGAACATTCTGAAACAATTTTCCCAAATTATAGAGAGGGGGATTGTGAAGGAAGTATGAAATTTCGGGTGAGTGATTTTCTCAGCTCACCCGTTAGCACTATGCGGATTTTTTCAGACAGGCACTCATAAACTTGCTGCGATCGTCGCCTTTCAGCGACTGGTCCGTCGCCTGCTGGTTGCACTCACGCATTCTCTGTTGCTGCGGCGTCAGGCTTTTCTCACCTGGGGCGGATTTACTGTTTTTCAGGCAATCGCTCATGTAGGTCTTACGCGCATCCCCTTTTAACGCCTGCGCCGTCGCCTGCTGATTGCAGCTCGTCATACGCTGTTGTTGCGGGGTTAATGTCTTCTCGGCAGCGCCGACGGCGGTTAAAAAAACCAGCCCAAACAGCAGGGTAACCAGTAATGTTATTTTCATAGCACCATCCTTCTGTGAGTGTTGACACTACACGTCATCCTTCTGGTTACGTGCGCCGTAACCGAAGGAGGCTAACTCTAAGTCTGGCTGCTGACGACGAAAATACCACCTGACGGCAAAAGTATTGCCGTCAGGTGTCCGTTTACTTCAGTCCCAACGCTGCTTTCATGGTGTAGAACAGATCGGTCTGGTCCGTTAATCCGACGACATTCGCCGCATGCGGGCCGTATGCGGCAATGCGCAACTGGCTGCCGGTATGTTCCTGCGACTCCTCTTCCGAGTTGCCGTAGCTGATGACCATCACCGCGCCATCTTTGGTATTTAACGCCTGCGTCAGTCCCGGCGCTTTGCTTTCCGGCGCGATAATCTGGCTGGAATGCGCATGATCGGCAGTCACCACAACCAGGGTATTGCCCTCTTTTTTAGCGAATGCCAACGCACGCTGCACGGCTTCGTCCAGATCGACCGTTTCGCCGATCTGCCCGCATGGGTTGGCGGCGTGATCCTGTTTATCGATAGACGCGCCTTCAACCTGCAAGAAGAAACCTTTTTCATTCTTACTCAACAACTCAATCGCTTTATCCGTCATTTGCGCCAGCGTAGGCACGGTATCATCGCGCTGCGGGTTTGCCTTGCAGGTCACCGCAGGTTGTTCAAGGTTGCCGTGATAAGAGGCTTTCGGGCCTTCCCAGCGAACCGGCATGTTGCCGTCGGAGAACAAGCCCAGCAGCGGCTTATCCTGATTTGCCGCCGTTACCGCCTTCAGCGAGGCGGCATCGTTCACCAGCTGATATCCACGCGCCAGCGCCTGCTCACGCAGCGTTTTCCCCTGCCATTCGCCTGCGGTCGCCATTTCAGCAAAGGTGGCCGCGCCGCCGCCAAGCGTAACGTCCGCCCGCGCATTCAGCAGTTGCTCGGTGATCGACCCTTTTCCACCCTTCTCCAGCGCGTTTGTCGGGCAAAGAGTGCTGGTAAGGCTGGGGCCGTAGCATTTGCGTGAGGTTACATGGGAGACTAACGCGGCGGGTGTCGCATCCTGTAATTCTGCGGTCGAGACGTTGCCCGTCGCCAGACCTGCCGCTTTGGCCATCTCCAGGATCGTGGTGTGATCTTTTTCGTGGATATCGACGCCTAACGCGCCGTTATAGGTTTTTACTCCCGTAGACCACGCCGTTGCCGACGCGGCGGAGTCTGTGACGTAATCCGGTTTGCCCGTTTCTTTATCCAGCGCGTAATGGGTGTATTGCCCGGTCAACGGTAAAGCATCAATTCCTTTAAAAAAGCCGCCGGCCCCTTGCGCATAATTTCGCGCCGCAGTGATTTCAGAATCCCCCATACCATCGCCGATCAGCAGGATAATATTTTTGGCCGGTTTATCGCTCAACGAATCTCGCAGCGCCGCCGTTTGATCGCCCGCTAATCGGCGCGCCCCGCCCGGCGTGGTAATATCTCCCTGTGCGGCACGATTATCCAGCACCGTCATCGTGGACGTCCTGGCATGCGTAATGGGGGTAAACAGCAGAGGTAACAGGGCAATAGCAATAGCGCTTTGTTTCACTTTATTTTCTCCATGTGCCTACCCTAAATAATTCGGATTACAGAAAGCCAATACATATGCAACCTGAAGTACAACGGGTATAAATACAGTAAAATAAAAACAAAGCGACTATAGGTAACTGACGTGACAAGGTTATGACAGTGTTTACTCTGAATACGATCAGCTACGAGGATGCCTCAGTAACTTTTTTACATACTGGCGCAGCAATTCCGTATCGTAATCTGGAACGCTGGCATCCGGCTTTACGCCGTCGAGCGCATCCTCAACCTGATGAATGAGCTTCTGCTGCTCATTTTGCGCCATATTACGCAGCATCGCCGTGACAATAATCTCTAACGCTTCTACCTGAGCAACCAGTTCTTTCGACTCTTCTTCTTTTTGGGCGAGCCTCAGCAACAACTCTGAAATGAGATTTTTCATGACCGTATTTCCTTATCCGAGGAATGCTGACGTTATCATTATGGTTCACGACTGCCTAGAGGGTAAAAGTAGTATTTTTATGATAAAGGAAAGACTTTCTGTAAATAATGCGCTGACAAAATGGAGCGAAACGTTTCTCGCAAGAAAATAATTCAACCGTAAAAAATCAGGGTATATATAGTCACGCCATTGCATAAATTAAAGTTATGGTAAATACGCCAAAATTTAACTTAAAGCGTATCGCCATAATATATTTGATATCCCAGATTGACCCTGTCCAGCGTCTCTTTTCCGCCCAGACGTTTAATCAGCATATCTGCGGCTACGCTTCCCATATCGTAGCGGGGGGTAATCACGCTCGCTATTTTTTGCAAACGTGCGCGGCCGATTTCCAGGCCATGAAATCCGGCAATAGCAACCTGTTGCGGAACGGGGATCTGCTGCGACTGACACTCCAGCAGCGCGCCAACGGCTAAGTCGTCGTTGGTGCAAAAAATCGCGTTAATATCCGGTCTGTCGCGCATCGTCTGCAAAAACAACTGACGACCTAAGGCCAGTGACGAAATGGCTTTTGGCACCACATGGTAAGGCTGTAACCCCTGCTCGCTCAGCGCACGCTCAACGCCGCGATAGCGACTGACATCACGCGGGTCGTCCATAGAGCCGAAAAACGCCACGGCGCGTTTTCCCGCCTCCAGAAACGCCTGAGTCATATCCCACGCGGCTTTTTCGTTATCAATACCAACCTGCATATCCAGACAATGCTCGGTGATATCCATTAACTCCGCCACGGGGATACCGCTGGCGCGCACATACTGCACCATACGTTCAGTATGTTGTTTTCCGGTCAGAATCAGCGCATCAATGTTGTAGGAGAGCAGGTTAAGCACTTCGCGCTCTTCCCGCTCCGGGTCATATTCATAGTTAGCGATCAGCGTCTGGTATTGATGAGCGGAAGTCACCGACTCAATCCCCGCCAGGACATCGGCAAAAATCTGGTTGCGAAAGGAGGGAATCAGCACCCCGATCGTTTTACTGCGCGCATTAAGCAAAATCTCGGGGGCGCGATTGGGAATATAATTATTCTCCTCCATGATCTTCGAAATCAGCTCGCGGCTACGCTGCGAGACCTGATTGGGATCGCGAAGATAACGGCTTACCGTCATCTTATTTAGCCCAGCCAGCGTGGCGATATCCTGCAAGGTCATCCGATTGTTTTTCATGAAGTTCTCTGCGAAAGACAGCGTGATCAATTCGCAGAGAACCTTAACACAGCCAGCGAGGGACTGCATCTTATCCGACCGGATTAGCCCACCGCTTTCCCGGTTTGTAAGGATGTGGACGACGGCGCCTGGTTAGCGCGCACGTTATACATCAATACCACCGAGGCCAGCAGGGAAATCGCCATAAAGGTGTACGAAACGCCCGGCCCGCCCGTCAGACCATTGAGATACCCCACCAGCCATGCGCCGAGGAATGCCCCTAACGCGCCGAAACTGTTGATTAAGCCCATCGACACGCCCGCCACATTACGCGGCAACAGTTCAGGAATTAAGGCAAAAAACGGGCCGTAAGGCGCGTACATGCAGGCTGCGGCAACCACCAGCAATCCATAAGAGAGCCAGAAAGCGTTGCTCCCCAACAGCCAGGAACATAAGAAAGCGATGGCGGCAATCAGCAGCAACGGCCAGATAAACAGCTTACGGTTCTGAAACTTATCCGATAACCACGATACGGTAAGCATCAGACAGATCGCCGCCAGATAAGGCACGGCGGCCAGCCAGCCGACGGATACGATATCCATTTGGGCCGCTGATTTCAGGATGGATGGCATCCACATCATGAATCCGTACACGCCGATACTCCACAAAGCATGTACCGCGCACAGCATGACAACGTTACGCGAGCGCATGGCTTCGCCGTAGTTACGTACCGGTTTAATATGGGTTTGCTCACGATCCATCGCCTGTTGCAGCGTCTCTTTTTCCTCCGCCGTCAGCCAGCTGGCATCGGCCGGTTTATCACGAACCAGCACCCACCAACAAAATGCCCACAGTACCGCCGGGATGCCCTCAATAATGAACATCTCGCGCCATCCCCAGGCCTGAATCAGATAACCGGAGACAATCGACATCCACAACACGGTGACCGGATTACCCAAAATCAAAAAGGTATTCGCCCGCGAGCGCTCGGTTTTCGTAAACCAGTTGCTGATATAAATCAGCATGGCTGGCATCACCGCCGCCTCAACCACGCCAAGAGTAAAACGGATCGCCATCAGCATGGGAATATTACTGACAAACCCCGTCGCGGCGGCACATATTCCCCACAGAATCAGGCTGAAAAAGATCATTTTCCGTACGCTGCGTTTAACGGCGTACAAAGCTCCCGGCACCTGAAAAAAGAAATACCCGAGGAAAAAAAGCGCGCCAATTAAGGATGCAGTTCCTTTCGTAATACCCAGATCGGTTTCAATACCTGCCGCGGCGGCAAAACCATAATTGGCGCGATCGAGATACGCTAAGCTGTAAGTAATAAAAATAATCGGCATTAAATACCACCAGCGCCGGGCTGGTAATTTAGCAAGAGCGTTCATACACATTCCTTTTGATAATGAGTCTATACCGCAGCTAACATTCCGCCGTCGACGAAGAGAATATGACCGTTAACAAAATTCGAGGCCGGGGCCGCAAGATAAACTGCCGCGCCAATCAACTCCTCCGGCTTTCCCCAACGCGCGGCAGGCGTGCGCTGGTACAGCCAGGCAGAAAAGGCGTCGTCGTTCACCAGCGCTTCCGTCATCTCTGTGGCAAAATAGCCCGGCGCAATGCCGTTAACCTGAATATTATATTCCGCCAGTTCCACGCACATTCCTCGCGTCAACATTTTCACCGCGCCTTTTGAGGCAGCGTAGGGTGTAATTGTTTTCCGGCCTAATTCACTCTGCATGGAACAAATATTAATAATCTTCCCTTCCCGGCGCGCCATCATATATTTGGCTACCTGTTGAGAAACAAGGAAGACGGATTTCTGATTGACATCAATAACGCGATCCCACTCTGCTTCAGGAAATTCCGTCAGGGGGTAACGACGCTGGATACCGGCATTATTGATGAGAATATCAATCGCCCCAATTTCCTGCTCAATATGCGCAATCGCTTTTTCCACCTCCGCCGCGTGAGTGACATCAAACCCATAACCCACGGCGTCATAACCCAGAGCCGTCAGTGTGCTCGCGGCCTGTTCCGCCCGCTGCTGCGTAATGTCGTTAATCACCAGGCTGGCGCCATGCTCTGCCAGCCCCCTTGCCAGCAAATTACCGATTCCCTGCGCTGACCCCGTAATCAATGCGCGTTTACCTGCAAGACTAAAAATATTTTTCATCAAAAACCTCTTTTTCGATAGCTGTTACGCGTAACTGTATACGCGTAACAGTAGAAAAAAGAAGTTCTCTTACACAACTAATGGTCAATTTGTGATCTACGTTGGATTTGGTAGCAAAGAAAGGATCATGTACAGAATGCTTTCTGCACATGATCACGATTAACAGCGGATCTCAGGCAGCGTGACGGCGGCGCAACGCAATCGCCAGTTGCCAGATATTCACCAGCACAATGAGCGCCGTCGCGACAAATACCCAGCGAAAGCCCGCCATCGCCGATACGGACGCCCCCATCAGCGGCCCGGCCACATTTCCGAGATACATAAACGACTGGTTATAACCAAAGATACGGCCGGTTATTCGATCGCTGGAATACTTCACCAATAAGGTCTGTACGGCAGGCAGCATCGCGCCATCGGCAAAACCTAACAGAAAACGCAGAACCCCCAACTGGAACGGCGTCGTCACCCACGACATGGCGAAAAACAGCACCACGGCACAGACCAGCGTCGCCATCAGAATCCTTTCCGTCCCGATCCTGTCGCCAAGTTTGCCAAGGCGGGGGGCGGAAATGAGCGCTGAAACGCCGGGCACCGACGCAATTAATCCGCTCAAAAAGGCAATGTTCGTGCTGTCCGGCAGCATGGATTTGATAAACAGCGCCAGGATGGGGCTGATCGAACCGTTACAGAGCTGTATCACCATCGTCGTGAAAAACAGGCTAATCACCAGACCCGGATAGGGCAATGAGGCAAAAACCGCTTTGCCGCTCAGTCGTTCACTCTTTTTGAGAGTCGGACGAACGCCCTCTTTAATTAAAAACAGCGTTACCAGAAAGCTCACCATCAACAACGTGGCGGTAATAAAAAAGACCGCCCGCAGCCCGATATGATCGGCAATGACTCCGCCCATTAACGGCCCGCCGATCACCCCGCTGATCTGGGCGGTGGAAAGCGTGCTGAGCGCCCAGCCGCTACGCTCTCTCGGCACCTGCGAAGCCACCAGCGCCATCGCGTTAGGAATGTACCCGGAGGTAAGCCCCATGACGCCGCGCAAAAGAAACAGTTGCCAGACATTGGTCGCAAACGCCTGAAGTAAAATCGCGATCGCCATGCCGAGCGATGCGCGCAGTAGCATCAGTTTGCGGCCTTTACGGTCAGCCAGACTGCCCCACATGGGCGAAACAATCGCGGAGATGAGAAAGGTAATACTGAAGGTTAAGCCAGACCACATGGAGAGCGCTTCATGCGAAGTGACGCCCATTTGCGAGATATACAGCGGTAAAAATGGCAGGATCTGACTGATCGCCAGCCCGGTAAAAAAGCAGCCGAACCAGACGGAGATAAGATTAACCTTCCAGGATTCCATAAGTGCTCATAACGATAAATAGCTGAAAACGCTCACCAGCTTAGCAAGTTGCGTCAGCAGAAGCGGTTCCAGAGATGCGGTAACCTCTATTTTGCTATTTTATCTCCCCGTTCATCAGATTTGTGAAATATGTCACATTATATACCCGTTCAGAACAGGGATTTATGCTTCAACGACAAAGCCCGTATCCGCGCATACCGAGATGGAAATGGTTGGCGTGCGCGGCGTTGTACTCCGGCCCCAGTCCATTGCCATAATAAGTGCAACTGGCGTTAAGCATCGCGCGCAGCCAGGGGGCGGTTTTCTCATCCTTCCATCCCCGCAGAACCGTAACTTTTCGACCGTCCGCCAGTTGAAAACCGCTGATATCCCACGCCTGTGCGCTGGCATGTTCACTGCGACGCGCATCCGCCCGGTGATAGATATTGCGACAGGCATAGCTGCCAAGGTGCTCAATACGGGTCAGTTGACTGCCCATAAACGACTGGGTTAGCGGTTTCGCCTGGCGCGCCACAAACAGCGCAGAACTCAGCGCCAGCGGGCAAGAGGCCAGGAAACTGCTGCTCAACGACACGGAGCCAAAATGCCTGACCCGTACCACGTCTGACAGCGGACATTCGCCCGCGCTGTCGGCAACGGGTTGCGACGAGATCATTCCCTGGCGATTGGCCTGCTCAAGTAATCCCTGGCACTGTTGCGGCGTCAGACGCTGTAGTTTGAATTTGGTGAGCCAGCCCGGAGGATCGGACAGTTGCAGGGGAACAAAAGGATTGTAATGCGACGGAAGAGAGCGGTAACCCACCACACCCACGGCCCCCAGCAGCACAATCGCAAGCCAACCCTTACCTTTCACGCCCCCTCCTCTCTGATTCCCTTAAACATTATGGCAGAAGCCCGCGAATCCGACGTTTTGTCGTGGTAATGTATACGCTTTGCGTTCGATGGAATGGGTTTTTAAGATGGCAAAATTGCGGGTAGGTATCGTATTTGGTGGTAAATCAGCGGAACATGAAGTGTCTTTGCAATCGGCAAAAAATATTGTCGATGCTATCGACAAAGCCCGCTTTGACGTTGTGCTGTTAGGCATTGATAAACAAGGGCAATGGCATGTCAGCGATGCCGAAAACTATCTGCTGAATGCAAACGACCCCGCGCACATTACGCTGCGCCCCTCTTCTACCAGCCTGGCGCAGGTTCCGGGCAAACACGAACACCAGTTAATTGACGCACAGAACGGCCAGCCGTTGCCGACGGTGGACGTCATTTTCCCGATCGTACACGGCACGCTGGGGGAAGACGGCTCGCTGCAAGGGATGCTGCGCGTAGCGAATTTACCGTTTGTCGGCTCCGATGTGCTGGGTTCCGCCGCCTGCATGGATAAAGACGTCACCAAACGTCTGCTGCGCGATGCCGGGCTGAACATCGCGCCGTTTATTACGCTGACTCGCGCGAATCGCGATGCGATCCGTTTTGCGGAAGTGGCGTCCCGGCTGGGCCTGCCGCTGTTTGTGAAACCCGCAAATCAGGGCTCCTCTGTGGGCGTCAGCAAAGTCACCAGCGAAGCGCAATATGAACAGGCCGTCGCGCTGGCGTTCGAATTCGATCACAAAGTGGTTGTTGAGCAAGGGATCAAAGGCCGTGAGATCGAGTGCGCCGTGCTGGGCAACGATCACCCGCAGGCCAGCACCTGCGGCGAGATCGTCCTGAACAGTGATTTTTACGCTTACGACACCAAATATATCGACGACAACGGGGCGCAGGTCGTGGTTCCCGCCCAAATCCCGCAAGAGGTGAACGACAAGATCCGCCAGATCGCCATTCAGGCGTACCAGACGTTAGGTTGTGCGGGAATGGCGCGCGTGGACGTTTTCTTAACGGCGGAAAACGAGGTGGTGATTAACGAGATCAATACGCTGCCGGGATTCACCAACATTAGCATGTACCCGAAACTCTGGCAGGCAAGTGGCTTAGGGTATACCGATTTGATTACCCGTCTGATTGAACTGGCGCTGGAACGTCATGCGGCGGATAACGCCCTGAAAACCAGCATGTTATGATGACGATGCGCCATCTGGTGTTGATCGCCTGATGGCGCTTTGGCTTATCAGGCCTACGACGTTTTACGCTCGTAGGCCGATGCCGCCATCCGGCACACTACCGCATTAAGCTTCTTCGGTTTTATCATCCTCACGGCGACGAATAATCAGCCCGGCAAGCCAGAAACTGAATACCCACGTCACCAGGCCTACCGCGTAGGTTTGCCATCCTTTTGCTTCAAAGCCCAACAACCCCACCACGCCATTCAAAATAAAGATCAGCCCAATGGCGAAAGCATAATAGTGCCAGTCACGGCGAATTTTTACAGGCAGGTTCATGACAGCTCCGACGCTAAAACAATAAAAAATCATCCTCGCACATTTCTGCCTGAGCGTCTGTGGCCTGTGCGGAATTTCTCAAATGTTAATCAATTTAGATTAAGGTAACAAAATTGTGACATCAAACAAAAAATCCGCAATCCAGGAGTCATCCCTGAGTGAAATTACCATCATTCTGATATTGACAAACACGATGACCTGTCAGACTTCACGATAAGCCGCTGGCATGACGCCAGATTCGTGCAGAAGACTATCCCGGAGGTCTTTATGGCTGACTTTACCCTCTCAAAATCCCTGTTTAGCGGGAAACATCGAGATACCTCCTCCACGCCAGGTAATATCGCCTATGCCGTGTTTGTGCTGTTTTGCTTTTGGGCAGGGGCGCAGATCCTGAACCTTCTGGTTCACGCGCCTGGCGTTTATGAACATCTGATGCAGATGCAAGAGACCGGACGCCCCCGCGTGGAAATTGGATTAGGCGTCGGCACCATTTTCGGACTGGTGCCTTTCCTGACAGGTTGCCTGATTTTTGGCGTCATTGCCGTAATTTTGCGCTGGCGTCACCGTCATCAGTAACCCTCCCTGTGCCGGATGACGCCAGGTTTATCCGGCCTACAAATTCATACAACGCGCCCGACGCTCATCCACACGTTTAGCAAACCACGCGGTAGTGAGATTACGGGTGATCTTCGGACTTTCCAGCTGAATACCTGGCAACATCTCGCGCGGTAATGCCTTACCGGTTTTGGCTTCCGCCAGCTTATACACTTTCTCGTACAACGCCGTCTCCTCAAAAGCGAGGCTGTCTCCCTTTTCCAGTTGACGTCGAATCGCGCTGTCGCTCATGTCCAGCTTGCCCGCCAGCTTACGGATTGCCTGTTCCGTTTTCCCGGCTTCTTTGCTGTCATAACGAATCAAGTCGCCGTCCAGCGCCAGCTTAACGCCGCTGGCTTTACTGACCGCATTCTGAAATGCCGCATTACGACTGGCATACCAACCGGCATTAAAATCAGCAAAACGAAATACAGGCGCGCTGTAATTCGCCGGATAGTTCAACAGATGCCAGGTTCCAAACCACAGTCCGCCACGGCGGCTAAAGACCTCCTGGCGAACCGTCCCGTTCATGGTCCACGGATAACCTTTTGTGTGCTGTTCGGCAAAGGCGATGCTGACCTGCATCGGCCCGCCGGTATGCACCGGATTAAGCGAACCGAACAGCGTCTGCCCCATCGGCACCATATTAATAAAATCATCAAAAATCGCACTGAGCTGTTTTTCCGTTTTCACCGCGTCCAGACGTTCGCTGTAGCTTTTTCCATTCGGGGAGTTAATTTTCAGCGCGGTATGCACCAGAAAAACGGGGATATGCATCCGCTCAGCACGCCTGTCGATCTCCTGCCAGGCGATTTTGCTCAACCCCGGCACCACCGGGTCCGCCTGATAGTTAGACTCCTGCTGCGCCACCGCCAGCACCGAGCAAACATTCTCAACCGTTGGCGCCAGCCCCTGGCTTTCGAAGGTCTTTGCGATGTCCTGCGCCCACGCGTCCCTGTCTTTTACGCTGGAGGGCATTTTCTGGCGCACCACGCTTGCCACATCGACAGGTTTTTCCCCTTTTTTCAGCGGTTGCGAAGGCTGGCTACTACACCCTGCCAGCACCAAGGCAGCCAGGAATGACAAAGGGTAAAGACGGGACGCCGCCGACATAACGTTTCCTTTTGTTTGTTAGCTAAATGTATTCGTCACTTCCTGGATATCCTGTCCATCCAGTTCGCGCTCAAAGCTGCGCAGACGTTTGTAGATGGACATCAGTTCCACCAGCGTGGTCCAGGAGTTAATCAGATACTGGAAGGAACCGCGCACCTGACCAAACACGTTGGTAATCTGCGTCATCAGGCCCAGCGTAATCGTACCGGCAACAATCGACGGAAACAGCAGGAACAGACCGAAAACGTTATCCACCTGTAGATAGAGAATGCGCGCAATGTTGAAGTACATATAGTGGAAGTAGAGGCGGAAATAGTTCCGGCGCACCGCGCTGAACAACTCACGCACGGTGGGCGGCGTAGCGCGGCTGGCGTCGTCTTCACCGTAGACCAGCTCTTTACGGTAAGCGGCCTCAACCCGCTGGTTTTTAAACTCCAGCCCCGGCAGTTTGATCCCCACCACGGCCAGCAATCCTGTTCCCATCAGCGACCAGATGATAGCCGCGATAACCAGCCCATAAGGAATATGCCCGACGATCGGCAGATCCGGTACGTGCGCAGACAGCGTAACCAGTACGGGTAAAAAGGCGATCAACGTCATGATGGCATTGATAAAGCTTACGCCCATATTCTCCAGCGTAGAGGCAAAACGCATCGTATCTTCCTGCACACGCTGTGCGGCGCCTTCAATATGGCGCAAATGCTGCCAGTGCGCCATGTAGTGCTCGTTCATCGCGGTACGCCAGCGAAACACATAGTGGCTGACGAAGAAATTGTTCATCACGCCAATCACTACGGCAATCAGCGCTATCCCGAGGAACACGCCGACTTCACGGTAAAACTGTTCGATAGTGACCTTATGCGGCGAGCTAAGCGCCGTCTGGATCAGGTCGTAAAACGGCGCGTACCAGGCGTTGACCGCCACGCCTACTTCCACCAAAAACCAGGTCACAAAGATGATCAACGAGGTGCCCAGAATCGACCAGTATTGCCAGCGATGCGGGCTATAAATAAACCAGAACATCGCAAACAATCCGACGCAAAGGACGTAATACGCGTAGAAAATCAGGTAGTCCAGCGACCAGAAGCGTGCGGCACTGATGGGAACATCACCGGAAGCGCCAGTAAGATGCGCAACCCAGGCGCCTCCGCCCGCTTGCCAGAAAATGACGGCGACAAGCGCCCAAAAAAACGCCGAGATAAAAAACGGCCCCGGCTTTGGGAAAAAAGACTTAAACATGATGCTCTCCTGCTAACTTCTTATCGTTATGACGACTGCTGTGCTTTTGCCGCAGCGCTGAGCGCGACAAGACGGGCCTGACCCAACAAAACCGCGACGGAAACCGAGCATTGTGACCCGTATTCGCCAGCTTAGTTCGCACATCGTTTTTTCAGAATTGTTTCAGCGAGTTTCGGCTCCCTTCAACGGCAACAGGAAGGCGAAACCCAAAAACCGACCAAGGTTACCACAAGCGCGGGATCACAAAAGCGGACATTCGCGATTGGGAAAAAATGCCCTGTTTACTCGTCGTTACGTTTTTCACACTATTATTGTCTTTTTAGCGCTTTGCAACGCGCCGCCAGGTAGTATAAATACGCATAGTTTTTTCATTTAACTGATGGACACAACCGTTGAAACGTAGTCTGCTTTTTTCTGCCGTGCTGTGCGCGGCGTCATTGACATCTGTCCAGGCGGCACAGCCAATCACCGATCCGGTTTTCGCTTCCGATATCGTTGATCGTTATGCCAACCATATCTTTTACGGCAGCGGCGCGACGGGAATGGCGCTGGTGGTGATTGATGGTAATCAACGCGTGTTCCGCAGTTTCGGGGAGACTCGCCCCGGCAATAACGTACATCCTCAACTGGACTCCGTTATTCGCATTGCGTCTATCACGAAACTCATGACCAGCGAGATGCTGGTCAAACTGCTCGATCAGGGGACGGTGAAATTACACGACCCGCTGAGCAAGTATGCCCCGCCCGGGGCGCGCGTACCGACCTACAACGGAACGCCTATCACCCTGGTGAATCTGGCGACCCATACCAGCGCCCTGCCGCGTGAGCAACCCGGCGGCGCGCCGCATCGCCCGGTATTTGTCTGGCCAACCCGCGAACAGCGCTGGAGCTACCTCTCTACCGCAACGCTAAAAGCGGCTCCTGGCTCGCAGGCGTCTTATTCCAACCTTGCGTTTGATCTGTTGGCTGACGCGCTGGCAACCGCATCCGGCAAACCCTACACGCAGTTATTTGAAGAACAGATTACGCGCCCATTGGGGATGAAAGACACAACCTTTACCCCCTCCCCCGATCAGTGCAAGCGCCTGATGGTGGCGGAGAAAGGGGCCAGTCCCTGTAACAACACGCTGGCAGCAATTGGCAGCGGCGGCGTCTATTCCACGCCGGGAGATATGATGCGCTGGATGCAGCAATATCTCTCATCCGACTTTTATCATCGCAGTAATCAGGCCGATCGTATGCAGACGCTGATTTATCAGCGAACTCAGCTCACACGGGTGACAGGTATGGACGTGCCGGGCAAAGCCGATGCGCTGGGCTTAGGCTGGGTCTATATGGCGCCTAAAAACGGACGCCCGGGGATTATTCAAAAAACCGGCGGCGGCGGTGGTTTCATCACCTATATGGCGATGATTCCGCAACACAACGTTGGCGCTTTTGTGGTCGTCACTCGCTCACCGCTTACGCGATTTACTAATATGAGCGATGGCATCAACGACCTGGTAACAGAATTGAGCGGAAATAAACCGCTGATCGTGCCTGCGTCCTGATCAATACTCTGAAGGCAAATGGTTGATATTGACCAGTTTGCCTTTTTTCATTTCGATGTAGTTCCCTTTGCGTAACGCGGCGAGCACTTCAGCCACTACGGAACGGGAAATTCGCGTTCTCTGATGAATGTAGTTCATCACGCCAATACGCGCTCGCAGGCCTTCATCCCAGTCAACCATCGCGATCAACGTCGCCCGAATTTGATCATACGAGTTGTTGCCAATTAATTGCAGATCGCGCAGTTCCAGAGTTCTGTTTTCCCATGCCAGCCAGCAAAAGGCTTCGCGCCATAACTGGTGTTGCTCAAGGATTTTTATCGCATGGGAAGAAGGAAGAAAATAACCGGTACAACGACTTTCCGTGACTAATTTATATTCGATATCATTTTTCATCACGCCATCAGCAATACCCATAATAAAGGGAGCCTGCGTTATCCCCATAAGCACGTTCTCCCCTCTGCGCAAAGAGATGAGACCGTCTAAAATGACAAACGTATCGCCTTGATTGGCATCATTCGAATAGACAACCTGCTTTTCATCGGCGTATTCAAAGTACGTGCCGTATTTAGACAGGCACTTATCGAGCTTACTAAATTCCTGAAGTGGTTTATTCAGAGACAGCATATGCGCATCCTTGCATTAATGCCCGCCATATCCATGACGGGCATTTCCTTTGATTAAATCACCTGTGTTTTCATCATGAAAAACAATTACCAGGTGTATTTAACGCCCACATTCGCGGACCAGTCTTGATCGACATCACCACCACCGAGGTAGTTGGCATCGGTATAAGCGCTGAAGTTTTTGGTGAAGCTGAACTGAGTGCCCAGACCAACACGCACCGCTGAACCTTCTACGCCGTTATCGATGGAATCGCCATTTACGTCGGCGTCGTTATTCGCATCGTCATAAACATAGGCCAGCTTGAAGTAAGGCGTCAGCGCCTGATCTTCGCTGTAGGTGAAGGTATAACCTGCATCAACACCCAGTTCATAACGCATGCTGTCATAAGACTGACCGTCAACTTTCATGTCGTTGCTGAGCTGATAATCATCGCCGGACTGGAACAGGCCGGATACGCTACCGTACGGCGTGACATAGCCAGCGTCACCCAGTTTCCAGTCATAACCCAGTTTCAGACCAAAGCCCCACGCATCCGCAGAGGTGTTGCCATCAACGTACTGGCCGTTGCTCATGTTGGCAGACAGATCGTTGTTGAAGTGAGAGTAGCTCAGGCTACCATCAACAAAGACATTGTTGGCAAAGCGAGCGGAAGAGTAGATATAGGCAGACTGGCTGTCCTGATCCACCTGACCGGTACGGTCGCTCATGTCGCCTTTCGCAAAGCCAGCCGCCGCACCGACAATCCACTTAGCGTTGTTACCGTCAATTTTGGTATCAACACCGACCATGATGCCGTTCACATCCTGATCGTAGTTAATGGTGCCGTTGTCGCCATCAAAGCTGCCGCCAAAGTAGCTCACCCATGCGCCGCCGTTATCAGCCAGACCATGACGAGAGTTGGTCAGACGAGTACCAACGGTGTCTTGTTCCAGGTTCCAGATATTGGTGTTTGCAGACGGGATGCTCAGCGCCATGTTCGCGTAGTCGGTCAGTTCCATCTGTTGCATAACAACAGTGTTGCCTTCCTGCTGAGCCTGATAGGTGTATGCCCCCAGGTCAGCTTTGTTCGCTGCGGAGAAGGTGGCTTTGCTGTTCTTGTCGTTAACGTAGATCAGCTCTTTGCCTTTGTAATCAGCGACAGAACCTTCACCGGTCGCGTTATCGATACGCACTTTGTAGTTACCGGTTGCCGCAGCAACGTTATCACCCACGTTATCAACTTCAGATTGATCGCCAGTCCAGGCATCGCCATTACCGTTGATGGTCAGGTGGCCATCAGAGTTCATCGCGATCACACCGTAGCCGTAGTTAGACTTAGTGATGTCGTTAGTACGATCGTTAGTCAGATCGGCATCCAGCACAAAGCTGTTGCTGTGAACGTTGAAGACACCTGCATTCACGTTACCGTTAGCATCGGTGTAGCTGGTCAGATTCAGGGTATCAGCTTGCAGCGCATACGCGGTGCTGTTGCCCACATCCAGAACGCCGTTGTTGGTGACGTTGATGGTGTTTGCATACAGTGCGGCATCGTACACGCCCCAGCCAGCAGACACATCATCAGCAATCGTGACGGTACTGTTGTTGATTGTCAGTTCATCAGTTGCAACATGACCATCTTCATTGATATTCAGGGCTGCGCCGCCGGTCAAGGAGATGCTGTCAGAAACCAGATCAGAGTCTGCCACATTCACGACGGAACCGCTGTTGATGCTCAGCGTATCAATCAGCGAGGTTTTCGTGGTATCCCACTGTGAACCACCGTTCAGCGTCACATTGAACAGGCCGCTTTGATAGACTTCGTTACCAACAACATGACCATCTTCGCCATACGCGGTGTCATTATTGTCAATGCCGTAAGTAGAGGAAGGCCACAGGCTGTTAGCCGCAATGTCGATCAGCGTCGCAGTGGCATCGGTGCCCGCAGCAAAGCTGTCGTACACGCCATCGCCATCAGAATCAACCTGATGTACGGACATTGCCGCGCCAACCCACTTGCTGCCGTTGTTCAGCGTAACATCCATACGGTCAGTGCCATCCCAGCCGTTGGTGTCCAGGTCAGCGTCCGTATCACGATAAGTATCCGCCCCGTTCGGGAAGAAGTTTTCGTCAAAGTTGCTGGAGAAAACAACGTCGCCCATCAGGGTAGAATTGCTGAGGTTAACAGTGGTCTGCATTGCGTTATCCGCATTCGGATGCGCAATCGCCGCAATCGCCACGTCATCAGCAGTATAAGAATCGCTGTAATCGCTCGCGTTGTTGGTGTTACCGAACCAACCGGAAGTCCCTTCATCTGACCATGAGCCAGAGGTCACCGTAGAGTCAGTCACCGTGACGGTGTTGTTGAACACTTCAGCGCTGTTGACGCCGGTGCTAACGGTATTATCGTCAATGTCTTCCCACTCATAACCCTGAGTCAGCGTAATACCCGCAACGTGGGAATTATTTTTGATGACCAGGTCAACTTCCTGATCCAGCGTAATCGCAGTACCCAGGTTGTAAACGTCAACAACATGCGTATCCGCCGTACCATCAGTGTACGTGCCATTATAGGTATAATGCTCGTAGTTATCATCGATGGTTGAGTTATCAACAGTTAACGCCAGACGGTCATAAACATAACCGGTCGCATCACGACCCACGCAATCAGTGGTCATGCACTCAGAGGTGATCATCCCGTGAATGGTGCTGTTTTTGATTGTCAGACTATTACTGTTGGTGTTGGTAGAAAGACCATCATCCAGATAGTAGGTTGAGATTACGCCGTTAACGGTAGCGTTGTTGATAACCGGATAAATATCACCGTTATAAACGCTATCGGTCGCGTAGTTGTTCCAGCCTACGTAACCATCATAATAAACACCATCAGCGTAGGTTGCGTCGTTATAGTGGTTGAATGTTGTGTAGGTGGTTCCAGAAATATCCGTAGAAGCATTTGCCTGAGAGGTGATTGCCAGAGTGCAGGCCAGTGCTAATTGTGAGACTACAAGTTTCTTTTTCCAGGAGTGCATTTGTCATCCCTCCTCAGGGACGTAATATAGTTGATCCATCAATTATCAATGCATAGAAAACATTTTATGTTTCGCAGGTCGATTATGCGGCGTCAGCATTGAAAGGTTCAATTATTCTTTGTTTAATGTCCGAAAGCGGACAATTAAAAAATCACCAGCAAAATCACAGATATTTTTTAAATCGCCAGTTTTCAATAAATTAGAAAGGGAAATAGAAGTTACTTATTTAACTGAATGATATATGATGAAGAAATAAAGAAATCACCAATAAATAAAGGACAGAAGAGCTTAAAACAACATTTAATAAAATTAAAACCAGAAATAAATGTATCACTAACAAAAATAATCTTATTCATAGAAATACTAATTGCGAATATTTAATCGCTTCATTAACAGCAACCCGCAATACTTCACATAAGGACAACTTTCGTAAAACACCTCGCGGCAGGTTCAGGTATACTCGACGTTTCGATTCCACAAACATCAGGCATACCATGACAGACCTAATCCAACGCCCCCGTCGCCTGCGCAAATCCGCTGCGCTGCGCGCCATGTTTGAAGAGACAACACTCAGTTTAAACGACCTGGTGTTGCCGATTTTTGTTGAAGAAGAACTCGACGACTACAAAGCGATCGACGCCATGCCTGGCGTCATGCGCATTCCTGAAAAACACCTGGCGCGCGAGATTGAACGCATCGCCAACGCCGGCATTCGGTCAGTGATGACCTTCGGCATTTCCCACCATACCGACGACACCGGCAGCGATGCCTGGAAAGAAGACGGCCTGGTGGCGCGCATGTCGCGCATCTGCAAGCAAACCGTGCCGGAAATGATCGTGATGTCTGACACCTGTTTCTGTGAGTACACCTCCCACGGCCACTGCGGCGTGCTGTGCGAACACGGCGTCGATAACGATGCAACCCTGGCGAACCTCGGTAAACAAGCGGTGGTCGCCGCCGCTGCGGGCGCTGATTTTATTGCCCCTTCCGCCGCGATGGACGGTCAGGTGCAGGCTATTCGCCAGGCGCTGGATGCCGCCGGTTTTACGGATACGGCCATCATGTCCTACTCCACCAAGTTCGCCTCCTCTTTCTACGGCCCGTTCCGTGAAGCGGCCGGTACGGCACTGAAAGGCGATCGTAAGACCTATCAAATGAATCCGATGAACCGCCGTGAAGCGATTCGCGAGTCGTTGCTCGACGAAGCGCAGGGCGCAGACTGCCTGATGGTGAAACCCGCTGGCGCTTATCTGGATATTCTGCGTGATATCCGCGATCGTACCGAATTACCGCTCGGCGCGTATCAGGTCAGCGGCGAATACGCCATGATCAAATTCGCCGCGATGGCGGGCGCGATCGACGAAGAGAAAGTGGTGCTGGAAAGCTTAGGCTCGATCAAACGCGCGGGCGCGGATCTGATCTTCAGCTACTTCGCGCTGGATCTGGCGGAGAAAAAAATCCTGCGTTAATCCTTTCTGACCTGCGGTGCCTGCTGGCGCTGCGCTTATCCGGCCTACGGAATTGACATCTGTAGGCCGGGTGCCGCCATCCGGCGCTGTCACAAAACGTCACCTCATCGTCATACAAACGACATTTGTACCTTCTACTGTCAGCACAGGACGGGAGGAGGAGCCGCTATGTTTAGTCTCGATAACGTACTCGACGACCTGTGGCCTCAGGCGAGGCCGACACCCTGGCAAAAAAATCTGCTCAGGCGGTTGCTGTATGAAGAAGAATTTCAGCAATTTGCATCCCGCCATCCCCATCTGAAAGGGGTGGACATGGTGGAACAGGTTCTCGAACACCTTGAAATACGCTGCGATATCCCCGCACACGACCTCGAAAACATCCCCGCACATGGCCCGCTGGTCATCATTGCCAACCACCCGACAGGCACGCTTGATGGGCTGGCCCTGCTGTATGCCATCTCGCGTGTGCGCCGTGACGTGAAAGTAGTGACCAACCGCCTGCTCTCGCATCTGCAACCGCTCAGCTCACTTTTCATTCCCGTGGACAACATCGGCGGGCGCACGCCAAAATCATCGCTACAACAGATAGATGCGCATTTACAGGCTGGCGGAGCGTTAATTTTCTTTCCGGCGGGCGAAGTAGCGCGCTTCACATCGCAGGGAATCAGGGAAGGCCGATGGCATTCCGGGTTTATCCGGGTGGCGGAGAAATACCGCACGCCGCTGCTTCCCGTACATATCAACGCGCGTAACAGCTCGCTGTTTTACGCCAGCAGCCTGGTGTCCCCCACCTTCGCATTGCTGCTCCTGATGCAGCAGATGTTTCGTCGGCGTCGCAGCAGCCTGCCTCTCCGCATCGGCCAACAAATCGCCTGGACACAGTGGTCCGCCACGAAAACCAACGTCCGCGAGCAGGCCGAAAAATGCCGTCAGCACGTCGCGGCATTAGGTAAAGGACGCCCTGGGTTATTCACCACCGAAAGTACGATAGCCCGCGCAGAAGACAGAGCGCACCTCAAACGCGATCTCGCCCAGACGGAATGCCTTGGGCACACCGCCGACGGGAAGCACATTTACCTCTGGCAGCGCAACGGCAAAGAGGATGTCCCCATCCTGCGGGAACTGGGGCGGCTGCGTGAAATCGCCTTTCGCGCGGTTGGCGAAGGCAGCGGAAAGCGTCGGGACACCGACCGCTATGATGACGACTATCTGCACCTGATTTTATGGGACGAAGACGATCTGGAAATTGTTGGCGCCTATCGATTCATTCCCTGCGCGCAGCAGCAGGAAAAACGCGGCATAGAAGGGCTTTACAGCTACAGTTTGTTCCATTACGACGAGCAGATGGCGCAAGTGATGCAGCACGGCATTGAGCTGGGTCGCAGTTTTATCCAGCCGCGTTACTGGGGACGTCGCGGGCTGGACTATCTCTGGTCTGGCATTGGCGCTTATCTGGCGCGCTATCCGCAATACCGATACCTGTTCGGCCCGGTGTCTATTTCCGGCGGTCTGCCTGCGGATGCGCGGGATTTACTGGTGGCCTTTTATCGCCTGTGGTTCCCGCCGACGCACCCGCTGGCGATATCACGCCAGCCCTACCCCGCGTCATTGCCGGACGTACTGGCGCAGTTTGAAGGCAAAAGCTACAACGACGATCTGACGCGGCTGAAATCGCTGCTCGGCAATCTGGGCTGCGGTATTCCCCCGCTCTACAAACAGTACTCCGAACTTTGCGACCCCGGCGGCGTGCAGTTTATTGATTTCGGTAACGATCCGGCATTCAGCAACTGCGTGGATGGTCTGGTGCTGGTCGATTTAACCTATCTGAAGGCAAACAGGTATCAGCGCTATATTGGCGCGCATTTGGGTTTCCAGGCAGGATAAGGCGTTTACGCCGCCATCCGGCGCGGTGCCACATTGAGCCTGATGGCGCTGCGCTTACCAGGCCTGCATTTCCCTAACCGTTCCTTAACCGAATAGTGAGATTATCTATTACGGCACGCGATAAAACGGCTTATCTCCCAGAATCGTCGCCCGGTGCATAATGCGCCGCTGCGGCAGGTAATCAGCGTTGGCATAATGCTGGGTGACGCGGTTATCCCAGATAGCTACGTCATCAGGCTGCCAGCGCCAGCGCACCTGAAACTCCGGTTTTGTGATGTGCGCAAACAAGAATCCAAGCAGCGCCTCGCTCTCTTTCTCCGTCACATCGACAATCCGCGTAGTAAAGCCTTCATTCACAAACAGCGCCTGTTTGCCGCTCACCGGATGGGTACGCACCACCGGATGCAGCAAAGGCGGATGTTTTGCTACCGCCTCAAGCCAGCGCTGATGATCCTCATCAGTTTTGCGGTATTTGTATTCCGGGAACGATTTACGGAAATCATGCTCCGCCCGCAAACCGCTCAGCAACTGGCGAAACGGTTCGGAAAGCGCATCATATGCGGCAATACCGCTGGTCCATAGCGTATCCCCGCCGCTAGAGGGCAGTTCTTTTGCCGCCAGAATCGCCCCTGCTGGCGGCGTCTCAATAAAGGTCACATCGGTGTGCCAGTTATCATTATCCGGCGGGTTATCGTTATGGGTATCCAGCACGATAATCTCTTCGACGCCTTCGGCGTGGGGATAGACCGGATGAATATGCAGATCGCCAAAACGCTGTGCCAGCGCGCGCTGTTGCTGCGGCGTAATGGCTTGTTCACGCAGAAAAACCACCTGGTGGCGCAGCACCGCGTGATACAGCTGTTCGAATTGATTATCGCTCAGCGGGCGGGTCAGATCCGCGCCGGAAACCAGCGCGCCAATATACGGCCCCAGCGGGGTAATGCTCAGACGTTCACTCATTGTACTTCTCCATGCCAGGGCGTCAGGCGGCGCTGAAGCGCACGCAGACCCAGTTCTAAAATAAACGCGATCACCGCAATCACCGCGATCCCCGCCAGCACCACGTCGGTTGCCAGAAATTCCCCGGCGGACTGCACCATAAACCCTAAACCCCGGGTGGCGGCAATCAGCTCAGCCGCCACCAGCGTTGACCAGCCCACGCCCAGGCCAATGCGTAATCCGGTGAGGATCTCCGGCAGCGCGCCGGGCAGAATCACAAACCACAATACCTGTACTCGTCCGGCGCCTAACGACTGCGCCGCACGAATGCGAACCTGCTGCGCGCTTTTGACGCCCGCCAGCGCCGACATGGCGACCGGGGCGAAAATCGCCAGATAGATCAGCAGGATCTTGGAGGTCTCGCCAATCCCAAACCAGATCACCATCAGCGGTAAATACGCAAGCGGCGGGACTGGTCGGTAGAGTTCAATGATCGGATCGAGAATGCCGCGTATCGTTGGGCTTAGCCCCATCGCAATGCCCACCGGAATGCCGATAATCACGGCGGCCAGCAGCGCCAGCAGAATGCGCGTCAGGCTCGCCGCCAGATGCTGCCACAGCGTGGCGTCCATAAACCCTTGCGGCCCGGCGATGGCGATCAGTTTTTGCAGCACTTGCCCCGGCGGCGGCAGAAACAGCGGGCTGATTAACTGCAACGCCGCTACGCTCCACCACACGGCCAGAATCACCGCTAATGTGCTGATACTTAGGGTAATGCGACGAGAGAACGGCCAGCGCCATTTCAACCCGCGTTGACGCAGCTTATCGTTGATGACCACGCTCATGAGAAGGCCTCCCGTTGTTCAAAGACGCGGCTTAACACATACTCCCGCGTCTCGATAAACTGCGGATCGGATTTAATGCTGCGGCAGGATTCGCCCCCCACAAAGCGGCGGGCGAAATCAAGCGACAGCCGCTCCTGTACGCGACCGGGGCCAGGAGAAAGCAGCACCAGCTCCGTCGCCATAAACACAGCCTCTTCAATATCATGCGTAATGAGCAACACCTGTTTGCCGGTCTCATGCCAGAGTTTCAGCAGCAGCGTTTGCATCTGCTCACGGGTGAAAGCGTCCAGCGCGCCGAAAGGCTCATCCAGCAGCAGGAGTTGAGGATTGGCCGCCAGCGCGCGGGCGATGCCGACACGCTGGCGCTGCCCGCCGGAAAGCTGCCAGATAAAGCGTTTTCCCGCCCCTTCCAGCCCGACTTTTTTCAGCATCTGCTGCGCAACATGCCGACGCCGGGTTTTGTCCGCTCCCGCCAGTTGCAGGCCAAGTCCGACGTTATCCTGCACGTTGCGCCAGGGCAGCAGCCCTTCGTTCTGAAAGACGACGCCGCGCTCCGCACCCGGCCCATCGACCCTTTTGCCCGCCAGTTGGATCGTGCCATGCTGATAAGGCAAAAAACCGGCGATCAGATTCAGCAACGTGGTTTTCCCACACCCTGACGGGCCCAGCACCACTAACAGCTCACCGCTGTCGAGCGTCAGATTGATATCTTCCAGCGCCGGTTTACCGGCGTAATCGGCAAAGAGATGGGAAACTTGCAGCATCCGCGCCTCCTTATTGCACAAAGCGATCGGTGACGTACTGGCTATAATCCGTCGCGACGGCGGGCACTTTGCCCTGCTCTTTCAGGAACTGCGCGGTGTCGATAATCGCTTTATTGACCGGCCCGTTCAGCTCAACGGCCTGCTGTTGCGCCGTCAGGTAGGTATTGCCTTTCACCAGCCCCGGCACGTCCGTTTCCGGCACGCCGCTTAAGCGCGACAGTTTGCTGATGTTATCCGGCTGCTGAAGCCACGCCTCAGGATTGGCAATGTAGGGTTGCTGCGCGTCGATGGCGCTTTTCGCGAATGCCTTGACCACCTCTGGATGTTTTTCCGCGAAGTCTTTACGCACTACCCACACATCCAGCGTCGGCGAGCCCCATTCGCCAACTTTCCCCGAGTCTGTCAGCACGTTCCCGTCTTTTTCCAGCGCGTTAACGGCGGGTGCCCAGACGTAAGCGCCGTCAATATCGCCACGCTGCCATGCGGCAATGATCGCCGGTGGTTGCAGATTGATGATTTCGACCTGCCCGGGCTTAATGCCCCAGTGTTTCAGCGCGGCCAGCAGGCTGTAATGAGTGGTGGAGATAAACGGCACCGCAATGCGTTTGCCGATGAGATCCTCCGGCTTAGCGATCGTTTTCTTCACCACCAGCGCTTCGGATTCCCCCAGTTTTGACGCCAGCAGGAAAACCTCAATCGGCACCTGTTGGCTGGCGGCGACCGCCAGTGGGCTGGAGCCAAGGTTGCCGATCTGTACATCGCCGGAAGCCAGCGCGCGCACGATGCTCGCGCCGCTGTCGAATTTACGCCAGTCAACGGTCGCCCCGCTCTCTTTGGCGAAGGTGTTATCCGCCTGCGCCACTTTCGCCGGTTCGGCGGATGTCTGGTACGCGACGGTGACGTTAACCGCCTGCGCCTGAAATGCAATAAACGCCAGTGCGGCGAGAAGTGTGTTACGCGATGAAATACCCATTATTGTCTGCTCCCCTGTCTTGTTATGGGGGCAGTATTTCGTTGCGGCCGAGTTTGATAAAGGAATTAAAAATTCTTGCTAATAGCAAAGCGTTTTTAGAAAAAAAACGGGAATGGTTAGTGTGGAAATGTATTTAGCATTGAGTTGCAGGCCAGATCAGGCGCTTGCGCCGCCATCCGGCAATCCATGCCTGATGGCGCTGCGCTTATCAGGCCTACCACGGCAACAACACCCTGCAAATTATTGCGATTTTGTTACATTCATTCCATAACCACACCCGGATGATTGCCAGCGCAGCGGGGGCAGGCATCATAGAGGCATTATTCGGCAAGAGAGTAAGCATATGATTCGTGTGGTGCTGGTTGATGACCATGTGGTGGTGCGTTCCGGCTTTGCGCAATTATTAAGTCTTGAAGACGATCTGGACGTAGCAGGCCAGTACAGCAGCGCGGCGGAAGCCTGGCCCGCATTATTGCGCGATGACGTTAACGTCGCGGTGCTGGATATCGCGATGCCGGACGAAAACGGGCTGAGTCTGTTAAAGCGGCTACGCGCGCAAAAACCCACGTTTCGCGCCATCGTCCTCAGCATTTACGACACGCCAGCGTTTGTGCAAAGCGCGCTGGATGCAGGCGCCAGCGGCTATCTGACCAAACGCTGCGGGCCGGAAGAGTTGGTTCAGGCGGTGCGTTCCGTTGGTATGGGCGGCCACTATCTGTGCGCCGATGCGTTGCGGGCGCTGCGCGGCGGCGAACAGCCGGCGCAGGTTCTGGAGGTATTAACCCCCCGCGAGCGAGAAGTTTTTGATTTACTGGTCAAAGGCGACAGCGTCAAAGAGATCGCATTTAAGCTCGACCTCAGCCATAAAACCGTTCACGTCCACCGTGCTAACGTACTGGGTAAATTGCAGTGCCACAGTACCATCGAGCTGGTGCATTTCGCCCTCGACCACCAGCTGCTGACGGGGCACTGATGTCTCGCGGCGTGCGTTACTGGGTGATCTCACTGTTTATCCTGCTGGCCTGGGGAACAGGTTGGCTGATGCTATGGACGCTGGGCTTTTACCTGACCCATAACGGCCAACAGGCGGCGCTCTTTTTGCCGCACGGCGTTTATCTTGCGCTGTTGATTTTACTCTCCCGCCGTTACTGGCCCGCGCTGATACTGCCGCCGGTGCTGATGCCGTTATGGCTCCATAGCGAGCAACTGCTCAGCGGCTACGTCCTGCTGGCGGCGCCGCTGATCTGCCTGATCCCGGCCAGCATCGGACAAAAATTCTGGCACCGTTTTCCCCTGTACTGGCAGCGTCTCACGCTGCTGCTGGCCGCCGTCACGCTGGCCTCGCTGCTGAATACCGCCCTGCTGTCGCCCTTTATAAAAAGCCCGGCAATGCTGACTGGCCTGGCGTCGTTTACCGGCGGCGTGCTGCTCACCCCCTTTGTTTATCTGGTATTTGAATTTTTACGCCAGCAGCACCGTTATCATCTGTTGGGGCTGGATACCAACAACCCGCCGCTGCGCACTTCGCTGATCATCTGGTGCAGCCTGTTCTTTATTATCGGCATCGGCACGCAAATGGTGCTGTCGCCGGAAATTGAACGCCTGCTGCTGATCGTGGTGTTCCTGCCTAACGTGGTGATGGCGTGGAAGTTTGGCTGGCAGGGCGGCGTGCTCTCCGGGCTGCTGGGCAGCATGATGATCACCATCGCCCGCCAGGTCGGCGTCGGGTTTAACAACCTGGTCGAGCTGGAGATTTTCCTCGCCACCCAGGCGCTACTCGGCATAGGTCTTGGGATCGCCATCAGCCGCCAGCAGCATCTGGCGCAAAACCTGCACCACTATCGCCAGCGTCTGGAGGCGGAGCTGGCGGCGCGCCGGGCGCTGACCGAAAAGCTGATCCATACCGAAGAGGATACGCGCAAAAACCTGGCGCGCGAGCTGCACGACGAGATCGGGCAGAACATCACCGCCATTCAGATCCAGTCACAGCTCGTGAAACGCGCGCGCGATCCGGCGCAGACGCAGGCCGCCGCCAGCCAGATAAACGATCTCGCCCGCCGTATTCACCACTCTACCCGCCAGCTGTTACGCCAGCTACGTCCCCCCGCGCTGGATGAGCTGTCGTTTAAAGAGGCGCTGCATCATCTGGTCAACGAATTCGCGTTCCCCGAACGTGGGATTCGCTGCCAGTTTGAGTATCGCCTTACGCTTACCCCGGAAAATGAAACCGTCAGGTTTACTCTCTACCGCCTGTTGCAGGAACTGCTGAACAACGTCTGTAAACATGCCGAAGCCAGCGAGGTCACGATTCTGTTAAGCCAGCAGAAACAGACCCTCCATCTGGAAGTTCGGGACAACGGCACCGGCATCCAGCCTGAAAAAATGCCGGGATTCGGTATTCAGGGGATGCGCGAACGGGTCAGCGCGCTGGGCGGCGAACTGACGCTCGAATCGCTGCACGGCACGCGGGTAATTGTTAACTTGCCCACAATTTTGCAACAAACCACGTCCTGACCAGGAAAAAGTCTTAGTCACTGCGGACTTTCTCTCATCCCCTTTGGTTTTCACTTTCCTATAGTCAGTACAAACGGAGACGGCCATGCATCCACGCCCAGTAAACGAAACAGACCAACGATACCGGGCGCTACGCCTGCGGTTGCTGATGTGCATGGTCATCGGGTACGCCGCATTTTACCTGACGCGAAAAAGCGTGAATTACGTGCTTCCGGCGCTGCAAACGGATCTCGGACTCGATAAAGGCGATATCGGCCTGTTGGGTTCACTGTTTTACCTGACCTACGGCCTGTCGAAGTTTACCGCCGGGCTGTGGCACGACAGCCACGGGCAGCGCTGGTTTATGGGCGTCGGCCTGTTCGCCACCGGCCTGCTGAATGTGGTGTTCGCCTTTGGCGAGTCGCTGACGCTGCTGCTGGCGGTCTGGACGCTGAACGGTTTCTTTCAGGGCTGGGGATGGCCGCCCTGCGCCCGACTGCTGACCCACTGGTATTCGCGCAACGAGCGCGGCTTCTGGTGGGGCTGCTGGAATATGTCGATCAACATCGGCGGGGCGATTATCCCGCTGATTAGCGCTTTCGCCGCCCACTGGTGGGGCTGGCAGGCGGCGATGCTGGCGCCGGGGATCATCAGCATGGCATTAGGTATCTGGCTCACGCTACAGCTGAAAGGCACGCCGCAGGAAGAGGGATTGCCAACGGTCGGCGCATGGCGTCATGACCCGCTGGAGCTGCGACAGGAGCAGCAAAGCCCGCCGATGGGACTGTGGCAGATGTTGCGCACCACGATGCTGAAAAACCCGATGATCTGGCTGCTGGGTGTCTCATATGTGCTGGTCTATCTGATCCGCATCGCCCTCAACGACTGGGGCAACATCTGGCTCACGGAAAGCCACGGCGTCAATCTGCTCAGCGCCAACGCCACGGTGATGCTGTTTGAAGTTGGCGGTCTGCTCGGCGCGTTGTTCGCCGGTTGGGGGTCGGATTTGCTGTTCAGCGGCCAGCGCGCGCCGATGATTTTGCTGTTCACGCTGGGGCTGATGGTGTCCGTCGCCGCATTGTGGTTAGCGCCGGTACACCATTACGCACTGCTGGCGGTCTGTTTCTTTACGGTGGGCTTTTTCGTTTTTGGCCCGCAAATGTTGATAGGCCTTGCCGCCGTCGAGTGCGGGCACAAAGCGGCGGCCGGTTCCATCACCGGGTTTCTCGGCCTGTTCGCCTATCTGGGGGCAGCGCTGGCGGGCTGGCCTCTGTCGCTGGTCATTGAACGCTACGGCTGGTCGGGCATGTTCAGTTTGCTCTCGGTCGCCGCGGTACTTATGGGTTTATTGCTGATGCCGCTGCTGATGGCGGGCATCACCACCTCGCTCAGTCAAAGGATAAAACAATGAAATTGACGCTTACCTCTACCCTGATTGCATCCGGCATTGCGCTGGCAACCTTAACCGGCGCCGCGCAGGCCAAAGGCCGCCTGGTGGTTTATTGCAGCGCCACCAACGAAATGTGCGAAGCAGAAACCAAAGCGTTTGGCGACAAATATGACGTCAAAACCTCGTTCATCCGCAACGGCTCCGGCAGTACGCTGGCGAAAGTGGATGCCGAGAAGAAAAACCCGCAGGCGGACGTCTGGTACGGCGGGACGCTGGACCCTCAGTCTCAGGCGGGTGAAATGGGGCTGCTGCAACCCTACAAGTCTCCCAATCTTGAGCAGGTCATGGAGAAATTCCGCGATCCGGCAAAAGTAAAAGGCAACCTCTCTTCAGCGGTGTATGTCGGTATTCTCGGCTTTGGCGTCAATACCCAGCGCCTGAAAGAGAAAAATCTGCCGGTACCAAAATGCTGGAAGGATCTGACCAAACCGGAATACAAAGGCGAGATCCAGATTGCCGACCCGCAAAGTTCAGGCACCGCGTATACCGCACTGGCGACCTTCGCCCAGCTGTGGGGAGAAGATCAGGCCTTTGATTACCTGAAACAGCTCAACGCCAACGTGTCTCAATACACCAAATCCGGTATTGCCCCGGCACGTAACGCCGCCCGTGGCGAAACCGCTATCGGCATTGGCTTCCTGCACGACTATTCGCTGGAAAAAGAACAGGGCGCGCCGCTGGAGCTGATCTCTCCGTGCGAAGGCACCGGCTATGAAATTGGCGGCGTCAGCATCCTGAAAGGCGCGCGCAACCTCGACAACGCCAAACTGTTCGTGGACTGGGTGCTGTCAAAAGAAGCACAAGAACTGGCGTGGAAGAAAGGCAAGTCTTATCAGATCCTGACCAACACCACAGCGGAAACATCACCGAACTCGCTGAAGCTCGACGACCTGAAGCTCATCAATTACGACATGGATAAATACGGTTCTACCGACGTCCGTAAGCAGCTTATCAATAAGTGGGTTAGCGAAGTGAAGATGGGTAAATAAGCCCACATTGCGTTCATTTGCCGGGTGGCGGCGTAACGCCGTACCCGGCCCACAATACCGGAACCGCTATGTCACACACACTTGCACACCATCCCGTGAAAAAACGGGATGCGATATTCTTTTGGGTTCTGCTGGGCTGGCTGGCGTTTGCCCTGCTGCCGAGCTGGAGCCTGGATTACGGCCTGCTGGAGTCCACGGGCGATGAAATCCTTGAGTCCTACGGCTGGTCACAGCGCAATATCAGTTGGCTGTGGTATCTGCTGCCGAGCCTACTGCTGATTCGCCCGTTCCATGAAGCCAGGCGCGAACAGCGCAGCCGCCATTACCTTGATGCGGGCTGGGCGCTGTTGTGTATGGCCTTTATCGTCATTAGTGCCACCGTTGAAGGCCGTGGTTTAGGCTACGCCACTATCGTGCTGTTCGTCGCGCTGGGCGCGATCATGACGCTGGCGTTGACCCGTCTGGAATGGCTGGGCGGCGACCGCTTCGTGATCGGCTCACTTACCGCCATTGTGGCGCTGATCGGCATCTTTATCGTCTGGCCGAGTATCGCGATTTTCATCCCGATGTTCACCAACGACGCCGGGGAGTTCGCGCCGCTGGCGTTTATGACGGTGCTGTCGCAGGCGCATATCATCCAGGTGATCCTCAACTCCATCGCCCTGTCGATTGCGGTGGGCATGGGCTGTACCTTCTTCGGCCTGGTGCTGGCGATTTACACCACCCGCATTGCCAAACGCAGCGCCATTATTGGCCGCATCTTCTCGATTTTGCCAATCGTCACGCCGCCGTTCGTAGTGGGTTTAGGCGTTACGCTGATGATGGGACGCTCCGGCTACGTCACCGAATTTATGGTCGAGTGGTTCGGGCTGACCAACACCAACTGGCTGTACGGGTTTACCGGCATCTGGCTGGCGCAGGTGCTGGCCTTTACGCCGATGGCGTTTATGATCCTCGACGGGGCGATCAAAACTATCCATCCATCGCTGGAAGAAGCGTCATATACCCTGCGCGCCAGCCGCTGGCAGACCTTTAACGGTGTGTTTGTCCCGCTGCTGAAACCGGCGCTGGCGAACGCCTTCCTGATCGTGGTGGTGCAGTCGCTGGCCGACTTCAGTAACCCGCTGGTGCTCGGCGGTAACTTCGACGTGCTGGCGACGCAGATCTATTTCTATATCACAGGTTCGCAGCTTGATTATCAGGCCGCCAGTACGCTGGGCGCGTTCCTGCTGCTGTTCTCGCTGCTGGTGTTCTGTGTGCAGTATATGTGGATCGGTAAGCGCTCTTACGTCACGGTCTCCGGGAAATCGTACCGTGGCGACGTCCAGCCGCTGCCTGTCACCCTGGTGTGGAGCGTCATCGCCATTCTGGCCGTGTGGATAGCCTTCAACGCCCTGCTCTACGGCAGCATTTTCTACGGTAGCTTCACCGTCAACTGGGGCGTGGATTACACCCTGACGCTGGCGAACTTTATCAAGCTGTTCGGCCAGGGAATGAGCGACGGCGCGTGGCCTTCCCTGCTTGATACGTTGCTCTACGCCGGAATTGCCGCGCCGATCACCGCCATCTTCGGTCTGCTGATCGCCTGGATTGTGGTACGCCAGCAGTTCAAAGGCAAAAAGACTATCGAGTTCACCACCATGCTGTGCTTCGCCGTACCGGGCACCGTGGCGGGCGTGTCGTACATCCTCGCCTTTAACAGCGCCCCGGTGTACCTCACCGGAACGGCGGCGATTGTGATTATTTCGATGGTGATGCGTAACGTGCCGGTTGGGATTCGCGCCGGGATCGCCGGATTAGGCCAGATCGATAAATCGCTGGATGAAGCGTCGCTCAGCCTGCGCGCCGGGAGCTTACGCACCATTACGCACATCCTGCTGCCGCTGCTGCGCCCGGCGATCCTCTCGGCGCTGATCTACAGCTTTGTGCGCGCCATTACCACCGTCAGCGCCATTGTATTCCTCGTCACGCCAGACACCCGCGTGGCGACGGCCTACATCCTCAACCGCGTGGAAGACGGCGAATACGGCGTGGCGATCGCCTACGGCTCGATTCTGATCGTGGTGATGCTGGCGATTATTTTCATCTTTGACTGGCTGATCGGGGAAGCGCGTATCTCCCGTTCAAAAGCCAAAAACCAGGCGTAATGGAGCGCACTATGAGTCAGAAAAATTTTGTTGAACTGCGCAACGTCACCAAACGATTCGGCAGCAACACGGTTATCGATAATATCAATCTCACCATCCCGCAGGGGCAAATGGTGACGCTGCTCGGCCCTTCCGGCTGCGGCAAAACGACCATTTTGCGTCTGGTGGCCGGGCTGGAAAAACCGAGCGAAGGGCAGATTTTCATTGATGGCGAAGACGTCACCCATCGCTCTATTCAGCAGCGTGATATCTGTATGGTCTTTCAGTCTTATGCCCTGTTCCCGCACATGTCGCTGGGGGAAAACGTCGGCTACGGTCTGAAGATGCTTGGCGTGTCGCGCAGCGAAGTGAAAGCCCGTGTGCAAGAGGCGCTGGCGATGGTGGATCTGGAAGGATTCGAAGACCGCTATGTTGATCAGATCTCCGGCGGTCAGCAGCAGCGCGTGGCGCTGGCGCGCGCGCTGATCCTCAAGCCGAAGGTGCTGCTGTTTGATGAGCCGTTAAGTAACCTCGACGCCAACCTGCGTCGCAGCATGCGCGACAAGATCCGCGAACTGCAAAAGCAGTTTGATATCACCTCGCTGTACGTCACCCACGATCAGAGCGAAGCCTTTGCGGTTTCCGATACCGTGCTGGTGATGAACAAGGGGCATATTATGCAGATCGGTTCGCCGCAGGATCTCTACCGTCAACCTGCGTCACGCTTTATGGCGAGCTTTATGGGCGATGCCAACCTGTTCCCGGCGACGTTCAGTCAGGAGTATGTGGATATCTACGGCTATCGACTGCCGCGCCCGGCGCACTTTGCCGCCCAGGGTTCCGGCACCGTTGGCGTGCGCCCGGAAGCGATTACCTTGAGCGATCGCGGCGAAGAGAGCCAGCGCTGTGTGATTCAGCATGTCGCCTATATGGGGCCGCAGTATGAGGTGACGGTGGCGTGGCACGGACAGGAGATTTTATTGCAGGTTAACGCCACCCGATTGCAGCCGGACGTGGGGGAAAATTATTACCTCGAAATCCACCCGTACGGGATGTTTGTTTTAGCAGACGCAGTGTAATTGATGCCGGGTGGCGCTACGCTTACCCGGCCTACGGTTCGTGTACGTTGTAGGCCGGGTAAGGATCAGCCGCCACCCGGCACACACTCAACGTTGCGCGTTCAATTCAGCAATATCCTTCGGCGTCGTCCGGCAACAGCCGCCAATCAGCTTCGCACCCGCCGCCAGCCACTGCGGTAAATACTCCGCCAGCGTGGCGCACGCTTCGCCGTGATGATGCCAGGTTTTGCTTACCGCATCGTACCGCTCGCCCGAATTGGGATAAACCACCAGCGGCAGCGCGGTCAGCCCGTGCAAATGCTGCAATGCGGCGGTGACGTTTTCCAGCGCGATGCAGTTTACGCCAGTCGCCACAACCTGCGGGCAGGCGTTGAGGAACGCCGCCACGTCACGCAGCGGCGTACCGTCGCTCAGATGCTCACTGTCGCGCAGCGTAAACGAGAACCATGCCCGCGCCCGTGGATATTCGGTTAACAACTCAGCCAGCGCTTTAATCTCAATAAAATTCGGCAGCGTTTCGCAGGCCAGCAGGTCAACGCCCGCATCCAGCAGCGCTTCCACACGCGGGCGATGAAAAGCCTGGAACGCTTCGGGAGTACATACGTAATCCCCGCGATATTCCGCACCGTCGGCCAGATACGCGCCATATGGCCCGACGGAACCCGCCACCAGCAGCGTGCCCGCCTGCGGGTTCTCAGCCAGATACGCCTCCCGCGCTTTGCGCGCCAGTTCCACACTCTTGCCGATCAGCGCTTTCGACTGCGCTTCATCAAACCCACGCGCGGCAAGTCCTGCGGGCGTCGCCTGGTAGCTGGCGGTAATCGCGCATTGCGCCCCCGCCCGGTAGTAATCAAGGTGGACTTCGCGGATCAGCGCCGGGTTTTCTACCAGCACCTTCGCTGACCACAGGCTGTCGGCTAAATCACAGCCGCGCGCTTCCAGTTCCGTCGCCATCGCCCCGTCCAGCAACAGGAAATCCTGTTTATCAAGGATGGCGCTCAACGGATTATGTTGCGACATAGTCTGGCTCCTGTTTCTGCTTATGAAATCGGCAATGAAACAAGCACCATAACACAGCGCGCCGGGTGGTAATCGGGAGCGCTACGCAATTATTAAAGACCCGTCAGCCTTGTACCAGCCGCAAACGCGCGCGCCGGGCGCTCAGCACCGGGTGAGGAGTAACAATGAGGTAAAGAAAGGGTCGCCAGCTCATAATGCCTCCGCTGCCAGAATCTCTTACAACTCTGGCAACAAGGCAACGCACCGGCGCTCAGACAGAAGTGGGAACATACCGTCCCCACTCATACGACGGAATGAGGACAACGTCAGGAGCCGGGGTCGATATCAGCCGACAAACTGACGTCAGCCCGGCAGAATGGCGAAAAACCTTCAGGGTGTGGCATCATAACGCGCAGATAACAACAAATTCAGGGTGATGAATGTGAAACCGGTAACGCTCTATGATGTTGCAGACCGTGCAGGCGTCTCTTATCAGACCGTCTCTCGCGTGGTGAATCAGGCCAGCCACGTTTCCGCCAAAACCCGTGAAAAAGTCGAAGCCGCGATGGCGGAGCTGAATTACATTCCCAATCGCGTCGCGCAGCAGCTGGCGGGTAAACAAACCCCGCTCATCGGCGTCGCCACCGCTAACCTCGCGCTGCACGCGCCGTCGCAAATTGTCGCGGCGATTAAATCCCGCGCCGACAGGTCAGGCGCCAGCGTGGTGATCGCGATGGTGGAGCGCAACGGAGTAGACGCCTGCAAAGCGGCGGTACATAACCTGCTGGCACAGCGGGTAAGCGGGTTGATCATCAACTACCCGCTTGATGAGAACGATGCCATTGCCGTTGCCGCCGCCTGCGGCAACGTGCCGGTACTGTTTCTCGACGTGTCCGATCGGTTCCCCGTTAACAGCATTATTTTTTCCCATGACGACGGCGCGCGTCTGGGCGTTGAGCATCTGGTAGAACACGGGCACCAGCGCATCGCGCTATTGACAGGGCCGCGCTCGTCCGTCTCTGCACGGCTAAGACTGGCGGGCTGGCATAAATATCTGACCCACTATCAGCTGCGACCAGTGGCAGAAACGGAAGGCGACTGGAGCGCGATGTCCGGTTTCCAGCAAACCATGCAGATGCTCAATGACGGAACGATTCCTACCGCAATACTGGTGGCTAACGATCAGATGGCGCTGGGCGCCATGCGGGCGATCGCTGAGTTTGGCCTGCGCATCCCGCAGGATATCTCGGTGATAGGCTACGATGACACCGAAGACAGCGCCTGCTACATCCCACCGCTGACCACCATCAGACAGAATTTCCCCCTGCTTGGCGCAACCAGCGTCGACAAACTGCTGCAACTCTCCCGTGGCGAACCCGCCACCGATAACCAGCAACTCCCCGTTTCATTGGTTCAGCGTAAAACCGTGCAGCCCCCCAATGCTCAGGTCACTTCTCCGCAGGCGTTGGCCGACTCCCTGCTCCAACTGGCTCGGCAGGTTTCGCTGTTAGCGCCGAAAATGTGAACGCATAACAATTGTGTGAGTCAGTTCACTCATTGAACCTCCTGTCCTTTACAGCAGGAGTCCCTTCTTCGTATTTTGACTGAAATTGTGAGCGAATAACAAACTCAATCAGGATACCGCTATGCCCCAGAATGCAGATTCACTCGCCGTCGTTCTGAAACGTCGCGACTGGGAAAACCCTGGCGTAACGCAACTTAATCGCCTGGAGGCGCACCCTCCTTTTTGCAGCTGGTGTAATGCCGATGACGCCCGCGCGAACCGTGACTCCGCACAAAAGCGCAGCCTGAACGGTGAATGGACGTTTGCCTGGTTTTCAGCGCCTGAAGCAGTCCCAGAGAGCTGGCGGACAAGCGATCTGCAACAGGCGAATAGCGTGCGCGTGCCGTCTAACTGGCAAATGGACGGTTACGACGCCCCCATTTATACCAACGTCACCTATCCCATTCCGGTTAACCCGCCGTTCGTTCCGGCAGATAACCCAACCGGATGTTACTCGCTCACATTCAGTATTGACGCAGACTGGCTACAGGCAGGCCAGACGCGGATCATTTTTGATGGCGTGAACTCCGCCTTCCATTTGTGGTGCAACGGTCGCTGGGTCGGATACGGTCAGGACAGCCGTCTGCCGTCTGAATTCGATCTCACGCATTTTTTGCTTAAGGGTGAAAACCGCCTCGCGGTAATGGTGCTGCGCTGGAGTGACGGCAGCTATCTGGAAGATCAGGATATGTGGCGGATGAGCGGCATTTTTCGCGACGTCTCGCTGCTGCATAAACCGGCAACGCAAATCCGTGATCTGCGCATCAACACCCGCTTCAACGATGATTTCAGCCGCGCAGTGCTGGAAGCGGAGGTCAGAGCGACGGGGGAACGACGCGATGATTTACGCGTGACGGTACAGCTGTGGGATAGCGAAACATTCGTCGGAGAAAAAACCGCCCCGCTCGGCAGCGAGATCATTGATGAGCGCGGCGCTTACCCTGATCGCACAACCCTTCGTCTGAATGTCGAACACCCGTCGCTGTGGAGCGCGGAGGCCCCGCATCTGTATCGTGCCGTTGTACAGCTACACACCGCCGATGGCACGCTGATTGAAGCCGAAGCCTGCGACGTCGGTTTTCGTCAGGTCAGCATTGAAAACGGTCTGCTGCTGTTAAACGGTAAGCCGCTGCTGATCCGCGGCGCCAACCGCCATGAACATCACCCGGAAAACGGCCAGGTGATGGATAAAGAGACCATGATTAAAGACATTCTGCTGATGAAGCAGAACAATTTTAACGCCGTGCGCTGCTCCCATTATCCGAATCACCCGTTGTGGTACACCCTGTGCGATCGCTACGGCCTGTACGTGGTGGATGAGGCCAATATCGAAACCCACGGCATGGTGCCGATGAATCGCCTGAGCGACGATCCGGTCTGGCTGCCCGCCATGAGCCAGCGCGTGACGCGGATGGTACAGCGCGACCGCAACCATCCGAGCATTATTATCTGGTCACTGGGCAACGAGTCCGGGCACGGTGCCAACCACGACGCGCTGTACCGCTGGATTAAGTCGGAAGATCCCTCCCGCCCCGTGCAGTATGAAGGCGGCGGCGCGAATACGGCGGCAACCGACATCATTTGCCCGATGTACGCCCGCGTCGATCAGGATCAGCCCTTCCCCGCCGTACCGAAATGGTCGATCAAAAAATGGCTGTCGATGCCGGGCGAGCAGCGCCCACTGATCCTGTGTGAATACGCCCACGCGATGGGCAACAGCCTCGGCGGTTACGCGAAATACTGGCAGGCGTTTCGCCAGTATCCGCGCCTGCAAGGCGGTTTTGTCTGGGACTGGGTGGATCAGTCGCTTATCAAATACGACGACGACGGTCGGCCGTGGTCAGCCTACGGCGGCGACTTTGGCGACGCGCCTAACGACCGTCAGTTCTGTATGAACGGCCTGGTGTTCGCCGACCGAACGCCGCATCCGTCACTGTATGAAGCCAAACACGCGCAGCAGTTTTTCCAGTTTACACTGCTGCCGGGAGCCGAATGCCAGATTGAAGTGACCAGCGAATACCTGTTCCGCCATAGCGATAACGAGGTGCTCCACTGGTCACTGGCGCTGGATGGCAACCCGCTGACCGCAGGCGTTGTGACGCTGGATATCCCGCCGCAGGGACGCCAGGTCATCACGCTGCCAGCGCTCCCGGAAGCGGAAACCGCAGGCCAGCTGTGGCTGACGGTACGCGTTGAACAACCGCAGGCAACCGCGTGGTCGCAAGCCGGACATATCAGCGCCTGGCAACAGTGGAAGCTCGGCGAAAAACTCGCTACGCAGTGGCCACAGCACGCTGGCAACGCGCCACAGCTCACCAGCAGCGGGACGGCATTCCGTATTGTCGCAGGCGAGAAACGCTGGGAGTTCAGCCGCCAGCAGGGCGTATTAACGCAGTTCTGGATTGGCGAAGAGGCACAGTTGCTGACTCCGCTTGTCGATCAGTTCACCCGCGCGCCGCTGGACAACGACATCGGCGTGAGCGAGGCAACCCGCATCGACCCTAACGCCTGGGTTGAACGCTGGAAGGCCGCCGGCCATTACCAGGCTAAAGCGGTATTACTGCAATGCGATGCCGACACGCTTGCCAGCGCGATACTGATTACCACCGCCCACGCCTGGCAGTATCAGGGAGAAACGCTGTTCATCAGCCGGAAAACCTACCGTATCGACGGCAACGGTGAAATGCAGATAACGGTAGATGTTGACGTCGCCAGCGGGACACCGCATCCGGCGCGCATCGGCCTGAGCTGCCAGCTTGCGCAGGTAGCGGAGCGGGTCAACTGGCTGGGATTAGGCCCGCACGAAAACTACCCGGATCGTCTCTCTGCCGCCTGTTTTGATCGCTGGGATCTGCCGCTGGAAGAGATGTACACCCCGTATGTTTTCCCGAGCGAAAACGGCCTGCGCTGCGGAACGCGTGAATTGCGCTATGGCGCGCATCAGTGGCGCGGCGATTTTCAGTTCAACATCGGTCGCTACGACCAGAAACAGCTGATGGAAACCAGCCACCGCCATCTGCTCCAGCCGGAAGCGGGCACCTGGCTCAATATTGACGGTTTCCATATGGGCGTGGGCGGCGATGACTCCTGGAGCCCTTCTGTCTCTGCGGAATATCAGCTCAGCGCCGGGCGCTACCACTACCAGATAAGCTGGCGGTAAAAGGGAAATTGCCGGATGGCGGTGCAAGCACCGTATCCGGCCTGCGATACATTTTCTTCCTGGCCCGATAAGCGATAACGCCATCGGGCACCTCGGTTACTCCTCAATCACCTGACGGATTTGTTGCAACGAAGCGGGATCGTCAAGCGTGGACAAATCGCCCGGATCGCGGCCTTCGCAAATCGCCTGGATCGTACGACGCAGCATTTTGCCAGAGCGTGTTTTCGGCAACTGTGAAACAAACCAGACGTGCGCCGGGCGGCCAAAATTACCGATCTGACTGTCCACCAGCGACATAATCGCCTTCTCTTCCGTTTGCGCCACGTCCCTGTCCTCCAGCGTGTCGCTCTGTTTCGGGATCACAAACGCTACCGCCACCTGTCCCTTCAGCGCATCTTTCACCCCCACCACCGCCACTTCCGCCACGTTCGGGTAACTGGAAATGCTTTCCTCGATCTCGCGCGTGCCCAGACGGTGTCCGGCAACGTTGATCACATCATCGGTGCGCCCGAGGATGAAATAATAGCCGTCCGCGTCGCGAATCCCCCAGTCGAAAGTGGCGTACACCTGACGCGAGAACAGCGACCAGTAGGTATTCACAAAACGCGCATCGTCCCCCCAGATAGTCTGAACGCAGCCAGGCGGCAGCGGCCCCTCAATGACCAGCATCCCCTTCTCGTTCACTTCGCAAGGTTCGCCAGTGACCTCGTTGAGCAACTGCACGTTATAGCCGTACATCGGTACGCCGGGGCTGCCCAGCCGTGAAGGCCGGTCGTCCAGCGCGCGGGCGATCGCCATAATCGGCCAGCCGGACTCGGTCTGCCAGTAGTTGTCGATAACCGGCACATCCAGCGTCTCCGTCACCCAGGCGGCCGTCGGCTCATCCAGCGGCTCACCGGCCAGATAGAGCACCTCCAGCGAGGAGAGATCGTGATTGCGGATCTGCGCCGTCGGGAACTTCTTCAACACGCGGATGGCGGTCGGCGCAGAGAACATCCGGCTGACGCGGTATTTCTCTACGATCTTCCACCAGACGCCGCAGTCCGGGTACGTCGGCAATCCTTCATAAACGATGGTTGCCATTCCTGCCAGCAACGGCGCGTAGACAATATAGGAGTGCCCCACAACCCAACCGATATCCGACGCGCAAAAGAACACGCCGCCCGCTTTGCCGCCGAAGATAGTGTCCATCGAGGTTGCCAGCGCCACCGCATAGCCGCCGACGTCGCGCTGTACGCCTTTCGGTTTTCCGGTCGTGCCGGAGGTATAGAGAATGCAGGAGATCTCATTGGATTCCAGCCAGGCCACCGGCACCCGCGCCCCGAGATGCTGCTGACGCAGCGACGCAAAATCGAGATCGCGCGCCGGTACTCGCGCCATTTTCGCCAGCCCGCGATCCACCAGCAAAACGTGGCGCGGCTGATGCTGCGCCTGCGCGATGGCATCATCCAGCAGCTTTTTATACGGCAGAATCTTACCGCCGCGCGCCCCGGCGTCTGCCGAGACAATCAGCACCGGCTTAGCGTCGTCGATTCGCGCCGCTACGCTGTGCGAGGCAAAACCGCCGAACACCACCGAATGAATCGCGCCAATCCGCGCGCAGGCCAGCAGCGTAATGTGCGCCTCGGCAATCATCGGCATATAAACCAGCACCCGGTCGCCGCGCTGCACGCCCAGCGACAACAGCATCGACGCCACCACGTTCACTTCGTCATACAACTGGCTGAAGGTAAACGTGCGCTCCTCTTCCGTTTCAGAAGAGACGGCAATCAGCGCCAGCGCATCCGGCTGCTTGTCCAGCCAGCGGTCGATAGCGTTATGGCACAAATTAGTGGTTCCGCCGCAAAACCAGCGGGCAAACGGCGGATGGCTGTGATCCAGCGTTTGAGTAAACGGCTGCTGCCAGTCGATACGTCGGGCCTGCTCGGCCCAGAACGACGCCGGCTGCGTAATGGAACGCTGATAAAACTCGCTAAAAGACATGAAGCTCTCCTGTTGAACTTACTGCCTGCTGGCTCAGATGACAAATAAGTCGAGGTATTCATTGACCGGCATCTGCTCCAGGCGAGTTCTGTCCAGGGAGACATCCAGAATGCGCTGCTGCTGACGGGTCGGGAACTGACGCGCCAGGTTGATTTTGAATTTATCGATAAGCTTCGGAATGCCGTCGGCGCGGCGGCGAGCGTGGCCAATCGGGTACTCCACTACCACCTCGGCAAACTGTGAACCATCGGTAAATTCAAGGGTGATAGCGTTGGCGATGGCGCGTTTTTCCGGGTCGTGGTAGTCGGCGGTAAACGCCGGGTCTTCAAAGCAGGTTATCTTCTCGCGCAGGGCGTCAATGCGTTTGTCCTGCGCTACGCCGTCCTCATAATCCGCCGCCGTTAAGCGCCCGAACAGTAGCGGGATCGCCACCATGTACTGAATGCAGTGGTCGCGGTCGGCCGGGTTATTCAACGGCCCTTTTTTGTCGATGATGCGAATGCAGGCTTCATGGGTGCGAATCGTCACTTTCTCAATATCCGCCGCCGTTTTACCCGCCGCCTGCATCTGTTCAAAGAGGGTCATGGCGGCTTCAACCGCCGTCTGCGAGTGGAACTCCGCCGGGAAGGAGATTTTGAACAGCACGTTTTCCATGACGTAAGAACCATACGGACGCTGGAAGCGGAACGGCTCGCCGTTGAAAGAGACGTCATAAAAGCCCCAGGTTTTCGCCGTCAGCGCCGACGGATAGCCCATCTCGCCAGTTTTTGCCATCAGCGCCAGACGCACCGCGCGGGAGGTGGCATCGCCCGCCGCCCAGGACTTACGTGTTCCGGTGTTTGGCGCATGGCGATAGGTGCGCAGCGACTGACCATCCACCCACGCCAGCGACACCGCGTTGAGGATCTCATCACGCGTCAGCCCCAGCATTTCGGCGACAACCGCTGTCGAAGCCACTTTGACCAGCAGTACGTGATCCAGGCCGACGCGGTTGAAGGAATTTTCCAGCGCGATGCAGCCCTGAATCTCATGGGCTTTGATCATCCCGGCCAGCACCTGCTTCATGGTCAGCGGCGCTTTGCCTGCGGCAACCGCATTACGCGACAGCCAGTCCGCGGTTGCCAGAATCCCGCCGAGGTTATCAGAGGGGTGGCCCCACTCTGCCGCCAGCCAGGTATCGTTGAAGTCGAGCCAGCGGATCATCGCGCCGATATTAAACGCCGCCTGCACCGGATCGAGCTGAAACTGGGTGCCCGGTACGCGTACGCCGTTCGGCACGACGGTGCCCGGAACGATCGGCCCCAGCAGTTTTTTACAGGCCGGATATTCCAGCGCTTCCAGACCGCAGCCCAGCGTGTCGAGCAAGCAGTAGTGGGCGGTATCCCAGGCCACTTTAGAGGTGATGTCGTAGTTCATGACGTAATCGACGATATCCACGATTTCACGGTCAAATTCCGGGCGAATGTTCATTATTTGTGCGGACATAGGGTACATTTCCTGCGTTTTATCGTTAGAGAAATAAAGTTATTGGCGCTGATCCAGCGGAATAAATTCGCGATCTTCCGGGCCGGTATAATTGGCGGAAGGTCGGATAATTTTGTTGTCCTGACGCTGTTCGATGATGTGCGCCGCCCAGCCGGTGACGCGGGCGATCACAAACAGCGGGGTGAACATTTCGGTGGGGACGCCCATCATGTTGTAGGAGACCGCCGAGAACCAGTCGAGGTTGGGGAACATCTTTTTCGATTCCCACATCACGTTTTCCAGACGGTCGGCGATGTTGTACATCTTCAGCGAACCACCGGCCTCCGAAAGCTGTTTCGCCACGCGTTTGATCACCTGATGGCGCGGATCGGCAATGGTGTAGACCGGATGGCCGAAACCAATGATCACCTCTTTATTTTCAATGCGTTTGCGGATATCCGCCTCGGCTTCCTCCGGCGTTTCGTAACGCTGCTGAATTTCCAGCGATACCTCATTCGCCCCGCCGTGCTTCGGGCCGCGCAGCGCGCCAATCGCGCCGATGATGGCGGAGTAGACATCGGAACCCGTCCCTGCAATCACCCGGCTGGTAAAAGTGGACGCGTTGAATTCATGCTCGGCATACAGCACCAGCGAGATGTGCATCGCCTTTTCCCAGCTTTGCGACGGCTTCTCGCCGTGCAGCAGATGCAGGAATTGGCTACCGACGGAGTCGTCGTCAGTTTCCGGCTGAATACGTTCGCCGTTATGGCTGTAGTGATACCAGTAGAGCAGGATGGAACTGAGCGAGGCCAGCAGTTTGTCGGCGATATCGCGCGCGCCGGAAACGGTATGCCCCTCTTTTTCCGGCAGCGTACAGCCGAGCGCCGACACGCCGGTGCGCATGACGTCCATCGGATGCGACGCCGCAGGCAATGCTTCCAGCACGGTGCGTACATTGGCCGGTAATCCACGCAATGCTTTCAGCTTATTTTTATAGGCATGGAGTTCATCGCTATTGGGCAATTTGCCGTGAATTAACAGATGCGCGACTTCTTCAAATTCACAATGCTCCGCGAGATCGAGAATATCGTATCCGCGATAGTGTAAGTCGTTGCCGCTTTTTCCCACGGTACACAACGCGGTATTTCCGGCCGGAACGCCCGATAATGCGACAGATTTCTTGGGCTTAATGACATGGGTGTTGTTTTGCAGGATCGTCGTATCGCTCATGTTGTCCTCGTCATTGTTATATGTAGGGTATTGAGGGTGTACGTTTCGCCGCCGTAGGCCTGATAAGGCGTAGGCCGGATAAACGAAGTGCCATCCGGCAATGCCCGATGGCGGCTGCGCCTTATCAGGCCTACGGGTCTACTACAGCTCTACTTCAGGTTCAGCGCATCCAGCTTCTCTTCGTACTGGTAATAATTGATGCTTTCGTACAGCTCGTTGCGGGTCTGCATGATGTCGATAACGTTTTTTTGCGTGCCTTCCTGGCGCAGCACGTTGTAGACACGCTCGGCAGCGCGATTCATGGCGCGAAATGCCGACAGCGGGTAGAGCGCCATCGCCACGTTAGCGCTGCGCAGTTCGTCGGTGGTAAACAGCGGCGTCGCGCCAAACTCCGTGATATTCGCCAGGATCGGCACCGGTACGGCATCGGCGAACTGGCGATACATTGACAGCTCGGTAATCGCTTCCGGGAACAGCATGTCAGCCCCCGCTTCCACATAAGCCCGCGCGCGATCGATCGCCGCCTCTAATCCTTCCACCGCCAGCGCATCGGTACGCGCCATGATCACGAAGTCAGGATCGGTACGCGCATCCACCGCCGCACGAATCCTGTCCACCATCTCCTCTTTGGACACGATCGCCTTATTCGGGCGATGGCCGCAGCGTTTCGCGCCGATCTGATCTTCGATATGCAGCGCAGCGGCGCCGGCTTTGATCATCGACTTCACCGTACGCGCCACGTTAAAGGCGGAGGAACCAAAGCCGATGTCAGCATCCACCAGCAGCGGCAGCGGGCAGACGTCGGTAATACGGCGGATGTCGGTCAACACATCATCCAGCGTGGAGATCCCCAGATCCGGCAGACCCAGCGATCCCGCCGCCACGCCGCCGCCGGAAAGGTAAATCGCCTGATAGCCTGCGCGCTGGGCCAGTAATGCGTGATTGGCATTGATGGCGCCGACGATCTGTAAGGGGTTTTCTTTGGTGAGCGCAGCGCGAAACGCCTGGCCCGGAGAGTGTAGAGACATATCCCATCCTCTTGTTATCAACTTGTTATTTAATGTTGATTCACATAAAGCAAAGGGAATGCCAGAGCGGTCGCTGAAAAAGAGAGAATTTTGTTTTTTCTTATAATTCAAACAAATAACAAAAAATACAAACTTAACCATACCTTTCATCAGGACAAAAGCGTGTCAGCTAACGTTTCATGAAACGGTTCGCGCTGTTTCATTGCAACATTTATGAAACACGACTAAAACAAAATCTCGGTCCCTCAATACAACATCAACTGCTATGGCTGACACGCACCTTCCCGCTCGCGATAATCATGACAAGCCGGTGATCTGGACGGTCTCGGTAACGCGTCTGTTCGAGCTGTTTCGCGACATCAGCCTGGAGTTCGACCATCTGGCGACCATCACCCCCATCCAGCTTGGGTTTGAAAAAGCGGTGAACTATATCCGTAAAAAACTGGCGACCGAGCGCTGTGACGCCATTATCGCGGCGGGTTCCAACGGCGCTTATTTAAAAAGCCGCCTCTCCATACCGGTGATCCTGATAAAACCCAGCGGATTCGACGTGCTCCAGGCGCTGGCGAAAGCCGGCAAACTGACTTCGTCCATTGGCGTTATCACCTACCAGGAGACGATCCCCGCGCTGATCGCCTTTCAAAAAACGTTTAATTTGCGTCTGGAACAGCGCAGCTACATCACCGAAGAGGATGCCCGTGGGCAAATTAATGAACTGAAAGCCAACGGCATTGAGGCGGTAGTCGGCGCAGGGCTAATTACCGATCTGGCGGAAGAAGCCGGGATGACCGGCATTTTTATCTATTCTGCGGCCACCGTGCGTCAGGCGTTTAGCGATGCGCTGGATATGACCCGGCTGACGTTGCAACATAGCGGCCAATATGCCTCCGGCAACGGGCTGCGCACCCGCTACGATCTGGGAGATATGCGCGGCCATTCCGCGCAAATGGAGCAGGTTCGCCATACGATCATGCTGTACGCCCGCTCCAGCGCGGCGGTGTTGATTCAGGGTGAGACCGGCACCGGTAAAGAGCTGGCGGCGCAGGCGATTCACCGCGAGTTTTTTGCCCGTCGGAGCCAGCGCAGCGGTAAAAAAACGCCTCCGTTTGTGGCCATTAACTGCGGCGCAATTACCGAATCGCTGCTTGAAGCAGAGTTATTCGGTTATGAGGAGGGGGCATTTACCGGTTCCCGACGCGGCGGACGCGCCGGTCTGTTTGAAATCGCCCACGGCGGGACGCTGTTTCTGGATGAGATTGGGGAAATGCCCCTGCCCTTACAGACTCGTCTGCTGCGCGTACTGGAAGAGAAAGAGGTGACGCGCGTTGGCGGGCATCAGCCAGTCCCGGTGGATGTACGGGTTATCAGCGCCACGCACTGCAATCTGGAACAGGCGATAAAGCAGGGGCAATTTCGCACCGATCTGTTTTATCGTCTCAGCATTCTGCGCCTGACGCTTCCGCCCCTTCGGGAGCGCCCGTCAGATATCGTGCCGCTGGCGGAGGGATTTTTGAAACAGTCTCTGGCGGCATTAGACGCGCCGTTTGGCGAATCGGTGCGCGAGGGGCTGGCGCAAAGCCAGACCATTCTTCTGCGCTATGCCTGGCCCGGCAATATTCGCGAGTTGCGTAATATGATGGAGCGCCTGGCGCTTTTTTTAAGCGTCGAGCCGCAGCCCAGTCTGGATAGCCAGTTTTTACAGCAGTTTTTACCCGAACTGGCGACGATTCCCGAAGCGCCATCAGCGCTTACGCCGCAGCAGGTTCTGGCGCAGTTTAACGGCGATAAAACCGCGGCGGCGCGATATCTGGGTATTAGCCGGACGACATTCTGGCGACGATTAAAAGAGTGAAGGTTTATTGCCGGATGGCGCTAACGCTTATCCGGCCTACGAGCTGAGTGAGAACTTATTGCCGGATGGCGCTGCCGCTTATCCGGCCTACGAGCAGAGAGAGAACTTATCGCCGGATGGCGCTGGCGCTTATCCGGCCTACGAGCTACGAGCAGCACTGAACCGTAGGCCGGATAAGACGTTTTACGTCGCCATCCGGCACAATGACAGCTTATTTTTTCTTGTAGATATCCGCAGTACCATGAATTTTATTATCGGTTTGACCGGAGGTCAGTACGACCACATCAGCCCCTTTTTCATCGGCCTTTTTAAGCAGATCCTCTTTTGCCTCCATAGTTGACGTCTCGTTGCTGGTATTAATGGTGCCTATCTTCGTGTATTGCGACTCCACTTTCTCAAACTCGACCTTTGTCAACAGCTCCGCGGCATAGACGTTGGTTACGACAAACGCTAACGCACCAATCAATACTTTATATCCTGTCTTCATATAAAAGCTCCGGTTGTGTTATTACGCTATCATCGCCTTCTCGGAACGGATGCTCTGTTCTGAGTGATTAAATAACTAGTTGAGATTAGCGGAAAAATCCAGTCAGCCGGATGTATCATAATTTGTGATCTTTCTCTCACCCCTGCACTTTTACTATAAATAGTATGGCGTTAACTATCAGGCCCTGGAAATCTCACTATGGAACCTCTGCACGCGGTTGTCCTGACCGTCAGCCTGTTCGTCTTAACCTTCTTTAACCCCGGCGCAAACCTCTTTGTGGTGGTACAAACCAGCCTCGCCTCCGGGCGTCGGGCCGGTGTATTAACGGGGCTGGGAGTGGCGCTTGGCGATGCGATTTATTCCGGGCTGGGACTGTTTGGCATGGCGACCCTGATTACCCAGTGCGAAGAAATTTTCTCGCTGATCAAAATCGTCGGCGGCGCATATTTGTTATGGTTTGCCTGGAACAGCATCCGCCATCAGGCCACCCCGCAAATGCCGACTCTGCAACAGCCCATTTCCGCTCCCTGGAGCGTGTTCTTCCGCCGGGGACTGCTAACCGATCTGTCAAATCCGCAGACGGTGCTGTTTTTCATCAGTATTTTCTCGGTCACGCTCAGCGCGGAAACCCCGACATGGGCAAGACTGATGGCCTGGGCCGGCATCGTGCTCTCTTCCGTCATCTGGCGCATCTTCCTGAGCCAGGCCTTTTCCCTACCGGCGGTACGCCGCGCTTACGGGCGGATTCAGCGCATTGCCAGCAGGGTGATTGGCGCGATCATCGGCGTGTTTGCCCTCAGGCTGATTTACGAAGGCGTGAACCACCGCTAGCCAGTAGCAGAGCGGCCACATAACAGAGCGCCACCGCCAGACTCATTTTCAGCATAGTTTCGCCGCCCAGCCCCGACAACGGCGCGGCGATGCCACCGAAAACAAACATGCTCATCCCCATCAGCGCGGAGGCGGTTCCTGACTCCTGAACGTCCACCACGCTCATCGCCTCAGCGCCCGCCACGGTGCCAATTCCGCTGCAAAAGGCGACGGTAAAAAAGAGCGCCACCAGCGCCAGAACCGGCTGCTGTAGCCAGGCGCAGAGCAAGGTGATTAACGCGCAGATGACGGCCAACAGCAAGCCGCCGCGCAGCAGCGTCATTGCCGTGATTCGACGCGCAAGACGGGAAAAAATCAGCGAGGCGACGATCAGCCCGATCCCATTAAGACCAAACAGCAGGCTGAACTGCATCGGGCTTAAGCCATACTCGCTTTGCAGCACAAATGACGAAGAGCCGATATAAGCAAACAACCCCGCCAGCATGAAGGCCTGCATCAGGCAAAAGCGCATAAAGAGACGATTTTTCACCACGCTGCGCCCGGTCGAAAATAACGATGCGCCGCGCGTTCGCTGCGGCAGCGTCTCACTGATAAACAGGATGCAGCAGAGCAAAAGCAGTGTCGCAATCCCCGCCATTACCCAAAACAACATACGCCAGTCAAACGCGGTGGCAATGTAGCCGCCCAGAACCGGAGAAAGCACCGGGGCGATGCCGTTCACCGTCATGAGCAGCGCGAAGAACTGGGTCAGGGTCACACCCTGATATTTATCCCGCGCAATAGAGCGCGAGAGCACCGAACCACCGGCCCCCGCCGCGCCCTGCACAAAACGCCAGACGATCAGCCAGTGAATATCCTGAGTTGTCGCGCACAGTACCGAAGAGGCAATAAACAGCAACAGCGACAGGATCAACGGAACCTTACGACCAATCCGGTCGCTGAGCGGGCCAAACAGCAGTTGCCCAAGCCCAAGACCGATCAGCGAAGACGTCAACGTCAGTTGCGTCAGGGTGGTCGTCGTTGCCAGCTGTTCGGACATCTCCGGCAGAGCGGGCAGATAAAGATCGGTACACAGCGGCCCGATCCCGGTTAACAAACCGAGGATCAGCACCCACGAAAGCGACACGCGCGCCATAAAAACACCTCCCTCTGATTACCGGGCCCCGCCGCCGAGCGACTGCCAGAGCGTTATGCGGTTTTCATTGTCCGTCAGTTGCAGGGCGATAAGCGTTTGCTGCGCCGACCACAGCGTGCGTTGCGCCGTCAGTACGGTCAGATAATCCCCGACCCCGGCGCGATAACGACGCATCCCGACATCCAGCGTTTTTTGTTCTGCGGCGACATACTGGCGCTGGGCATCCAGCTGTTCATCCAGCGTCGCACGCCGGGCAAGCGCATCAGCCACATCTTTGAACGCGCTTTGCACCGTTTTTTCATAGGTAGCAATGAGTCCCCGTTTTTGCGCTTCGGCATAGCGAAGCTGCGCCAGGTTGCTGCCGCCGGTAAACAGCGGCAGCGTAATGGAAGGCGCAAACGACCACACCTTCATGCCATGACTGAACAAGGACGAGAGCGCATCGCTGCCGACACCGGCGCTTGCCGTCAGGGAGATGGTCGGGAAGAAATTCGCTCGCGCCGCGCCAATATCGGCATTGGCGCTTTTCAGGTTATGTTCCGCTTCCTGAATATCCGGCCGACGCAACAGCACGGAAGAAGAGACGCCAGCGGGCACCAGCGTAATCACCTGCGCATCAAGGCTTTCCAGCGTACCGGGCAGCACGCTTTCCGGCAGCGTTGTGCCCGCCAGCAGGTTCAGGGCGTTGATATCCTGCGCCACCTGAGTCTGATAACTGGCTACGCTGGCGCGCGCCTGCTGGTAAACGCTCATCGCTTCACTGACATCCGTTGCGGCGGCTGTCCCGACCTGCTGCTGACGTTGAACAATTTTCAGCGAGTTTTCCGCACTGGCCATCGTCTCCCTGGCCAGCGCCAGATTGCTGTTATCTGCCGCCAGGGTCAGCCACGCGGTGCTGATCTCGGCAATTAACGTCAAACGGGTGTTCTGCGCGGTAAATTCGCTGGCAAGCCAGGTTTCCCGCGCCGCCCGCGACAGGCTCTGATTGCGGCCAAACAGATCCAGCTCAAAGCTGGACACCGCGCCATCGGCTTCAGCGCTCGTTCCGGTTCCGTTCGCCAGCGTACGGCTGCGTGTAGAACTGAGTGAAGCATTCACCGTCGGGAACAACGAGGCACGCGCTTCGCCATACAACGCCCGTGCGGAGTCGATATCAGCAATCGCCTTCTGGACATCACGGTTACTGTTAAGGGCGGTGTTCACCACCTGTTGCAGCCGCGCGTCGTTAACAATCTGCTGCCAGTCGCGGCTGACAGCGTTCCCCTGCCCCTGCGCGCCCGGTAAAGTTGCCGGAACCGGCGCATCGGGCGTGCTGTAGTGCGGATCAAGCGACACACACCCTGCGCTCAGGAGAGCGAAAACAAAGAGAAAAATACGCAACATAACTTACTCCTGACGACGGGACTTGCGGGTAAACAGATGCCTAACCAGCACGAAGAACAGCGGGACGAAGAAGATAGCCAACAGCGTGGCGGTTAATGTCCCACCGATGATTCCGGTCCCGATCGCCACACGGCTGTTCGCCCCGGCCCCTGTGGCGATAGCCAGCGGCGTAACCCCGGCAATAAAGGCCAGAGAGGTCATAATGATTGGGCGCAAACGGGTCTGCGCCGCTCGCAGCGCAGCCCGGCTCAGGGAATAGCCTTCCGCAACCGCAGCTTCGGCAAATTCGACGATCAGAATGGCGTTTTTCGACGACAGGCCGATGGTGGTCAGCAGCGCGACCTGGAAGTAAACATCATTATTTAAATCACGCATCCAGGCCGCCAGCGCTGCGCCTAACAGCCCCAGAGGGATGACCAGAATCACCGAAAACGGTACCGACCAGCTTTCATACAGCGCCGCCAGGCAGAGGAAAACCACCAGAATAGAGATGGCGTACAAGCTCATAGCCTGACCGCTGGCCAGCTTTTCCTGCAATGACAATCCGCTCCACGCCCATGTGGTGCCAGCAGGCAAGCTGTTTGCCAGCGCTTCCATTTTGTCCATCGCGGCGCCGGAGCTGAAACCGCTGGCGTTTTCTCCCTGAATCTCATAGGCGGCAGAGCCGTTGTAGCGCACCAGACTTTCCGGGCCGTACTCCCAACGAGTGGTGGCGAAGGCGGAAAAGGGCGTCATGCTGTTATCGCTGCCGCGCACGAACCATTTGCCCAGGTCCGCAGGCGAAGAACGGAACTCGCTGTCGCCCTGAATGTAGACTTTCTTCACGCGGCCGCGATCGATAAAGTCATTGACATAGGTTCCCCCCCAGGCGCTGGATAAGGTGCTGGTCACATCGCTTAAGCCAAGCCCCAGCGAGACGGCCTTATTGCTGTCGATATCCACCTGAAGCTGCGGCATTTGCGGCAGGTCATTTGCGCGCACGGCGTGCAGAATATCGCTCTGGTTTGCCTGGGCGATCAGCTGATTACGCATCTGTAACAGGGTATCGCGATCGGTCGCCCCATTCGCCATCAGCTCAAAAGAGAATCCGTTGCTTTGCCCCAGCCCCTCAACCGACGGCGGCGTCATCGCAAAAAGCGTCGCATCGCGAATGGCGCCCAGTTCTTTACTGGCACGCAGCGCAATAGCCTGTGCGGTATTTTCTTCGCCTTTACGCTCCGACCAGTTTTTCAGCGAAACGAACGCCATCCCGGCATTCTGCCCGCTGCCGCTGAAGCTAAAACCATCGACGGTAAAAATAACGTCCGTATTGGCTTTCTCTTTATTGAGAAACCAGTCTGTCACCTGACGATTGACCTCTGCGGTTCGCGACGCCGTCGCCCCTGCGGGCAGGGTGTACTGCACCATAATTTCACCCTGATCTTCGGTCGGTAAGAAGCTGCCGGGCAGCTTCCACATCGCCAGCGCCATCGCCCCGCATAACAGCGCATAAACGCCCATCACGCTGACGCTGCGACGCAGCACATGCAGGACGCCGCGCTGATAACCCTGTTCAGTTCGGCTATAGAATCGGTTGAATATCCCGAAGAAGCCCTTTTTATGCGGCGCGGTATGGCTAAGAATCGAACCGCACAGGGCTGGGGTCAGGGTCAACGCCACCACGACCGAGAGCAGCATTGCTGAGATAATCGTCACAGAGAACTGGCGATAAATGACGCCGGTAGAGCCGCCAAAGAACGCCATCGGCAGGAATACCGCAGACAAAACAAGAGCGATAGCCACCAGCGCGCCAGCGATTTCCCCCATCGATTTTTCGGTAGCTTCGCGCGCGGGCAGCCCTTCATCGCGCATAATACGCTCGACGTTTTCCACCACCACAATGGCGTCATCGACCAGCAGACCTATCGCCAGCACCATTGCAAACAGCGTCAGCGTATTGATGGAGTAGCCAAACAGCGCCAGCACGCCAAAAGTACCGAGCAGCACGACCGGAACCGCCAGCGCCGGAATCAGCGTGGCGCGAAGATTCTGCAAGAACAGGTACATCACGCAGACCACCAGAATGATGGCTTCAAACAGCGTCTGAACCACATCCTCTACGGAGATCTTAATAAATTCGGTGCTGTCTTTCGGATACGCTACGTCATAGCCCTGCGGCATATCCCGTTTAAATTCAGCGACTTTATCTTTTACCAGCGTGGCGGTATCCAGCGCGTTCGCCCCCGGCGCAAGCATGACCGCAACCCCCGCAGCCGGATGACCGTTGAGTTTAGCGATGGCGGTGTAGTCTTCACTGCCCATCTCCACGCGCGCCACATCCTGGATGCGTACCACGGCCCCGTCAGACTGGCTTTTGATAATGATCTTTTTGAATTGTTCTACCGTCTGCAAGCGCGACTGCGCGCGAACCGTAGCGGTCAATTGCTGTGTGTCAGGGGAAGGTAACGCACCGATTTTCCCGGCGGAAACCTGAACGTTTTGCGCTTCAATGGCGCTCTGCACATCCGACGGCATCAAAGAATAGGAGGCCAGTTTTGCCGGGTCCAGCCAGATACGCATGGCGTATTCCGCACCAAACACCTGTAGGCTCCCGACCCCTTCCACGCGTGCCAGCGGGTCCTGTACGTTACTCACCAGCCAGTCAGCGATATCTGAGCTGCTCGCCCGGTCGGACTTATCATACACGGAGGCAATCAGCAGGAAGTTACTTTGCGATTTCACCACCGTGACGCCGGATTGTTGAACCTCGCTCGGCAAGCGGGATTCCGCCTGCTGCACCTTGTTCTGTACCTGCACCTGCGCGGTGTCAGGGTCGGTGCCCTGTTCAAAGGTGACATCAATACTGACCGAACCATCGGAACTGCTGGTCGAGGTAAAATAGAGCAGGTTATCCAGCCCGGTAAGCTGCTGTTCAATCACCTGAGTCACGCTGTTTTCCAGCGTTTCAGCGGAAGCGCCGGTATAGGTCGCCGAGATTTTCACCGACGGCGGCGCCACGTCAGGATACTGCGCAACCGGCAGCGTTTTAATCGCCAGAATACCGGCCAGCATGATCAGAATGGCGATAACCCAGGCGAAAACGGGCCTGCGCACAAAGAAACGGGAGAACATCAGCCTTTGCCTCCGTTCAGTTGTACATCAACGGCGTTAACCTGCTGACCCGGCGTGACCTTACTTGATCCCTCAACGATCAACCGGTCGCCGCTACGTAAACCGTCCAGCACCAGCCATTTATCCCCATAGGTATCGCCTGTTTCCAGGGTACGCTGCGCCACTTTATTGTCTTTAGTGACCACCAGCGCTGTCGCATTGCCTTTCGCATCGCGCGTGATCCCCTGCTGCGGCGCGAGGATCGCATCGTTCATGATCCCTTCATCAATGCGGGCGCGAACGAACATACCGGGTAACAGCTGCTGTTGAGGGTTGGGGAAAATCGCCCGCAGCGTGACTGAGCCTGTAGACTCATCTACCGCCACTTCCGTCAGCGCTAACTTTCCTTTTTCGCTATAGGTCGTGCCATCTTCAAGCGTCAGCGTCACGTTCAGGGTATCGCTGTTGGTCGCCAGAGACTGCTTACGCAGGCGCAGCAAATCCACGCTGGAGCGGGTAAGATCGACATACATGGTGTCGAGCCCACGAATGGTCGCCAGCGCCGTCTCCTGTGAAGCCGTCACCAGCGCGCCGGGCGTGACGGATGAGATACCAATGCGCCCGGAAACCGGGGCGGTAATGGTGGTCCAGTCCAGATTGATACGCGCGCTTTCTAATGCAGCTTTCTTTGCCTCCACGCTGGCTTTGTCCTGAGCACAGGTGGCCTGCGCATCATCGGCATCCTGGCGGGAAACACCGTCATCGTTAACCAGTCGCGCGTAACGTTGCGCCTTCTGGCAGTCGGCATTCACCAGCGCCTGCGCCTGTCTGAGCGAGGCATTCGCTTCGTTCCATGCGGCGCGATAGCTGGCGGGATCGATCTGATACAGCGCCTGCCCCGCTTTGACGATATCGCCCTCATTAAACAGGCGTTTTTGAATAATACCCCCCACCTGCGGGCGAACTTCGGCACTGAGCGCTGCGCTGGTGCGTCCGGTCAGTTCACTGACGACAGAAACGGGTTCTGTTTTAAGGGTCACGACGCCCACTTCCTGAGACGGAGAAGCGGTATTGTCGGTTTGTGTATTATCACAGCCGGATAATAACAATAGCGCGATAATTGATGTTGTTATGTATTTCATCTTTTTTCCAGGGTGAGAAACGCCTGCCCCGTTAAAATTAACAAGGTAGCACCAGGCGACTGAACGTTATTTCAGGTACAGCGGTATCGCGTCATGAGCTATTTCTCACAACGACAATAAGGGAAATAATTTATTTCCCTTTGATTATTAGATTCTTTATTCAGCCATTCACAAGCATGGTAACGATATCCCGATATATCTCCTGTAACGCATCAGGGTCACTTTTTTGCGGCGTCAGGCGACGGTAAACCGCCCCTTCCATCATGGTTGCAATCACTTCAACACAGCAACGGATGCGGGCCTCGCTGAGTTGCGGACACGTTTTTCTCAGGTGCGCGCAGGCGTTGTCGAACATCCGCGCATCCGCCTCTTCGAGCATCGCGGCAACATGAGGATTGCGGGTCGATTCAGCCGCCATCTCCAGCATCAGCGCATCATCATCCTCGCTCAGCGTTTGCCGCCAGGCCAGGATTCCGGGGATACGCTCCGTCTGGGTTTTATCTTCTATCTGCGTGATGCGATAGTCGATAATACGGCGGATCATCTCTTCGATAATGGCATCTTTACTGGCGAAGTAGCGATAGATTTGCCCCACGCTGAGACGGGCTTCAGCAGCGATCTGCGACATGCTGGCGCCGTGAAATCCGCTGGCGCGAAAGCACTGGCGCGCGGCGTTGATGATCTCATCCTGTCGTTGTTTCTGGCGGATTTCCAGCTTGCTGCTCATCGCATCTCCTCGTCACCTCAAAAGTGAGAACGATCGTTCTCATTTTGGCTAATTATACGTCTCCTGCGCACATTGAAAAGGATTTTTTTGCTTATTATTTTCCTGCATTATTTGCCAGGAAAATAATGGAGAGATTATGGAGATTTAATGAAAAAAATCTGAAAATCAAATGGAGAGAATATTTAAATTTATTTCTTTGCCCCTGACTTTCCAATTCCCCGGTACAATTCATTGATGCGCTTAACGGACTTAATCGAACGCTGCGGGGCTGTCGAAGCGACAGACAACACGATCATTTCCAGGCAAACCAGCACCGTACCGTGCAACGGCATTTTCCCGTTCTCACCGCCGCGCGGCACATTGATCACCACATCCGCCTCCTTGCTAAAACGTGATTCCAGCGCATTGGTCAGTAAAATCACCGGCACGCCCAACCGCTTCGCCTCGCGGATGGTCGTCAACCCTTCGCGATGCGGCGATTTCTGCGCCATCATAATCAGCACATCCCCCCGCTGTAGCGCAATCAGTTGTTCCGCCAGGTTAATCCCGGTACGATTAAACGCCACCGACGGCAAGCCAATACGGCTGAGCAGACGCGCCGTGTAGTCCGCAAGGATCCCGGATGCGCCAATGCCAAATATCCCCACCTGACGCGCCTCCACCAACAGTGCGACCGCCTGCGCAATCGCGTAACGGTTTTGCGGCGTAGACAGCACGTCGCAGGTGCGCTGATGCCCTTGCAGAACAAAATCAATGCTCGAATTTACATCGCAGGAAAGCGTATTCACCGTGGTCGTCATTTTCTCTTCCGAGGTGATACCCGGGCCAAACCAGTGTTCGATGGTCTGTTTTAAATCGCGCAGCCCGGCAAACCCCAATGCCTGAATCGCCCGGACAACCGTCGCGTCAGAAGTTTGAGTGGCGGTCGCAATTTCTATCGCCGTAAATTCCAGTACCACTTCCCGATTCTCATGGATATAACGCGCCACCGCCTGCATCCTCGGCGAAAGCAGATGCGCCCGCGCCCGGAAGCGATCGCCGTAGACATCAATACGATTTTTCACTTTCTTCGCCGTCAGCATGGTTATTTCCCCTCCGGTAAGTGGCGCCCGGCAATATGCGACTGTACCTGTGCAACCATCAGGCTGAGTGATGCAAAGGAGTTCGAAATCGCCTCTTCACGGGAGATCAAAACGTAGTGCCCGCGCTGGCAAGCGGTAAGAAACTCGCACCAGCCCGGCAACACGGCATCCATCGCGGCAATTTCATCCTGCGGCTTACCACCGGTATCACCGCGCCAGGTGGCAAAAACAAAATCCGCATCCATCTCTGGCAGACGCTCCGCGCTCACGTCAATCCGCCCTCCCGGCGGAATGCTGTCGATCAGTTTCGGGAAGGAAAACCCGGCATCGCGCAGGACGCGTCCTAACGAATGATAGGTGTGCAACGCATTGATTTTTCCCTGGTTTGCCTGAATGACTGACACCGTAATGTGTTGGGTATCCACCGTGTGTTTCAACCGGTCAATCTCTTCCCGGTAGCGACGCTCCAGGATAGCCAGTCGCGCCTGAGTTCCGGTAAGCTGCGCGAGCTTGCGGTAAATTTCCGGCGCGCCGCCGTCGAGATGATCAATGCTCACCGTCGGGGCGATTTTCTCCAGTTGTTCGATGGGCGTATGGCGACTCGGCTCGGTGATGATCAAATCGGGTTTCGCGGCGACAATCGCTTCAATATCAATGTCCGCCGTACCAATAAACTTTATCGTTGAATGATCAAAATCGACGCCGGTCAGCAGCGCGCCCGAACGCAGGAAATGGCTGCCGTCAGGACGCGTTCTGCCGTGGCTGGCGACCGGCGGAACGCCCAGCTCAATCAGCGGAATGGTGATATCAAGATCGTGTAGCGACACAATGCGCTGCGGATGCAGCGGCACGTTCACCACGCGTCCGAGATCGTCGGTAAAAGGCCGGGTGGCAACCTCTGCCTGTACAGAGCACCCCAGCAGCAACAGCGAAAAAAGTAAACGCATACACCCTCTTAAAAATTACAAACGATCCCGACGACGCCAGAGCAACAGTAAAAAGAAAGGGCCGCCGACCAGCGCAATCACGATCCCCGCCGGTATTTGCAGCGGCGCAAAGGCCAGACGCCCGATGGTATCCGTGAGCAGCACCAGCAGAGCGCCAATGAGCGCACTGCCCCACAGCAACGCCATTTGCCCTCCGCGCAGGCAAAAACGCGCCATATGCGGCGCCATCAGGCCGACAAACCCCAGGCTGCCCACGCAGGAGACGCTGGCGGCGGTCAGAAAGACCGGCGCCATAAAACGCAGCAGCGCCAGATGAGACAGACGCACCCCGAGCCCGGTCGCGGTGTGATTACCCAGCAGCGCCACATCCGATGCTCTCGCCGTCGCAAACAGCAGAACAGCCGCAGGCAACGCCCACCCCAGCGCCACCCACAGCAACGGCCAGGTGGCGGCGTGCAGGCTTCCGGCTAGCCAGACCAGCGCCGTTTGCACATCGCGGACATCGGCTGTCGTCATAAAAACGCCCATTCCCGCAGCAAAGAACCATGAGACGCCAATGCCGATCAGCACAAATCGCGGGCGGGAGAAATCACGGGCCAGCAGCATGACCAGCGCGGCGACCAGTAATCCGCCAGCAATACCCGCCAGCGGTCGCCAGACCAGGCTGACCGACGGGAAGAGCAGCACTAACGCCAGTACCACCACGCTACTCCCCTCTTTCACGCCGATAAGACCGGGGTCAGCCAGGCCGTTACGGGTAATCGACTGCATCGCCGCGCCAGCCAGCCCCAGCATTGCTCCACACAGCAGCGCCATCAGCAAACGCGGAAGACGGACATCCCAGACAACATACTGCTGCTGCTCCGTTAACGCCTGCGGAGAGAACAACGCACGCCCGATGGCGGAAGCCGGAACGGGAAGCGACCCCTGCAACACGCCCGAAACCAGCAGTACGGCGGCCAGCGTGGCAAACCCCAGCACACACCACACCGTTTTCAGCCGGACAAGGCGTGAGAATTTCCCCACCCGCCATGCGCGCAGCCCGGCACGCGCCAGAACAACGCTCATTTAAGAAATCTCGACGCAATGAAAATAAACACCGGCGCGCCGACCAGCGCGGTCATCACCCCTGTAGCCAGCTCCTGCGGGGCAAGCAGGGTTCGGGCAACGATATCCGCCAGTAGCAGCACTGCCGCCCCCAGCAGCGCCGCCAGCGGGAGCATCTGGCGAATGTCTTCCGTCACCAGGCGTCTGATGACGCCCGGAACCAACAGCCCGATAAAACCCAGCGGCCCGGCAACGGATACCGCCGCGCCGCACAGCAGCGCAATGGCGATCATCGCCATCAGACGAATGCGCAGAATATTAACGCCCAACCCACAGGCCATCCGGTCGCCTAGCGCCAGAATATTCAGCCCCGGCGCTATCGCTATCGCCAGTACAACGCCAACCAGCGACGGCAGGAGAGCCTGGCGTACTTTTTCCCAACTCATCCCCGCGAGATCGCCCACCAGCCAGGTGCGCATCGCCAGCAACGTCTGCTCATCCAGAATAAGGATTGCCGCCGTGAGCGACGACACCATCGCCGACAGCGCCACGCCGCAGAGCGTGACCTTCAGCGGCGTCAGTCCGCCACGCCCGGCGGAAGAGAGCGCCATCACCAGCGAAAAGAGTGCCGCTGCGCCCCCTGCCGCAACCAGTGACTGACTGAGCCCCGCGACGCCCAGCGCGGTACACAGCACCACGGAGAACGCGGCCCCCGCATTCAGCCCCAGAATGTGCGGTTCGCCCAGCGGGTTGCGAATCAATGCCTGTAACAGAACGCCAGCTACGCCCAAAGCCGCGCCAACCAGCATGGCCGCAGCCATACGCAACAGACGCAGAGAGATAACGATTCGGTGATCAAAGTTTTTGGCATCAAAGTGAAATAACGCCTGAATGACGGTCTGCGGACTGACGGCACGCGCCCCGACGCCCAGATGAATCACCGCCAGCATAAACAGCAGCAGTAGCAAGACAGGAAGCGCCAGCAGAAATCGACCACGACGGCGGCCTGATGCAATGACCATAGCCGTCATTCTTCCGCTCCAGCCCTGGCACGAAACGGCATGAAGAACGGCTTTCCGGTCAACGGATTCACCGACATCTGCACATCGACGTCAAACACCGATTTGATCAGCTCCGGCGTACAGTGCTCTCCTTCATGTACGATCCCCTCCAGCCGCCCCTGTCTGAGAAAGACCAGCATATCGCCGTAATTCACCGCGAAATTGAGATCATGTAACACCACCACCACGGTACGACCATGATGGCGGGTCAGGGAGTGCAGAAGCTCAAGGATCTCTACCTGATAACGCAGATCGAGAAAGGTTGTAGGCTCATCCAGCAAAATAAACGGCGTTTGCTGCGCCAGCGCCATCGCAATCCAGCACCGCTGGCGCTGCCCGCCGGAGAGACTCTCTACCGGCAAATGGGCGAAGTCGGTTGTTCCGGTGAGCTGTAACGCCTGCTCTACGGCCTGTGCGTCATCATCGGTCCATTGCTGGAGAAAATTCTGCCAGGGAAAACGCCCGCGCGAAACCAGTTCAAAAACCGTTAATCCCTCCGGCACCAGCGGGGATTGCGGCAGGATGCCAAGCTGACGCGAAACCGCTTTGGTCGGCTGTTGATGAATCGCTTTACCATCAAGCAGCACGCTGCCGCCCAACGGCTTCAGCATTCGGGCAATCGTACTTAATAAGGTGGATTTGCCTGAGCCGTTCGCCCCGGCCAGCACCGTCATTTTACCTTGCGGGATAGTGAGGCAGACGTCATGCACGATGGCGTGCTGACGATAGCCAGCAGAAAGCTGTTTCAGCTCAATGCCCGTTCTGTGGGCGGTGTTTTCCACATGCTGTGGCATGTTCACTCCTGCGCCGTCGCAGCCTGGCAAAGCCAGCGCGCGCAGCCTTTCAAATAAAAATAAAACTCATTCTCTTTAAGATCTTGCTGGGTTGCGCTGTAGTAGTCAAGCAATTACGCCCTGTAGTTACATCACCGTACTCACGCAACAAAAACGCCGCAGAAAAAGACGAACAAACTTATAAAAACAGATAAATATCAATAAATTAAAAATCATTTCCCCGCAATAACACTACGGTTTTATGACGTTAACCCTGCTGTAGTTTCTTTTTCATTTTTACGTTTACTACTACAAACGCCCATGATTGAATGATTCTCAATTACACATCTGACGCCGTTTACGTTGGTTAAAAGATGGATAAAACGCATGGCTAGCAAGCCGGGCAATGAACTGGATAAACCTGTTTCCCCTCCCGTTTTTGGCAGGGTATTTTGCGGAATAAATAAAAGATGGCTAAGTTAACTCCTTATTTTTCTGGGATGAAAGGGCGAGCGCTGTGCTCCGCTCTGTTTTTGGGTATCACGACGGCTCCTGCGGTCATGGCGGCGGAAAAAGAAAACTCGCCGCTCAAAAATGAAGAGACGATGACCGTGCGCGCAGACGCCTCTTCTGCCGATCAGGCCGTCACATCAGGTTATCAACCGCTGAGTTCGTCCACCGCCACGCTGACGTCGATGCCGCTGCTGGATATCCCGCAGGTGGTCAATACCGTCAGCGACAAAGTGCTGGAAGATCAGCACGCCACAACCCTCGATGAAGCGCTGTATAACGTCAGCAACGTTGTGCAAACCAACACGCTGGGCGGAACGCAGGATGCGTTTGTTCGCCGTGGTTTCGGCGCGAATCGTGACGGTTCCGTGATGACCAACGGTCTTAAAACCGTATTGCCGCGCAGTTTCAACGCGGCCACGTCGCGGGTGGAAGTGCTGAAAGGCCCGGCCTCCACGCTGTACGGTATTCTCGATCCCGGCGGCCTGATTAACGTCGTAACCAAACGTCCGCAAACGCAATTTGGCGGCTCAATTTCCGCCACCTCCTCCAGCTTCGGCGGCGGCACAGGCCAGTTTGACATCACCGGGCCGATTGAAGGCACCCAACTGGCGTATCGCCTGATCGGCGAGTATCAGCACGAGGACTACTGGCGCAACTATGGTACTAACCAGAGCAGCTTCATCTCCCCTTCCCTGACCTGGTTTGGCGACAACGCGACGGTCAGCGTGCTCTATTCGCACCGTAATTACAAAGCCCCGTTCGATCGCGGCACCATTTTCGATCTCAATACCAAACAGCCGGTTAACGTGGATCGGAAAACCCGCTTTGATGAGAAATTCAATATCACCGATGGCGAATCGGATCTGGCGCAGCTCAATGCCGAATATCGCTTCAACAGCGCGTGGACGGCGAAATTTGATTACAGCTTCAGCCAGGATAAATACAGTGATAACCAGGCTCGCGTGATGGCTTATGATTCCGCTACCGGGAACCTGACCCGCCGCGTGGATGCGACGCAAGGCTCCACCCAACGGATGCACGCGACCCGCGCCGATTTACAAGGAAACGTGGATATCGCTGGTTTCTATAACGAGATCCTGACCGGCGTCTCTTATGAGAATTACGATCTGCTGCGCACGGATATGATTCGCTGTAAGAACGTGAAAGGCTTTAATATTTACAATCCGGTCTACGGTACGCTCGGCAAATGCACCAGCGTCTCGGCCTCCGACAGCGACCAGACGATTAAGCAGGAGAGCTATTCCGCTTACGTACAGGATGCGCTGTATCTGACCGATAAGTGGATCGCCGTCGCCGGGATGCGCTATCAGTACTACACCGAATATGCCGGGAAGGGCCGCCCGTTCAACGTCAACACCGACAGTACGGACCAGCAGTGGGTGCCGAAATTCGGCATGGTCTATAAGCTGACCCCTTCTGTGTCGCTGTTCGGCAACGTATCGCGCGCCTTTATGCCGCAATACTCTATTGCCAGCTACATTGGCGATCTGCCGCCGGAAACCTCTACCGCCTATGAAGTGGGGGCGAAATTCGATCTCTTTGACGGCATCACCGCCAATATCGCCCTGTTCAATATCGATAAGCGCAACGTGCTGTACAACGAAATCGTGGATGGCGAAACCGTGGCGAAAACCGCAGGGCGCGTACGCTCACAGGGGGTGGAAGTGGATGTCGCAGGCTCGCTGACGCCCAATACCAATATCATCGCCAGCTACGGTTATACCGCAGCAAAAGTCACGGAAGATCCCGATTACAAAGGGAAACCGCTGCCTAACGTACCGCGTCATACCGGTTCATTGTTCCTGACCTATGACATTCACAACGCCTTTATGGGCAATACGCTGACCATTGGCGGCGGCGGACATGGCGTAAGCCGTCGCTCCGCCACCAACGGCGCGGACTATTATCTGCCTGGTTATTTTGTGGCCGATGCCTTTGCAGCCTATAAGATGAAACTGCAATACCCGGTGACTCTGCAACTCAACGTGAAAAACGTGTTTGATAAAACGTATTACACCTCATCCATTGCTACCAATAATCTGGGTAATCAGATTGGCGACCCGCGTGAAGTTCAGTTCACGGTAAAAATGGAGTTCTGATCCTTCTCATCCAAATACCCTGTCAATTCTGGCAGGGTATTCCCGCTATTCCCTCACATTAAGATGAATAAACTCACACCGCCCAATGAACGCAAAAATGCGCGCCTCATCAACTTTCTTAACTGAACTGTATCAGATTTAACATTTTGTGATTTTTATCGCGGATAAATTTTAATCTTCCGCTATTTTTAAATTCCCTTTCACTCATGGAGGACGATGTAATGAAACACAAATCGTTTTATCGCCTCATTGCCGCAGGCGGTCTGCACTTCTGGTATAACCTCGATCCGCGTATTTCTAACGACTTTCCGCGTTAATTCTCCTTAGCCGTTCAACATCAATAAAAAATTAACTGAACACTACGTTTGGTCGGTATTTCTTGCGCCTGTTAAAGGCACAAAAATAACGTTCACGTAGCGCGACATGCTATTGGAGAAATAATATGAAACGTATTCCTGAGCCGTTCCGCATTAAAATGGTAGAAAACATTCGTATGACCACCTGGGACGACCGTGTTAAAGCGCTTGAAGAAGCGGGATATAACCCTTTTCTGCTCAGAAGCGATGATGTATATATCGACCTGTTGACCGACTCCGGCACTGGCGCAATGAGCGATCGTCAATGGTCAGGCCTGATGATGGGCGATGAAGCCTACGCCGGCTCACGCAACTATTACCATCTGTGCGACAAAGTAAAAGAGCTGATCGGCTACCCGTTCACGATCCCTACGCACCAGGGACGCGGCGCCGAGCAAATCCTGTTTCCCTGCCTGATTGCCCGCCGCAACGCCGAAAAACCGGTCTTTATTTCCAACTTCCACTTTGATACGACCGCCGCCCATGTCGAATTAAACGGCGCGAAAGCCATCAACGTGGTGACGCCAAAAGCGTTCGACACCACCTCATGGTACGACTGGAAAGGCAACTTTGATATCGACCTGCTCAACGCCACTATCGCGGAACATGGCGCAGAAAACGTCGCGGCGATTATCACCACCGTCACCTGCAACAGCTCAGGCGGCCAGCCGGTTTCCATCGCCAATATGCGCGAGGTGTATCAAATAGCGAAGCGGCACAATATTCCGGTGGTCATCGACTCCGCCCGCTTCTGCGAAAACGCCTGGTTTATTAAACAGCGCGAAGAGGGATACGCGGATAAAACGGTGAAAGAGATCGTCCGTGAGATGTACCAGTATGGGGATATGCTGACCATGTCGGCGAAGAAAGATCCGATGGTCAATATCGGCGGGCTGTGCTGCTTCCGTGATGATGAAGATCTGTTCAACGACGTGCGCATTCGCTGCGTGCCAATGGAAGGTTTTGTCACTTACGGCGGGCTGGCGGGGCGCGATATGGAAGCGCTGGCGATCGGCCTCGAAGAAGGGATGAATGAAGATTTCCTCGCCTATCGGATTAACCAGGTGGAATACCTGGGCGAACGGCTGCGCGAAGGGGGGATTCCAATCCAGTATCCAACCGGGGGCCACGCGGTATTTGTCGATGCGAAGCTGCTGCTGCCGCACATTCCGGCAGAACAGTTCCCGGCTCATGCGCTGAATAACGAATTGTACCTGGAAGCCGGGATTCGCAGCGTGGAAATTGGCTCTCTGCTGCTTGGGCGCGATCCGGTCACTGGCAAACAAAAACCGTCGCCAATGGAGTTGCTGCGTCTGACGATCCCCCGCCGGGTCTACACCAACGATCACATGGATTACATCGCGGATGCGTTAATCGCCGTAAAAGCCCGCGCCGCATCGATCAAAGGGCTGACTTTCACCTATGAACCGCCGGTGCTGCGCCACTTTGTGGCCCGGCTGAAACCGGTGAAATAACGTTCTGATACGCGCTCCCCTGCGGGAGCGCGATTCCGCTATTTAATACGATATTCAACGCATTCAGGCATGAGAAAAGCGGGATCGCCCTTTTCTCTGCACAATGACGGGCATAGCCACGCGAGGAAAACGCACTATGGCTACATTATCGGTCGCAAATAAAGCGCCGTCGCTGATCGGCGGGGCAATGATTATCGGTGGAACCATTATTGGCGCGGGCATGTTTTCTCTCCCGGTGGTGATGTCTGGCGCCTGGTTTTTCTGGTCACTGCTGGCATTAATTTTTACCTGGTTTTGTATGCTGCATTCCGGGTTAATGATCCTGGAAGCAAACCTGAATTATCATATTGGCGCCAGCTTCGACACGATTACCAAAGACCTGCTGGGAAATCGCTGGAATATTATTAACGGTCTGACCGTCGCGTTCGTGCTGTATATTCTGACTTACGCCTATATTTCCGCCAGCGGTTCGGTTATTCACCATACCTTTGCACAAATGGGGATCGTCTTTCCGGCCAGGCTCGGCGGGTTATTATTCGCCCTGGCGGTAGCGTTTATTGTCTGGCTAAGCACCCGGGCGGTGAGCCGTATGACGACCATTGTGCTGGGCGCTAAAATTCTCACCTTCTTTATGACGTTTGGCGGTTTGCTCTGGCACGTCCAGCCAACGATTTTACTCAATACCGCTGAAGTCAGCCCCAGCTACCTGCCCTACGTCCTGATGACGTTGCCGTTCTGTCTCGCCTCATTTGGTTATCACGGCAACGTGCCCAGTCTGATGAAATATTACGGCAAAGATCCGTTAACCATCCGTCGCTGCCTGCTACTGGGAACGTTGATGGCGCTGGTGCTGTATATCATCTGGCTGGTCGGTACGATGGGGAATATTCCGCGTCCGGCGTTTATTGAGATCGCCGAAAAAGGCGGCAATATCGACGTGCTGGTACAGACGCTGAGCGGTTTGCTGAACAGCTCAACGCTCGATCTGCTGCTGACCGTCTTCTCCAACTTTGCCGTCGCCAGTTCGTTCCTCGGCGTTACGCTGGGATTATTTGATTACCTCGCCGATCTCTTCAGGTTCGACGACTCGCCAAAAGGACGTTTCAAAACTGCGCTGGTCACGTTTCTGCCGCCCATCACCGGCGGTTTAATCTGGCCAAATGGGTTTATCTACGCCATCGGTTTTGCCGGGCTGGCCGCCACCGTCTGGGCGGCGATTGTCCCGGCGCTGCTGGCGCGCGCATCGCGCAAACGCTTTAACAGCCCGCACTATCGGGTATGGGGAGGCAACGCAATGATCGTCCTGATTTTATGCTTTGGGGCAGCTAACGCGCTTATCCATATTCTATCCAGCATTAACCTTCTGCCGGTATACCGGTAGTACGCCGTGCGCGGCGGCATAAAATAAAAAGGGAACCGCCGGGTTCCCTTTTCAACACTGGTGACGCGCTGTGCGAAAGTCTAAAAGATCCCTTTCTGACGCACTTTACTCATCTTCTGCGTCGGCGCGTCTACGGTACTGAGATCGACTTCTTCAGCATTTACGGATTTAGCCGGTTCCGCTGCTGACGTGCGCCCCGTCACGCGCAGCTGTTGCAACAGCAGATGCTGCTGTTCCAGCAAGACTTTGAGCTGGGCAACCTCTTCGCGCAGTTTTGCCGTCTCCTCATGCTGCGTGTTATCCGATGGCGCTGCGGCAACCTGCTGTTTTTGCAGGGTCTGCGCCATCAGCGTACGCATTTGCGCCAGCTGCTGTTCGCTGAAGTCTTTCTCTTTTTCTGCATCGCCATCGCCGGTCATGAGGGCGACGGGCAGCAAATTGCTCTCCTGCAATTCCGCACAAAGGGATTCGAGGCTCAAACCTTCCCGGCTCAGGGATTCTGCAACATGGCTGCACAATTGCGGGTTGAGAAGATGCAATTGCAGGCCGGACAGATAGATATTGCGATGAAACTGGCGGATCTCCATGTTGGCGTCATTGACGTCGCTCCCGTCCCGCTGCACTGCGCCATACCATTTTTTTAGTTGCAGCATCGCGCGCAAATCCGCGCGCGATCGCTCTGGCGACAAATGCAATGAGAGGTTAACACGGCGGATCTGCCTGTTACTCATCGTCGCCTACCTCAACCATTTGCGGCGAATCAATCTGCTCAACGCCTGACTCAGCATGGTACAGGCAGATCTCGCGCGAGAGCGCGCTTTGCGGGTTGTCGAGCGTCACCACGCGATCGCCGAGCGTCGAATAGGCCTGGCGCAGAGCGGATTCGATCAGATGCGCGCCGCCGCCGACCAGATAAACGCGGTTAGGGTTCTTAGCGAATTTCTTCGCTTCATAAGCCACCTGATCGCCAAGTTCCTGAATCTTGATCTCGATCCGTTCAAGGATCTCGTCAATCCGCGATTCATCGTTGATGACGCTTCTGACAAAATCCAGATCGTTGCGACGCTTAATCAGCTCGTTCGCCACCAGGTAGCTGGAGTCGCTGTCCGCCGCCGCCAGTAATTTACGCGTGGCGTCCGTCACCATCGCCACGCCGATTTCGTTGTTGCCGTAAATTGCGGAAACATCGTCAAACTCGCCGACAATCACCCCCATGTCCAGCGTTGTCCCGCCGCAGTCGATGACCAGCGACTTGGTGAATTCATTCACGTTGGAGTTAAGCAGATGCGACAGCGCCGCAGGCAGGCTCTCCGGCATAACATGCACATCAACGATACGGAACAGCTCGCCTTTATTCAGCGAGATCTCACGCATCAGGTTGCGACGTTTCGCTTCGATGCGCTCATCGTTACGCTGGCAATCGTCCGGCTTGTAGAATTGCGTAATCGGCAGTGTGACGATAACTTCAACGTCACGCGGCGTCAGGCCGGTTTGCAGCAGCGCATGATGAACCGCCAGCAGATTCAAATCGTCATACTGGTATTCGATGTGCGTCGTGGAAAGCGCTTTATCCGAGGTCGCATCATAGGTGTATTTCGTGGTGCCGATGGTGTAGTTGTATACCGACTGACCACGCAGCAGCGCCGCGCTTTTCCAGTCCTTACGGAAGGAGTTCGGCGAAACAACGGTCTTCAGCGTACCGTTTTCAATCCAGCTAATTTTCACATTGGTTGAGCCATCATCAATGGCGAATTTCATACGTGTTGCGGTCATGGGTTTTAACTCAATCTAAGGGTCATTTTTACAGCGTCGCCTCTTCCGTCAGAATGCGGCGAGCGCCGAGGTAATGCGATTGCCAGAAATCATCTGAAAGCTGGCTAATGCGGATATTTAGCCCGCTACGCGGGGCCTCAATAAACTCATCGTTTCCAAGGTAGACGCCAACATGGTCGGCGCCCGGTCGCTGGTTAATGTTAAAAAACACCAGATCGCCGCGACGGAGTTTATCTACGCGAATATGTTTAAGAGTGGGGTCCTGATACATGCCGTTTGCCGTGCGGGGTAGCTTGCGCTCCAGCACATGATTGAAGGCGTAGAAAACCAGGCCACTGCAATCAAATCCTTCCAGCGGATTTTTACCGCCCCAGACATAGGGCTTACCTAACTGGTCTTCCAGACGCTTGATGACGGTATGTAATCGGGACGCCAGTTTCGGGCTGATGCGCCCCGTTTTGTCCTTCCCTTTGCGCGCCTGACTCCACAGCATGTCGGAGCCGCCCAGGCTACCGGGCTGCCAGCGGGCATGCATTGCCAGCATCTCGCGGTTTTTAGTGCGGTCAGCCAGTTTTTTCGCCGTTTCCCGCTGCTTTTGTTCCGGCGTTAACGGTACGACGGCAGTCCGTTTTTTCACTTTCGCCATCAGCCGCTCGCGATTTTTTTTCCGCATCTGCAACGCGTTTTCCTGCTGCGTCATACCCGCTTCTACAGGCTTCGGCTTTGCGATGCTGTAGCCCGTCGGCATCAGCAATAACAGGATGAGAGAAAAAAAAGGTACCTGGCGGCACAGAACATGCCGGGCAGGTACAAAACGGACAGAACGGATGAAACGTTTCACAGCAATAACGATCTGATTAATGGTTTTTCGTCAGTTTATCGGTCAGCGGTTTAATGACTTTTTCGCCATGCTGCCCAAAGAACTGGTACAGAGAATCACTGGCGGAATGCGTCAGCACCATAATTTCAATGCGGCGGTTCGCGGAACTCAGCGGATGTTGCGGGTCAAGCAACATCTGATCCGCCATGCCGCTCACTTGCAGAATTTTGCTTTGATCCAGCCCCCCGGTGGTCAGAACCGCCCGCGCCTGCATGGCGCGTTCACCGGACAGGTTCCAGTTGTTATAAAGCACCTGATCGCGAAAACGCGTGGCATCGGTATGGCCGGTGATGATGATCTTGTTGTCGATCTTGTTCAGTTCCGGCGCGAACTCCGTCAGTAAGCGCTTGAAAAACGGCGTCAGGATTGCGCTACTGCGCTGGAACATCTCGCGTTTTTGATCGTCCGAGACCAGAATACGCAGCCCCTGCGGCACAATTTCCATTTTCAGGTTGGCTTGCGCATCGTACGTCGAGGTGATTTTCATGATAATGCGCGCCAGATCTTCAATCTCATTACGCGAGCGGGCGTTCACATCGTCCAGGCTTTCCGTCTGTTTCGCCTGCTGAGCAACCTGCTTCTCCGCATCGGTCAACGGTTTTGACGACTCTACCGTTTTCGACGGTTTAGGCGTTTTCGGATGACGACTGTCAATCAGCGAAAGCTGCCCGCCCTGCCCCTCTTTTTGCGTAATGGGCGTTAACGAGTTGCCTTCAAAGACCGACTCGCCATTAAGCATGGAGACAATCTCTTTACGTTCTTCTTCCGTTACCGCGCCCATGATCCACAGCACCATAAACAGCGCCATCATTGCCAGCGTGAAGTCTGCGAAGGCCACTTTCCAGGCGCCGCCATGAAATTCATCATGGCTTTTACGCGAGGAGCGTTTGATGATCGTGGTATGTTCTTTGCTGCGGTTACGCATCAGGCATCACCCATCATCTGGTTTACCCAACCGTCCAGCGTCGCGAATGTCGGTTTCGTGTCCATCGGCAGCATTTTGCGCCCGGCATCGACCGCCAGCAGCGTCGGCTTACCGGCAACGTGGTTCACCAGTACGGTACGCACGCACTCCAGCACCGAGATTTGCTTTTTGGTGCGTTGCTCCATGGCGTTCGCCACCGGGTCCATCAGGCAGTAACAGAAGAATACGCCGAGGAAGGTTCCCACCAGAGCGGCCGCAACCTTCACGCCGATGACCGCAATCGAGCCGTCAATGGATTGCATGGTAATGATGATGCCAAGTACCGCCGCGCAGATGCCGAATCCAGGCATCGCTTCCGCAGTACGTTGCAAAGAGCGGGACGGTTGCAGAAGGTTCTCTTCCATTGCCACCAGTTCCTGTTCGAGAATCCCTTCCAGCTCGTGCTCGTTGATTTTCCCCATCGCCATCAGGCGGAAGTTATCGGAGATGAACGTCACCAGCGCTTTGTCGTGCAGCATGAGGGGGTATTTCTGGAATAACGCGCTGTTTTCCGGTGCTTCGATATGCTCATCCAGCACCTTCAGGCCGCCGTCCTGCACCAGTTCCAGCAGTTCATACAGCAGCATCAGCAGCTGGCGCTGATACTCATCGGTATATTCGTTTTTGCGCATAATGCCGCGAAACTGACGGTACATTTCGCTCAGCACCGCTTTGGGGTTCGCCAGTACCATCGCCCCCAGTCCCGCGCCAAGAATAATGATGATTTCACCCGGCTGCCAGAATGAGGCGAGGTGTCCGCCTGACAAAATAAAGCCGCCGACAACACACCCCATGATGATGAGAATACCTAAGAATTTCTGCATAAACCTTTCACTTCTGGAAAAAAGACTGAATTTTTTGCGCAATGATTTTATTGAGCTGACATACCCTGGCCTCGGTTAAATTGAGGACCAGCGCAATTTCCTTCAGGCTCATTTCATGCTGGTAATAGAGCGTGAGAATAAGTTGCTCACGCTCATCAAGACTCGCCAACGCGTTGCGTAACGTTCTGCTGACGATGATCTCTTCTTCAAGCGGACGGCTATCCAGCGCCCCCGCATATACGTCATTACCCAAAAGATCGTCGAGACTCTCCAGCGTTTTGGCGCAATCGAGTAAGAGATATTCCTGATACTCTTCAGCCGTAATGGAAAGATGGTGGCTGATATCCTCAAAGCTGGGCGTACGCCCCAGCTGACGCGCAATCTCGCGGATCGCATCATTGAGCTTATGCGTTTTCTGTCGCAAACGACGCGGACGCCAGTCAAGCAACCGCAGCTCATCCAGTACCGCGCCGCGAACGCGTTGTATGGCATAAGCGGCAAACTGCTCATCAGGATGACCGTAACGGCGCAACGAGGTTAATAACCCCATTAGCGCGATCTGTTCCATATCATCCCGATCAATAACGCTACTGGTCTGGTAAGCGAGTTGCTTCACCACTTTGTTGACGAGCGGCAGATACGTGCTGACATAGCGCGCTTCATCCGCAGGCGTCAGCGTTTCACTTGCGATAAAATCCATCATGTCCAATACGGCTTATCAATCACTGGAAGACCATTTTGCTGATGATGACGTCATCAAAGGGGACGTCCATCTTCAGGCTGTCGAATCTGGCGGCATAGGCGGCTTTGAGTTTGTCGTGCAGGTTGCTGACGCTTAGCGCACGCACGGCGTCATAGTCCATTTCGGAAAACAGATTGACGGTCGCTCCACGAATCGCAGGGATCATGTCTTGCGCCGTCCGTGCGTTTTCCGCGCTCATGGTCGCCAGGTTCAGTTCCAGCATCAGATAACGCTCCGCATTACCTTTCCCTTTCAGGGTGATGAGGATGTTTTTAATTTCCACGAACTCCACCTGTTGCGGCGTGGAGGATTTAAATAAGCTCGTCAACGGATTGCTCTCCGATGCCGTGTCCGCGCGAAGTAGCCAGGTGCCGGCAACGGTTAAACATGCCGTCAGTAAAGCGGTAACCAAAGCGATCGCCAGCCCAAAGGAGATTGTTTTTGCGTTCATAAATGTCTTTTTGTTAAACGGTCAGTAATACCGAATCATCTTCACGGCGGGTGCTTTCTGATTCCGGCAGACCTGCCGCGATCTCATCTCCCGCCTGAATGATGGCGTGTTGTTGTGCGAACTGCTGTTCTTTGCCCTGCTGCTGCCCTGACTGAGAGGAGACCTGCACGTTTACCTGAACAAAGTTCTGTTCGGTCAGGCTCTGGCGCAGATCGTTGCTCGTTTGCTGAAGCGCACGATAGACCTCAGCATGGCTGGCGTTGATTTGTACCTGTACGCGCCCGTTATCAAGCTGCAACGAGATGTCGATCTTGCCCATTTCAGGCGGATCGAGACGGATAGTGGCGTGCTGGATCTGGTTCTTCACCTGAAGTTGCAGACGATCGCCCAACGCGCTTTGCAATTGCTGCGTCCAGCGGGAGGTTTCCGTATCAAGTTTTAATGTCGAGGTATGCGCAGACATTGCATCAGGCGTCACCGCCGCCGTTGGCGTCGTGGAGACAACGGAGACCGGCTGCGCATTCACTGTCGGCGTCGCCACAGCGACTGCGGTCATAAGCTGCGGCGTAATGTGCTGCAACCCTGCGGTTGGCGTCTGCGGCGACTCGGTCGCAGGCGTTACGTTAACCCCTGCCGCCAGCATCGGGCGCAGCGTTGGCGATAACGCCCCCTTATCCTGCAACTGTCCCGCCAGTAACGGCTGCGTCTGCAACGTCAGCGCATTCATCTCGTTTTGCGAACGACCCGCGTAGCTGACGGGTTTAACCGGCATCTGCCCGGTCATCAACAGCGCCTGCAACAGCTGCTGCTGCGCATCGTCTTTCAACGGAGAGGCATCCTTCTGATGCCGATCGCCCGTATCATCCTCATCCTGCACGCTCACCGGCTGCGCGCTGACGGTAATCCCCAGGGCATTTTTGCCCTGCCCGCCCATCAGCGTGCTGACAACATTCATCAACGCATCGTTGAATCCTGGCTGCGTCTGCCCGGCAGATGACTGAGCGCCGCTCTGCCCGGCGATCGTCTCCGCCTGCATCGGCAAACCGGAAGCGTGCCCCGCATTTTGAGAAAGATTGAGAATATCCATTACCCCATATCCTCTGCGTCCATAAACGCGGCATACGCCGTCGCACCTTCACGATTGCGCATGGCGAGCGCCATTTTGTTCGCGATAATGTCGCTCTGCCCCTGACAGTAATCGCGCACCTGACGGTGAATCTCCCGCAGCTCGTCCAGGGCTTTGCTGTCTGCCGCGTCCAGGGGTTGGCCCCGGACAGCGGTAAGCAATTCAGCAATCTTCAGGTCAACATTCCGTACGGCAGACCAGTTATGGTCGGCTGCGGCCTGGCGTAACGCCTGCATCAGCGTTCGCATCGTCAACGCATAGCTCATGTTCCCTGACCCATTTTTTCCCAGCCGTCCTGAATATTGCCGAGGATAACTTCCACCTCTTCAATATTTTCGACAGACAGCTTGTGGCTGGCGTCATAGAGGCGGTAAACGCAGTAGTCATAAAGATTCGCCAGACTTAATGCCAGCTCGCCGCCTTTTTCAAAATCCAGCGCGCTGGTCAGCGCGTTCAGGATGTCGATGCATTTATTAATGCTTTGCGCCTTACGTTCGTAGCGACGCGCCGCAATATGGCTTTTCGCGCGTACCAGTTCGTCCATCAGGCCATTGAACAACATCAGCACTAACTGATGCGGATTCGCTGCTGCGGCCTGAATCGCCAGGTCAGATTGGTGATAGAGGCCGAAGCCTTCCTGCTCGTTACCGTACATTGAAAGTTAAATTCCCTAAGAATTAGCTAAACATACTCATGGTGTTATTCATCTGCGTCATGATCGACTGTAACTGCGTGAACTGCTTCAGGTAGCGGTTATAGGAGGACTCATAACGCGTGTTCATTTTTTCGGTTTTGGTGTCGATGTCGCGCTGCTGTCTGTCGAGCGTTTCCTGGCGACCTTTTAATAAACCGGTGCTGGTGTTCAGGTATTTATCCAGCGATTTATCCATCGCTTTAATCAGCCCGTTATTCCCGTTGAAGAAATCAGCGACCGATTGCGGATTTGATTTCAGTTGCTCATTGAGCGTGTCGGCGTCGATCGACAGCTTGCCGTCTTTGTCGGCAGTAATGCCGAACTTCGTCATGTTTTGGTCGCCGAAGGTGCCGCGCAGCATGTTGCTCAGATCGTTGGTTAACGAGGAGATACTGGCATCACCGGCAAACGCGCCGCGCGAATCAGAGCTGCTGCCGGTCGCCGTCAGCCCGGAGATGGTGTCCTGCAACGTGTTATAGGCATCGATAAAGGCCTGAATTTGCTCCTTTGTCCCCGTGGCATCCGTGTCGACTGAAATAACCAGCGGCTTGTTGGCTTCGGTGGTGCCGGTCAGTTTGATCGAAACGCCGTCTACCAGGTTATCCAGGGTATTGGAGCTGCTGGAGTAAACGGTGCTGGAATCGCCAACGGTGAATTTGGCATCTTTACCGGCGGTAATCACATTCTCGCCATTAAAGATATCCTGACCGTTGGTCATGCCGCTGGTATCCAGCTGAATATCGTATTTCTCGCCGCTCTGATCGCTGCTCATCATCAGCGTCACCTTGCCATCAATACGCATCAGCGAAGCGGTAACGCCGTTCTGACCGTCGTCAGAGGTCGCGGTGTCAGACGCGCTCGGGAAATCCGCATTATTGATGGCGTCGGCAAAATCAGCGAGGCTGTCTAAATCATCCATCTCAATTTCAAGGCTCTCGCCGTTGAGATTGATCTTCAGCGTACCGCTGGCGTTTTTAATCGCCTCATCATCAAGCCCGTCAAACCCTTTCTGCTGCGCAGAAGCCAGTTGGGTGACGTTCAGGCTGTATGTCCCTTTACGGGCAGACGCGCTGGCGGTGATGGTCGCGATCCCTTCCTGGTTCATGGTCGCGGTATTTTTCAGCACGCTGGTGCTGGAGGAATTCAGCCCGGTGATTGCCGAACGGAAATCCGACAGGGCGGTACGCAGCGAGGAAAGCGCTTTTTTCTGCGCTTCCAGCGTGGAAGTCTGTGATTTCAGCGAGGTTTGCAGCGCAAGAATGTCATAGCCTGCCAACTGTGTGGCCAGTGTCGTTGGATCAAAATCAGACATAGTGGGTTTCTCCGGGCACGCGCGCCGCTTTCAACATACAGTAGATAAAGCAACTATCGTGCCAATTTTTTAATAAGTATTTATCAATGAGTTACGTAAGAGGAGGAATGTCCCCTTCCGCAATTTCCGGCAGAAGGAAGCGCATTGCCGGATACAAAAACACCGCCATACAGCGGTGTTTTAGGGGCAGATATCCGCGAAGGATTAACCCAGCAGAGACATCACCATGCTGGACATGCTGTTGGACTGTTTCAGCATGGACATGCTGGTTTGCGCCAGCATCTGGTTACGGGTCATAGAGGAGGCTTCGCTGGCGAAGTCCGCATCCTGAATGTTGCTCAGCGCCAGATCGGTGTTGTCTTTCATGTTCGCCAGGTTAGCCGCGGTGTGGCCCAGGCGGTTAATGCTCGCACCCATTTTGGAACGCACGGCGCCGACGTCATTCAGCGTAGTTTCCAGGTTGTTCATCAGATCTTTCGCGCCGGCAGCGTCAGTAATGTTGATGCCGCTGGCCGAGTAGTAGCTGCTGCTTGTATCGCTAATCGTGCCAAAACCGCCGCTGGCATCAATCAGCGAGTCGGTGCCAGAACCTTTCAGCTCTTTAGACAGATCAACCTGCATGGTTTCATCGGTGGAAGAGCCAATCTGGAAGTTCATCGCTTCGCCAAACTTACCGGAAGCGCCGAACAGTTTGTCACCTGCATAGGAGGTGTTGTTCATGATGTTCTGCAACTCAGAGTTCAGGTCGTTCAGCTCGGCGTTGATGGCATCGCGGTCTTTGGTGGTGTTGGTGTCGTTCGCTGCCTGGGTGGCGAGATCTTTCATGCGGTACATGATGTTGCTCACTTCGTCGAACGCACCTTCGGAGGTCTGTAGCAGCGCAGTGGCATCAGAGATGTTGCGCTGTGCAACGGCCATGCCGTTGGTCTGGCCCTGCAAACGGGTGGCAATCTGTAGACCCGCCGCATCGTCCGCTGCGGAGTTAATACGCTTGCCAGTACCCAGACGTTCCATTGCGGTGGACAGCAGATTGTTGGATTTATTCAGGGCATTGGTGGATGCCATGGAAGAAGCGCTGGTGAAAATAGAAAGCGACATAGATATTCCTTATTCATTCAGGTCATTCATTCGTTGTACTGACTCAAAACGACACATCCATTTCGAAAATTAAATCCGACGACGTTCGAATGACCATTTTTCAGGCAACCCGGGGAAAAAATGGCGAAGAAAGACGGCAAAAAGGAGCTGCACTGCAACAGCAGACACAAAAAAAGCCGCACCCCGTGCAGGATGCAGCGTCATAAGAACACATCGCCTGCCTTTCCAGGCAAGCGGCGGCTTACTGTTAACCCAGCAGAGACATCACCATGCTGGACATGCTGTTGGACTGTTTCAGCATGGACATGCTGGTCTGCGCCAGCATCTGGTTACGCGTCATGGAGGAGGCTTCGCTGGCGAAGTCCGCATCCTGAATATTGCTCAGCGCCAGATCGGTGTTGTCTTTCATGTTTGCCAGGTTGGCCGCGGTGTGGCCCAGGCGGTTAATGCTCGCACCCATTTTGGAGCGCACGGCGCCGACGTCATTCAGCGCCGTTTCCAGAGAGTTCATCATCGCCGTAGCGTCGGAGGCGCTCCCGATGTTGATACCGGAAGCGGTATTGTTCCAGTCACCGATACCCGAGAAACCAGAAGCGCTAAACAGGCCACTCGCTGTACCACCCAGTTCGTCACCCAGGCTCACGGTCATGGTTTCTCCAGAGGAAGAACCAATCTGGAAGTTCAGGGAATCGGCAAATTTACCGCCGGTACCGAATAATTTATCGCCCGCATAAGACGTGTTGCCCATGATGTTTTTCAGTTCGGCATTCAGGTCGTTCATTTCAGCGTTGATGGCATCACGGTCTTTGGTGGTGTTGGTGTCGTTCGCTGCCTGGGTGGCGAGATCTTTCATGCGGTACATGATGTTGCTCACTTCGTCGAACGCGCCTTCTGCGGTTTGCAGCAATGCGGTGGCATCAGAGATGTTACGCTGCGCAACGGCCATGCCGTTGGTCTGACCCTGAAGGCGAGTGGCAATCTGCAAGCCCGCCGCATCGTCCGCTGCGGAGTTGATGCGTTTGCCGGTGCCCAGACGCTCCATTGCGGTAGACAGCAGATTGTTGGATTTATTCAGGGCATTGGTGGATGCCATAGAAGAAGCACTGGTGAAAATCGAAAGCGACATAATATATTTCTCCTTGGATTACCTGTCTGTTTTATCAGGTTCTTGTCGTTGCTGACTGATAAAAACGACCCACCACAACGAAAAATTAAATTCATTTAATGAAAATTTATTTAAAGATTTGTCACCCTCTTTTTTCAAGACGAAAAATATCCAATTAATTATTCTTATTATACCATCCTCAATAAACCACCTTTAGCCCGGCAATAAAACCAACCCCATAATTATGCAATCAGGCGACACAAACGATAAAAAAATTAACTCCGCTCCTTTATTTTTTCTTGTTTATTGTTTTAATCTGCCAAAAAATATACCCACACCCCATGAAAGGAGATTGATGAACACAAATTTTTCACATTCGCATGGCCTGATTTTACATAAGGATCTTTTAACTATTTCGATTAACTTTTAATCAGAAGAATTAATAATAAGGCGAATCTTTCACTGCAAATGAGGTTGCACATCACATTTTTATCGCGTAAAAAGAGCGCCAGGAAAAGATGATTCCGCGATAATCAGAACAACAGCAGGCCGCTGGTGTCTTGTTTCTGAGTGCTGTTCAGGCTGAAAAACAAACTCAGCCATCGGCAAAAGCGCTTTTCGTTTCCTCACCTCCCGCAGGCAAGCGGCATTCATTAAGAATTTCAAATGGAATTAACAGATAGTCAACATCCGTGTTCAGGCTATATTTTCTTGCGATATTTAGCCGTTGCATTTACTGGGGTGGTATATCCATCGATGAATAAATGAATAAACGCTATTACTCCGTTAATAACTGGCTGGTTGATATCCCCTCGGGATCTATTCTCCATTTAACAACAGGGGAACGTAAACGTCTGGGAGAATATCAACTCAAGCTCCTTGAAACGCTCATGCAAGATGCGGGAAAGATCTTTACGCGTGAAGAACTCACCACGCTGGTCTGGGAACGCCGCGTCATCGGTAATAACAGTCTGCCCAATGCCATCCACGCGCTGCGTACGGCACTGGAAGACGACGGCAAAAAGCAAAAAATCATCAAAACCATCCCTAAAAAAGGGTATTTGCTTGAGCCTGATTATTGCTGCTTTATCGAAAAAGAAGAGAGCGAGGTTCGCGACCCCGAAGAAAATCATCTTCCGCTGGAAGAAAACGCCCCCTCCGATTTAGCCGGGGAATATGAGGTTGTCGACGAGACGTCACTTCCTGTCGCGGAACAAGTGAACGATATCGTCCGCGTAACGCCGCCTGCAACGACCAGGCCAGTGAAAAAATCCATCCACTGGACCACCGTGTTTTTACTGCTCGCGCTGACGGCGATCGGCAGCATACTCTTTACCGGCTGGTACATGAAACTGAAAGGTCATGAACATCTGGTCGCCCAGGAGATACAGCCTAACGTTTACAGCAACATCAACCTGTATTCCATTGGGACGAGCAGCGAGCCGTCTTATGACGCCAATAACTTGTACACCAAGCTGAAAGACACTTTTTATACCATTAATCAGCAGATCAAAATGCAGTCAGTCAGGATGAGCGTCTACTTTAGCATCACCAATTCATCGCTGAACTACACGTTCGCCCTTACCAGCCAGTGCGACAAAAAGCAGTTAGCGATGACGATTTATCACTGGCGTATCGATCCGACACGGCTGAACAACCTGATTATGCGTGAAACCCGGAGAAAACTGAATGAAATGGCAACATGCAAAGAAAGTTAATCTTGTGATTTTGTTGAGTATTTCCGTGCTTCTCGCCATCGCATTCGGCACCAGCACCCTCACAGGCGGCGCAGAGCGACCCAATACGGATGTGGAAGGGACTTTCCAGCTTGGTTTCTATGACCTGATGTCGCAGACGAAAGAAATTTATAATTCGCGGATGAAAACAACGAAAGGCACCATTCTGGCGACCATTACCAGCCCTGATGACAATCGTTTCGTACTAAAGGAAAAATTTACGCCGACGTCAGGGAAAAACGGCAAACTCTATTTTTACCTGACGCCCATCTACTACACCACCACGCACAAGGGGCTGATGATAGATGGTCTGGTCGATATGTTGATGAACACCAATTTCTGGATGGAGCCGCTGGCATTTAACGGGCAACCGCTAGTGGTAGGGCAAAGCGGGTCGATTTTTCTCTACCCTATCCAGCAGTAAGTCAAAACCGGAGGCGGAGGCCCGCTTCCGGTTACGATAATCACCCCAGCAAATTTTTTACCGTCGCCAGCCTGACGTTGGCCTGCGCGCCCAGCGCCCTGGAGAGGGTGCTGTAGCTGCTGGCGCTGCTCGCCAGCGCTTCCCCCAGGCCGCGCGCGGTTTCCCGGGCCTGCGCCGGGCTGTATACCGTCGCCATATCATTGATGCGCGACGCCACGCGCTCCTGCTGTTGGCGAAGCCTGCTGCGCTGGGTGGTAATGTGCTCCAGCGTATTTTGCAGCTTTACCTGGCTTTCCCTTTCCCGACGCGTCGCCAGCGAAACAACCTCATCGCTGCTTGCCGTTTCCGCCTGTGGCGTGAGCAACGTAAACGCATCGGCGGGGAAATGTCTGCCCTCTCCGCGCACGGTGAGCTGTTGGCTGACCCGCTCCCAACGGCTTTCATCCACGCTGAACATCAGTTGCCCGTTTGCCGTCTGACGCGCATGAATCCCCAGACGGCCCAGCCCCACATTCAACTGGGTCAACGTCTGACGCGGCGTCGCCTCTTCCGGCAACGAAATGGCGGTCATCTCACGCTGCCGCCCGCCCAGTGAAAATACCAGCGTTTCTCCCCCCGGCTGGCTGAGAAGTTTCTCACTGCCGGGAAGCGTAAAGTTAACCGTGCTTTTTTGCTCCAGCGACGCGGTCAGATGGCGATCGACAGTGCCGCCGGAAAGCTGCGTCCGACGCATCAAATGTTTTTGCAGCGTATTCGCCGGCTGCGTCGCATCGCCGCGAAGCGACGACTGACGCACCTGCAACAATTGCGTTTCCGTCTGCGCCAGATAGCTGTCAGCCTGCTGCACTGCCGTGAGTTGTTGATTTAGCTGTACGTTGTAGCGCATCGGACGGCGGGACAACAGCGCCGATTCGGGGAACGCATTGCGGGTCGCGGTGATTTCTGGCGCGTTGACGCGGCCGACCGTTTGCGGCGCATCAATGCTTCCGCGCCCGGTTGCGGGCGCGGAAGTCGTAAGGGACGTTGTTTTTAAACCTACCTGCATAACAATTACAACAGACTAAACAAGTTAAGCTGACTCACCATACTGTAAGCCTTATTAGTGATCTGCACCGACTGCGTATACAGTTGCAGGTTGATACTGGTGGTCGCCCAGTCCGTTTCGGACAGGTCCCGTACAACCTGATCGTTCGCAAGGCTGACATCGCTGTGCGCATCGCTGAGCAGCGTCAGGCGGTTCTGACGACCGCCAAGATCGGTGAAGAGGCTGGAGATGTTATCGCTGGTATTTTGCGCGACACCGATCATCTCCTCCAGTTCGTCTTTATAGTCAGCGTAATTCGCGTTCGGGTCCTGCATTTTGTCGCTGAGCGCTTTCAATTTATTCAGCATCTCAAGGTCGTTTCCTGAACCGGAGAATGCCTGAGCGACCTGGGTGTTTTCCGTAATAGAGACGCCGTTCGCGACAATCGTTTCGCGGCTGCTGTCATTGCCGCCATACACATACTGCCCTTTCGCCTCGTCCCACGTTACCGTCTGGCTGTCGGTCTGCGTGCCGGAAAACAGATAGCTGCCGTTTTCATTTTTAGCGTTCAGGGTGGCGACCAGCGAATCCAGCATTGAAGAAAGCTCCATGCCGTAACCCGCCATATCTTTCTGGCTGAGCGTACTGTTATTCGCCAGCTTCAGCTTATCGCCGACCGCCAGCATCTGGTTACTGAGCGCGGTGATGTTCGACTCCTGAATCGACAGCGCGCCGCTCAGGCTGGAAATATTGCTCTGATACTGTTTAATCGCAGACTGCTCACGGTTCAGTTGCACCAGACGACTTGCGGAAACAGGATCGTCAGACGGCACATTAATGCGCTTTTGCGTCGACATCTGCTCCATCAACTTACTGATACGCGTGCCGTTAACGCCTAATTGCGCCAGCATGGCATTTGAGTTGTAAAGACTACTAATACGCATAATTTAAATTCTCTGATGGCGCTTAAAACATCCCCAGCAGGTCGCTGAAGATCTGATTTCCGGTGGAGATCACCTTCATGTTCGACTGGTAAGCCTGCATGTAGATCTGTAGATTAATCGCCTCTTCATCCTGGTTTACCGCGCTCAGGTTATCGCGCTGATTCTGCGCCTGGTCGCGCACCGTCGACGCCGCTTCCATTTCTGTTTTGCTCTGCTTACTGGCAATACCGATAGTGGAAATGATCGCCGCAGCCCCTTCGCTCAGACTCATATTTCCCAGACCCGGAATATCCGTTTTCTGGTTTTTCAGTTCGATCAGCGCCTTCAGGTTATCACCGTTGCCCGGTACGCCCGTGCCGTCGTCGGCCTGGATGCCGGACAGCGCCAGTTCTTCAGGCTTCAGGTCCGTCACCTGCAACATGCCCGCAGGATTGCTCGGATCGAAAGTAAACAGCGGCTTGCCTGAATTGCCATTCAGGTCATAGCCCTTCGCCAGCTGATCGTTAAACAGTTTTGCCACCGATTCCGCCATCCCTTGCACCGAATCTTTCATCTGTTGGAGGGTGCCGGTTTCATAATCATACAGCGCGCCAAGTTGACCGCCCGCCGACGGGTTCAGCGTGAACTCGCTGGTGGAAAATTTCAGCGTCAGCGTGGAGTTGCCGTTGGCGTCCTGCCCCGCGCTGAGCTGCCCGGCGACCTTACCGCTCACCAGCGGCTGACCGTTCGCCATTGAGACGGTGTACCCGCTGGAACCATCGTCCGTCACCTTCACGTCCGCCAGCGTACTTAACTGTTTTACCAGTTCATCACGCTGATCGCGCAGTACGCTGCTGTTACCGCCGGTTGACTCCATGTCGGTAATTTTTTTGTTGTAGTCCGCAATACTGGTACTCAGGGTGTTGATCTGGTCAACCATCGCGTTGCGCTGGGTGTTGATCGACTCTTTCTGGCTGGAGATGAAGTTGTTAACGTTATTGAAACGGGTCGCCAGCGCGCCCGCCTGGTTAATAAGCTGCTGACGCAGCGCCGGGGATTCCGGCGTCTGGGTCAATGCGCTCAGGGCGCTGACAAAATCATCCAGCCCGTTACCAAGACTGGTAGAGTCGGTGCCGATCACCTGTTCCAGCGCGCCGATATATTGATTTCCGGTTTCGAAATAGCTGGCTTTCGAGTTGGTCTGCCACACCTGATTAACCAGATACTGACTGGAGATGCGACGAATACTGTCGACCTGTACCCCGTTCCCGGCGGTAAAACCCGTTTCTCCCATTGGGCCGATGGAGCTTTGGATAATGCCCTGGCGGCTGTACCCCGGCGTCAGCAGGTTAGCGATGTTCATCGAGGTGACATTCATGCCCACCTGGGCTGCCTGCAAACCGCTGAAGGCAATATTAATCATACTCATGGCTTACTCCTGCCCGCGCATTACCGGAACCACAGGCGTTTTAAGTTCTTTCGGTTGCTCTTCTAAAGCGGTCATTTCATCCGTTTTCTTAAGCGGCGTATTCACCTGCGGCGAAAGCTGGTTGATGATCATCTGGGTAATCCCGGTGCTGCGCTGAGACGCCAGGTCAGACGCCAGTCGGTCATCGTAAAAATCACGCATCATCCGCTGCTGTTTGCTGTTGAAAGGGTTGTCTTCCCCCAGCACATCGGACGCCTTGCGCATTTGCGACAGCATGGAACGCAGCATCAGCGCCTCAAACTGTTCGGCGGCCTGTTCAAGATTCTGCGGCTTTACCTGCCCGGAGAGATCGCCGGGCAGAATCGCGGTTTGTCGGTTAATGGCATTCAGCATGATATTTCCTTAAATCACGACCAGTTCAGCATCCAGCGCGCCGGCTTCATGCAGCGCCTGTAAGATAGCCATCGTGTCGTCCGGCGCCGCGCCAAGGCTGTTAATGGTATTCACGATGCTGCGCAGGCTGGTTCCCGCCGCAATAGTCACCATCTGACCCCGGCCACGGTTAACGTTGACGTCGCTTTCCGGCGTGACAACCGTTCTTCCCTGGCTGAATGCGCCAGGCTGGCTGACGTTCGACGACTCGCGGATGGTGACGGTCAGGTTGCCGTGTGATACCGCCGCAGCGCGCACCACTACGCCATCGCCAATGACCACCGTTCCCGTTCGGGCGTTGAACACCACGCGTGGCGGCTGTTTACCGGCGTTAATCTGCACATCTTCCAGAGAGGACATAAAGGCCACCCGATCGCCCGCGCCCATCGGCGCACGTACCGCCACGTTAGTCGCGCTTTGCGCGGTCGCCGTGCCGGAACCAAAGGCGTTGTTCAGCGCGACTGCGACGCTGTTGGCAGTCTTAAAGCTGGGACGTTTCAGGTTCAGCATCACCACCGGCTCCTGCTGGAAATCGCTCGGCACTTCGCGCTCCACCGAGCCGCCGTTTGGCACACGGCCAACGGTCGCGGTGTTGATGGTCACGCTGGAGCCGCTGTTGCCCTCGGCTTTCACGCCGCCTACCACCACATTCCCCTGTGCCAGCGCATACACTTCGCCATCAGCACCGCGCAGTTGAGTCAGCAGCAGCGTACCGCCACGCAGGCTTTTCGCATCGCCAATCGAGGAGACGGTTACATCAATACTTTGCCCACGCGCATAGCCCGGCGGCAGCGTGGCGCTAATCGCCACGGCCGCGACGTTCTTCACCTTCGGATCAATCTTCGCAGGCAACTGCACGCCAAACTGGCGCAGCATGTTGGTAACGGACTGGCTGGTGAACTTGACCTGGTTTTTATCCCCTGTACCGTCAAGCCCCACAACCAGGCTGTAGCCCACCAGTTGGTTGCCGCGCACGCCCTGAATATCGACCACATCGCCAAGACGCTGCGCCGCCGCGTTCATGCTGCAAATCAGCAGGAAAAAGAGTGCCAGTTTACGCATCATGGCCTCCATTAAATTGGGAACAGCGGGTGGTTGAAGAAGCGGGTCAGCCAGCCTGCCGCATTCGCGTCGCTGAGCGCGCCGCGTCCGGCATAGGAGATACGGGCATTGGCGATTCGCTGTGAAGAGACGGAGTTGTCGCGTTCGATATCTTCCGCGCGCACCAGGCCCGTCACCCGCATATACTCATCCCCCTGGTTGAGGGTGAGCCATTTCTCCCCGCGAATCGCCAGCACGCCGTTTGGCAACACTTTATAAACCGCAACGGTGATCGCGCCGCGCAGGCTGTTCTGCTGCTGCGAGGTGGCATTACCGTTAAAGTTTCGGTTGCCGTCAATCGAGCCGGAAAGCTTATCGATTGAATGGCCGAATGCTTCCGGTATCCCCAGGGAAACATCGTTTTTCTTACCAAAGTTAGTGCGCGCCTGCTTGCTGGCCTGAGTAGACTCATCCAGCTTAACGGTCAGGATGTCGCCTACGCGATAAGCCCGGCGATCCTGGGTCAACGACCAGTTGTAGTTGCCGTTATATAACCCACCGCCGCGCACCTGCGTTTCAGGCACCACGATATCTTCCGGCGGCGCATACGCCGCATCGTCTTTTTTCACCAGCAACGCCGGGCTTTCGCAGCCCGACAAAAACAGCGCCAGTAGACTGATAACTAACTGCTTTTTCATTTCTCTTTCACTTTAAAGCCCTGTCGTTACATCGACTGGGTGACAAACTTCAACATGTCATCGGCGGCAGAGACCATCTTGGCGTTCATTTCGTAGGCACGCTGAACGGTGATCATGTCGACCATCTCTTCAACGACCTGTACGTTAGAACCTTCCAGAGAGCCCTGCTCCAGTTGTCCGAGCGCGTCCTCGCCGGGTACGCCTTCAACCGCTTCGCCGCTGGCCGCCGTTTCACGGTATAAGTTGCCGCCTATCGCCTCCAGACCGGCCGGATTGACGAAGTTCACCAGCGTCAACTGCCCCAGCTCCACCGGATCGGTTTCGCCTGCCACCGTCGCGGTAATGGTGCCGTCTTTACCAATCTGCAAATCTTTGACGTTCTCCGGCAATTCAATCTGCGGCACCAGCGGCAGCCCCTGCGCATTCGTCAGCACGCCATCTGGCGTTTTCTGGAAATTACCGGCGCGGGTATACGCGATATCGCCATCCGCAGTTTCCACCTGGAAGAACCCTTGCCCGGTGATCGCCACGTCGAAGGTTTGCCCGGTGTTCTGGATGCTGCCGACGGTAAACTCTTTCTGCGTCCCGACGATCTTCACCCCGGTGCCGTACTGAATGCCGGTCGGCGCGATATTGTTCTGATCGAGCTGCCCACCTGGCGTGCGCTGATTCTGATAAAACAGATCGGCGAACATCGCGCGATCCCGTTTAAACCCGGTGGTGTTGACGTTCGCCAGGTTGTTGGAAATCGCGGTCATTTTGGCGTCCTGCGCCGCCAGGCCGGTTTTACTGATCCATAAAGCGGGATTCATCTTTATTCCTTCTTATTGTTATCAGGTGCCACGAATCAGACGGTTGCCTGAATTAGCGAGATCTTCAGCGGCTTTCATCATCTTGATTTGCGCTTCAAACTGACGATTCAGCGCAATGCTGGCGACCATCTCATTAATGGCCGAGACGTTAGCGGTTTCCAGATGCCCGGACGCCACCATCACCTCTTCATCGCGTGGGTTAATCGCCGTGTTGCTCACCAGAAAGCCATCCACATTTTTGCTCAGATCGCTTACCGGAATGTTCACCAGCTTGATGCGGTCAACATCAACCGGCGCGGCAATATCGCCGTCGTCAGGCACGATAGTGATCACACCGTCCTCACCGATGCTGACGGACGAGAACGGCGGTAAAACGATCGGGCCGTTGTCACCTTCAACCGGCAGGCCGTTGATCGACAGATCGCCCTCCGGGCTGACGTCGATCTGCCCGTTGCGGGTGTAAACCTCACGGTTGCCGCTGGCCAGCGCAATCAGCCCATCGCCTTTAATGGCGATATCCAGATTGCGCCCCGTTTCACGTACCGCGCCAGGCGTCATATCCACGCCGCCCTGAGTAGGCAGCGCCATATAACGCGAGGCATATCCCTCGCCGTTAACCTGCTGAGAAATCGCATTATCAAGATCGCTACGAAACCCCTGGGTATTCACATTTGCCAGGTTGTTTGCATGGATCTGCTGCTGCGACAAACTGCGCGATGCGCCGCTCATGGCGGTAAAAATCAAACGATCCATTACACCGCCTGGAAGAGAGCGTTCATCATGTTGTCGTTGGTGCTGATAACCTTCGTGTTAGCCTGGTAATTACGCTGCGCGGTCATCAGACCAACCAGCTCAGAGGTCAAATCCACGTTTGAGGATTCCAGCGCGCCGGATTTCACAGAACCCAGCAAACCGGTGCCCGGCGTTCCGGTCAGCGGCGCGCCGGAACTGGCGGTTTGTACCCACGTCGTGCCATCTTTTGACGCCAGACCATTCGGGTTCGCAAAGTTCGCCAGCACCAGTTGCCCCTGCAACATCCGTTCGCCGTTGGAGAAGGTCGCGTAAACGCTGCCGTCTTCATCAATCGCCTGACCGGTACGTTCGCCAGACGCGTAGCCGCTGCTGTTGTTTTTGCTGACGGAGAAGTCAGAACCGTACTGGCTGGTGCCGTTGTAGCTCAGATCGATAGAGAGATCCGCCGCGCCGGAGATCGATGTGGTCAGGTTCGTCAGACCAACCGGGCTTTTCAGGACGCCCTGCTCGGTAAATTCTATCGCCTGGCTGCTGTCCGGGATTTCCACGTCGTCCATGTAATAGTGAACCTGCCAGGTGTTCTCGCCGGTTTTCACAAAATACTGGTTCAGCGTGTGCTCGCGTCCCAGGGAATCAAAAACCTGCGTGGTGTAGGTATTGTTATAGGAAGTGCTGTCTTTTGGGTTGAAAGGCGCCGTCTCCGGCTCGGCGGCGCGCGCGTCCAGGTTGGCGGTGAAGTCGAGGCTGTCGGTCGCTTTCGCCGGAATAGAGCCGCTGCTGATCGTCAGATTACCGATCGTCCCCACTTCTATCTCGCCGTTAGCATTAACCGGGTAGCCCTGAAGATACATCCCCAGGTTGTTGATCAGGTTGCCGCTGCTGTCGGTGCCGAAGTAGCCCGCACGCGTATATGCCGTGGTTCCCGTGCTGTCACGCACCATGAAAAATCCGCTATCGCTGATCGCCAGATCGAGCGCATTTCCGGTGGTAGAAATGTTTCCGCCTCGGGTAATACTCTGGGTCACACCAGAAACCCCTACGCCCAGCGGCTGGCTTTCCGCATACAGTGAGGAAAATTCCGCACGGCCGGATTTGAATCCTACGGTGCCGGAGTTCGCAATGTTGTTGGAAATGGCGTTCAACTGCTCGGTAATTGCATTCAGACCGGAGGTCGCAATATTAAAACTCATAATAAATTCCTGTTAACTCAACGCTTAACCCGACTTACGCACGTTTCTGCGAGTCGCTGCCAAACTGGGTAATATTGTTGTAAGCAATTTCACCGATTCCGGTGATATTCAGTTGGATGGCGCTGCCATCAAGCGGGATGCGCACATTGTTGACGATGCCGCCCACTTCAACAGGAATGCCTTCTTCGCCCGTATCGGTTACAACGCTAAGGGTGTATTTCCCTTCGCTCAGGCCCAGCTCCTGCGGGTCAATGGTGAAGTCCACCTGCCCGGCGTCCTGTTTCCCCAGCTCAATTTTGTGCTCGGTGCCGGCCGCGTCTTTGACGATGACCGTCGTCACACCGGAAGCGTGATCCAGCGTCAGACGTCCGTTAATCGTCGTTTCGCCGTCAGAGTTGATAGCGTCGGTCTGCACCATCACATGCTGCCCGACCAGATTGCCGGTAGTGAGCGTTTGCAGGTTGTCCATCAATACGGAACTGTTCGCCATCAGTTGCGACATGGTTTCCATTGACTGAACCTGCGTCAGCTGCGCCAGCTGGCTGACATACTCGGTGCCATCGGTAGGGTTCAGCGGGTCCTGATTCTGGATCTGCGCGACCAGAAGCTGCATGAACAGCGTGTTCATGCCGGCTGCGCTGCTGTTATTGTTGTTACTGGCAATGCTGCTATCCGACGTTCCTGTCTGGCTTCTGGTGGACGTGCCGTCTACATTCATCCTTATACCTCTCCGAGTCTCAGCAGACTTTGCTGCATGCTTTTAACACTGTTCAGAACATCAACATTGGTTTCGAAACCGCGCGACGCCGACATCATGTCCGCCATCTCCTCTACCACGTTGACATCCGGGTAGTAGACATAGCCATCCGTATTCGCCATCGGGTTATGCGGCTCATAACGCTGTATGGCATTGCCGGTTTCGACAACATCCATCACCTGGACGCGCGCGCCGGTTAACGCCCTGCTATTCATTAACTCATCATTCTTATAAACCGCAGCAAACACCGGACGACGGGCTTTATAGACGCCGTCTTCGGTGGCGGAGGCGGTTTCCGCATTAGCGAGGTTACTGGCGATGGTATTCAGACGAACGGTTTGCGCCGTCATCGCCGACCCCGAAACGCGATAAATATCGGTAAAAGCCATATTCCGTTATCACCTGCGTAGGATTACTTACCTTCAATGGCCTTTTTCAGGCCCGTGAATTTCATGTTTAAAAATGCCAGGCTCATCTGATAATCCTGGGTATTCTTCGCAAACTCAGCCTGCTCGACGTTCAGCGCAACGGTGTTGCCATCGGAAGAGGGCTGATAAGGCACGCGGTACATCTCTTGCGGCGCTGACGGATTCGAAAAACTCCACGATGAACGTTGCATCTCAGCGGCAAAATCAATATCTTTAGCCTGGAAATTGGGGGTATCGACGTTTGCCAGATTGGCTGACAGCAACTCTGCTCGGGAAAGTCGAAGCGCTACAGCCTGTGGATGAACGCCCAATGCTTTGTCAAAAGTAATACTCACAACTCACACCCTCGTGATGCTAAACCTGCAATGATCTGCTTTCTTGTATAGCAATATTCATGCCAAGGTTTTAACATCATGATTTTTAATGGCTTTATTGGTTTTATCCCTTCGCGGGTGAAGCGTTGTTTCCGCCCTGGAACGTTATCCTTCCTGCTGATGCTTTTTACGGCGCTGCCATCCTTCGCCGCCCCGGAAAAAGTGCAGAGCGCGCGTAAGCAGGTCACTGCCGCCGTTCAACATCACGCAGCGCAAGCCCTTCGCCAGGAGGCCGGGCGCCGCAAGTGGCCCGAGTATCAGGCGAAGATGAACCTGTTTATCCCTTCCGACGTCTCCCGGTACGCTCCCTGCCCTGACGCGCTAACCGTGTCGCTGCCCGGCGGCGAACGCATCGATCTCAACCGCCTGCGTTTTGATGTGCGCTGTGAAGGGCCGCAAGGCTGGGATGTCGCCGTCACCGTCAAACCGGATGTCTATCTTCCGGTGGTGATCGCCAAAAATTCACTGGAGCGCGGCCAGGTGTTATCCGCCAGCGACGTATCCATCAAAAAGCTCAACATCAGCAGCACGCGCGGCAACTACCTCACCGACCCGGATGAGGCCATTGGGCTGACCGTGAAGCGCCGCATTCGTGAACTACAGCCGATCACCCTGACGCAACTGGAATCTCCGGTGCTGGTTGAACGCGGTCAGCGCGTTCTGATGATCGCCGAACAGGGAGGCGTAGAGGCCCGTACGATGGGGGAAGCCATGAAAAAGGGACGTAAAGGCGAAATGATTAAGGTGAAAAATGAGAGCAGCGAGCGGGTGGTCAGCGCAATTGTCGCGGACGCTGGCGTCGTCAAAATGGTCTACGCCAGCGGAAACTAAAAATATTCATTTGCGGTTTAAGTTTTACCGGCAGCAGGCCGCTCTTTAACGGTGAGGGCATCGGAAGTCCTCCTTCCGCAGGGCAGGATTCATCCGCAACCATAACGAAAAGATGAAAAAGAGGCGAAGCGATGAAAGTAGTAGCGAATCAATACAATCTGGCAACCGCAATCAACAAGAGCAGCGCCGCAGAACAGACCCGCACTGTCGCTCAGGAAGGCACGAAAATTGAGCGCAGCGCCGCGATCGATCCGGTACTGGGCGATGCGCAAACACAACTCTCTGCGCTGCCGGAAGTGGATATGGCGCGCGTAGCTGAAATGAAAGACGCGATCAGCAGCGGTAAAATCGCGGTTAACCTCGATTCGCTGACGGATGCGATGCAGAAGTATTTCCAGAGGTAATTATGGCTAACGCCGCTCAGAGCGTTAAAACACTGATACAGGACATGGCCGAAGACCGTAAGCATTACCATGTCCTGAATGATTTACTCATACAGCAACGCGACCACATTATTGCGCGCCGCGCCGCAGAGCTTGACGTGCTGAACGCGCAAATCATGGCGTGCTACCAGCACTTGTCGCAGCACAGTCAGCAACGTTATCGCCTGCTTGAACGGTTAGGCATTAACGCCAACGCGCAGGGCATGCAAACGCTCATTGCCCGCCTGCCTGCCGCCCACCAGCCTTCCGTTTCCGCTCTCTGGCAAAGTCTCCAGCAACAGGTCGCGCAATGTCAGGCCACCAATGAATACAACGCCATGCTGATGAATATGCAGCAGGAGATTCTGACCAATCTGTTGAATATCAGCGAACCCGAAAACTGGCTGTATCAGCAGGGGTAATGCGCTGTAATTTATTGATTTGTAGCTTTGTTCCGTTTGCGTTCTATCCGTAATTTTCATCGAGGCCAATATTATGGGGCAATTACGACGCTTCAACCTTCCCCACCTGATTCGTCACTATCGTGTTACTCATGTAATTGAAACAGGTTTTGGTAAAGGTGCATCAAGTGTATATGCCTTACGCTCAGGTGCTGAAGAAGTTTATTCCTGTGAAATCTATAAACCGTTATTTGATGCCGCGCCAAAAATAGACAATCTGCATCTGTACAATGAAGACAGCCTGACATTTTTGTCCCATGAAGAAATTAAACGCACTCTTTTCATCAAGCGCGCCGTTGTTTTTCTGGATGCACACTTCCCCGGCGCGGATTTTAAATTCGAGGACTACCAGAGCAATAAATACAATGAGGAAACGCGCCTTCCTCTGCTCAATGAGTTACGCCAGCTAAAAGAATTTGCGGATAATGCGCTGATTATTATTGATGATAGCCGTATCTATCTTCGCGTTATGCATGAGGCCACCGGCTGCAAAGCGCTCCCTCCTCCCACAGAAGACGCTGAGAACGCGTTTCTGGAAGCGCTTGAGGCCTATAGCGGGACGCATATCATCAAACATTATCCCGATGACCAGGGCTACGTTGTACTTTGGCCTAAAAGCTGGCGAGAATTCGGCGTTAACACCCATATTCTGGCAGGAGACCGGACTGCCGCCCCCGTATTTCGAACGGGGATACCAGGAACAACCTGTATGTCAATTAACAGGCGATTGCTTGATGCGCGTTTCAGTACTCGCTGGCTGTCAGGAAAAGGTCTGGATATTGGCGGCGGCGATGACAGTATTGCGTTGTATCAAAGCCTGTTTCCTTTAATCCAATCAATAACCGTATTCGATCTTCAACAAGGTGACGCGCAGTATTTAGCCAGAGTACCGGATAACGAATTTGATTTCGTTTATTCAGGGCATTGCCTGGAGCATGTTATGGACCCCTACGTCGCGCTGCCTCATTGGTTAAGGGTCGTAAAACCCGGCGGTCATCTGGTTTTAACCATTCCAGACGAAGATTTATACGAGCAAGGCGTTTGGCCATCAACCTTCAACGACGATCATAAACATACTTTTACGCCCTTTAAGCATCGGAGCTGGTCGCCTGTTTCCGTCAACGTATTATCGTTATTACAAACCCTGCCAGGGAACTTCAGCATTGAGAAAATAGAGAGGCTGAATCATAGCCATTTAAAAGGTATGCCTCGATTCGATCAAACGCGGACGGCGTTTGCTGAATCCGCAATTGAGATAATCATCCAAAAGCTGAAATCATAGCAACAGGGAGAGTAGCCAATGAATCACCCTGTCGTATCGATTATTTTGCCGGTCTACAATGTCAGCGCATACCTTGAGCGCTGCCTTGATTCACTCGTTGCGCAGACCTGGCGGCATCTGGAAATTATCGCGGTTAATGACGGTTCGACAGATAACTCCCGGGATATTCTGGCGCGTTATCAGAGCCGTCTGCCGGGTATGCGTATTGTTGACCAGGAAAACAGAGGACTTGCCGAGGCCCGCAACGCCGCGTTAGCAAGCGCATCAGGTGAATATATTTATTGCCTGGACTCTGACGATCATATCGCTTCGGATGGTATCGAAACCATTGTGCGCGAAATGGAAAAGCATCACCTGGATGCCCTGTTTTTCTCCACCCATCTGGAATTTCACCTGCACCATATCAGCAACAATATGGTTTCCGGGTATTATCAACGGCCGCGTAATCTGATTAATAAAACATTTCATGCCGAAACGTTCTTTAATCACTGCATTACCGAACGCGCCCGAACAGGACACGGTTACTCCGTTGTGGTCTGGGGATATGCCTGGCGGCGAAAAACGTATGCTCATATGCGGTTTAAGACACCGTTTTTTGAGGATGAATACTTCACCACCGAATTGCTGCTCAGCGTGCCCGACGCAAAAGTAAGGTGCCTTGCCGACAGACTGTATTTCCATACCATTCGTAACGGCTCAATCACCACTTCCAGCAGCAAAGCAAAACGCGCGCTGGCTATCCTTGATACCTTCCGACTGCTGCTTCCCCGGGCCGGAAATATCAGCAATCCCCAAACCGTACAATGTTTAAACCGATATACGGGTATGCTATATCAGGATGCGATAATCCGTAATTTGCCCGAAACGCTGCCTTTATTTTCCGCACAGAAGATGATTCACTATCTGGCATCCATTTTTCATGAACTGTATGTAGACACGCCAACAGAGAATGGGCTTGTGTTGCTGCATGCCTTGATTAACCAAATTGCTCGCGACAGCAATATTATTGATGAGAGCGAATTCATCGCGCTATCAGGCAGAATTGAACTGGCGATAAAGAACAAAAGAAGAATATTAGCCGAAGGTTTTTAGTCTTCATACCACGCTATTTAGCAATACGATTGGCTATGCCGCATAGCCAATCGCTTTTACCAGATATTCCTTCAGGAACCGGCACGACAAGAAATAACGTTATTCCTGGAGCGATAAAACAAAACTGACCATTTGGGTATACAGCATCGCCGGTTCATATTGTCGCAGACAACGGAAAGGGGTTTTATGAACGCACCAGTTTGCAAATTCCTGAGTCGTCGGCACATCAAAAGGGCGTTTAAGCACGGTGGTGAAAATGACATCGTTCATCAGCAAACGCGCACATGGCCCATGGCTACAGGCGAGATCAATTCCCATACAACGCCAGCCCGCTTCCCCATAACGAAACGGCAACCGGTGTTCCGCAGCCACGGTTGAATAGAGGGCTACCACAGGGAGATCTGTTGCCGCCGCAAGCATGACCGGCCCTGAATCACAGGAAACCAGCATGTTCGCTCGCGGCATAAGCGCAACCGTTTCCAGCGCTGAAAAGCGGTCAATAGCATTGATAACCCCGGCCGGATACGCTTCCGCCATCGATTTTCCCGCCTCAGAGTTGTTATTGCTCCCAATGAACACAACTTGCCACCCCGTTTGCAGCCACATTTGCGCCAGCTCATGCCAGTTATTTTGCGGCCAGGTCCGGTTTGGGTGCCCAATATTAGGGTGCATTAATAACACCGGCGCGTTCTCTAATTTATGTTGCTGCCAGAACGCGTCAACGGCACTGTGGGCAGATTCTGGAATGACCAAATCGAGGTGTTTATCCGCTGCGGACGCCTCAAGCCCTGCCTGCGCGAGAAAAGCATCGATCATATGTAGCGGTCTGAGCGCATGGGCCCAATGCGTAAAGTCAAAAAGTCGCCCTTGCGCCTGCGCCCGCTGAATGCATTGATGCTGCTCCGCATTAAGAGAATCCACCGGCCAGACCTCGCTGATATGCGGGCATGCCCGCGCCAGCGCGCTAAAGTGCGGCTGGCTCAGCATAACAATGCTCGCGCCGGTTTTATTTTTGATGGCTCTGCACGCTGCCAGGAGATACAGGGTATCTCCCATTGCAGCATTAAGATGTAAATAAACAGTATCCATATGATTTATTACAACAGCGACAACCCGCACAGCAGGCTGTAGTCAGAGGTATGCGCCGCATTCGCGGAGAACGGATTCTGCTGCTGCCACCCCTTCAGCGCGTTAATCAGCAGCACGACATCATCCTGCGTCAGCGCTCCCTGTTCGCGGCGGATTGCGCACAGCATTTTGATCTGGAAGAACTGGTTGGCCAGCCCCAGTAGCGCCTCACCGTAATTGGTGCATTGAATGCCGGGGAATACATCGTTATACAGTTGATAAATCAGCGCATTACGCAGGATATGCGGCTGTTCATCAAACAGTGGAATGGTTGACCAGAGCGATTCCAGTTGCTGAAGACGATCCGCCAGCCGCGCTGGCTGCATCACCGACAGCTCGCTCATTTTCAGCGCCACGCTCATTTTTTCAGTCAGCGGCAGATTCAGATTCAGGCGTACCCGGCCCATCTCTTTCAGCGCGGCAATGCGGTTTTCAGCAATCGGAGGCAACAGCGCAAACTGCTGTGTCAGCACGCCTTGTTCTGCCAGCATCGCCAGTTGCTCTCCCATAGAGGACAGCAGGGCCGGATCGTGCTCGCCGCCGTCCAGATACTGCTGCGCCTTACTCAGCAAAACGCCGATCGCATACAGGCTGCCTTCCAGCGACAGCGCAGGATGTACCGCCAGGTTAATACATTGCTGGTTCAGGGTTTCGCTCCAGGCGGATAACTCATCTTCGCCCTGCGCCTCCCCTTGCGAGGTGTGCAGGATAAAGGCCTCCGGGTTAAGCAGCATCTCTCTGGCCGCCGCTTCACAGGTGATATCCAGACTTTCACGCTGCTGGTTTTTCAGCTTCACGCTAATACGCGGCCAGTTTTGCTGCGCATGCTGGCAAGCCGGGCACTGGCACGGGGTTTCTCGCGCATCAAAGCGTGACACAAATTCAGGTTGGTAATGTTCTATCAGTTCCATGTTTGCTCTCTCCAGGCGTATTCTGGCCTGCGGTTAGCGGTGTTTACGGAAAAACCAGTGCGTACAATCGATGATTTCGCCACTTTTAGGGTCCGGGTGATGTTGCAGGAAGGCAAAGCTCGGGCTGAATCCCAGCCACAAATCCCCCTTATTCATTAATGCCGCCCAGCAGCGATCCAGGCTTGCCGGATAGTCCATCGCCTGGCGATAGGCGTCCAGCAGGGCATCGTAATAACCTGCGTTAACGGCATACGCGCAGCCGCAGCCCGCGTTATAGATCCGCGCTACGCCCTTCAATGACTGGGTGAGCGTAAAGTTTTCATAGCGCCCGCCGAGCAGAAGCACCTGCCAGTTAAGCTGGTTCAGGCCATTCAGCAGCTTGTTGATGTCGTTAACGGCGTTCTCTTTTTTGACGAACTGCACGTCGGCATCCAGCAGCAGCACATTTTTCCAGCCTTCTTTCTGCGCCCGCTCAAGCACCTGGCAGTGCGTTGCCAGTTCCGCCCGTTCCGCCGACGCCTCCGCGTTTTTCGCTACCGGCCAGATCTGTTCGCCACGCAGGCCAAAATCCAGTAAAGCCTCGCAGCGACGGGCCAGCTCCGCCTCTTTTGCCGGGTCGTAGAGCACCGCCACCTTTTCAAAAGCCTGCCAGTTCACCTGAACATTCAGCGGCGCATGACTCAGTCGACGGTAGTGCGCCAGCAAGTTCGCGTCATTGACAATGTCTTCCAGCGTCAGATCCACCGGCGTGGAGCTGCCCATGATGAAATCTTTGTCATAGGTATTGCTGCTGTGCGAAATACAAAGAATGGCGCGCTTCGGATCTATCTGGTGAACCGGCGTGGTAAAGCCTTTCAGGAATCCCGTCTCTTCCGCTTTTGTCGCATCGTCGTCATAACGATTTTTTTTCAACAAATTGCGGTGATACCCAAAAGTGCCGTTCAGCGCATGTCTCGGCCCGAAAGGGTGCGTGATATAGATTTTGTCCAGATGGCTGTACCAGATATAAATCTGATCGCTGCCGGAGAACAGCGCGTTGCTGGCCTGCATCTGCGCCACCTGCCAGGAAATTTTATCCGGCGGGTAATAATCGTCATCGTCAAAACACAGGATGTACTCTCCCTGCGCCATCGCATTGAGCATGTTACGTTTTTGCCCCAGTACCAGGCGCGCTTCACTGTGGACATAACGCACGTTGGGCTGCGACGGGTCCGTCATCATCTCAATCAGATCGGCATTGCTGACCGGAGAATCATCCAGAATAATCAGTTCGCGTTTGTCAGCCGGATAGTCCTGGTACTGCCAGATATACAGCAGATACGGCAGGAACTCGCGTCGGTTATACGTCGGGCAGACGACGCTAACGAACGGCGTGCTGTGAACGCGTGCCGTCTGCTGACGGTGAATCAGCGTCCCCATCAGAGAACGCGAAGACGTTTGCGGGAAACCCGGTTTGTTTCTTTTCATAGCGCTATCGTTGACGAATCAGACGTTGTTGACGCAGCCAGCACTGGGCAGAGAGCGAATCGGTCATTTTCTGTTCCCGACGGTTGATTTCAGCCTGCCGGTCAGCGCGTTTAGCGTCGAGAACCAGCTCAATGCTTTTTTCCCGCTTCGCCTCCGCCAGCAGGTTGCCCTGAATTTTTTGCGCTTCCAGGTGCGCCAGCGCCTGCTCCTGTTTTTGCCAGTCGATAATGCGTTGAATGTTATGTTTATATTTCGACTGGTTAATCATCATGGCCGCACTGTTGGCGCTCTGAGACACCAGACCCGCAGCAAGTGACGTCAGCGTATCGATATTTTTCTCAAACCGTTGGCACAGCTGGTTTTGCGATGCCAGCTTCGTGCTTAAGTCTTCTACCGCGCGGGCGCGCAGCAGGTGAAGTTGCTCAAGCGTAGAAATCAGTTTGCTCATCGTGCATTACCCTGCCTGCGCCAGGGCGCACAGATCGCTGATTGTCTGCTCAAGCAGCGCGGCATCCTGGACTTCCTGTTGTAAGAATTGATTGATCGCGGGCGAAAGGCGTACCGCTCTGTCTGCCAGCGGATCGGCGCCTGCAACGTATCCCCCCAGCGGGATCAGCGGTTTAATACTTTGGTATTCGGCATACAGCTGTTTCAGCGTGCGGGCGGCGAGCTGGTGCTCACGCTCCGTCACCTGACTCATACAGCGGCTGATAGACTGGCCGACATCAATCGCCGGATAATGCCCGGCCTCGGCAAGGTGGCGCGAAAGCACGATATGCCCGTCAAGCACCGCGCGGGCGCAGTCCACAATCGGATCTTGCTGATCGTCCCCTTCCGCCAGCACCGTATAGATCGCGGTCATCGATCCCTCGCTTTCGCTGTTTCCGGCGCTTTCAACCAGCCGCGGGACCATCCCAAACGCCGACGGCGGATAGCCTTTAGTCGCAGGCGGTTCGCCAAGCGACAGGGCGATTTCGCGCTGCGCCATCGCGTAACGCGTGAGGGAATCCACCAGCAGCAGAACGTCTTTCCCTTTATCGCGGTAATAGCCGGCAATGGTGTGGCATAACTCGGTGGCTTTAATGCGCATCAGCGGCGATTCATCCGCTGGCGCGGCGACAATCACCGACTTCGCCAGCCCTTCAGCCTGCAAAGCATTTTCAATAAACTCTTTGACTTCACGGCCTCGCTCACCGATCAGCCCTACCACCACGACTTCCGCCCGGGTGTAACGCGTGATCATGCCGAGCAGAACGCTTTTACCGACGCCGCTGCCCGCCATCAGCCCGACGCGCTGGCCTTTACCAATAGTCAGCAAGCCGTTGATGGCGCGAACGCCAACGTCCAGCGGCGCATGAACAGGCTGACGCTTAAGCGGATGCACCTGCGGAAGCTGCTGTGCTAACAGCGTATCTCCGCCGAGCTTTCCTTTATTATCAAGAGGTTCGCCAAGACCGTTTACCACGCGTCCCAGCCACTGATCGCCGATCATAACCCCTTCAGTTTTGCCTGCGGGAAACACGCGGGCGCCAGCGATCAGGCCAGAGGGATGCTTGAAGGGCATCAGGTAGGTCACGTCACGATCAAAGCCAACCACCTGCGCATCCATCATCTCCTGATCGACGCTTTCAACGTGGCACATCTGCCCTACCGCCAGACGACAACCGACGCACTCCAGCAGAATGCCGTTGACCCTGACCAACCGCCCGGCGACGCGCGCCAGATCGATCTGCTCGATAGAGCGCAGCGCCTCTTCAAAATCAAGGCTGCTCATGCGGCGATTCCGGCAGCAAACTGTTTTTCAGTACATCTACGCACTGATCGAGACGGTGCTGACAGCCCACATCCATCTCCGTGGTATCGGTGATAACGCGGCACTCTCCCGGCTCCAGAGAAGGATCGGCAACCAGTCCCCACTCACGCGCTTTCTCCGGTTCGGCCTCGCTGATGCGCATAAATTCTTCGCTGTTTAGCTGAACACGTACCTGCTCCGGCTGATGCGGCAGGCTGGTCAACGCCTCTTCCACCAGCGCCAGCAGTTGCGTCGGGTGCAACGCCAGTTCACAGCGGATCACCTGGCGGGTCACTTTTTCCACCAGTTGCAGCAACTCTTCGCGGCGACGCTGCTCGTAACGCTCCAGGTAGTTCTGCACCTCTGCGGTCAGGCGCTCAAACGGGGCGGCGGCGTCCAGGAACTGTTGACGCGCCTGCTGTTTACCTTCAATCAGCCCTTTGCGCATCCCTTCGTCAAAACCAAGACGAATGCCTTCCTGGTAGCCCTCTTCCCGGCCTTCTTCCATCCCCTGGGCAAACCCCCGGTTCATCCCTTCCTGGAACCCCTCTTTTACCTGTAACTGGTAGTCGGCGGGGTCCAGCGTCGGTGCGGCGTCTTCATCAGCGACAACACCGGCAGGCATCCTGCGATTACGCAAGGGCGGGAAGCGGTATAAGCGCGGCTTAACCACCGCCTGGCGGCTGGCGGTCAGGGCATCCAGCGGTAAACTCCGTTTCTTGAACATGGTTTACTCCACCGTCTGCTCGGCAAACAGTTGCACCTGAATTTCACCTTCTTCAGCCAGCTGGCGCACAACCTGCATGATCTCTTTGCGCACCTGCTCTATACGGCTAATCGGCACTGGCCCCAGGCGGGTCGTGGTGCTTTGCAGCAGCGTGACCTGGCGTTTTGGCATCACGTTAAAGATGGCCTGACGCAGAACCGGCTCCGTCCCTTTCAGGGCTACCGCCCACTCTTCGATCGGGATTTCATCCATCAGACGCTGCAACGTCACCGGCGTCTGACGACTGAGAATGTAGAACTCGTACATCTCGTCTTTCAGATCTTCGACCACTTTCTCATCGCGCTCGCGCAGTTGATCCAGCAGCTGTTGCTGATTGCTGGGGATACGGTTAACGATGTTGGCGGCATGTTTGAGGCCAATCACTTTTGAACCATGCTCGGAAAGCACCGCGACGCCGCGATCGATCAGTCTGTCCAGTTCGTCGATAACGTCACGATTGATGTCGTCCAGACGCGCGACGCGATAGATAATTTCATCCTGCCGTTCTTGCGGCAGAACGCTTAACACGCTGGCGGCAATATCCGGCGGCAGGAAGGCGAGAAAAACGGCCTGGAGCTGGAGATGTTCCTGCTCAATCAATGCCGCCAGCTGTGGGATATCGACCCATTGCAGGCGTGCCATACGGTAGCGAATTTCATCGCCGTAGATACCGTTGATCACGCTGCGGGCAATCTCACCGCCCAACGCTTTTTCCAGAATGCTGCGCAGATACGTGCGTGAGGCGCCGTTGATCCCGCTTTGTTCGCGGTAATCAGAGAAAAAATTGTTCATTGCCAGACGCGCCTGATGCACCTTCACATCATGGAGACGCGCCATCGTTTCGCTCAACAACATAACCTCTTCGCGGTTCAGCTTCTGCATCACCTGCGCGGCGGCCTCTTCGCCTACGCTCATCAGCAGGATCGCCGCCTGCTCCAGACGGCTGCGCCCGGCTGAGGCTGAGTGGTTTTTATCATTCCGGCTTACTGTTGCTTCGGTCATTGCTGTTGATCCATTGTTTCAGTACTTCTGCTACGCGCTCGGTTTCGCTCTGGGCCAACAGCTGGAGGAATTCCACTTTGGCTTCCAGGCCGGAGCTTTGCGGCGGCAGCAGATCTTCATTATTGTTGAACGCCGCTTTCGACAGGCTGGCGAACTCGTCATCGTTCATCACCACCCCATTGTCAGGCGCTTCCAGCTCTTTCTTCGTCGCCTCGCCATCCAGGGTGATCGGGTCGCGACGTCCAAAGCGCTGTACCAGCGGGCGAACGCCAAACAGCAATGTCAGCAAGGCCAGCAGCCCAATTCCGCCATTCTGTCCCCAGTACTGCATGGAAGGGTCTTGCCACCATTTCAGGTCTGGCATGACATCGTCTGCCGGGGCCGTGAAGGTCAGAACATCCAGCGTTAAGGCATCGCCGCGCGCTTTTTCGATACCCGCCGCGCTTTCCACCAGGCGCGTCATCGACGTCAGTTGTTCCGGCGTAATTTTCGCCAGCGCAGGAGCGGCCTGGTTCAGCACCACCGCGACACTCAGTTTTTCCAGCTTGTAACCCGGGTGGCGGATATGGCGAATATCACGATCAAACGCGTACTTACGCTGTTCCTGGCTGCGGCTGGAAAGCGAGCGCGGGTCGGTGTTATTCGCGGCGTTTGCAGCGTTTTCAGCGGGCGGATTGCCCTCCGCCGGGTTGGCGGGAGCCTGCGGCGTCGGGTTAACCGGACGGTTACTCAGCGAGCCGGGAATGCCAAACGCCATTTCATTGGTGGTGTTTTCCTGGCTCAGTTGTTCATCGCTGACGCGCGGATCTTTACCCAGCCGTTCCTGAGTCTCTTCCACACGGCTTAAATCTACGGTCGGCGCAACGCTGATACGGAAGTTGCCCGGCCCCACTAACGACGTCAGCAGGCTGGTGATATTTTTCGTGGTATCCTCGCGAATGCGCTGCATGACGTCATCGCCCATGCGCTTGCTCGTCATGCCGCCATCCGGGCCTTCGATGCCGTCAGACAACAAATTACCGCTCTGATCGACCACCCGCACCGCGCCAGGTTGCATACCCGGTACGCTTCCGGCCACCAGTTGAATGACAGAAGCGACCTGCTGCTCATCCAGTTTTCTGCCATAGTGCAGTTGCACCATGACCGATGCGCTGCTGGTCGGTTTGTTGGTCAATACAAAGGAGCTGGACTCGTTAAGCCCAAGATGGACGCGCGCGTTTTCCACGGGGTCCAGCGCCATGATGCTCTTCGCCAGTTCCCCTTCCAGGCTGCGTTTGTAACGGACATTCTGAATAAACTGGCTGCTGCCGAGCATCTCTTCTTTGTCCATCAACTCGTAGCCATCGGGCGTCGCCGCGCTGATGCCTTTTGCCGCCAGCGCCATTCGCGCCTGCGGCAGTTTGCTTTCGCTCACCAGAATCTGGCCATTGTCCGGGTTAATGCGGTAAGCGATGTTTTCTGCCCCCAGAACGTCCACCACCTGTGACACCGGCAGATGTTCCTGCGAACCGTAGAGCGCGACATAACCCTGATTGCGGTTCCACAGCGACAGAATAATCGCGGCCGCCAGCACCACACCGCCCACAATCGCCATGAGCTGGGGCTTATTCAGACCGGATGGCACCGACACGGAAGGGAGACGACTTTTAATCTTAGTAAGCACGGTTAAAACCTTAGAGCGGAATATTCATTACTTCGTCCAGTGCCGTGGTGAGCTTATTACGCACCTGCATCATGGCCGAAAAAGCCACGCTGGCTTTCTGACTTTCGATCATCGCACCAGCTAAGTCGTCGCTCAGCCCCATATCAATCGCTTTTTGCTTTGCGCCTGCGCTGTGTTGAATCGCATCGACGTTATCGATAGCGTTATTCAGCGCGCCCGCAAAGGAAATCGGTTCACTGACGCCAAACGCGTTGCTGGCGGGAGCGATAGTTAAAGAGGCGTCAACCGAACCGGCTGACGCTAATGAAGCGGTTTGCTGCATTCTGTTCAGCAACGCCTGGTGTGTCGTGTTAATGCCTGCGGCAGTAATCTTATCCATTCATCAATCCTTCCTGGCCTCAGGAATAACATTCAATATCAATACCCTCGTCGCGCATGGAGGCGAGACGATAACGTAGAGCGCGTGGGGTGATGCCTAAAAACTCTGCGGTTTTGGATTTGTTGCCTTTATGGCGTTTAAGCAGATCGATGATGTACTGGTATTCCGCCAGCCGCCCGTGCAGTTTGACATCGCGGATCGACGGGTTGCCCGTCTCCTGCTCGCGATAGGCAGGCATCATTTCGATAACCGGCGCTTCAGGCTGGGAAGCGCGAACGGCCAGGCCAAAGTCGGCGGCGTGAATCTCTTCGCCGTTGCACAAAATCATGCCGCGCTGAATCACATTCTCCAGTTCACGGACATTACCCGGCCAGTCGTATCTGAGCAGGACGGTACGCGCCTCATCGCTCAGACGCAGATCGCCTTTATGAAAAGCGCGGTATTTAGTGATAAAACGCTGGGCCAATGGCAGGATGTCCTGCCTGCGTTCACGCAGCGGCGTAATATGAATAGGCACGACGGAAATACGGTAGAAAAGATCCTGGCGGAAACGGCCTTCGGCAATTTCCTGCTGCAAATCTTTATTTGTAGAAGCGATCAGGCGAATATCCAACGGAATACGCTTATGGCTTCCCAGACGTTCAACTTCCTGCTCTTGCAATACGCGCAGTAATTTTGCCTGCAACGCCAACGGCATATCGCCAATCTCATCAAGCAGCAGCGTGCCGCCATTAGCTTGCTCAAATTTACCGGCGACGCTCGCAACAGCGCCGGTAAACGCGCCTTTCTCGTAACCAAATAAAATGGCTTCCAGCATACTCTCTGGAATAGCTGCACAGTTAACGCCGACATACGGGGCGTCACTGCCGCAGGCATTCTCGTGAATGTATTTGGCGATACACTCTTTCCCTGTTCCCGTTTCGCCCGTAATCAGTACTGATACATTATACTTAGCAACGCGACGCGCTAACGACATTACGCTAACGCTGGCAGGAGAAACGGCGATAAAGCCATTTCTATTACGATCTTCGCATTCAATGATAATACTCATTTAGGTGTACCAACAGAAAAAACAAAATAAGAAATATGCTGTTCAGCCATTATTCAAAGCATCTTTTAAAAACATCACAAACCCAGTTTGTTAATGGGTTTTTATAAGATGTTAATAAAAATAAACAGTTTTTTTAACTCATGAATCAGGCAACTTTCATAAAGTAAAGGCAGTATACGTAGCGAATAGGAATTGTCTTGTTTTTAATGGGTATTAAAATATTAATCTATAAAAATCAATGAATTAAAAAAGTTATTAATGAGAAAATTCCTAGAGAAATAATGGATTAATAACCCCTGGATGCTTGCAATAGCAGGGTTAAGATTGTCTAATCTACATCCTGACGTAATGTGTGAGAGTTTTCGACAGCGACGTTTCTTCTGTGTTGTTCAAGAGCGACACATAATTTTTAAAACTCAAATACCTCCAGGAAATTTTACGGTTCACGCTACACAACAACCAAAAAGTGGCGTTATTTTTCATCTAAACTTTTGGTAACCCGGAATAATCATGAACCCTGCATCACAGCGAGTCAGAATTCATCAGAGAAAGGATTTACCTTCTCTGGTAAAGCTCGACACCAGTAAACTCGGTCGGCCGTGGCACAAGTTACCCAAGTTGATGAATGACAGTTTTGACATACTTGATGCACGCCTGAGCATTTATTTTCTGAAGAAACTCCGTGTTAATGCCGCGTTGAAGTCGATGACCTTCGCAATCGACCAGCAATATAAGAATGCGCAGGTTTTTTCGACGCCTTACGGAAATGTCGCCTTTGTTATTGATCGCATCTTATTGCTGAACATCCTCCATGATTATTACGGTTTAAGTAAAGACAGCAGTCATGTTGCGCCAGATGAATCGTTGCGCGTGACAAAAACAGAAGAACGCCTGAGAAGTAAACTGGGTCAGGAACTCACGCAACTGGTGATTTGCAAAGAAACCTTTGGCGAAAATCTCGATATTAAGGTCGATTATTCAACGGTCATTAGCCACTGGTCCTGGTGCATTACCTTTACCCTCGAAGGGTACGATCACGGCTCTTTTACCATTCTGCTCGATCACCACCATGTTGATCAGATGCTGGCGATACTCCGTTCGCCAGATGCGGCCGATAGCCGCGCCGTGAAAAGCGTGCCGCTGAGCCCTGCGCAGATAGAACGGTTGTTCGACAGTCTGCCGTTAAAACTGAGCGGGCGTCTGGCCAGCCTGAACCTGACCGTCGCCCAGATTTCCGATATTAAACCCGGGGATATCATCCCCATCGCCATTAACGAACCTTTACCGGTATTTATCGGCAAAGAACAGATTTTTGAGGCTGCTATCGTTGAAGATCGTAGCAAGCTGTTTTTGTGCGATATCTATGATAAGACAACCGAGAAGCAATATGAGTGATTTGCAACACGAGCTAAGCCAGTCTCTTGACCTGGATGACCTGAACCTTAGCGATATGACGCAGGAAGACACCGTCGAAGGGAATATCCGCCTGGATTTGCAGCCTGAAACGCGCAACACCGCGATGACGGATATCCGTAAAATGGCGCTGTTTAGCCGCATTCCCGTGACGCTGACGCTGGAAGTCGCTTCCGTAAATATCTCGCTTGCTGAATTAATGTCAGTCAACAGCGATTCGGTGGTCGAACTGGACAAGATGGCGGGCGAGCCGCTGGACATTAAAGTGAATGGCATTCTGTTTGGTAAAGCAGAAGTGGTGGTGCTCAACGATAAATACGGCCTGCGAATCATTGAATTCAACGCCAAAGAACTCGGTGAGCTCACGCGATGAACCGCTTGTTTAACAGAAGCGGCATCGCTCTGCTGCTCCTGGGTCTGCTTGTCGCACAACCGGCACTGGCTGCAAATGGCGACATTACCCTCTTTAGCACCGCCGCCAACGGCGCAGGTCAGGATTACAACGTTAAAATTGAGATCCTGATCCTGATGACTTTGCTCGGCTTATTGCCGATCATGGTGCTGATGATGACCTGTTTCACCCGCTTCATTATCGTTCTGGCGATTCTGCGCCAGGCGCTCGGGCTGCAACAAAGTCCACCCAATAAAATTCTTACCGGGATTGCGCTGGCGCTGACATTGCTGGTGATGCGCCCGGTCTGGACCACGATTTATACTGACGCCATTGACCCTTTTCAAAAAGATGAAATCACGCTGAAACAGGCGCTGGCGAAGGCGGAAGTGCCGCTGAAGAACTACATGCTGGCCCAGACGAACAATAAAGCGATGGCGCAAATGATGAGCATCGCCGGGATCGAGGGCGATGCGCGCGAGCAGGATCTCACGATCGTGACTCCGGCCTATCTGCTGAGCGAACTGAAAACCGCCTTCCAGATCGGCTTTATGATCTATATCCCCTTCCTGGTGATCGACCTGATTGTCGCCAGTATCCTGATGGCGATGGGGATGATGATGCTCTCGCCGCTGATCGTCTCGCTGCCCTTTAAGCTGATGCTGTTCGTCCTGTGCGATGGCTGGACATTGATCGTCGGTACGCTGGCCTCCAGCGTTCAGGGTCTTTAGCGATGATGAACATGGACACGGCAGGCGACATCATGGCGACCGGCATCCATCTGGTGCTGCTGATTTCCGCCGTCGCCATTATTCCCAGCCTGATTGTCGGGCTGTGCGTCAGTATTTTTCAGGCCACCACGCAAATTAACGAACAGACGCTGAGCTTTCTGCCGCGACTGGTCGTCACCCTGGGCGTGCTGATCTTCGCCGGTAAGTGGATGCTGACGCAACTGGTGGATTTTACGATCCAGATCTTTCACCAGGCGGCGGCGCTGGTCGGTTAAGCGGCGATGGGAATCGATATACAGGCGCTGTTCACGCCGCTGATGGCTCTGGTGCTGCCCTTTTTCCGCATCCTGGCGTTTTTGCAGTTCGCGCCCGTGCTGGACAACCGGGCTTTTTCCCGTCGCATTAAGATTGCCGCAGCGCTGGCGCTGTCGATCATTATCACCCCCATGCTGCCCAATAATGTTGTGCTCAGCGAACTGCTTTCGATGCGCACCGTCTTGCTGATCGGCGAGCAGCTCCTGTGGGGATTCCTGTTCGGCATGGCGCTCCAGCTCGTCTTTGTCACGCTGCAAACCGCCGGGCATATTCTGTCGATGAACATGGGGCTGGGGATGGCGATGATGAACGACCCGGTCAACGGCAGCTCCACTACGGTGATTTCGCAGATCATTTATGTTTTCTGCGCACTGCTCTTTTTCATCATGGATGGGCACCTGCTGCTGGTCACGATTCTGTTCAAAGGCTTTAGCTACTGGCCTATTGGTCAGGCGATTAACCAGCCAACGCTGACGCTGATTGTTCAGGGACTGGGCTGGATTATGGCATCTGCGACGCTTATCGCGCTGCCGACGACGTTCGTCATGCTGATTGTGCAGGGCGGATTTGGCCTGCTAAACCGCGTTTCACCAACGCTGAACCTTTTCTCGCTGGGTTTTCCGATCAGTATGCTGTTTGGGTTGCTCTGTATCTCGATGATGGTGACCAACATTCCTGATCACTATCTCAATCTCACCAATGAAATACTGGCGAAGCTCGACGCCATAAGGGTGCCGTAATGTCCTCCAGCGGCGACAAAAGCGAAAAACCCACCCCCGGAAAACTGCGCAAAGCGCGTGAAAAAGGCGACCTCCCGCGCTCAAAAGATCTGACGATGGCGGCGGGACTGCTGGCGTCGTTTTTCACCCTTGCCGCATTTCTACCCTATTACCAGCAGTTAATCCGTGAATCGTTTGCCGCTGTCGGTGAAATGGCGGGCAGGCTCGACGATCCCACGGCGCTGAATCAGTTTATGCTGCTGAACGTCTGGGTTGTACTGCGCTTTATCGCAACGCTGATTCCGATTCCGCTGTGCTGCATAGTGGCAAGCCTGGTGCCTGGCGGCTGGATTTTTACCCCCACAAAACTGAAGCCGGATTTTAAAAAGCTCAGCCCCATTAGCGGCATCAAGCGGATGTTTTCCGCCAGCCACTACACGGAAGTCGGCAAGATGCTGCTCAAGTGCGGCATTATTCTTACCGTGTTGTACATGATGGTGCATGATTCCATGCACGCTCTGCTGCACCTGCAACAGCTTTATCTTCGTCAGGCGATCGGACAAGGGTTTGCCATTTTTCGTCACGTCTTCAGCTACTTCATCGCCGTTATCGTCATTTTCGCCCTGCTGGATGTACCGCTCAGTAAGTTCATGTTCACCAAAAAAATGCGCATGACCAAACAGGAAGTGAAAGAAGAGTATAAAAACAACGACGGTAATCCACAGATTAAAGGACGCATCCGCCAGCTTCAGCGTCAGATGGCGATGGGGCAAATCGCGCGAACCGTACCAACGGCAGACGTTATCATCACCAACCCGACGCATTACGCCGTTGCGCTGAAATATGATCCACAGCGTGCCGAAGCCCCTTACATCGTTGCTAAAGGAATCGACGATGTTGCGCTCTGGATCCGTGAAGTGGGCGCTAATCACAATATCGAGGTGGTGGAATTTCCGCCGCTGGCGCGGGCAGTTTATTACACCACCCGCGTTAACCAACAGATTCCCACGCAGCTTTTCCGCGCGATTGCCCACGTACTGACCTACGTCATGCAATTAAAATCCTGGCGCGAAGGCAACGTGGAACAAAAGCCCCGCCTGAACAGGCAAATCAACATTCCTCAAGAGGTACTGAAAGCCAATGGCGAACAGTAAATTGCGCAACGCGCTGAGCGTGCTCCGTCAGGGGCAAGTCGGCGTGCCTATTCTGCTTCTTTGCGTGCTGGCAATGGTTATTCTGCCGTTGTCGCCGCTGATGCTGGATATTCTGTTTACCTTTAATATCGTCCTGGCGGTCATCGTGCTGCTGGTATCGGTGAATATGCAGCGTCCGCTGGACTTTGCTATTTTCCCGACGCTGTTGCTGATCACAACGTTAATGCGTCTGACGCTGAACGTCGCCTCTACCCGCGTGGTGTTGCTGCACGGTCATGAAGGCGAAGGCGCGGCGGGTAAGGTCATTGAAGCCTTTGGTCAGGTGGTCATCGGCGGCGATTTCGTCGTCGGTTTCGTGGTGTTTATCATCCTGATGATCATCAACTTCGTGGTGGTCACCAAAGGGGCGGAACGTATTTCCGAGGTTTCCGCGCGCTTTACCCTGGATGCGTTGCCGGGCAAACAGATGGCTATCGACGCCGATCTGAACGCGGGTCTGATTAACCAGCAGCAGGCCCGAAACCGCCGACAGGAAGTATCGAAAGAAGCAGACTTCTACGGTGCGATGGACGGCGCGTCGAAGTTTGTTCGCGGTGACGCCATCGCCGGGATCATGGTGCTGATCATCAACGTGATCGGCGGTATCTGTATCGGTATTTTTAAATACGATCTCGATGCCAGCCACGCGTTCCGCCAGTACGTTCTGCTGACCATTGGTGACGGTCTGGTCGCCCAGATCCCATCGCTGCTGCTGGCGACTGCCGCAGCGATTATCGTGACTCGCGTCAGCGAAGGCAATGACGTCAGCGATGAGATAAAAATCCAGCTTCTCTCTCGCCCGAAGGTGCTCTATACCGCCGCTTTCGTGATGTTTATTCTCGCGATTGTGCCGGGAATGCCGCACATCGCCTTCCTGAGCTTCACCGCCCTGCTGCTGTTTGCCGCCTGGCGGCAGAGCAAAGCGGTGCAGCCCGCCCAGGAAGAGACGGATATGGAGGCCATCACCGAAGCCATCGCGCCGGATGCGACGCCAGGCGTTTCCTGGGAAAGCATTCCATTGGTGGAGCCCATTGGCCTGAATCTCGGCTATAAACTGGTCACGCTGGTGGATGAGTCGAAGGGCAGTCCGTTGTCACAACGTATACGCGGCGTTCGCCAGGTCATTTCCGAGCACTGCGGCGTACTGCTGCCAGAGATCCGCATCCGGGAAAACTTCCGCCTGAAACCGGCGCAATACGCGATTCATATCAACGGCATTCGTACCGCGCTCGGCGAAGTCCAGGCTGAAAAACTGATGGCGATTCCCGGCACTGAATTGTACGGGGAGATCAACGGCATACTGGATACCGACCCCGCTTACGGCATGGCGATTGTCTGGATCGACCCGGAACAAAAGGCGAAAGCGCTGAATCTTGGTTATCAGGTGGTTGACTGCGCGAGCGTGGTGGCGACGCACGTCAACAAGGTCGCCCGCGAGCATCTGCCAGATCTGTTTAACTATGACGATATTACCCACCTGCATGCGCGCCTGGCGCTCCAGGCACCAAAGCTGGCGGAGGATTTAAATGCCGCGTTTAACTACAGTCTGCTGCTGCGCATTTATCGCCAGTTATTGCTGGAGCAGATTTCACTGAAGGATATCGTCACCATCGCGTCCACATTGCTGGAAAGCGTCACCGTGACGAAAGATCCCGTGCTGCTGACCTCCGACGTGCGCTATGCTCTGCGCCGCGCCATCGTTCACACCATTAACGGCGATCGTCAACAACTCGCGGCCTACACCATCGACAGCCAGCTGGAGAATATGCTGCTGGGCGCGCTCAACCAGGCGCAGCAGGCCGGAAAAGTGGCGCTGGATAGCTTCCCTGTCGATCCGAACATTCTGACCCAGTTGCAGACGACAATGCCGATGATTTACGAGCAGATGAAGGCGAAAGGGCTGCCGCCGCTGCTGCTGGTAACGCCGCAGCTACGTCCGGTGATCTCCCGCTATGGCCGACTGTTCGCCAGCGGGCTGCATATTCTTTCTTATAATGAAGTGCCGGATGACGCGGATCTGAACGTCGTAGGGACGCTGGCATAACCGGCAGGAGATCGACAAAGGAGATCGCGATGACGATCTCCTTTCCCATAACGACAGGTTTTATTGATCCAGGTAACGCAGTTTCCAGCCAGCGAGCGTACGCGGCATTTTCTTGATATCGTTACCTCTGGTGCTGAAGTAGTACAACTGCATTTTTCCGGCGCTGTCGCGTTCTACCCTCGCCGCCCAGATATTGCTTTGCGTGTACATAATAATGGCCGTATGGTTGTTCGCCGCGCCACGCACCCACATAGAGACGACCGTTGCGCCGATGTTATCTATATCATCCTGATAAATGTAAACGTTGGCGGTATCCACAAACTTCTGGTAATCATCCCCCACCAGCGCGCGGAAACGCTCATCCATTTTGGGGTCGGAGAAAATTCCCAGCGAGTACAGCGTCGCCTTCGGGCGGGGATCGTGATCCGAGCGCAGATAGCGCCCATCAATAAATGCCCCCGTCGGCATCGAAATCCGGCATCCCCAGTCCGCGTTGCTGTAGACCTGAAGCGCGCCGCTTTTACGGGGGATAAACAGCAGTTTGCAATTACTGGTATCGGCAATACGTTCGACCAGCGCCATGCCGTACAGTTTTCGGGCTTCGGCCGTAAACTCATCTTTATTCAATCCCGACCAGACGCGAATATCCGTCGTGACTGACCATTCCGCGCTCCGGCTGAACTGGATCATTCCGCCACTTAAATTGGACACACTGGTGTTCCACCACAGCCCTTCCCAGTCAAAATCCGGGGCAACGTCTGAAATAGAACTGATGCCCTGATAGTAGGCGCGCTCAATGCAGCTGTCGGAGGTACACGCCTGTAGCGACTTTTCCCATTCCTGGTACTTCTTGTGAACCTGTTGAGAAGGGTTTCTGACCAACATCGTGTGATAGATAACCGTCATTGTGCTGTCCAGCCAATGAAGATTGTCGTTGTTACAAATGGTGTTTTCTAAAGGCATAGAAGCACGCTGACAGTTAACCGCATAAGCGCTGGCAGCGGAGAATGACACAAGGAGTATCAGACAGTTAATCAGGCGACCAATCATTATGAATAATCTTTAACCAATACAGGGGCTTATTTTGGCTAAATTATGTTTTATTTGCAATAAGTCACAAGATTTTATTCACATTATGAATAATCACCTCCCTGATTTAAGTTGTTGCCGGTAAATGTCGCTTGATAACAATATGTGTTCCTCATGGATTGTTAGGTTATGAAGATAGACAGTAGTAATTACATGCTTTCGACACTCTCCTCAGGTTCGTCACAAAACGATGCCAGTCGCAAACCTCTCGGCATCACGCGTAACAGCGGGCAGGCCAGTCCACAAAGCGGCTACTGGCAATTGTCCAGCACCGCGGTATCGGCTGTAGTGAACCTAAAAAAAGGGGAAATGATGCCTTATTATCAGGGCTCGCCCGTGCAATGGCAGTTAATTCAGTATGATTTAGGTAAAGAGACGCCAGTCTGAATCATCGCTATACAGCATAATTATTATGAGCGGTAATCTGTCACGCACTTGAGATAGCTTATCGTTCATATCACGCCCCCTCCCCCGCGCAGAGTCCTTCAGGATATAATTCCTATAATCAGTATGTTACGTGACAACCTGATAACCTCTGATAAAGCGGATAAAATTCGCGAATGAAAGTGGCCGGGAGAAGAAATAGCCCTGGAAGAAATCAACATTTTTAGATCGAAGATAATCAACCTGGTACTTATGCTCCACCCCTTCCGCAGTCGTTTGAATACGCATTCTTTGTGCCATCTCGACCACACAATCAACAAGCGGCGTATTTTTCCCTTCCGAAATCAGATTAATAAACATGCGACCTATTTTAATATTCTCTGGCCGCAGGCCAGTGATATAAGACAGGTTAGAAAACCCCGTGCCAAAGTCATCCAGCGACAGCCCGACATTATGAATCTTCATATAATCAATTTTATTGGAGATATCATCATTCACTTCGATCTCTCCACGCTCGGTGATTTCAAAAACAAGTTGCAGGTTCTGTTCGCGAAACACACCTGAATACGTCCCGATGAATGAATAAAAAGAGTCCTTCACCAGATGAGCATGGCTGATGTTCAGGTTAAATTTAAAACCCGGTTTAAATACCGTGACCGAGCGTTGAATATCGATGACCACCAGATCCAGTAATCCTTTCGTCAGGTCGGCAATCAACCCGGCACGTTCTGCCACCGGAATAAAGATATCGGGAGAAACAGAACCCGCTTCACAATGTTGCCAGCGGGCCAGAACTTCCGCGCCAATCACGCGGTTTGTTTTGGCGCATACAATCGGCTGGTAGTAAGGCTGGATTTCATTTCTTCTGATGGCCACCGCAAGGTGATGAGGTAATGATGCCCGATGCGATAACAGTAACCAGAGCAATATGGATGATACGAGCGCACTGGCGATAATCATCGCAATATAGCGCCATGAGTGGGCGATCACGACCAGCGCATCCCCCAGTTCGGTTTTTCGCCAGGCAATCGTATAAAGTTTGTTATAACTTTCCGCTTTTATATAGTGTGAAAAATGCGACTCCTGCAAACTCCCCGGTTTAACGCCAGAGGCGGTTAAAATTTTATCGTTCATGCGTAAAACAATACGATCGCTGAACGCCATATTTTTGATGCGCTCAACAATAATGCGCACATCAGAAGCCGCAAATATTCTTCCCGCCGGATAAGAAACATAAAGCATCATGATGAAATCATGCGGAGAGGTGATCACCCGATCAACCCTTATGCCCTGCTGTAAAGAGAGAGCAGGACTCAGGGTGTACCCTTTGTTGTAGAGTAGCGAGGAACAATAAATCGTATTGCCCTGCGTAAAGTTAAGCGACTGAAGATGCGGGTAGCGTGTGGGGATAATATTGAGCTTTTTTTCCAGTGTCGTATTACAGGGCTGACCCAGTAACGGTTGCGCCTGCGCAATCGCCAGTCGGGCATCGCCTAATACTTTATCGACGACAAAAGCCAGACTTTTGACCTCAGATTGCAGCAGCGCCTGCTTACTTTGCTGTACGCTCGTTAACTCCAGCCACAGCACGCTGGCAAATACCAGAAAAAACAGAAAGACAGAAGCTGTAAGGATTCTTTTATCTGATTTTGTTATAAACCTTAAAGACATATCAGGTCGCTTCTTTTCTACTCAGGGCACTCTGTATTCAGGCGACACAAAACCGGCCCGTCTTAAATGACAGCAATAAAAAGGATGGATACCCAATTTGCATGTAACGACGACGTTCTGCGATGCCAGAATAGTCACGCCATAAATTATTTTATCCGGTGACAGTCCTCGCGCCATACGGACAAAGCGTGAATACGCACCGCTGCTGTCGCGCACAGTGATTGATGGTAACAACGCCATTTCCCGGGCAATCAATTCGGTTATGAAAAGAGGCCCATAACGCATTGCTGTAGGGGAAAACGTGCAGGATTTTGATGTTTCTTTTTTTCCCGTTCGCCAGGACGCCTGAATCCTCCGGGGAGATAACGGAACCTGTGCGTAAAAAATAATCGCCCTTATACCACAGAATGAACTTAAGATTTTCCGCTCCGCTGGTCAGCGCAAAGGCGGTTCCCGTTGTCGGGCACACCAGGTTATTTTCGACGCTCCACTCCATAACAAACTCCTTTTGTTGTATGTTCGTCCATTAACGCCCTAAGAGAATTACTAATACTCTGCCTCATGTCTAACAGAAATAAGAAAAATCAAAAACCTTACGCTTGAACAGAAAACAAATACTTTATTTACACATTGACAAGGCGATCTGATTTGACTTAATGAAACATATCAGCTAACTCTGCATCTATTTTTTAAAATATCAACAGAATTTATAGCAATCATACAACATAAGATTTAAGTACAGGCCGGATTGTGTCGCAATGGTACTCAGGCAATTTGAGCAAAATAACAAATGAAGGAGTCTGATGTATGGACATAATATTTATTATCTCCTTAATCATAATTGGCTGCATCCTGGCACTGTCTGGAGGATGGATACTCATTCTGAAAGCCGAAGCTAAAATAGAACAAAAAATAATGGATGGGCTGGAACTCAAAAGGAAAGAGGATCAGAATAATAAAATTCTGCAAAAATATGAGGAGCTGTTAGCAATGGAAATCGAATGGCATACGTATCGAATATCCACCATTGAGTTTTTCATTACAAAAGTGAAGAGTAAAAGCGCCACAGAAACGCCGATAACACAACCGACAATAAGCGGCGACAGCAAACTTTACTCCAAAATAAAAGCATTAATATCTATTTACTTTCCGCATCTACAGGATGATTATAATACGCTGTGTAAAGTTTCAAACTGCTCTATCTATTTTGACTTTATCTACGGCAGATGTACCAGCAGCAATAAAGTCATTACCACACTGACAGAAAAGCGAGCGCAATTTAAATCGCTGTCTACGGAATTTCAAAACAAAATCCGAAAAGAAGTCACCATTACATGATACGTGATTCACACCCGATGCGGGGCTGAGTCACCGGCAAGGGAATCGCCCTGAAGATAGAGACTGGCGAAGAATGCAGCACATCGTCAGTCATCTCTTCAGGCTGTTTATCCCTTTACGAGGCAGCGCGTAATTGCAGGTCGGTCAGGCAAGTCTGACTGTCATTCGCGGTTTTAAACGAATAAGCCGCTTTTTTCCCCTCATGACTGATTTCAATCATCCCCTCAGTGTTACGCGGCAGCCATAACCCGATAAAGCCATTCTGATAACTTTTCATTTTCTTATGTATCAACACCGTACCGTTCCGATCTGTCACGTTCACATCAAACCAGCTGTCCGGCATTTCTCCCTGGCAACCTGAAAGACTGTGGTTAAAACAGGGATGGGTTTGATATTCATAAGGCGCCAGCGAGAGATAAAATTTCTCACCCAGCGGAAAGGTGTACGTTTCGCCATTCGCCGACAGTTTCAGATCCGTGCTGGTCACAGAAGCGGTATACGGTAAAGGACGCGCCTGAGGGTTTTGATCGATAGCATCCACCATTTGCTCAACCGATTTTCCCGCCAGCCCGCGTTCAGCCAAAAACGCCGTTTCCTGCGTCGATGCCATTGAGATATTACTTAGTGCAATAAATAATAATAAAGACTGAATGATTTTCGGCATAATTATTATCCTTGTACGAATTGTGTTTCACAATTATACGTCTTTTCAGGAAGAAGAAGACAGGCGCACATCAGGTAAAGTTTAGAAAAGATCTGTATGAGCGTGCTAAATAAGCAAAAAAATGAAAGACATGCAGTCTAATAAAAAAGAGTTCAAGTGACCATATCACAATTATGAACTTTTCCCTGTAAAATATATGTTATATAAACAACTAACTGATAACATGTCAACACTGATAAAAGCGTAATACATCAATGTAAACAGAACCGCCTGAGTCCAGAGTCTCATTTATTCTCTCCGGTACATTGTCCTTGCATCTTAAATCCAATGAGAAAAAATAATAATCTTGACAAGATAATTACACAGCATAAATATGAGCAACAAGAAATAAAGGCATAACCTTATAAGCATAAGGAATATTTATGGAAAGGGAACTGTTAAACATAAAAAAAACAGGAAGAAATAAAATAGACCACGACCTTAACTTAAAAATTAATGTCTTTAAAACGTTGCGACAAGAAAATGTCCTGATGAAGGATTATATTAATCTGCTGGAAAACAGAATTATTTTTCTGGAAGGCGTCATTCTGGAGAAAACGAAGAACAAATCATAAGATTCTATTATACAGGCAGGGATGTCTGACTCCGTGTGCCTTGTCGCATAAGTGACTCTATTTATGCGACCTTTTTTTAAACCACATTCGTACCATGACCGAAACGCAGATAGAACTGCCCTGGCGTCATTCCCATAAAACGCCTGAACACGGCAATAAATGCACTCACATTCTCATAACCCGCTAATTGCGCGACAAGGCTGACAGGCTCTCCGCGCAGTAAATATTCCAGCGACAAAATGACTTTCGCTTTTTGCTTCCACTGACCGAATGTTAATCCCGTCTGCTGTATAAAAAGGCGGCTCAACGTCCTGACGCTCAGCCCGGCCTGTTTCGCCAGCTCTGCCTGACTCAGCGTATAGGCCCTGTCGGCCAGTATTTTTTGCGCAATCTGTCTGACCCTTCTGTCGTCGGGAAGGATCAATTGTGAAGAGAGCGCATCAGCATAGCGAATCTCATCGACCATAACCTGCAACAGGTGAGCCAGCCGCTCTGAAGGCTCTCCGATGGTTCCCTCCCCACAAATTTTCTCAAGCAACAGCAGTAGAAAAGGCGACGCTGCCCGAATGCACGGCGAGGAGGGAAAGACCCCGCAAAATTCCGCGCTGAAGTGCAGACTGGCGCCATATGCACTCACCGGCATCCACGCGCAATGGGGTAACGACGGCGGAATCCACCCTACCGAACCGGGCGTCAACGCCCACTGCCCTTGTTCCGTTTCGACCATCACCATGCCACGCGTGATCCAGTACAACTGCCCGCCAGGGTGATGGTGCCACTGAGTCGTATGCTTAGAGGAGTGATGTAAAGGTTGAATGCTTTCTATCATCATGGCCGATTTAGCGTATTTATTGTCTTACTACGGTTACTTTGCCGCTTCAGTCTGAGGGTAATCTTCCCTGTACGCAATCACGATGAGGAAGAGAACATTGGAAAATATGATGCAACGCATTGCTCAGGCGCTTGATGCCGTTATTTCCCGACCTGGGCACGATGAACACACTATCGAATTATTTTTCACGCCCGATTATCGCCAGACGGTAAATGGCATCGACCTTGATTACGAGAACTTCGTCGCACACATGGCAAAACTAAAACAGGTTACTCGTACCATGAAGGTGAACATTCTGGCCATCGCTCAGCAGGGCAATCACGTTCTGACCCATCACCTGGTGACCGTCATCAAAACGAACGGCGAACAGGCACAAACCGAAGTCTTTGCCTGTTTCACATTAGAAAATGGCCGTATTGCTGCCTGTCAGGAATTAACCCGGTTAATCAGCGGCGCCGAAGAAGATAAAATGCTGGGAAGTCTGCGGTGATCGGGAGCGAATTAAGGGACAGATAAAGGCCGGAATGCAACGACAGAACGCAGCCCCGCCTATAAAAATACGGAGTTTGCGGTATATAACAGTCCCCATATGGCAAAGCCGTACACTCTGCTCCCCTGCCATTGCGCTATTTAGTTAGCGTCAGTGCGTACCTGCAAGAATAAGGCAGCAATCCCCCTCTGCTCTCCTTTTTATTAAAACGCCATTTTATATTGCATGCCTGGGCGTTTTTATCCCTTTTGCTCATCCTCTTCACCCACTTTCATTTTAATAAATCTTATTAATTAAAATAATTCACCCCGAACAATGAAACAAAAACAAAACAAATAAAGAACATTTAACTACTTTTCTTTATAAATATAACATTAGCGCGCAAAATATTCTCTTTTTTTGTCGTTACCTGATTGTGTAAATCAATATTACTGAATGTAAGCATCAGATTTTTTCCATTTTACCTTTCGTTTTATAAGAATTTTAAAATTTAAAGTTACATCTCAGTTACACGATCAGTGCCATATGCTGATAAACAAGAAAAAAAACCAAAACAGCAGACTAATACACTTAATTTAAGTAAATTCTTAAACTGATATTTTAAGATTGTGTTACATCAATTAGGATCATCACCTAACCTGATGGAAATAATGATGCAGGCTCCATTTTTCCGTTTTCAGGGATTTTACGGATGTAGACAGCAAGACCAGGACGGTTTTGTGACATGAAATGTTCGTCCCCAGGACGGGAGCAAACATACTGGAGTTAATATCAATGAAAAAGCTCGCTATCTCTTCTTTCGTTATCGCGTCATCCTTCGCAGCCTTTAATGTCAGCGCTGCAACCGAGGCTTCTGGCGGTACTATCACCTTTACCGGCCAAGTTACTGATACAACCTGTACAATTAACGGCGGAAACTCTGCTGACCTGACGATTCCATTAGATCCCATCGCCGTTAGCGATGCATCTACCGCAGGTCTGATCCAGAAAAACCGTAAACAATTTACTCTGGAATTTACCGGCTGTACTTCTGCTTCCCTGGGGCAGGACGATGGCGCGGGAAATAAAAATACCCTGAATCTGATCCTGAGTTCAGACAGTATTTCTAACGATGGTCTGTATCTGAACAACACACAGTTGAGAACCGACGGCACGAAGAAAAACGTGGGTATCGCACTCAGCACGCTGGCCAATAGCCAGACGCCGCTGAACCTGCATACTAACCTTGATACGAATGTTGAAGGTGATAGCGCCACTGTCGATCTGTATGCGAACTACTATAAAGTCGGTTCAGACGCTGCCGATACCGGTGCCGTTAACACCATGCTGACTTATACCGTCGCGTATTTATAAGCAACGGGTTAATTTACTCATATAAATAAAGAGCCTGATCCGTCATTATTGACTTATTGTATTCGCGAATTATTTTCACCTTCTGGTGAGGTATTCTTATACCTGCAATTCAGGAGGGAAGAGAGAAAATAAACGCGACCAGGTATATTGATTAGATTAGGCTCTCTTTTTTCAGGTTAATATGAAACGTTCTCTCATTTTTCTAACGCTTATTGCCTTCAGCTTTAGCAGTCTGGCGAATGTTATTATTAGCAATACCAGGGTTATCTATCCTGAAGAACAAAAAGAAACAACGGTTCAGCTGATTAACCGTGGCAACAGTCCGGCGTTAATTCAGGCCTGGATAGACGAAGGTAATCCAGACTCTACGCCAGAAACCGCTCAGGTTCCCTTTTTGCTGACGCCGCCAGTGGTGAAAGTTGAAGGCGGTAGCGGCCAGCAGCTGCGCATTCGCTATACCGGTTCAGCCAACGCGCTGCCTCAGGACAGGGAGTCCGTTTATTACCTGAATGTGCTGGATATTCCGCCAAAACAGGAAAATCTTGATGGCAAAAACACGATGCAAATCGCCATTAAGTCGCGCATCAAATTATTTTATCGCCCGACCGAACTCACGATTCCGGCCAGCGATTTACATAAGTATTTATCGTTTAGCGCGCAGGGTAATCAACTTGTCGCCACAAACCGGGCTCCTTATTTCGCATCGATTGCCACAATGAGTTCACGAGGTAAATCTCTTACTGGCGAACCGAAAATGATTGCGCCATTGTCAACACTGACAATACCCACGACAGGGGCGGTTTTATCGGGGCAGGCTTTGGATATTCTGTTAGTTGATGATTACGGTTCATATCAAAAATATTCATTCACCACAAAATAATATAATAATGTCCAAATGAATGGGGATGGCAATGGCTGGTAAAAAGAGTCAATACGCATGTTTATTGCCAATACTGGCGATGATGTCTATTTATAGCCGGGCGTATGCCGTGGCTTTCAATACTGACTTTTTAGCCGGTGACTCTAAAAATGCCGATATGTCGCGTTTTTATCGTGCCTCTGCGCTTCCTCCTGGTGAATACCCGTTTGATGTTTTTATTAACGAGGAGTGGAAAGGCCGCCTTCCCGTTTATATCACGGATGAAGGAACGTTTTTCCAGCATGAGAATATTGCCCAGCTTGGGCTTCTTCCCTCAATAGTCCCTGCCGCAAACAGCGCCAGCGAGCGAGTGGATGTGAATACGTTACTGCACGGAGGCAGTATGAAAGTCAATGCGGCCGATATGTCGCTACGTCTGACCATTCCCCAGGCGTATATTCGCCAGACGCTGCGCGGTTATGTCGATCCCGTCTTTTGGGATGAAGGCATTCCGGCGCTGATGCTGGGATACAATGCCAACTATAACTACAACGAAGCCAAAGGCGGAGGACGCAATCAGGAAAACGCCTATTTCCAGTTAAACAGCGGGCTGAATGCGTTTGGCTGGCAATTTCGCGATAGTTCCAGCTATAACAAAAGCAAGGGCGTGGAAGGATCATGGACAAACAATACACGCTACGTTGAGCGCGGGATCGCTGCGCTTAAATCGATCATCCGCATGGGCGACAGCTATTCCAGCAACGATCTTTTTGATTCTTTGCGTTTTCGCGGCGTCAGCATGGGCACGGATATGCGCATGTTACCCGATTCTCAGCAGGGCTTTTCCCCGATTGTACGCGGCGTCGCACAGTCTAACGCGCTGGTTAAAATTAGTCAGAACGGGCAGGTTATTTATCAGAAAAACGTGTCGCCTGGCCCGTTTGAAATTGCGGATATCCTTCCTACCGGCTCAGGCGGCGATCTGAATGTCGAAGTCATTGAAGCAGACGGGCGCACCAGCAGTTTCATCGTCCCCTTTTCTTCGGTGCCAAACATGCTGCAAGAAGGGATTGGGAAATATGGTCTGTTGCTGGGGGAAGCGCGCACGGAAGAAAGCCGCTATCGCCCCCAGTTTGCCCAGGGCAGCTATCAATACGGGATCAATAACCTGATCACCGGTTATACCGGGGTAATTTACAGCGAAGACTATAACGCGTTTCTTCTCGGGAGCGGCCTTAACCTCCCGTTTGGCGCGCTGTCTTTTGACGTCACACAGTCACAAACGCAAATTCCGGCAGATAAAAAAGTCCGCGGGCAAAGTTACAAAGTCGCCTTTAGTCGTTTCTTTAATGTCACCGGGACGAACTTTGCGCTGGCGGCGTATCGCTATTCCACGAAAAACTATTACAGCTTCAATGATGCAATCGCTTTGCACAACTGGCAAAAAGAGAACGCTGACAGCCCTAATGCCAGATATATGCGCCAGAAAAACACCTTTAATATCAACCTGAGCCAGTCTCTGGGTGAGGAGCTGGGTTCCCTTTACTTATCAGGAACCTGGCGGGACTACTGGAATGGTCATGGCACAACAAAAGAGTATCAACTGGGGTATTCCAACCACGTTGGCGCCGTAAGTTATACCCTCTCAGCCAGCAGCATGCGTAACGATAATCAGCGCGAAGAGCGACGTTATTACCTCACGTTCTCGGTGCCCTTGAGTCTCTTTGAACGGCCCGTCTTCCTCAACAGCAGCGTTACATTTAATCGTGACGGCTATTCCGACACGAACATGGGGATCAGCGGAACCGCAGGCGAATTTAATCAGGCGACCTATAGCGTCAGCGGCAGCAACCGTCGCGGTGGAAATAACTCGGCCAGCAGCAGCCTGAGCTATCGCACTGCGTTTACCACCTTAAACGGCAGCTATAGCGAGTCAGGAGACTATCGTCAGATCGGCGCGGGAGCCAGCGGTAGCCTGGTGGCTTATCGGGGCGGCCTGCTGACGTCCAGCCAGTTGGGCGATACCTTCGCAATTATCGACGCGCCAGGCGCTCAAGGGGCCACGCTGGGCGGCGACGGCACACGCACCACGAATACCTCCGGGAAAGCGTTGGTTCCTTACCTGTCCCCGTACCGTAAAAACCGAATCCAGTTAGATACCACCCATATGAAGGAAGGCGTTGAGCTGAAAGGCAATATCCAGGAAGTGGTGCCTTATGCGGGTTCCGTCACCTATGTGCGCTTCGATACCGACCAACGGCGGCAGTTCATGTTGCCAGCACGGGCCGTTAACGGGCGCCCTCTCCCCTTCGGCACCGAAATTTTTGACGATGCTGGCGCCAGCGTCGGATATGTCGCCCAGGGAGGAATGTTGTACCTGAAAACGGAACAGCTCCCGTCACGTTTACATATCAAAACCAGCAGTGACGGCCGCCAAAGCTGTGTTATTAGCCAGCCGACCCACGATGGTCAGATAAATATTTGCCGCTAATGGCAGGAGCAGAGGATGAAAATCACTATCCGTACAATAACGTTAATTCTTGCCTGGCTACTGGGATCGATAAGCTATGGCGTACAGGCCTCCTGTAAAAGCGATTCCGGCGCGCAAAAAGAGAGCAATCTGGTGCTCAACCTGGATTCACTTTCCCTCAGCAGCGAAACCACAGGTTCGCAGAACCTGTCGCTGTCATCCGGTACGTTTAGCTGTAGTGGCGAATGGATTGGTTATGTTAACCGTGTTGCTATTATCTCTGAAATGGCCAACAGCACGGCCTATATCAATTATGGTAACTATGTATTGCAATTCACCATCGGCAATATTGTACCCACGAAAAAAGACTATAGTCGCTCTGGAGAAAGTCATATTCCCGGTACTTCGCTGAATAACGTGGTCTATACCTATAAGGCTAAGTTACTCAAAAGCGTACCGAGCGGCGCCAACCCGGCCTATGTCTATAACGTTGGCCCGGACGCAACCAGTATTACTCTTGCTCACGCTATATCCGTTGTTGATGCTTCAGGTATCGATTTCTGGTTTCCCGGCGTTAATTTAGCCGAATTCATTAAATGGATATTAGGCCTTATCGGTTCTGACGAAGAGAAACGCCTGTTCTACCAGAATATCACGATCAATTATCGTCCTCATGTCAGCACCTGTAGCATCCCGGATACGACGGTCACGCTACCGGAAACCGATCTTACCAGCCTGATATCCGCAGGAAAGGAAGCGCAGTTTTATGAAAACTTCACTCTGCATGCCGAATGCAGCGACCTGTTAGAAGGCATGAGCACACGCACCATTCAGTTTTATCTCAGTAGCGCCAGCGTCGATACGGATAAATACACCCTGAAAAACACCCAGGGAACGGCAAGGAATATTGGGGTGCGAATTATGCGTGCCGATACCAGTAAAAAAATTGCCATCAGCCAGACAGAGCTTACCGCAGGTAATATTACCAGCGAGTATGAACTCTATAAGATTGCGCAGTGGGGAAGCAATTTTGATATTCCACTGAGAGCATATTATTACATCTATGGTGCCAAACCGACGGAAGGCAGAATACAAACCACGGCGAAAGTAAACATCATTTACCCATGATAAAAGGCGAGAAACAGAATAGTCATCTACTGAAATAATCAGAAGCCTCAACAAAAAAAGAAAGATATTTATACACAAAATCATTTGAGAAGCATCGAGGCGGCAAGTGAATGAGCCCCCAGGAGCGTAAACGTAGTACGTGACCGGGGTGAATGAGCGCAGCCAACAAAGAGGCAGCCTGAAGGATGAAGTGTATATCAACGCCTTATCATGGTGTGTTTTAATAGCATCACTATTATTTTCTTATTTTATAAATAGTTACAGTTAAATTTTACATCTTGTCATTATTGTAAACGATATGCGGATCGAAAAATATAATGCGTACACTACAGAACGATCAATTTCTTTATCTCAGCAGTGAGGACTCCCCCTGTAATCCTTCCACTGCAAGATTTGATTTAGTCATGATAGAAAACTCTGTCAAGTCATTAAATAGCGTTACGCAGCCGCTCCATTCAACGTTAATTATTGATACCGATAACTATATGATTAATTTTCTTTGCAAACACCTGATCAACCCTTTGGTATTACACACCAGCCCGACATTCAGAGAAGCAAAATACAAAATAGAAAACCATATTATTGATAATGTCGTCATGGAAGTTTTTACGCTGGAGGAGAGTGCGCTGGAGGCGCTTAATTTTATTTATGATATGCAGATAAACTATCCTGGCATTCGCTTAACGGTGTTTACTTTTACGCGTAACAGTTACCTGCTTCAGGTTTTGCGAAGTTTTCATTATATCAATATCGTTTCTAAGTATGAACCCATGTCCGAGCTTAATCATGCCGTTCATGCCTGCTGGCTGGATGAGGCTTTTTACAGCCAGTACATTAACGATCTCATGGCTGAAATAGAACAGCCGGATTCTTTTGACGACATTGAATGGACCGTTCTGACCGAATTGGCCCACAGCACGCCTACCCATGACATCGCAAAAAGAATAAATAAACGCTATCACACGCTTTTTTACTACATCAAAAAGATTAATAAAAAGCTGCATCTAAGCACTAAAAATGAACACATAAAAATGCTGAAAGCGATAAACAGTAATCCACTAAAAAGTGCAAGCATATCTTATCGCGACCGATTTAATTAATCCCAGAAAATCCCGATGCACCGTTTATAATTAAAAAGGATATGCCATTATTATGAAACTCATGTGCCGTATCGAACCTATCATTCATGTCCAGACCGGTAGACGGATTGGCGGTGAGGTGCTCTGCCAGCCGGAAGGGGCAGATCCAGAGCTATTTTTCCGCTCTGTTTCGCCAGAACTCCTGTCACATATTGTTCAGGAACAGATATGCACGGGAGTAGCAAATCAGCACGATCGCAATGGCATTTTATTTTTGAATATTACGATTCCATTGCTTATGAATCTGGTGTGGCTCAGATCGATTCTTGCCATGTTACCCGGCCCAAAGGTCATTGAAATTGATTGCCAGCAAAGCGAGTCTTATTTTCCGCGACTTGTGCCGCATATTGATGCAATTCTGACCCTAATGCGCGCTTTTAATACTCAACTTTGGCTGGACGATCTCTATGTCAGGCATATTCCGTTAATTGCGCAACTCCCCTTTCGCTTTGATGGGATTAAGATTGATAAACATGAACTCTGGAGAATATCCGCTGAACAGGATACCTCAGCAATGACAACGCTGGTAAGACAGGTGGAATACCTGACGGATCATGTTCTGGTGGAAGGCGTTGAAAACGAATACCAGCACCGCTTTATTTCGGAGAGCGACGTACATTATGCCCAGGGATTTCTCTGGCCCGTTGATGAGCGAGAATCATTCGTAATAACGATTTAAATATTAAGGAAACCAGCATATTTCAAATATAAAAAAGGGATTCAAATGAAGTCGAAAATAGTGATAGTGTCTGATGACGTCTATTATCTGACGGGTATATCGAAAGGGATGAAAGAGTCAGGTACGCGTGTTGAGAGCATTTTTTTAAGCGATGCTGGCGAGTTTGAACGTTTCACGCTAACCACCTCTTTTTCGCTATCAAAAGATACCGTTGTGTTGCTCTCCGTCAGAGAACCGGGTTTACTCGGCAGGTTAATAACCTTTTTCTTTAGTAAGGTTACGCTGTGCATATCACCGTCAGGCCTGCATTCCCGTCGCCATTTCTTTTGCCAGTACGGTGTATATTACTTCAATAAAAACAAAACATTATCAGAATTAAACGATATTCTGATAGCTATTTCAAATAGAAAAAATACGGAAAGTAACACCATCACTGACAAAGAGTTTTTTATTCTCAGCGAGTTAGTCCGCGCCGGGAATGTGAAACGAATGTACAGCGCAATAAACATCTCTGAAAAAACGGTCTCTTACTACAAGAGGTCGGCATTAAAAAAGATGGGATTACTGAGCAGCCAAAATTACTTATGTATCCACCCGGCGCTCTCCGCCGTTAAGACCATTCAACGGCACTGATCCCCGTCTGAAACTTGTCTGACGATGCTGGTACGAGGAGAAGTCAGCCAAATAGTAAACATTTAAAGTTTCGTTATAAGAAAGAACGAATCCCTATTTCATGCGCCGTCAATATGCTGCTAGCTTCGCTGGTTTGTATATACAAGTAAATTCATGCATTTCTTTGCGGGGAAACGGGGATGAGCATAAAAAACAAACTGGCAGCCTCCTGGCTGGCGCTGGGGTTGTTCGCAGCGCAGGCGCAGGCAGCGGATTTCGTTGTGGGCAGCAAAAACTTTACCGAACAATATATTCTGGCGGAAATCTATGCCCAGGCACTGGAGCAATCCGGTCTTTCCGTTGAACGCAAAACAAACCTGGGCGGGACGTTAATCGCCCACGCCGCGCTGCTGAAAGGCGAAATTGATATGTACCCGGAATATACCGGTACGGCGCTCAGCGCAGTGGTCAAAGGAAAGCCCTCCTCCGATGCCGCACAGGTGTTTAAGCAGGTCAGCGACGCCTACCAGCAGCAATATCATCTCACCTGGCTGCAACCAGCCCGCGTGAACAACGGCTACGCACTGCTGGTGAGCAAACAAACCGCCGAGAAATACCACCTGAAAACGCTCTCCGATCTCGCCAAAGCCGCGCCGGAACTGACCATCGGCGCAGGTGCGGAATTTGGCGACCGCCAGGACGGCCTGAAAGGGCTGGAGCAGACCTACGGCATTAAATTTAAAGCCTTCCGCCAGTTTGCCAAAGTTGGCCTGCGCTACGACGCCCTTGCTGCCGGGCAAATAGACGTCGCAAACGGCTTCGCAACCGACTGGCAAATCGCGGAAAACCAGTATGTCGCACTGGAAGACGATAAACACCTCTTTCCTCCCTACGAAGTTGCGCCGGTCGTGCGCGATGCCGCGCTACAGGCACATCCTCAGGTTCGCGACATTTTAAATAACATCAGCCAGTTGCTTGATAACGCCACGATGCAAAAACTGAATGCGGAAGTGGAAAAGAATAAAGAAGAACCGCGCGATGTGGCGGAAGACTTTTTGCGCGCAAAAGGCGTAATTAAATAGGGTACGACCGTGACAACGACACTTTTTCTGGGCGACGCGCCGCTCACGCTTGATGACGTGCGAGCTGTCGCTGACTGCGGCCAGACTGTCGCGCTGGGGGCGCAGGCGCAGCAGGCCATCAGCGCGTCCTTTGATTTTCTGCTGCACAGCATCAGCGCCGGAAAGCATATCTATGGCGTCACCACCGGGCTTGGCGCTAATGTCGATACGACGCTGCTGCACACGCAAAATGACCGTCACGATGAGGATCTGCTACAGGCGATTCAGCGACGAATCCCGCTGGCGCGGGCGGTCGGCGTCGGCCAGCAGGCAACGCCCGCACAGGTTCGCGCGATCATGCTGGCGCGTCTTGCGGGTTTCGTGCAGGGCGCATCGGGTATTTCTCTGCCCGTGGCGCAGACGCTGCTGGCCTTTATCAACGAAGGCATCCATCCGCGCGTTCCGCTTATCGGATCTATCGGCGAAGCGGATCTCGCGCCGCTGGCGCATATCGGACGCGCGCTCATCGGCGATGGCGAAGCGGAATATCAGGGTACGGTGGCGCCGGTCTCCACACTGCTGAACCAGACGGGTCTGACGCCTGCGCCGCTGCGTGGAAAAGACGGGCTGGCGCTGGTGTCGTCTAACGCCGCCAGCGTTGGCCTCGCCGCGCTGCTGCTGCACGACGCCGCCCGGCTTATGAACGCCCACGCGGGCGCTATCGCGCTCTCGTTTGAAGCGTTTCGCGCTAATATCTCGCCGCTGACGCCCTGGGCGGCACGGATGCGCCCCGCACCGCAACAGGCTAAGACCGCCGCGTATCTGCTGGCGCTGCTGGAAGGCAGCCCGCTACTCCAGCCCGGCAGCGCGCGTTCGTTGCAGGACCCGCTCAGCTTCCGCTGCGTCGCGCCGGTGCTGGCCTGCGTTCACCACGCCTGGCTGAATGCCCGCGCGGCGGTGGAACTGGAACTCAACAGCGCCGACGACAATCCCGGCCTGCTGGCTGAGTCTGAACAGGTCCTGGCAAATGCCAATTTTGATGCCACGCATCTGGCGCTGGCGCTGGAAAGCCTCGGGCTGGCTCTCGCCCGCCATGCCGCATGCAGCGGCGAACGCATCATGAAACTGATGTCACCCGCCGCCAGCGGCCTGCCGCGTTTTCTCACCCGCCACGCCGGGCAGACAGGCTTCGCCACGCTGCAAAAGACGGTTTCCGCGCTGGTCAGCGATATCGCCCATCATGCCCAGCCGCTCTCCCCGCTGACGATGCCGGTAGCCGATCGGATTGAAGATTACGCCTCGCAGGCAATGGGGGTGGTCGCCAAAACCACACGACTACTGGAAAGCCTGCGCTATCTGGTGGCCATTGAACTGTTGGTTGCCGCGCAGGCGCTGGATCTTCAGGCGTCGCCACGCCCAGGACGCTATGCAACGGCATTACACGACAAGATTCGCGCTCGGGTGGCGCCGCTGGATGAAGATCGCGCCAGCGCTGGCGATATTTCCGTTCTGGCCGACGCGATAATGCAGCCGGAATGGCTTGCAGGCCAGGCCGTATTGCTGGAGACCTCCTGATGCGCTGGGCGACGCGACACTATGACGACATTCTGCTGGCGCTCTGGCAGCATCTGGTACTGGTCGGTGCCGCAATGCTGATGGCGTTCGCTATTTCACTGTTTCTCGGCATTACCACCGCCCGCCGCCCGCGACTGTATGCGCTGGTGATGGCGGTCACCGGCATGATTTTTTCCATTCCAGGGCTGGCGCTATTCGCACTGCTCATCCCGTGGCTCGGCATCGGAATGCTCCCGGCGATTGTCGGGCTGACAGCCTATGCGCTGATGATCCTGACCCGCAATATTGCCACCGGTTTTCATGCCATTCCGCTGGACGTCCGCGAAGCGGCGCGCGGAATGGGATATGGCGCCTGGCGCAATCTGCGCGAAGTGGAACTGCCGCTGGCGCTACCGTTCATCATCACCGGACTGCGCATTGCCACCACCACGCTTATCGGCATCGCTACGGTCGCGGCATATATCAACGCCGGTGGACTTGGCGCGATTATTCTCGCCGGGCTGGATCAGCGCTATCCAGAGAAAATATTTATCGGCGGCGGCCTGACGTCGCTGCTGGCGATCGGCGCGGATCTGTTTTTTGTCCGGCTACAGCGGCGCGTTTTACAGGGGAGAGACCAATGATAATCCAGGCATGGCTATGGGTGCTGGATAACCAGCCGCTGTTCTGGCAGGCAGTGTGGCAGCATCTGATGATGTGCGGGCTGGCGCTCAGCATCGCCCTGATTATTGCTATCCCGACGGGTGTGCTGATCGCGAACATCCCTCGCCTCGCTTTTATCATCACCAGCGGCGCCAGCACGCTGCGGACGATCCCAAGTCTGGCGATCCTTGCGGCGGTTATGCCGTTTCTCGGTATTGGCCTGCTGCCTTCAGTCGTCGCGCTGGTGGTGCTGGCCGTGCCGCCGATTTTGCTCAACACCTGCACCAGCATTCAGTCCGTGAACCCGGATACGCTCTCAGCGGCGCACGGCATGGGGCTGACGCCCTGGCAGGTCACAGGCAAAATCGTACTGCCTCTGGCGGCTCCCGGCATTCTCGCCGGCTGCCGTACCGCCGCCGTACAGGTTGTCGGCGGCGCGGCTCTGGCGTCATTTATCGGTGGCGGCGGTCTGGGGGATTTTGTCACCACCGGCATTGCCATCATGGACATGTCGCGCCTGCTGGTCGGCGCGGTGCCGATTATTCTGCTCGCTGTGGCTATCGAAGCGCTTTTCGCCCTGCTTGAGCGCCTGTTTTCTCAGCCGACGTAAAGGGCTAATACAATGATTACACTGGAAAATATTAGCAAAATTTATCCTGGATCGCCGCGTAAAGCGCTTGACGATCTCTCCATGACGTTTGAAGAGGGAACCACCACGGCCCTGATTGGCCCTTCCGGCTGCGGTAAAACCACCACCATGCGCTTAATCAACCGGCTGGAACAACCCACTTCCGGGCGTGTCCGGGTAAATGGGCGCGACGTCGCAACGGAAGATCCGGTGATGCTGCGTCGACATATCGGCTACGTTATTCAGAACGTCGGACTGTTCCCGCATATGACCGTCGCGGACAACATCGCCACGGTGCCGCGCCTGCTGGGCTGGAGCGCCTCGCGTATTCAGGCGCGAGTGGAAACATTACTGGAACTGGTCGGGCTGGATGCCCGGCAATACGCCAGCCGATTTCCTGCCGCGCTTTCCGGTGGTCAGCGGCAACGAGTCGGCGTTGCCCGCGCACTGGCGGCGGACCCGCCGGTCATGCTGATGGATGAACCGTTCGGCGCCATCGATCCGCTGGTTCGCGGGCGATTACAGACCGAGTTTAAGCAGATTCTGCAACGCGTGAAAAAGACGGTGATTATCGTCACTCACGATCTTGATGAGGCCATCAAAATGGGCGATCGCATCGCCATTATGCGCGAAGGACGCCTGTGCCAGTATGCCCCGCCCGCTGAAGTGCTCTCGGCCCCGGCAGATGAGTTCGTCGCGGCTTTTGTCGGCAGCGATGCGGCGCTGAAACTTCTTGCTATTACCCCGGTAGCCCAGGCGATGGAAACGTCTCTGAACGCTGACCATCCACAACGGCTTGACGTCAACGCTACCCTGAAAGACGCGCTGGCGCTGATGCTTTCCCGGCGCGCCGACAGCATCACCGTCACCAAATGCGGCGCGCCCGTTGGCGTATTAACTCGCCAGCGGCTTTTCACCCACGTACGACCCGATGCGAACCATGCTACCAGTGAGAGAAATTTATGACTCAACCCATCCATTTAACCTGGCTAAACGGCCCCGACGTTGACCAACTGAAGCTCACGGATACGGAAATCCTCACGGCGGTGGAGGACGGGCTGCGGGCACAGGGAGAGAAAAAAACAGTCATTGAACCGCGCATGCATTTAATTCCCGATAAAGCGTTTAACGGCCACTTTAACGTGCTGCGCGGTTATATCGAACCGCTGGGACTCGCCGGGGTAAAAATCGTCGGCGATTACGTCAATAACTATACGCTCGGGCTGCCCTCGGAAATGGCGCTACTGAACCTGTTCGATCCGCGCACCGGGATGCCGGTCGCCATTCTGGACGCGTCGGCAATCACCGATATGCGCACCGGCGCGCTTACCGCGCTGGGCGCACGCCACCTTGCCCGCCGCAACAGTAAAGTGCTGGGACATATCGGCGCGCGGGGAACCGCCTGGTGGAACGTTCGTCTGCTCAACAGCATTTATGATTTTGATGAAATCCGCATTCATTCACGTCGCCCGGAAAGCCGTACCGCATTTGCCCGCCGTCTGGAGCAGGATCTCGGCAAAAAAATCATCGTTACCGATGACTGGGAAAGCTGCGTGCGCGGCGCGGATATTGTGGTCGAAGCCTCGCGTCTTAATGCGCCGACGCCGCTGTTAAAAACAGAATGGATAAAGCCCGGCGCCTTTGTTGTGCCCTACGGCACCATGAGCGCCGTGGAGCTGTCGCTCACCGACATGATGGACAAGCTGGTGGTGGACGACTGGGGGCAGTGCAAAGGCGGCATGTTTGGTTCACTGCGAGCCCACGTAGAAGCGGGAAAATTAAGTGAGCATACCCTGCATGCCGAGCTGGGTGACATTGTCGCGGGCACGAAGCCAGGCCGTGAAAATGATGATGAAACCATCCTCTTCTGGCACCGGGGGCTGTCGCTAAGCGATATTGCGCTGGGGCATACGATGCTTAAGAAAGCGCATGCGCTGGGTATTGGTCAGGAGCTACGTTACCGATGATTGTTAACGCAAGAATGTACTCGGTAACTCCGGCAGCGGCGGAGGGGTGGAAAAGACTCCTGCCCGAAGCCGTGCGCCGCGCCGGGCTGACGGCAGAGATTGTTGACTACCCGGCCCCGGCCAGGCTGGAGGGGCTATGGACTCGTTCCGATCTGCTGGCGGTATTCATGTGCGGCTGGCCCTTCGCGCAGCGGCGCTTTCCGGTACGCCCGGTGGCCGCGCCGGTTACGGAAGAGGCCGCCAGGGAAGGGATTCCAGGGCACTACCGCACCCTATTTATGGTGCCAACATCGTCTACCGCCAGATGTCTGGAAGAGACGTTCGGCGGGCGGCTGGCGTATACCAACCCGGAGTCGCACTCCGGCTATAACGCGGTACGCTATCATCTGTCGGCATACATTAACGAGACGCGAAAGACGCTCTATCGCACGCTTGTCGGGCCGCTAATCACCCCGCGACGCGTGGTGGAAACGCTGGCAGCGGGCGAAGCGGATGTCGGCCCGTTGGACAGCTATGCCTGGTCGCTTCTGTGCCGGTATGAGCCGGAACTAACGCGCCATGTGCGCATACTGACGCGCAGCGTTCCCGCGCCGATGCCTTTACTGGTGGCAAGCGATACCGTTAATCCACAGGCCATTGCGGCGCTGCAAACGGCGCTGCTGACGCTGAATACAGAGCGCGACGCCACGCTATTACGGCCTCTGGGGCTGCGGGGATTTATCACCCCGGTCGCAGACGCCTGGCAAGTCGTCTGCGACCGGGAAGAAATTGCGTTCTCCAGAGGCTATGCAACGCTGCGCTGAAAACGGCATTTCATTATGTCGCCCCTATTCGCTTCATCCGCAGTGACATCGTTATACGGTAGCCGCTTCGCGCCTTAACCAGTTCTGTAATAGTTTGCCATCCTGCGTCATTTCACTATCCTGGCGGACGCACAAATAGTAGTCGCGCCCGTCATCTATTGGCAGATCGAAAATCTTCACCAGCTCGCCTTTGTCCAGGTACGGCATAATGAGGGGTTCGCGCATCAGGGCGCATCCCAGTCCTGCCTGTACACCCGCCAGCGTGAGCAGACCGTCCTCAAACAAGGGGCCGCTGCGCGGCGGGGAACGCTTCACGCCCTGCTGAATAAACCATTGATGCCAGGTGGTTCGTTCTTCATCATGCAGCAGCGGCATCTGCATCAGTTGCTCCGGGGTATCAATATGACCATGCAGTCGCAAAAACGCCTGGCTGCATACCGGCACCATGCGCCCGGAAATCAGTTTTTCACTCTGGTATCCCGCCCAGTTGCCATTGCCGAAGCGGATCGACATGTCTGAAGCGTCACTCAGATAGTTGCGGTGATTGGCATACACCACGTTAATCTCGGTATGCGGATTCGCGCGCATAAACATCGGCAGGCGAGGAATAAACCAGCCCATCCCAAAAAGCGGAATCAGGCTAATCGTTACCTGCCGGGTCTGCTCCTGCTCCACCAGATGCTCCGTCGCCTGACGCAAAACGTTAAACGCCGCACGGATCGAACGATAATATTCACGCCCTTGCTGGCTCAGCGCCAGTCGTCGCCCATGCCGTTCGGTGAGCGCGATTTGCAGATATCCCTCAAGTAACTTGAGCTGATGGCTAACCGCAGATGGAGAAATCGCCAGTTCCCTCGCGGCTTGCGTCACGCTTCCTAACCGGGCAATGGCTTCAAAGGCGCGCACCGCCCGCAACGGAGGATCGTTGGCAAGGCGACTCTCCGCAAAGGAGGGCAATGTCGACAATTGTTCTGTTTTATTCATATATTGATTTCTTTAGGCTGTAACCTTGTTTTGTGATTAATAAAATAATCATATTAATCATTAAGATATGAAAATATCTGTTTATCATAAGAAATAATATATGTGTATTTTACAATTTTATTCAATTATTGGATGGTACCCACTGAAAGAGCAATTTGTCGGGTACAAACGTTGGACACACTCATACAACAACTGATAAACGGTGTGATGCTGGGCAGCATCTACGCGCTGATCGCGCTGGGCTATACCATGGTGTATGGTATTTTGCGTATTATTAACTTTGCTCACGGCGATATCCTGATGGTTGGCGCGCTTACTACGCTCTCCGCCATCAATGTCCTGAATCATACCTTCCCTGCTATGCCGCAGTTACTGCAACTCGGTGTAGCGCTGCTCATTGCGATGGCCGTCTGCGCCCTGCTGGCAATGGCGGTAGAACGTTTCGCCTATCGCAGGCTGCGTAACGCCCCACGGCTGGCTCCGCTGATCTCCGGTATCGGCGTTTCCGTATTACTGCAAACCGTGGCGATGATCGTCTGGACCCGCAACCCGCTGATGTTCCCGCAGATCCTGTCGATGGCCCCGATCGCCGTGACCTCCGGCGGCGAAACTCATCCACCCGCGATTATCACTCTCACCGGCATTGTCACCGTCGGGCTGGCGCTGGCAGTCATGACCGGTCTGTGGCTGCTGGTTGAATACACTCGCCTCGGGCGAGGCATGCGCGCAGTGGCAGAGAATCCGCGGGTCGCCACGCTGATGGGCGTTAACCCAAACGCCATCATCACCCTGACGTTTGCTATCGGCGGCATTTTTGCGGCGCTGGCCGGCGTGATGATGGCGAGCAACTACGGTAACGCCAGCTTCTCAATGGGCTTTCTCCCCGGAATTAAAGCGTTCACCGCCGCCGTGCTTGGCGGCATTGGCAATATTCGCGGTGCGATGATCGGCGGGATTTTACTGGGTGTCATAGAAGCGCTGGGTGCGGGCTATCTCGGTGAGCTCACTAACGGCGTCTTTGGCAGTAATTACCAGGACGTGTTTGCCTTCATCGTGTTGATCCTGGTGCTGGTATTCCGTCCGGCAGGTTTGCTGGGCGAGCGCGTGGCGCACAGAGCGTAAGGGAAAATCAATGACAACCGTACAACTGCAAGCTCCAGCCACGACGCGCAAATTTTGGTCAGGCATGACTTTGTTCTGCATCGCATTGCTGATCGCTCCTGTCGTTGCCAGTCAGCTTGGCGGTAACTACTGGGTCCGCGTGATCGATTTCGCCCTGCTCTACATCATGCTGGCGCTGGGGCTCAATATCGTCGTGGGCTATACCGGCCTGCTGGATATGGGGTTTATTGCCTTTTATGCCGTTGGGGCTTATCTGGCCGCTCTGCTGGCCTCTCCCCATCTGTCTGAGGTGTTCCCAATCCTCGCCGTCTGGTTCCCGGACGGGCTACATACCTCGTATCTGCTGATCGTTCCGGCTGCGGCGCTGGTCGCTGCCGTATGCGGCATTTTGCTTGGCGCACCGACGCTGAAGCTGCGCGGGGATTATCTGGCAATTGTTACGCTGGGCTTTGGCGAAATTATCCGCATTCTGATGCGCAACCTCGATCGTCCGCTGAATATCACCAACGGCGCCAAAGGCATCACCGGCGTGGATACGCTTAACCTGTTTGGCCTGAAGTTCAGCGGTGTTTATCACTGGCTCGGCTTTAAAGTGCCCGCGTTGTGGCTGTGGTACTACCTGCTGATGCTGGTCATTGTGGCGATCATTTTTGTCTGTCTGCGCCTGCAACACTCACGTATCGGTCGCGCCTGGCACGCGATTCGTGAGGACGAAGACGTGGCCCGCGCGATGGGCATTAACGTGCGCAACTATAAGCTGCTGGCTTTTGCTATGGGCGCCTCGTTTGGTGGCGTCGCTGGCGCACTGTTTGGCGCGTTTCAGGGATTTGTCTCCCCGGAATCCTTCACCCTGCAAGAGTCCATTGCCGTGCTGGCGATGGTGGTGCTGGGCGGTATGGGCCATATCCCCGGCGTGATCCTCGGTGCGGTGCTCCTGACCGCCCTGCCGGAACTGCTCCGTAGCCAGGCGGCCCCTGTTCAACAGATGTTGTTCGGCACGGTACTGATTGACCCGGAAATTTTGCGTCAGCTCTTCTACGGCCTTGCACTGGTGCTGGTGATGCTGGTTCGCCCATCCGGTATCTGGCCGGTTCGCCACAAAGAGGTGAAAGCATGAGCCTGTTAACCGTGAGCAATATGTCCAAACGCTTTGGCGGCCTGACCGCCGTGGACGATGTCTCGCTTTCCATTAATAAAGGCGAGATCTACGGTCTGATCGGCCCCAACGGAGCCGGAAAAACCACCTGTTTTAACCTGATTACCGGGCTTTATCCGGCAGACAGGGGGGCGTTTTTTATTGCAGACCAACCCTATTACCCAAAACAGATAGAGAAAGTCACCGCCGCCGGGATTGCACGCACTTTTCAAAACGTGCGTCTGTTCAACGAGATGTCAGTGCTGGAAAACGTGATGGTCGGTCGCCACGTTCGCACCCGTAATGGGCTATGGGCTGCACTGAGCCGCCATAAACGCGCCCGTGAGGAAGAAGCGCAAACCCGCGAACAGGCCTGGCGCTGGCTGGAGTACACCGGCATTGCAAAATTTGCCCATTACCGCGCCTGCGATCTGGCCTACGGCCACCAGCGTCGTCTTGAGATCGCCCGCGCGCTGGCTACAGATCCGCTGCTTCTGGCGCTTGACGAACCTGCTGCGGGGATGAATGCCGCCGAGAAGGTCGCACTTGGCGAGCTGTTAATTCGTATTCGTGAAGATGGCAAAACCCTGCTGATGATCGAGCACGACGTCAAGCTGGTGATGAACATCTGCGACCGCCTGACGGTGCTCGATTACGGCAAAACGCTGGCCTGCGGCACGCCGGATAGCGTGCGTCGCGACCCGGCAGTTATCGCAGCCTGGCTTGGAGGCAATAAGCATGTCTGAGTTACTGAAGGTGGAACGCCTGGATGTGCATTACGGCGGTATTCAGGCCGTTCGCGATATCTCCTTTACCCTGCATGAGGGTGAACAAGCCACGCTGATTGGCGCCAACGGCGCGGGTAAAAGTTCCACCGTGCGCGCCATCACCGGGCTGGAAAGTTTTAACGGCAACATTGAGTTCAATGGCAAAGCCGTACGCAAACAGAAACCGGAGACGCTGCTGCGCAACGGGCTGGTGATGGTGCCGGAAGGTCGCGGCATCTTTGCCCGCATGACGGTGCTTGAAAATTTGCAGATGGGGGCATGGTTAAGGCGTGACGCCGCCAGCGTTAAGCGCGAAATGGCAGAGATTTTTGAGCATTTCCCGCGTCTTGGCGAACGCCAGCACCAGCTTGCAGGACTGCTCTCTGGCGGCGAACAGCAGCTGTTGGCGCTCAACCGCGCCCTGCTGAGCCGCCCGCGTTTGCTGATCCTCGACGAGCCGTCTATGGGGTTAGCCCCCAGGATGGTGGAAAACATTTTTACCGTGATCGCCGGGCTGCGCGCACGCGGCGTCGCCCTGCTGCTCATTGAACAAAACGCCCGACTGGCGCTGGAAGTAACCGACAGCGCCTGGGTGATGGACAGCGGCAGCATTGTGCATCGCGGCGAGTCGAAAGCGATGCTTAATGACGATCAAATTGCACAGATTTATTTGGGCGAAATGCCTGTTTAACACACTCACCAACAGCAGGGAAAAACAATGAAAACAGTAAAAATCAGTGCGCTCAGCGCCGCTATTCTGCTCAGTAGTTTTGCCTCTACAGGTGCATGGTCAGCTAAAAGCGAAACCGTGACCATCGGTCTTGCAGGCCCGCTTACCGGCCCGTCTGCCCGTATTGGTAAAGATCTGGAGAACGGCGCCCAACTGGCGATTGACGATATCAACAAGCAGCACCCGACCATCGGTGGTAAAGCGGTGACTTTCAGGCTGCAATCTGAAGACGATCAGTCCGACCCGCGCACTGCCGTGGCTGTGGCGCAGCGTCTGGTCGATAGCGGCGTGGCGGGCGTGGTCGGCCACTGGAATACCGGCACCAGTATTCCGGCGGCACGCGTTTATCACGATGCGGGTATCGCCCAGGTCGCGCCTGTTGCCACCGGCCATGCCTATACCAGACAGGGCTTTAATACCAGCTTCCGTGTGATGGGGCATGACGATGACGGCGGCCAGTTTGCCGGTCAGTATGCGGTGAATACCCTGAAGGCAAAACGTATTGCCGTGATCGACGACCGTACCGCATTCGGTCAGGGGCTGGCTGACGAGTTTATAAAATCACTTGAAGCGCAGGGCGTGAAGATTGTTGACCGCCAGTACGTTGACGACAAAACCGTGGATTTCAGCGCCGTGCTGACCGCCATTCGTAGCAAAAACGCTGACCTGATCTTCTTCGGCGGCGTGGATAGCCAGGCCGCACCGCTGGCGCGTCGTATCAAACAGCTGGGTATGAACGCCACGCTGATGGGCGCAGGCGGCTTCGTCAGCCAGACCTTCCTGCAACTGGCCCAGAAAGAAGGTGAAGGCGTCGTGGCGCTGGAGCCGGGCCTGCCGGTTGAGCAGATGCCGGGCGGTAAGGCGTTCGAACAAGAGTATCAGTCTCGCTACCACACCCATATTGAACTCCACGCCCCGTTCGCCTATGACGCCACCCGCGTTCTGGTTGCTGCGATGGAAAAAGCCGACTCTGTCGATCCGGCTGAGTATCTGCCGGTTCTGCGCGCAATAAGCTATTCCGGCGTTACCGGGCAGATCGCTTTTGATAATGAAGGCAACCTGAAATCGCCGTCTTTCACCGTCTACAAAGTCGTGGATGGTAAATGGCAGCCGCAAACGGTACTGGGCGGCGCCAAAACGAAGTAACGCAGTGAGGCAATGTGATGAGTGATAATAATGAGCTGGGCATTCTCGCCCGCCGCAAAATAGAAGCAGAGATTATTAAACCAATCTATGAAATCCTGGTGCGCGAGATAGGGAAAGCCCGCGCCCAGGCGGTCATTGGCGAAGCCATTGAGCAGGCGGCGATCGATGCCGGTAAAGAATTTGCGCGCAAGGAGCCGAATGGCACAGACGTGAAGAGTTTTATCGCCCTGCAATACCTGTGGGAGAAGGATAACGCGCTGGATGTCAAAGTGATCGACGCCGACGACAAGCAGTACAACTATAACGTCACCCGCTGCCGTTATGCCGAGATGTACCACGAGATGGGCCTCGGTGAGATTGGCCACCTGCTCTCCTGCGCCCGCGATGAGAAATTTATCGTCGGCTACGCGCCCGACGTGGAGCTGACCCGTACGACCACCATCATGCAGGGTGGCGCATGCTGTGACTTTCGCTATCGCACCAAAAAGGAAGACGTATGATCCGCGTGAACGCAGAGCGTTTATGGTCGACGCTTGAGATAATGGCGCAAATCGGCGGCACGCCAGCCGGTGGCGTCACCCGACTGGCATTAAGCAATGAGGATCGCCTCGCCCGTGATTTACTGCGCGACTGGGCGCAGGAAGCCGGATTTCGCTGCGAAATCGATAGCATGGGCAACATGTTTATTCGCCGCGCCGGTAAAAAACCACAGCTTGCGCCGGTGATGACCGGTTCACACGTTGATTCTCAGCCGCTGGGTGGGCGATATGATGGAATTTACGGCGTGCTGGCCGGGCTGGAAGTGCTGCGTACTTTAAACGATCAGAACATTGAGACCGAACGCGATATTGTACTGGTCAACTGGACCAATGAAGAAGGCGCACGCTTCGCGCCAGCAATGCTGGCCTCCGGCGTCTGGAGCGGGCAGTTCACACAACAATACGCGTGGACGCGTGAAGATCAGGACGGCATCAGCGTCGGCGAGGCGCTTGAGGCTATCGGTTACCGTGGCGACCAGCCCGCCGTCGCCTTCCCTGTCTACACCTGTTACGAGCTACATATCGAGCAAGGCCCGATTCTCGAAGAGGAAGGTATTGATATCGGCCTGGTGCATGCCGCTATGGGCCAGCGCTGGTTCAACGTTGTAATCCGCGGATTTGCCGCCCATGCCGGCACCACGCCAATGGCCAGCCGCCGCGATGCGTTGACCGCCTTCGCCCATCTGGCGCTGGCGGTGGAAGACATTGGCAATCAGCACGAACCAGACGGCAGAGCGACAATCGGCATGGCGCAGATTTCACCGGGATCGCGTAACGTAGTGCCAGGGGAAGTACATTGCAGCGTGGAATTTCGTCATCCACAGACTGCCGCCCTCCAGGCAATGGAAACGGCGCTTCGCAAGGCAACCGCCGATCTGAATCAGCGCGGCATTCAGCTCGACGTGGAGCGTATCTTCGATTACGCCCCCATCGCATTTGACGAGACCTGTCTACAGCGCAGCGCAAACGCGGCCCAGGCACTGGGATACAGCAGCAAACGGATGGTGTCCGGCGCCGGTCACGATACCTGTTATATCAGTAAAATCGCGCCCGCCAGCATGATTTTTATCCCCTGCGAAAAAGGCATCAGCCACAACGAGGCAGAAAACATTCAGCCGGAATGGGCAGAAAAAGGCGCTAATGTTCTGCTGCACAGCCTCCTGCCAGCTGCGCTTGAATAACAGAGCCAGGTGAACCGGTCAGTCAGAACACTATTCAACTTAATCGATTACAAGCATGACCGGATTTGATCGTACAGCAGACCATGAATATGACTCATGTTGTAATGAAATTAAGTCTCTTTCACTCATCCAGTGACTCTGGCATAAAAGAGGCCTTACTCACTTATTGATAACATGAATACTGCTAAATAATAAAGTCAGGTAACTCTGTAAAATCAATAAATTAATTCAGTTTTCATATCATGACTTAGGATGCAGGATCACGATGAATAACGATTTTACATTTACGATCAAAAGCAGTCGCTTTGATGAACATTATAACCCTTCTGAAAATACGCGTATTACTACCAACTTTGCGAATCTGGCCAGAGGAAAGAACCGCCAGGAAAACTTACGCAACACGTTAGTGATGATTGACAATCGCTTCAATACACTGGCGTATTGGGATAACCCCAAAAGCGATCGTTATTCTGTGGAACTTGATATCATTTCTGTTGCGATGAATATTAACGTTGATAGCAACAGCGATACATTCCCCGCTATTGAAATATTAAAAACCAATATTATTGACAAAAAGAACAACGAACGTTTTGAAGGTATTGTCGGGAATAATTTCTCCTCTTACGTGCGAGATTATGATTTTAGCGTATTACTGCCAGAGCATAACAAAAACAAACCTGAGTTTAGCATTCCAGATAATTTTGGTAATTTGCATGGGAACATATTTAAACATTTCATAAACTCAAATGAATACAAAGAGCATTTCAAAAAACCACCTGTGATATGTCTCAGCGTGTCAAGTAACGATATCTATCATCGGACTGGAAACCAGCATCCTGTATTGGGTATCGAATACCAGCCAGGTGGCTCTTCGTTAACTGAGAAATACTTTAATAAAATGGATTTGCAGGTTCGCTATTTTATGCCCCAAAATAGCGTTGCACCTTTGGCCTTTTATTTTTCTGGTGATTTACTTAGTGATTACACGAATCTTGAACTTATCAGCACCATCAGCACGATGGAGACGTTCCAGAAGATTTACCGACCTGAAATTTACAATGCCAACGCCGCAGCAGGTCAATGCTATCAACCAAATCTGAACCACCAGGATCATTCATTAACAAAAATTGTTTATGATCGGGAAGAACGCAGCCAGCTGGCTATTGAGCAGGGAAAGTTTACAGAAGAGCATTTCATCAAACCATACAAAGATATTCTTGAAAAATGGTCTGCTCACTACGCTCTTTGATTAACCGAAAATAAAAGGTCATCGATTATGAAAATATTACTACCCACTTCAACGGCTGGCAGTTTACCTAAACCTTCCTGGCTTGCTCAACCTGAGACGCTTTGGTCGCCCTGGAAATTGCAAAATGAGGAATTAATCGAGGGAAAACAAGATGCGCTACGTTTATCCCTGGATGATCAACTACGGGCAGGTATTGATATTGTTAGTGATGGCGAGCAAACGCGCCAACACTTTGTCACCACGTTTATTGAACACCTCAGCGGCGTTGATTTTGAGAAACGTCAGATTGTTAAAATTCGTAATCGCTATGATGCGAGCGTACCGACCGTTGTTGATGCGGTAGCGCGTCAAAAACCCGTTTTTGTTGAAGATGCAAAGTATTTACGCCAGCTCACTCGTCAGCCGATTAAATGGGCGCTGCCAGGGCCTATGACGATGATCGATACGCTCTACGATGCCCACTATAAAAGCCGCGAAAAGCTGGCCTGGGAATTTGCAAAAATTCTCAATCAGGAAGCCAGAGAGTTAGAAGCTGCCGGCGTCGATATTATCCAGTTTGATGAGCCCGCATTTAATGTGTTTTTTGATGAAGTGAATGACTGGGGGATCGCCGCGTTAGAAAAAGCCATTGAAGGGCTAAAATGCGAAACCGCTGTGCATATCTGCTATGGATATGGCATCAAAGCCAATACCGACTGGAAAAAGACGCTGGGGTCAGAGTGGAGACAATATGAAGAAGCTTTTCCCAAACTGCAAACGTCTAATATCGATATCATCTCACTGGAATGTCATAACTCGCATGTTCCAATGGATCTGCTTGAACTGATTCGCGGTAAAAAAGTCATGGTAGGGGCCATTGACGTGGCAACCAACACCATTGAGACACCAGAAGAAGTCGCCAGTACGTTACGCAAAGCGCTTCAGTTTGTCGATGCCAACAAGCTCTATCCTTCTACCAACTGTGGTATGGCTCCCTTATCTCGTCAGGTAGCCAGAGGTAAGCTCGATGCCCTAAGCGCAGGCGCAGAAATCATCCGAAGAGAACTTTCGGCTAAATGACTCTGTTAATAAGATACGGGCTTTGAGTTGATTTCGGTAGACCTGGGAAGAGTTTGAAATGGTGCCGATAATAGGAGTCGAACCTACGACCTTCGCATTACGAATGCGCTGCTCTACCAACTGAGCTATATCGGCCCTGAAAGGACATGACCACGAGTGTGAATCACGGGGTAGAAGGTTAAAACTAACCGGGTGATGCGTCAATAGCCTTGTGAATCAAGTGGCTGATTTTGCATCACTCCGGTTTTAATTACGCACGAATGGTATCGTCACCGATGCCGATCCACTTGTAGGTGGTCAGCGCTTCCAGCCCCATTGGGCCGCGTGCGTGTAATTTTTGCGTGCTGACAGCCACTTCCGCGCCAAGGCCAAATTGTCCGCCATCGGTAAATCGGGTAGAAGCATTGACGTAAACGGCGGACGAATCTACTTCATTCACAAAACGATCGGCGTTGCGCAGAGTGCGCGTCAGGATCGCATCAGAATGTTGAGTGCCGTGTTCGCGAATATGCGCAATCGCATCATCCAGGTCGGCCACGATTTTCACATTCAGATCCAACGACAGGAACTCGTCGTCATACTCTTCGGCTTTCACCGCTACCACGTTCGCCGGGCCTGATTTCAGTTGGGCCAGCGCCGCATCGTCAGCATGCAGCGTGACGCCGCTTTCCGCCATTTGCTTGCTCAGCGCAGGCAGAAAACGCGCAGCGATATCCTGATGCACCAGCAGCGTTTCCACCGTGTTGCAAGTACTCGGACGCTGGGTTTTTGCATTGACGATGATCTTCAGCGCCGGCTCGATCTCCGCGCTGTCGTCAACAAAGATATGGCATACGCCAATCCCGCCGGTGATCACCGGGATCGTCGACTGCTCACGGCACAGCTTGTGCAGGCCCGCGCCGCCACGAGGGATCAGCATGTCGATGTATTTATCCATACGCAGCATTTCATTGACCAGCGCGCGATCCGGGCTGTCGATCGCCTGGACTGCGCCAGCAGGTAAGCCGCAGGCTTCCAGCGCTTGCTGAATCACCGCAACCGTTGCCGCATTGGTGCGATATGTCTCTTTACCGCCGCGCAGAATCGCCGCGTTGCCGGTTTTCAGGCACAACGAGGCGACGTCAACGGTCACATTGGGACGCGCTTCGTAAATCACGCCAATGACGCCCAGCGGAACACGACGACGTTCCAGACGCAGCCCGCTGTCCAGCAGACCGCCATCAATCACCTGTCCGACCGGGTCGGCCAGGTTACACACCTGACGGACGTCATCGGCAATCGCTTTCAGGCGCGCCGGTGTCAATGCCAGACGATCCAGCATCGCTTCGCTGAGGCCGTTTTCGCGCGCCTCGGCAACGTCCTGGGCGTTAGCGCTCAGGATGCTTTCAGTTTGCGCTTCCAGTTCATCCGCTATTTTTTCCAGTACGCGATTCTTCTCGCGGCTGGAGAGTAGCGCCAGTTTGTAGGACGCCGCTTTGGCAGCAATGCCCATTTGTTCCAGCATACGTCGGCTCCTTAACGGGTAATCATGTCATCGCGATGGACAGCGACCGGGCCATATTCATAGCCAAGAATCGCGTCAATCTGCTGAGAGTGGTGACCAGCAATACGGCGCAGCGCGTCGCTGTTATAACGGGTGACGCCGTGGGCGATATCGCGCCCTTCCTGGTTACGGATGCGGATCACTTCACCACGCGAGAAGTTACCTGTCACGCTTTTAATGCCTTTTGGCAATAATGAGCTACCGCGTTCCAGAATCGCAGATGTCGCCCCTTCATCCACCGTGATTTCACCGGCAGGCGGCGCGCCAAAGATCCAGCGTTTGCGGTTTTCCAGCGGGGAGGCTTGCGCATGGAAACGGGTTCCCGCAGAAATGCCTGCCATAACATCGCCAATCACGCCCGGCTTGCTGCCCGCCGCGATGATGGTGTCGATTCCGGCACGACAGGCAACGTCGGCAGCCTGCAATTTGGTGCCCATTCCCCCGGTTCCCAGGCCAGAGACGCTGTCGCCCGCAATCGCACGCAGCGCATCATCAATGCCGTACACGTCTTTAATCAGTTCAGCCTGCGGGTTGGTTCGCGGATCGGCGGTAAACAACCCTTGCTGATCGGTCAGTAACAACAATTTGTCGGCGCCCGCCAGAATGGCGGCCAGCGCGGAAAGATTGTCGTTATCGCCCACTTTTATTTCAGCGGTCGCCACGGCATCGTTTTCATTGATGACAGGGACAATATTGTTGTCCAGCAGCGCACGCAGGGTGTCACGCGCGTTCAGGAAGCGCTCTCTGTCTTCCATATCCGCACGCGTCAGCAGCATCTGCCCAATGTGAATACCGTAGATAGAGAATAGCTGTTCCCAAAGCTGAATCAGACGACTCTGCCCCACCGCCGCCAACAGTTGTTTAGACGCTATGGTCGCCGGGAGTTCCGGGTAGCCAAGATGCTCACGCCCGGCGGCAATAGCGCCCGACGTGACGATCACAATACGATGGCCTGCGGCATGTAGCTGCGCGCATTGACGAACAAGTTCTACGATATGGGCACGGTTCAGGCGGCGCGATCCGCCCGTTAGCACACTGGTGCCGAGTTTTACCACCAGCGTCTGGCTGTCACTCATGATTCTCTGCCATTCAAAATAGGGGAAAATGATATCAAACGAACGTTTTAGCAGGACTGGCCCCGGTTGCCAACAACCAGAGCACAAAGCATGAAATTTTGTTGCGCAGGATCAGCAAGCGTAGCGGCAGTTTCTGACAATTTTATTACCGCAATAATAAATCATCCTTTTTTAAAAATATTCTTAATTTGTCATAAAACCTTCATTGCAGAGCGTTAAAAACCATCCTGTTTTTCACGGGGATCACTCCCAGCGAGTATTAGCGCGTAATTTTAAATCAGGAATGAAAATGAAAAAGAGCACTCTGGCATTAGTGGTGATGGGTATTGTTGCATCGGCATCCGTGCAGGCAGCAGAAGTGTATAACAAAAACAGTAATAAACTGGACGTGTATGGCAAAGTAAAAGCGATGCACTACATCAGTGATGATGATAGCAAAGATGGCGACCAGACTTATATCCGCTTTGGCTTTAAAGGCGAAACGCAGATTAACGATCAGCTGACCGGTTACGGTCGCTGGGAAGCTGAGTTCGCCGGTAACAAAACAGAAAGCGAAGGCGGTCAGAAAACCCGTCTGGCTTTTGCGGGTCTGAAGCTGAACGATTTCGGTTCGTTAGATTATGGTCGTAACCTGGGTGCCTTGTACGACGTTGCCGCGTGGACGGATATGTTCCCTGAATTCGGCGGCGACGGCCTTGCACAGACCGACAACTTTATGACCAAACGCGCCAGTGGCCTGGCAACTTACCGTAACACCGATTTCTTCGGCGTTATCGATGGTCTGAACTTAACCCTGCAATATCAGGGTAAAAACGAAAACCGCGACGTCAAAAAGCAGAATGGCGACGGTTTCGGCACATCTCTGAGCTATGACTTCGGCGGCAGCGACTTCGCCATCATCGGCGCATACGCCAATTCAGACCGCACCAATGAGCAGAACCTGCAATCTCGCGGACAAGGTAAAAACGCGGAAGGTTGGGCGACGGGTCTGAAATATGACGCCAATAACATTTACCTGGCGACTATCTATTCTGAAACCCGCAACATGGCGCCTATTTCCGGTGGTTTCGCCAATAAAGCGCAAAACTTCGAAGCGGTTGCCCAGTATCAGTTTGATTTCGGCCTGCGTCCTTCTCTGGGCTATGTTCAGTCTAAAGGCAAAGATATTGAAGGTATCGGTGATGAAGATATCGTGAAATATATCGATGTGGGCGCAACATATTATTTCAATAAAAATATGTCCGCGTTCGTTGATTATAAAATCAACCAGATTGACGATGATAACAAGCTGGGCGTAAGCAGCGATGATATCGTCGCGATTGGTATGACATACCAGTTCTGATTGTCTTAATTTGCCGGATGACGACGCTCAGGCGTCTTATCCGGCCTACTCTTTTGCACTGTTGCAGGCCGGATAAGCGTAGCGTCATCCGGCATTATTCTATGTTACGCCGTTAACTTCACCGGTTCTTTGAAGTTATCGGCGGGTTCCAGCGCCAGATTCAGCGAAGTCAGCAGTGCACGCAATTTTTCATGAAACTCGCGCAGGGTGTACTCCAGGCGTTCAACCACTTCGGTCTCTTTAATCGGCACGGCGGTCCAGTTACCTTCTTTGTCAAACAGGCCAAACTGGTAGCTGTAGGTAAAGCGTTTTTCCTGCGCTTCCAGTTCCATCCACCAGCCCCAGAATTCACGTTTCTCAGGCGCTGGCTTCACGTTGACGCAAACAGCCAGGCAATCGAAAAAAAAACGATTATCTTCGCACTGCCCTTCGCGTATATACGGGCCAAGCGCAGTGAATTTCTTGATCAATCTACTTTTCGGGTGTCCACTCGGTAACGTCATTGCGATCTCCTTTGGTGAAGCAACTGTTTTACCAAAACAATAAAATTTAGCAATCCATTAACACAATCTGTGATTGATCCAACCGGTAATTTCTTTCAGCGCAGTGTCAAAATTGCGATACACCGGATTAAACGGAATCTCCATCAGCTTACCGTCGGAAGATGACGAGGTGATGAGCCGGGACTCCTCTTCCGGGCTAAACGGATCGTTTTTCCAGAAGCCAGATAACATCGGCGTTGGGCAGCGTCTGCCAAGCAACCCCTGCACCTTCAGTGAATAACGATTTAGCTCAACGCGCAGCGCTTCATCTGACGCATCATGCATCCCCAGACGGCTTGCCAGCACGTCAAGATACATTTCCGGCACCGTCCCCTGACGTTGTGAATCGCTTAACAACGCATGGACCACCGGCCCCAGACAAGCTACCGCTTTCAGTCGCGGCGCTTCCAGGTAGGCCAGACGTACCGCAACGTTAGCGCCAAAACGAAAACCAAACGCCGCAACCCGGGTATGATCAACCCACGGCACCCCAGGCAGCGCTTTCAACACATGCTGATGCAGCAGACTGGAGTCCTGGGTGAGTTTCCATTTTGACGAGAATCCAACCGACGGCATGTCCAGCGTCAGCATCGCCATACCGCGCGGCGCGAAGTAACGTTCGAACAGGGTGTAATAGTCCGTTTGCATGGAGTCCAGGCCGCCGCACATCAGTACGGTCGGGAACGGGCCATCCCCTTTCGGCATATGCAAAAACGCAGTGACAGGCGCGCCGCCGGGGATCGAAAACGCCATTTCACGCAGCGAGCCCGGCAAGCGTTGCGCGGCCTCTTCATACGCACGGTTCGCCAGCGCCTGCGCCTGCTCCGCCAGCTCATCCCCTTTAAGATGCGGGTAAGCCGCAATGTTGTAGAGCGAGGAAGCGTGCAGCCAGTGGCGTCCGCTGCGCTGTGGGTCTGCTTCCTGGCAGGCTTTCTGCTGCCATTCCATCGCCTGTTTCGACCATTCAAAGATCCAGTTACCGCCACGGTAGCCAATCACCGTGTCATACAGCTCTTTGTCGGTTCGCTCGGCTTCGCTCATTACGATACGCGCCTGCACATCAAGGATTTCTCGCGGATCGATACCGCGCCAGATCCACATCAGACGGTTGATCATGCGATACCAGTGCGGCACGTTTTTACCATCCAGAGTGGACTGCACGGACGGCTGCGTTCCGTGATTGAAGCGCCGGACAAGCGTCGACGTTTCAGGATGTTTGAAGCGGGGTTTAAACAGGGTTTCGCTGAGGTTAGCCTGTGACATTCGTGCAGCCTCCAAGGGTACTTACTGAGGCCTATTGTAACGTGTGTGCGGCTAAAAAAAACAACGCCCGGCATTGCCAGGCGTTGAAAATTTCAGTGATTAGCGACCAGAGATTGGCGGGACGAATACCACGCCCATATCCCACGGCTGCTCAATCCAGGTGTCCTGCGGGATATCAATCACATAATCATCCACCAGCGGGCGGCCAGCCGGTTTAGCGAAGATAGTGACGAAATGAGCTTTAGGGTACATTTCGCGGATAGCAACAGCAGTGCCGCCGGTATCGACCAGATCGTCGATCACGATGAAACCTTCACCATCGCCTTCCGCACGTTTCAGCACTTTCAGTTCGCGCTGGTTGTCGTGGTCGTAGCTGGAGATGCAAACGGTATCGACATGGCGAATACCCAACTCACGCGCCAGCAATGCGCCCGGTACCAGACCACCACGGCTGACGGCAATAATGCCTTTCCATTGTTCAGAAGGCATCAGGCGGCTTGCCAGTTTGCGTGCGTGAATCTGCAACATGTCCCAGGTGACGACGTATTTTTCGCTCATGTGAAGTGTCCCAGCCTGTTTATCTACGGCTTAAAAATTGAGGGTGAACCAGGTTGCGCGAGATTATAGAGACCTGACGCGCTAAAAACCAGTGTTTCGCGGAATCCAGCCCTCTTTTTACGTGCTTTATACTACCCGAAGACCAGGAAAGTGGTATTCTCAATCGCATCTCGCAAGCCCGACTTGTGGTGACAATCAATCTGCTAACCCTGTGGCCTGCAAGAAAGTTTTGCAGGACATCGTCAAGGAGACTTATCGTGTCTGAACTGTCTCAATTATCTCCACAACCGCTGTGGGATATTTTTGCAAAAATCTGTTCTATTCCTCACCCGTCCTACCATGAAGAGCAGCTCGCTGAACACATTATGGGCTGGGCCAAAGAGAAAGGTTTCCACGCTGAGCGCGATCGGGTCGGTAATATCCTGATTCGTAAACCTGCCACCGCAGGTATGGAAAACCGCAAACCAGTGGTTTTGCAGGCGCACCTGGATATGGTTCCGCAGAAAAACAACGACACCGTACACGACTTCACCAAAGATCCGATCCAGCCTTATATTGACGGCGAGTGGGTAAAAGCCCGCGGCACCACGCTGGGCGCGGATAACGGCATTGGTATGGCTTCCGCGCTGGCCGTTCTGGCTGACGACAACGTCGTGCACGGCCCGCTGGAAGTGCTGCTGACCATGACGGAAGAAGCCGGTATGGACGGCGCATTCGGCCTTCAGCCTGGCTGGCTACAGGCCGATATTCTGATCAATACCGACTCCGAAGAAGAAGGTGAGATCTACATGGGCTGTGCAGGCGGTATCGATTTTACCTCTAACCTGCCGCTGTCCCGTGAAGCCATTCCGGCGGGCTTCCAGAGCTTTAAACTGACGCTGAAAGGCCTGAAAGGCGGCCACTCCGGCGGCGAAATCCACGTCGGTCTCGGCAATGCCAACAAGCTGCTGGTGCGCTTCCTGGCGGATCATGCTGAAGAACTGGGTCTGCGTCTGGTTGATTTCAACGGCGGTACGCTGCGTAACGCTATCCCGCGTGAAGCCTTCGCCACCGTTGCCGTAGCGGCAGATAACGTCGATGCGCTGAAAACGCGGGTGAACGCTTATCAGGAGATCCTGAAAAACGAGCTGGCAGAGAAAGAGAAGAATCTGGTGGTTCTGCTGGAAGCAGCCGCTAACGACAAAGCGGCGCTGACTGCCTCGTCCCGCGATGGCTTTATCCGTCTGCTGAACGCCACGCCAAACGGCGTGATTCGCAATTCCGACGTAGCGAAAGGCGTGGTTGAGACGTCCCTGAACGTGGGCGTTGTGACCATGACCGACAACAACGTGGAAATTCACTGCCTGATCCGCTCGCTGATCGACAGCGGTAAAGACTACGTGGTGAGCATGCTGGATTCACTGGGTAAACTGGCCGGCGCGAAAACCGAAGCAAAAGGCGGCTATCCGGGCTGGCAGCCAGATGCGAACTCGCCGGTAATGCACCTGGTGCGTGAAACTTACCAGCGTCTGTTCAATAAGACGCCGAACATCCAGATTATTCACGCGGGTCTGGAATGCGGTCTGTTCAAAAAACCGTACCCGGATATGGACATGGTCTCTATCGGGCCAACCATTACCGGCCCGCACTCTCCAGATGAGCAGGTTCATATCGAAAGCGTCGGTCACTACTGGCGGCTTCTGACTGAACTGCTGAAGTCTATTCCGGCGAAGTAAGTCGCTACGAAACATTGCCGGATGGCGGCGTAAACGCCTTATCCGGCCTACACGCTGATTTGTAGGCCGGATAAGCGCAGCGCCATCCGGCAATACATCAAAGTCACAGCCCCAGCAGAAGCTGTCTTTCCAGTTGTGGGTCCAGTAGCGTAACGTATAACCCTACCAGCCGCACGCCCCGCCCTCCCCGCCGCTCATTCCAGGTTTTACGCGCCGTCGTGATTAAATCGTCCTTGCTTAAACGCGGCCAGACGTGCTCCTGAGTGGTCAGCTGGAAATCGTTAAATTTTAATTTAACCCCCTGACGGGCGATGAGCAGGTCAGGCTTCACTTTTGCCAGCCGCCTTTCCAGCTCTGGATATAACCGCTCAATGATCGCCTCACATTCCGCCCATTCGTGAATATCCTCCGCCAGCGTGCGTTCAACGCCTATCGATTTACGCAGTCTTTCATTGTTCACATCCCGCTCATCAATCCCCTGGCTACGCTCCCATAACACGCGGCCAAACTTACCAAAGCGCTTGAGTAACATCGCCAGATCGTACTTTTGCACGTCTTCACAGGTACGCAGCCCCATCGTTTCCAGCCTGGCCGCAGACACTTTACCCACCCCCGGAATTTTCCCCAGCGGTAAGGTTTTGAGAAACTCAGGAACATCGGCGGGGGTAATCACATATTGCCCATTCGGTTTATTAAGGTCAGAAGCAATTTTTGCCAGAAACTTAACCGGAGCAATACCTGCTGATGCGGTGAGCTGGAGTTCGTTAAAAATCGTCTGACGGATTTCCTGAGCGATAAGCGTGGCGGAGCCGTGGCAATAAGTGCTGTCGGTGACGTCCAGATAGGCTTCATCCAGCGAAAGCGGCTCTATACGCGAGGTATAACGAGAGAAGATTTCACGGATATGCTGCGACGCTTCTTTATACGCCTCAAACCGCCCCGGCAATAGCGTGAGGTGCGGGCAAAGCTTAAGCGCCATACCGGTCGGCATCGCGCTGCGCACGCCAAATTTGCGGGCGGGATAATTTGCCGTACTGATAACGCCCCTGCGCTCGCGGCTGCCGCCGATAGCAATGGGAATATCACGCAGGGCCGGGTTATCGCGCATTTCAACCGCCGCGTAAAAACAGTCCATATCAACATGTATGATTTTGCGCATGGCTCACCTCCGCAATACTGTTTAAGTATACAGTGTATTTTGTATTGTGAGAAGTAAAGTGGAAGTTAAGCCGCGGCAGAATGCGCCGGGTTCTGACTGCCTTGACGGCTAAATTTCAGTATAAAGAGAAACTAAATTGTAAACGCATCGCCTGGGGCTTGCGAAAAACTGCCGTGGTGATAATGTGAGCGCACCAAATACGGATTAGTCTGATTTGGGGACTTTGTTTGCCGTTCTGGCGTGTGTAACCGTTTTATCAAGGAATAAGCAGTATGCGTAAAATCGCATTTTTTCTTGCGATGCTTCTGATCCCGTGCGTCTCATTTGCCGGTTTGCTAAGCAGTAGCAGCCCAACCACGCCAGTCAGCAAAGAATATAAGCAGCAGTTGATGGGGTCGCCTGTCTATATTCAGATCTTTAAAGAAGAGCGTACGCTCGATCTGTACGTCAAGATGGGTGAGCAATATCAATTGCTCGACAGCTACAAAATTTGCAACTATTCCGGTGGCTTAGGCCCCAAACAGCGCCAGGGTGACTTTAAAAGCCCGGAAGGTTTTTACAGCGTCCAGCGTAATCAGCTCAAACCGGACAGCCGTTTCTATAAGGCCATTAATATCGGTTTTCCGAACGCCTATGACCGCGCACACGGTTATGAAGGTAAGTATCTGATGATCCACGGCGCCTGCGTCTCCGTCGGTTGCTATGCCATGACCGACAGCGGCATTGATGAGATTTTCCAGTTTGTAACCGGCGCCCTGGTATTCGGGCAATCCAGCGTACAGGTGAGCATCTATCCCTTCCGCATGACCGATGCAAATATGCAGCGCCATAAGTATTCGTATTACAAAGATTTCTGGACGCAGCTAAAACCGGGCTACGACTACTTTGAGCAAACCCGTAAGCCACCAACGGTTTCCGTTGTTGATGGCCGTTACGTGGTCAGCAAACCGTTGAGCCATGAAGTGGTTCAGCCACAGCTGGCGTCAAACTATACGCTCCCCGAGACAAAATAATCGCCATTCGCCTGGCATAATCTTTTGCCAGGTTTCATTTCCCGTCAGCGGCTGCGTTGCAATCACGGTAACCACATCATTCGGTGTGGTTTGTGAACTGAAGTCGATTTCCACATCCTGGTCCAACAGCGTGGCAACGCCAAACGGCGCGCGGCGGGTGATCCAGAATAAATTGGTCGAGCAATAGGCCATAACATAGCGCCCGTCTGACAGCAGCATGTTGAAGACACCTTTCTTACGGAGTTCTTCTGCCAGCGTCGCAATATATTTAAATACCGCCATCATATTGCCCGGCGTGCGCGGATAACGCTGCGTCAGCTTATGCAGCAGCCAGCAGAACGCTTTTTCGCTGTCCGTCTCACCAACCGGGCGAAAATTACCGGTTTCAAGCGATTTGTAGCCGCTGAGCTGCCCGTTATGCGCATACGTCCAGTTACGCCCCCAAAGCTCACGGGTAAACGGATGCGTATTTTCCAGCGCCACTTCCCCACGATTCGCCTGGCGAATATGGGCGACGACGGAACAGGATTTGATGGGATAGTCTTGCACCAGTCTGGCGATGGGCGAATTAAAACTGGGTTGCGGATCTTTAAACGTGCGACACCCTTTACCTTCATAAAACGTAATGCCCCAGCCGTCTTTGTGCGGCCCGGTTCCTCCACCACGCTGAACCAGCCCGGTGAAACTAAAGCAAATATCGGTTGGCACATTGGCGCTCATCCCGAGCAGTTCGCACATACATCACCTACCTTAAAACGCTGAACCGCCTGATGGCGCTGCGCTTATCAGGCCTGGACAAATCAAATGTAGGCCGGATAAGACGCTTTAACGTCGTCATCCGGCAAAAACACAGTAAAGAATTATCCGCTTACTTAACCATCTCTTTTTCGATCAATTGGATCAGGATATGAATCACTTTGATATGGATTTCCTGAATACGATCAGCATAACCGAAATGCGGCACGCGAATTTCAATATCCGCCGTCCCTGCCATTTTACCGCCGTCTTTCCCGGTCAGGGTGATGACTTTCATTCCCTTCTCGCGTGCTGCGGCAATCGCTTTAATCACGTTACCAGAGTTACCCGAAGTTGAGATCCCTAACAGCACATCCCCTTCACGGCCAACCGCTTCAACGTAGCGAGAGAAAACATAGTCGTAACCAAAATCATTACTGACACAGGAGATATGGCTGACGTCAGAAATAGCGATCGCCGGGTAGCCTGGACGATTTTCACGGTAGCGACCGGTCAGCTCTTCGGCAAAATGCATCGCGTCGCAATGAGAGCCGCCGTTACCGCAGGAAAGTACCTTGCCACCCGCTTTAAAACTGTCTGCCAGCAGGACCGCCGCGCGCTGAATAGCGTGAATATTGGCTTCATCTTTTAAAAAATTGGCCAGCGTTTCCGCCGCTTCGTTCAGTTCGTTACGAATAAGATCCTGGTACATGAGGATATCCTTCAGCATGAATGTAATTGACAGATGCAGTGTACCGGATAGCGCAGAAAGCGAGAAGCACAAGCCACAGGAATGCCGCTGGCTTTTGATTTTTTGTGCCGGTGAAAACGGCAACAATGTGAGCTTCGTTGTAATTATTTTGTAAACACATTGCTAAAAGAAATGACATCCACTACAACCATATCATCACAAGTGGTCAGACCTCCTACAAGCAAGGGAGCTTTTCGTTATGATGATTTTGAGTATTCTCGCAACGGTTGTTCTGCTCGGCGCGCTGTTTTATCACCGCGTGAGCTTATTCCTCAGCAGCCTGATTTTACTCGCATGGACAGCCGCGCTGGGCGTTGCTGGCCTGTGGTCTATCTGGGTGCTGGTTCCTCTGGCCATTATCCTCGTACCGTTTAACGTTACGCCGATGCGTAAGTCGATGATCTCTGCGCCAGCGTTTCGTAGCTTCCGTAAAGTGATGCCGCCGATGTCGCGCACGGAGAAAGAGGCCATTGATGCCGGTACAACATGGTGGGAAGGCGATCTCTTCCAGGGCAAACCTGACTGGAAAAAATTGCACAACTATCCGCAACCGCATCTGACCGCTGAAGAACAGGCGTTCCTGGATGGCCCGGTAGAAGAAGCCTGCCGTATGGCGAATGATTTCCAGATCACGCACGAATTAGCCGATCTGCCGCCGGAGTTGTGGGACTACCTGAAAGAGCATCGCTTCTTCGCGATGATCATCAAGAAAGAGTACGGCGGCCTGGAGTTTTCGGCGTATGCGCAGTCTCGCGTGCTGCAAAAACTCTCCGGCGTTTCCGGGATTCTGGCGATTACCGTGGGCGTGCCTAACTCATTAGGCCCAGGTGAATTGCTGCAACACTACGGTACTGAAGAGCAGAAAAACCATTACCTGCCGCGTCTGGCGCGTGGTCAGGAGATCCCTTGCTTCGCGCTGACCAGCCCGGAAGCGGGCTCCGATGCGGGCGCAATTCCTGATACCGGCGTCGTCTGCATGGGCGAATGGCAAGGCCAGCAGGTGCTGGGTATGCGCCTGACCTGGAACAAACGTTACATTACGCTGGCCCCTATCGCGACCGTGCTGGGTCTGGCCTTTAAACTCTCTGACCCGGAAAAGCTGCTGGGTGGTGAAGAAGAATTGGGTATCACCTGTGCGCTGATCCCGACCTCAACGCCTGGCGTCGAAATTGGTCGCCGTCACTTCCCGCTGAACGTACCGTTCCAGAACGGGCCTACGCACGGCAAAGATATCTTTGTGCCGATCGACTACATCATTGGCGGGCCGAAGATGGCAGGACAGGGCTGGCGTATGCTGGTGGAATGCCTGTCGGTAGGCCGTGGTATCACGCTGCCATCCAACTCGACCGGCGGGGTTAAATCCGTCGCGCTGGCAACCGGGGCATATGCCCATATTCGTCGCCAGTTCAAAATCTCTATCGGCAAGATGGAAGGTATTGAAGAGGCGCTGGCGCGCATTGCCGGTAACGCCTACGTAATGGACGCCGCAGCGTCGCTGATTACCTACGGCATTATGCTGGGTGAAAAACCGGCGGTGCTGTCAGCTATCGTCAAGTACCATTGTACCCATCGCGGCCAGCAGTCCATCATCGACGCAATGGACATTACCGGTGGTAAAGGCATTATGCTCGGCGAAAGCAACTTCCTGGCGCGTTCTTACCAGGGGGCGCCTATCGCCATCACCGTTGAAGGTGCGAATATCCTGACCCGCAGCATGATGATCTTCGGTCAGGGGGCGATTCGCTGTCATCCGTATGTTCTGGAAGAGATGGCCGCCGCGCAAAGCAACGATGTGAATGCGTTCGACAATCTGCTGTTTAAACATATCGGCCATGTCGGTAGCAACAAAGTACGCAGCTTCTGGCTCGGTCTGACCCGCGGCCTGACCAGCTACACCCCGACCAGCGACGCAACGAAACGTTATTACCAGCACCTTAACCGACTGAGCGCCAACCTGGCCCTGCTGTCTGATGTCTCAATGGCGGTGTTGGGCGGTAGCCTGAAACGTCGTGAACGTATCTCCGCACGCCTGGGCGATATTTTAAGCCAGCTGTATCTGGCCTCCGCCGTGCTGAAACGCTATGACGATGAAGGCCGTAACGAAGCCGATCTGCCGCTGGTGCACTGGGGCGTACAGGATGCGTTGTATCAGGCGGAGCAAGCGATGGATGAACTGCTGCAAAACTTCCCGAACCGTTTTGTTGCGGGTCTGCTGAACGTGGTGATCTTCCCAACCGGTCGTCACTACCTTGCCCCTTCCGACAAGCTGGATCATAAGGTCGCGCAGATTCTACAAGTACCGAGCGCAACCCGTTCACGTATCGGTCGCGGTCAATACCTGACGCCGAGCGAGCATAACCCGGTCGGCTTACTGGAAGAAGCGCTGCTGGACGTAATAGCGGCAGATCCTATCCACCAGCGGATCTGCAAAGAGCTGGGTAAAAATCTGCCGTTTACCCGTCTGGATGAACTGGCGCATAACGCGCTGGCAAAAGGGCTGATTGATAACGATGAAGCCGCCATTCTGGTGAAAGCGGAAGAAAGCCGTCTGCGCAGCATTAACGTTGATGATTTTGATGCCGACGCGCTGGCGACTCAGCCGGTAAAGTTGCCAGAGAAGCAAGTGCGTAAAGTCGAAGCCGCTTAATCCTCACCTCCCCTGAAAGCCCCGCTTCTGCGGGGCTTTTTATTGCCACATTTTCGTTGATGCTCATGCTACAGTGTAAAAATGCTGTTCAACGAGGAGCCCCGATCGTGCCTGGTTTGAAAATTACCCTGTTGCAACAACCGCTGGTCTGGATGGACGGTCCGGCCAATTTACGTCATTTTGACAGACTGCTGGAAACCATCACCGGACGTGACGTCATTGTTTTACCTGAAATGTTTACCACCGGTTTTGCAATGGAAGCCGCACTTCAGTCACTCCCGCAAGAAGATGCGATCGACTGGATGCTGGCCAAAGCACAACAGACTGATGCCCTGATTGCGGGCAGCGCTGCGTTGCAAACCGAACGTGGCCCGGTAAACCGTTTTTTACTGGTTGAACCTGACGGCAACGTTCATTGCTATGATAAACGCCATCTGTTCCGCATGGCGGATGAACATCATCATTACCAGGCGGGCGATAAACGTGTTGTCGTTGAATGGCGCGGCTGGCGTATTCTGCCGTTAGTGTGTTATGACCTGCGTTTTCCGGTATGGTCCCGCAATCTTAATGATTATGACCTGGCGCTGTATGTAGCAAACTGGCCTGCTCCACGTTCGCTACACTGGCAGGCGCTGCTCACCGCACGCGCGATTGAAAACCAGGCCTATGTAGCAGGCTGCAACCGTGTTGGCACTGACGGCAACGGGCACCATTACCGTGGGGACAGCCGGGTGATTAACCCGCAAGGAGAGATTATCGCCACCGCCGAGCCACATCAGGCGACACGTATTGATGCAGACCTGTCGCTCACGGCGTTACGGGAATACCGCGAGAAATTTCCGGCATGGCAGGACGCCGACCCGTTCACGTTACGCTGATGATTGTTCATCCTTCTCTGCAACGATTCTGGCATTTCTACGGAGAAGGATAATTTTTGTTGAAGGCTAAAACGACGAAAGCCTGAATCATTTCTGATTCAGGCTTTCTGAATAGTGGCGGAACGGACGGGACTCGAACCCGCGACCCCCTGCGTGACAGGCAGGTATTCTAACCAACTGAACTACCGCTCCGCGTTGTGTTCCTCTTGGGAACGAAGCGCATATTACGGATTGCCTCGCACCTCGTCAACGGTTTTTCTCACGTTTTGAATCGTTTGCTGTAAAAATCACCCGGACGGCTATTTTTACGTCGTAAAACCCCGAATTACGCCCGCCAGAGGCAACTTCCGCCTTTCTTCTGCACCAGGTCGAGACGCGACTCATGCGCCATCAGCTCTTCATCAGTCGCTAAAACAACGCGTAACTTGCTGGCCTGGCGGACAATACGCTGGATTGTCGCTTCACCCTGCTGTTGCTGCGTTTCCCCTTCCATTGAGAAGGCCATCGACGTTTGCCCGCCGGTCATCGCCAGATAGACATCGGCCAGAATCTGGGCATCGAGCAATGCGCCGTGCAGCGTACGTTTGCTGTTATCTATCTCATAGCGTGAACAAAGCGCATCAAGGCTGTTACGCTTGCCGGGGAACATCCTCCTCGCCAGCGCCAGGCTATCGGTGATTTTGCAGAACTCGCTTGTTTTCGGAATACCACGACTGAGCTTGGCGAACTCATAATCCATAAAGCCGATATCAAACGATGCGTTATGGATCACCAGTTCCGCGCCACGGATATACTCCAGGAAGTCGTCAACCACATCGGCAAAAACGGGTTTATCAAGCAGAAATTCATCCGCAATACCGTGTACGCCGAACGCTTCCGGGTCCACCAGTCGGTCCGGTTTTAGATAGACGTGGAAGTTATTGCCGGTAAGGCGGCGGTTCACGACCTCGACCGCACCGATCTCAATGATCTTATGGCCTTCGTAGTGGGCGCCGATCTGGTTCATACCGGTGGTTTCGGTATCGAGGACGATCTGTCGTGTAATTGCAGTGCTCATAGCGGTCATTTATGTCAGACTTGTCGTTTTACGATCGATTTCAATTACAGGAAGTCTACCAGAGATGCTTAAACAGGTAGAAATTTTCACCGATGGTTCTTGCCTGGGAAATCCAGGTCCAGGTGGTTATGGCGCTATTTTACGCTATCGCGGCCATGAAAAAACCTTTAGTGAAGGATATAGCCTCACAACTAACAATCGCATGGAGCTTATGGCGGCCATCGTCGCGCTGGAAGCGTTAAAAGAACATTGTGAAGTCACATTAAGCACGGACAGCCAGTATGTCCGTCAGGGAATTACGCAATGGATCCACAACTGGAAAAAGCGCGGCTGGAAAACAGCGGAGAAAAAGCCGGTAAAGAATGTCGATCTCTGGAAGCGTCTTGATGCCGCGCTGGGCCAACATCAAATCAAATGGGAATGGGTAAAAGGCCATGCCGGCCATCCTGAAAACGAACGTTGCGATGAGCTGGCGCGTGCGGCAGCGATGAATCCTACGCAGGAAGACGTTGGTTATCAGGCAGAGGCTTAAGCGTCTGGCTTACGGTATTGCCGGGTCGCGCCCACGGCCTGGCGAATCCGCGCTTTGCTTTTATTTTGTTTCATCGGGTTAAGCGTAAGCGGGATGGTTCGCTTACGCGCCACAATCAGTTGCAGGCAGCCCAGCGCCGGAATATGCGTGCTCAGCAGCTTTCCCCCTTGCTTTGACCAGGGTAAAACATGAAAACGGCTGTAGTGCAGCACTTCAAAATTCAATAACGAGAGCCAGTCCAGTTGGCGCATCAGCGTAAACATCCGGCTGTTATAAGGTGAAGATTTACGCAAGACGGGCACCAGCTTACGCAGGCCCATCAGGCTAATCGGGTTAAAACCACTCAAAACCAGCCAGCCATCATCAATTAACACCCGGTCGGCTTCACGCAGTAACCGATGTGGGTCGACGCACCACGGTAGCGTATGCGCCAACAGACAAACATCAACAGACTTATCGGCAAAGGGAAGATGTAAGGGATCGGCCTGAACCTGGACGGGCGCGCCTTGCAGGGAAATATTGACTTGATGAGAAACGGCGCACGCTTCAGAGTTGATTTCTGCGCTTAAATTACCAATTTTAAGCAAATGAAAACCATACATTTTGGCGAACCACGGGTTAAGCTGATGCTCCAGCGCCTCACGATAGTATTCACCCCAGGGCAAATCGCCCCAGCGATGGGGAGCTATGACTGTTTGAGGGATCCTTGCCGGTTTCATCACAACCTTCCGCTACGCATTAAGAGGTAATTTATGAATCTTAACAGTATTCCCGCATTTCAGGACAATTACATCTGGGTTCTGAGTAATAATGAAGGACGTTGTCTGATCGTTGATCCTGGCGAAGCGGCTCCCGTGCTAAATGCCATCAAAGAGAAGAACTGGCAGCCGGAAGCGATTTTCCTCACTCACCATCACCACGACCATGTTGGCGGCGTGAAAGAACTTCTTCAACATTTTCCGCACGTAGTGGTTTACGGACCGGCAGAAACACAAGATAAGGGAACCACGCACGTAGTCAAAGATGGCGATAGCGCCCTCGTTTTAGGGCATGAATTTAGTATATTTGCCACACCGGGTCACACTTTAGGACATATCTGTTACTTTAGCCACCCTTACCTTTTCTGCGGCGACACCCTTTTCTCTGGAGGCTGTGGACGCCTGTTTGAAGGTACAGCCTCACAGATGTATCAATCACTTAAAAAAATCAGCGCCCTTCCTGACGATACGCTGATTTGTTGCGCACATGAGTATACTTTAGCAAACATGAAGTTTGCATTGAGCATCCTACCGCACGATTCGTTCATAAATGAATATTATCGTAAAGTTAATGAGTTACGCGCAAAAAACCAAATTACACTCCCCGTAATTCTGAAAAATGAGCGGAAAAATAATATTTTTTTGAGAACGGAAGATCCTGATTTAATTAATGAAATAAACAAAGAAACAAAGTTGCAACAACCTGAAGAGCGTTTTGCCTGGTTAAGGTCAAAGAAAGACAGCTTCTGACAATTCCTACTTGTCATTGGCGAACTTCGCCGTTATGATCGGTCGTCTTTTAAGCAACTATTGACACACACATGAAGGCAAAAGCGATATTACTCGCCTCTGTCCTGCTTGTGGGGTGCCAGTCGTCTCAGAACACTGGCAACGTCCAACAGCACGCACAGAGCCTTTCTGCAGCTGGTCAAGGGGAAGCAGGAAAGTTTACGAGTCAGGCACGATGGATGGACGATGGGACGTCTCTCGCGCCAGATCAAGACTTGTGGGCTTTCATTGGCGACGAGCTAAAGATGGGAATTCCGGAGAACAACCGGATACGCGAACAGAAACAGAAGTATTTACGCAATAAGAGCTATCTCCACGATGTAACTTTACGGGCAGAGCCGTATATGTACTGGATAGCCGGGCAGGTTAAGAAACGTAACATGCCGATGGAACTGGTACTACTACCCATAGTGGAGAGCGCTTTTGACCCACACGCAACGTCTGGCGCCAATGCCGCAGGCATCTGGCAGATCATTCCGAGCACAGGGCGCAATTATGGTTTGAAACAGACCCGCAATTATGATGCGCGTCGTGACGTTGTGGCTTCCACAACGGCCGCGTTAGACATGATGCAGCGTCTGAATAAGATGTTTGATGGCGACTGGCTGTTGACCGTTGCAGCTTATAATAGCGGCGAAGGTCGCGTGATGAAGGCAATCAAAGCGAATAAGGCGCGTGGCAAAGCCACCGACTTCTGGTCGCTTTCGTTACCTCAGGAAACGAAGCTGTACGTGCCAAAAATGCTGGCATTGAGCGATATTCTCAAAAACAGCAAACGCTATGGCGTGCGTCTGCCAACCACAGACGAAAGCCGTGCGCTGGCGCGCGTTCGTTTGAGCAGCCCGGTTGAGATGGCACAAGTTGCAGATATGGCGGGCATGTCCGTCACCAAGCTGAAGGCGTTTAATGCTGGCGTGAAAGGCTCTACGCTAGGCGTTAGCGGCCCACAGTACGTGATGGTGCCAAAGAAGCATGCAGAACAACTGCGTGAGTCTCTGGCTTCAGGCGAAATTGCTGCCGTACAGTCTACGCTGGTCGCAGACAATACGCCGCTGAACAGCCGTAGCTACAAAGTTCGCTCTGGCGATACGCTTTCCGGCATCGCGGCACGCCTTGGCGTGAGCACGAAAGATTTGCAGCAGTGGAATAGTCTGCGCGGATCTAACCTGAAAGTGGGCCAAAGTCTGACGATTGGCGCAGGCAGTAGCGCACAGCGTCTGGCCAACAACAGCGATAGCATTACCTATCGTGTGCGGAAAGGTGATTCGCTTTCGAGTATCGCCAAACGTCACGGGGTGAACATCAAAGATGTGATGCGCTGGAACAGCGATACAGCAAATCTGCAACCAGGCGATCAGCTAACGTTGTTTGTGAAGAACAGCAGCACACCTGACTCCTGATAGCATGACTCAGAAAAGGCACTGGTTTCCCCCCAGTGCCTTTTTTATTTATGCCGCTTTATGCGCCTCAACCATAATCGTATCGCTGGTAAACGAACCGTCCTCCTGCAAAGCGAAATACGCTTTTACCTCCGCGGATGCGCTCTTCTGATACAAACGAATAGCCTCAACCAGCGCCGCAGGCGTACGCATTCTCGTTACCCATGAACTGAACTCCAGCGGTAAGCGGTCCGTTAACAACGTATCGACAATCAGATTCGCATCATTCACCAGGGACAGCCACTCACCGCTGGAGTAGTTACGTACATGAGAAGTGTCGCGTAACGCTTCTACAGTCTGTAACCAGATATCGCGCACCGGATGCCCAGGCGACATCACATCCATCATAATCAACACGCCACCCGCTTTCAGAACCCGGTTGACTTCACGCAGTGCCAGCCCAACATCATGCCAGTGATGTGCAGAATAGCGGCTAATCACAACATCAAAGGCGTGATCCTCAAACGGCAGATTTTCAGCATACCCCTGTCGGGTCGCGATATTTTCTAAACCTTTCTCTTTCGCCGCCTGTACGACGACCTCAAGCATCTGCGAAGACAAATCGTAAGCCACCACCTGCTTTACGTTCTGCGCAGCAATAAAACTGGCGTGCCCGGCGCCACATCCCATATCCAGTACGCTGGCATGCGAAAAAGAGGACAGCCGTTCCGCCAGTCGCTGTAAGTCACGACCAGAAGTATGAACGGTACTGGTTAAATAGGCATTTGCCTGAGAGCCAAACTGCTTTTCGACGTTGTCATGGTGGGAGTGTGTTGTCATCGTGTTGTCCTTTGGTTGTTTGCAAAATAAAGGGCAGCACCACTTCAGGCCTGCCCCACGGCAGACCTGACACACCTTATTGCTCAGGTTTGCCGGGACTGAATTCAACGAGTAGCGGGTTATGATCGGAGGCGCGCGTGACCAGTACGGAAGCCTCGCTAACGTTCAAACCTCGATAAAACACAAAATCAAGAGGACGGCCAAACGCCCGTCGGCGCTGATCGTCAGTAAAACGCACCTGGCGCAGGGACATCTCGCGCGCAAAGCGATATAGCGCGTTCATTCGTGGTCGGCTCCAGGCATTGAAATCACCGGCCATAATCACCGGGCCGCTGTGATGCGCAATTTGATCGCCAATAGGAAGTAACTGCTTACTATACACATCCACCCCAAGACTGAAGTTAACGGCGTGAATGTTTACCACCATCAACAATCGCGTATCAGGCAAAGGATAAACGGTCACCAGCGCTGACTTCGCCAAACGTAAGATGGGCTCACGTTCGCGCAGCGGGCAGCAGTAGACGGGATGAGCAGCAGAAAGCGTCATAACGCCCGAAGGATGCTGAGGTAACACAAAAGCGGGAACCTGATCGGCTGCAAGATAGTTAGCGGTCGCAAACTGCACCAGTTCAGGCGTGGTTTGCGCTTCCTGTAATAAAACCAGGTGCGCATCTTTGCCAAAGTTTTTCAGCACCGATAACCATTCGGCCCGCTGCTGTTTAAAGATATTCCACACCAGAATCCGAATGCGGTCTTCACTGCTTAACGGCACTCCGGCGGGTAATGCCTGGCCAATACTCGCAAACGACCCAGGCGGTAAAATCCGCTCGGCGGGTTGTCCGGCAATATAGCGCATGGCATAAGTATTTTTTCGCACGTTTGACTTTAAAACCTCTGTAACGTCAACCAGCCCGGGCACGGACTGGTTATTCTGTTATAGGGATTTTAGCTCACACTTTCAACGAGCAGTTACATATTGTTTTGTAAGCAAGCGCTTACCTCCGTAAATTTAACCAGGAACAGCGCGAACTGGTCTATCCAATCGATCACAGGTTAACGCCGTCAGAACAGGCTCTCCGGCCACCACACCTCACGCGCAGATTGAAACCAACAGCCCAGGATGTTTTAATGAAAAAATAGCCAAAATATCAATGTAATTTTGCTTCAGGTGCAAAAATGAAAGCTACATCAGAAGAACTCGTGATATTTGTTGCCGTAGTCGAAAGCGGTAGCTTTAGCCGCGCTGCGGAGCAACTTGGACAGGCGAATTCTGCGGTCAGCCGGGCGGTCAAAAAGCTGGAGATGAAACTGGGCGTGAGTCTGCTTAATCGCACAACACGCCAGTTGAGTCTGACGGAAGAAGGCGAACGTTATTTTCGTCGCGTGCAGTCAATATTACAAGACATGGCCGCCGCTGAAACGGAGGTGATGGAAACGCGAAGCACTCCACGCGGCCTGTTGCGTATTGACGCCGCCACGCCGGTGATACTGCACTTTCTGATGCCGCTGGTTAAGCCTTTTCGCGAGCGTTATCCAGAAATGACGTTATCACTGGTTTCCTCAGAAACATTCATCAATCTGATTGAACGAAAGGTCGATGTCGCCATACGTGCCGGGACGCTGACCGATTCAAGCCTGCGCGCCCGCCCGCTCTTTACCAGTTATCGAAAGATTATCGCATCGCCGGATTATATTGCCCGCTTTGGCAAACCCGAAACCATTGAAGAGTTAAAACAGCATCTATGTCTCGGATTCACTGAACCGGCTTCGCTCAATACATGGCCTGTAGCATGTAGCGACGGACAACTCCATGAAATCAGCAGCGGTCTGTCGTCAAATAGCGGTGAGACGCTCAAGCAGCTTTGTCTGAGTGGTAACGGGATCGCCTGCCTGTCTGACTATATGATTGATAAAGAAATCGCGCGGGGAGAGCTTGTGGAGCTGATGGCCGATAAGCGCCTACCGGTAGAGATGCCTTTCAGTGCCGTTTATTACAGCGATCGTGCGGTCAGTACCCGCATTCGGGCGTTTATCGATTTTCTCAGCGATCATGTAAAAACAGCCCCCGAAGGAGCTGTAAAAGAGGGTTAAGGATACAGAGAGAGGGTTAGCCGATCAGTCCCACTCTGGCGCCAGACCTTCCGGGCTGACAAGGCGATCGTTGCAGTCCAGTGCGGCAATCGCCTTTTTATCTTCGGCATCCAGATGCAGATCGAGCGCCAGCAGGTTGCTTGCCAGATTTTCACGTTTAGTAGAAGAAGGAATTACGGAGTAGCCTTCTCCCATTGCCCATGCAAGGATCACCTGCGCCGAAGTCGCATTGTGCTTAGCGGCAATACGGGCAATCACTTCATCTTTCAGTGCCTTACCATAAGCCAGCGTCATGTAAGAGGTGATGTGAATTCCATGCTGTTTTGCCCAATCCACGACCTTGCGGTTTTGCAGATACGGAGACAGTTCAATCTGGTTATTTTTATGCGGAAAAAGATCGTAGAACGCAGAGGATTTTTGCGAAATAAGCAATAATGGAACAGCAGGCAAGAAAAAAGCCCTGAGCGTTAGCTCAGGGCTCTTAATAAGTGGCGGAACGGACGGGACTCGAACCCGCGACCCCCTGCGTGACAGGCAGGTATTCTAACCAACTGAACTACCGCTCCAC
>NZ_JAOWGF010000027.1:125274-222436 GCF_030333285.1 Citrobacter sp. CK199 | reverse complement strand
CACTGCAAAGGCAGGTTCTTTAAGGTAAGGAGGTGATCCAACCGCAGGTTCCCCTACGGTTACCTTGTTACGACTTCACCCCAGTCATGAATCACAAAGTGGTAAGCGCCCTCCCGAAGGTTAAGCTACCTACTTCTTTTGCAACCCACTCCCATGGTGTGACGGGCGGTGTGTACAAGGCCCGGGAACGTATTCACCGTGGCATTCTGATCCACGATTACTAGCGATTCCGACTTCATGGAGTCGAGTTGCAGACTCCAATCCGGACTACGACATACTTTATGAGGTCCGCTTGCTCTCGCGAGGTCGCTTCTCTTTGTATATGCCATTGTAGCACGTGTGTAGCCCTGGTCGTAAGGGCCATGATGACTTGACGTCATCCCCACCTTCCTCCAGTTTATCACTGGCAGTCTCCTTTGAGTTCCCGGCCGGACCGCTGGCAACAAAGGATAAGGGTTGCGCTCGTTGCGGGACTTAACCCAACATTTCACAACACGAGCTGACGACAGCCATGCAGCACCTGTCTCACGGTTCCCGAAGGCACATTCTCATCTCTGAAAACTTCCGTGGATGTCAAGACCAGGTAAGGTTCTTCGCGTTGCATCGAATTAAACCACATGCTCCACCGCTTGTGCGGGCCCCCGTCAATTCATTTGAGTTTTAACCTTGCGGCCGTACTCCCCAGGCGGTCGACTTAACGCGTTAGCTCCGGAAGCCACGCCTCAAGGGCACAACCTCCAAGTCGACATCGTTTACGGCGTGGACTACCAGGGTATCTAATCCTGTTTGCTCCCCACGCTTTCGCACCTGAGCGTCAGTCTTCGTCCAGGGGGCCGCCTTCGCCACCGGTATTCCTCCAGATCTCTACGCATTTCACCGCTACACCTGGAATTCTACCCCCCTCTACGAGACTCAAGCCTGCCAGTATCAGATGCAGTTCCCAGGTTGAGCCCGGGGATTTCACATCTGACTTAACAGACCGCCTGCGTGCGCTTTACGCCCAGTAATTCCGATTAACGCTTGCACCCTCCGTATTACCGCGGCTGCTGGCACGGAGTTAGCCGGTGCTTCTTCTGCGGGTAACGTCAATTGCTGCGGTTATTAACCACAACACCTTCCTCCCCGCTGAAAGTACTTTACAACCCGAAGGCCTTCTTCATACACGCGGCATGGCTGCATCAGGCTTGCGCCCATTGTGCAATATTCCCCACTGCTGCCTCCCGTAGGAGTCTGGACCGTGTCTCAGTTCCAGTGTGGCTGGTCATCCTCTCAGACCAGCTAGGGATCGTCGCCTTGGTGAGCCGTTACCCCACCAACAAGCTAATCCCATCTGGGCACATCTGATGGCAAGAGGCCCGAAGGTCCCCCTCTTTGGTCTTGCGACGTTATGCGGTATTAGCTACCGTTTCCAGTAGTTATCCCCCTCCATCAGGCAGTTTCCCAGACATTACTCACCCGTCCGCCACTCGTCAGCAAAGCAGCAAGCTGCTTCCTGTTACCGTTCGACTTGCATGTGTTAGGCCTGCCGCCAGCGTTCAATCTGAGCCATGATCAAACTCTTCAATTTAAGTTTGATGCTCGTGAATTAAACTTCGTAATGAATTACGTGTTCACTCAGAGACTTGGTATTCATTTATTGTCCGAAGACATTAAGAATCCATGTCACTTTGAGTGCCCACACAGATTGTCTGATAAATTGTTAAAGAGCAGTGCCGCTTCGCTTTTTCTCAGCGGTGCGGGGTGTGCATAATACGCTTTCCCGCTTGAGAGTCAAGCATTTATTTTTGCTTTTCTCTGCCGGTGTTCATCGCTGAACCCCGCTGACCCGGCGGCCTGTGTGCCGTTGTTCCGTGTCAGTGGAGGCGCATTATAGGGAGTTATTCCGGCCTGACAAGGGGAAATTAGAAAAAACTTATCAACCGTTCGTTTTTTGGACGTTTTGCATATCACCCTTTTATTTTTGCCTGGTTTTTAAACAAAAACGAACCCGAATGGGCCCGTTTTTTATTATTTGTGACTTACTGCACTGCCACAATGCGATCGTCATTCGCCTCCAGACGAATCGCTTTACCCGGAATCAGCTCACCAGACAAGATTTGCTGCGCCAGCGGGTTTTCAATCTGCTGCTGAATTGCACGTTTCAATGGACGCGCCCCGTAAACCGGATCGTAACCATTCGCGCTCAGCAATTTCAGCGCATCATCAGAGATGTGAATTTCATACCCGCGCTCTTCCAGACGTTTGTACAGACGCTGCAACTGGATCTGTGCAATAGAAGCGATATGTTTTTCACCCAACGGATGGAATACCACGACTTCATCTATACGGTTAATGAATTCCGGGCGGAAGTTGTGGCTGACCACACCAAGCACCAGTTCTTTCATATGGCCGTAATCCAGCTCACCGAAACGCTCCTGGATCAGATCGGAACCGAGGTTTGAGGTCATAATGACAACCGTGTTGCGGAAGTCGACCGTTCTCCCTTGCCCGTCCGTCAGACGGCCATCATCCAGCACCTGCAACAGAATGTTGAATACATCAGGATGCGCTTTCTCAACTTCGTCCAGCAGTATGACGGAATAAGGACGACGACGTACCGCTTCCGTCAGATAACCGCCCTCTTCATAACCCACATATCCCGGAGGCGCGCCAACCAGACGAGACACGGAGTGTTTTTCCATGAACTCAGACATGTCGATACGCACCATCGCGTCATCGCTATCAAACATAAAGTTTGCCAGCGCCTTGCACAGTTCGGTTTTACCCACCCCGGTCGGCCCAAGGAACAGGAACGAACCAATTGGACGATTCGGGTCGGCCAGTCCCGCACGGCTACGGCGAATGGCATTCGATACCGCTTCAACGGCCTCATTCTGCCCAATCACGCGGCTGTGTAATTCCTGCTCCATACGCAGCAGTTTTTCACGTTCGCCTTCAAGCATTCTGGCAACCGGAATCCCCGTCCACCGCGCCAGCACTTCAGCAATTTCCGCATCCGTCACTTTATTGCGTAACAGACGCATGGTTTTACCTTCAGATTGAGTCGCCGCTTCCAGCTGTTTTTCCAGCTCAGGGATTTTGCCGTACTGAAGTTCAGACATCCGCGCCAGATCGCCCACACGACGCGCCTGTTCGATGGCGATTTTCGCCTGCTCCAGTTCGGCCTTAATGGTCTGCGTACCGGACAGAGAGGCTTTCTCTGCTTTCCACTCTTCTTCTAATTCAGAGTACTGGCGTTCTTTATCATCCAGTTCCTCGTTGAGCATATCGAGGCGTTTTTTGCTCGCCTCATCAGACTCTTTCATTAACGCCTGCTGTTCCAGCTTAAGCTGAATAATACGGCGGTCGAGCCTGTCCAGTTCTTCCGGCTTGGAGTCAATCTGCATACGGATGCTGGATGCCGCTTCATCGATCAGGTCGATGGCTTTATCCGGCAACTGGCGATCGGAAATGTAGCGGTGAGATAAGGTTGCCGCCGCCACAATCGCCGGGTCAGTAATCTGCACATGGTGGTGCAGCTCATAACGTTCTTTAAGACCACGCAGAATAGCGATGGTATCTTCCACAGACGGTTCCGCGACGAACACTTTTTGGAAACGGCGTTCCAGCGCCGCATCTTTTTCGATGTACTGGCGATATTCGTCCAGCGTCGTGGCGCCCACACAGTGCAGTTCCCCACGCGCCAGTGCCGGTTTCAGCATGTTCCCGGCATCCATTGCGCCGTCGGCTTTACCCGCGCCGACCATCGTGTGTAATTCATCGATAAACAGGATGACGTTGCCTTCCTGTTTGGCGAGATCGTTCAGCACGCCTTTCAGACGCTCTTCAAACTCACCGCGATACTTCGCCCCGGCCACCAGCGCGCCCATATCCAGCGCCAGTACGCGACGGCCTTTCAGCCCTTCCGGCACTTCGCCATTAATGATTCGCTGCGCCAGCCCTTCGACAATCGCCGTTTTACCGACCCCCGGTTCACCAATTAATACCGGGTTGTTTTTAGTACGGCGTTGCAGTACCTGAATGGTACGGCGAATTTCTTCATCACGACCAATCACCGGATCGAGCTTGCCCTGCTCCGCGCGCTCGGTCAGGTCGACGGTATATTTTTGCAAGGCCTGACGTTGGTCTTCAGCCCCTTGATCGTTCACGCTTTCACCTCCGCGCATTTGTTCAACTGCCTGAGTGATATTGGCGGTGGTCGCCCCGGCCGATTTCAGTAGGTCGGTCAGCGTGCCGCGAGACTCAAGCGCAGCCAGAACGAACAGTTCCGACGAAATAAAGTTGTCCCCACGTTTTTGCGCCAGCTTGTCGCAAAGATTCAGTACACGCACCAGATCCTGAGACGGCTGTACGTCGCCGCCGGTGCCTTCCACCTGCGGTAAACGGCTCAGCGCCTGATCAATACTCGTGCGTAACTGGCCAGCATTAATGCCAGCGGACGTTAATAAAGGACGTACCGCTCCCCCTTCCTGATTCAGTAAGGCGCTCATTAAATGAAGAGGTTCGATGAATTGGTTGTCGTGCCCCAGTGCGAGCGACTGGGCATCGGCAAGAGCAAGCTGGAATTTATTAGTAAGACGATCCAGACGCATAACTCCTCCCATAACAGGTCAAAATTGCTACTGGAGATTAAATGAGGTCATCCCTCAATTATTCAAGGTGAATGACCTGAATTATGTGAAAAGAAAATTACACGTACCGGATCGTCTTGATTCTTTAGGTTATATCAGCCAAATAAAACTTGCCATACGACCTGTGATCTTGTCGCGACGATAAGAGAAGAAAGTCTCACTTTCGCTGTAAGTACAGCGATCGCCGCCATAGACGCTTTCAACTCCCACATTCGCCAGACGTTGATGCGCAAGCTGATAAATATCCGCCAGATATTTTTCGCCGCGCGCCTGAAATGCGCTGCTCGCCTTCGCATCTTTTGCGATAAACGCTTCACGCACTTCAGCCCCCACTTCAAAAGCAGCAGGGCCAATAGCCGGACCCAGCCAGGCGATAATGTTTTCAGGTTTATCGGCAAAGCAGGCGACCGTTTCTTCCAGCACACCTTCACATAATCCGCGCCAGCCCGCATGAGCCGCCGCCACTTCCGTTCCCGCGCGATTACAAAATAACACGGGCAAACAGTCCGCCGTCATCACCGCGCAAACGGTGCCGGGGGTATTGCTGTACGACGCATCCGCACGTTTGGATGCATAAGGCTCGCCGGTGAGTTTCAGCACGTCCTTGCCATGCACCTGTTCAAGCCAGACGGGTTTTGACGGCAAATTGCCCGCAGCAAAGAGTCTCTTGCGATTCTCTTCCACATGTTCCGGGTTATCGCCGCAATGGGCGCCCAGATTCAGAGAATCGTAAGGCGGTAAGCTGACACCGCCTGTACGTACAGAACTACAGGCTGCAACCCCCTCCGGGATTGGCCACTGCGGAACAATTAGCTTACTCATAGCCAGTCTACATCATCCTTATGTTCTTCGAAGTCAGCGCGCATCACGTCAATCAGCTCCACCATATCCTGCGGAATCGGCGCATGCCACTCCATTTCAATACCGGAAATCGGATGGTAAAGACGCAGCATCGTCGCGTGCAGCGCCTGGCGATCAAACTGACGCAACGTGGAGATAAACGCTTCCGATGCCCCCTTCGGTGGACGCGGACGACCGCCATACACCTGATCGCCCACCAGCGGATGCGTGATATGCGCCATGTGCACGCGGATCTGGTGCGTACGTCCGGTTTCCAGACGCAACCGCAGACGCGTATGCACACGGAAATGTTCCATGATGCGGTAGTGAGTCACCGCAGGTTTCCCCATTGGATGCACTGACATATGGGTTCGTTTGGTCGGGTGACGGCTGATCGGTTCATCTACCGTACCGCCCGCCGTCATATGTCCGATCGCGACCGCTTCATACTCACGGGTGATTTCACGCAGCTGCAAAGACTCCACCAGTCGCGTTTGCGCCGGAACCGTTTTCGCCACCACCATCAGACCTGTGGTGTCTTTATCCAGACGATGCACAATACCCGCGCGCGGTACGTCAGCAATCGGCGGGTAGTAATGCAACAGCGCGTTCAGTACCGTACCATCAGGATTACCGGCGCCAGGGTGAACCACTAAATCGCGCGGTTTGTTGATGACAAGGATATCGTCATCTTCGTAGACGATATCCAGCGGGATATCCTGCGGCTCAAAGCGGATCTCTTCGTCGATTTCCGCGTTAATGGAAACCTGTTCGCCGCCCAATACTTTTTCTTTCGGTTTATCGCAAAGTTTACCGTTGACCAGCACGCGCCGATCGAGAATCCATTCTTTTATGCGCGAACGTGAATAATCCGGGAACATTTCGGCCAAAGCCTGATCTAAGCGTTGACCGAGTTGGTTTTCGGATACCGTTGCGGTGAGTTGTACTCGTTGTGCCATATACAGCTTCTTCGTTTAACGTTGGGTTTTACGGCTTTGCCGTTTAATATAGTGTGCTATTGTAGCTGGTCTTAACCGGGAGCAGGAACAGAGAATCTCCCGTAAAACATTTTGAGGAAAGTCAAAACGTCATGACGCGCATGAAATATCTGGTGGCAGCAGCCACGTTGAGCCTGTTTTTGGCGGGTTGCTCTGGTTCAAAGGAAGAGGTGCCCGATAATCCGCCTAACGAAATCTACGCGACTGCCCAGCAAAAGCTGCAGGACGGTAACTGGAAACAGGCAATAACGCAATTGGAAGCGTTGGATAACCGTTATCCATTTGGACCGTATTCTCAGCAGGTGCAGTTGGATCTGATCTACGCCTACTACAAAAACGCCGATCTGCCGTTAGCTCAGGCCGCCATCGATCGTTTTATTCGCCTCAATCCGACGCACCCGAATATTGATTATGTCATGTATATGCGCGGTCTGACCAATATGGCGCTGGATGACAGCGCGCTGCAAGGTTTCTTCGGCGTCGATCGTAGCGATCGCGATCCGCAGCACGCCCGAGCTGCATTCAATGATTTCTCAAAGCTGGTGCGTAGCTATCCGAACAGCCAGTACACAACCGACGCCACCAAACGTCTGGTCTTCCTGAAAGATCGTCTGGCGAAGTATGAATACTCCGTTGCCGACTACTACACCGCTCGCGGCGCATGGGTTGCCGTGGTAAACCGTGTGGAAGGTATGCTGCGCGACTTCCCGGATACGCAGGCGACGCGCGACGCTCTGCCGCTGATGGAAAACGCTTATCGTCAGATGCAGATGACGACTCAGGCTGACAAAGTGGCAAAAATTATCGCCGCCAATGGTCGCAACACCTGATTGCGTACTGAACGCAAAACGGCAGCCCGAAGGCTGCCGTTTTTTTATCCATTTTACGCTGTTGCTGAAGCGGTTTCAGTACAACGCATCCCGTCAAATATGGCTCCCTTTCGGCTATTCCTCAAGTAAAAAATCCGTTGTTCCTGCGATAACTCACAAAAAGGCTTCCTTGACAAAAAGTGACAAAATAATGTGATTTAAATCACGCTTTTTGACATTGGGAACGGTATGCTGGAATCACCAAGACGGGAAAGACAAGAGGTAAAATTTATGACAATGAACATTACCAGTAAACAAATGGAAATTACTCCGGCAATACGCCAGCATGTCGCAGACCGTCTCGCCAAACTAGAAAAATGGCAAACTCACCTGATTAATCCACATATCATTCTGTCTAAGGAGCCACAGGGTTTCATCGCTGATGCCACCATCAATACCCCGAACGGACATCTGGTCGCCAGCGCAAAACACGAAGATATGTACGCCGCCATTAACGATTTGATCAACAAGCTGGAACGGCAGCTCAATAAAGTGCAGCACAAAGGCGAAGCCCGTCGTGCCACAACTTCAGTAAAAGACGCCAACTTCGTCGAAGCAGAAGAAGAGTAGTCCCTTACATTGAGTGTATCGCCAACGCGCCTTCGGGCGCGTTTTTTGTTGACAGGATTAAAACAGTACGGGTACTTTACTGAAGTCGCTAAAGGAAACTGACATGAAACTTATCCCGTTCTTCTTCGCATTCTTTTTTACCTTCCCCTGAATGGGAGGCGTTTCGTCGTGTGAAAAAGAATGCGAAGACGAACAATAAGGCCTCCCACACGGGAGGCCTTTTTTATTGATAACAAGAAAGGCAACACTATGACATCGGAAAACCCGTTACTGGCGCTGCGAGAGAAAATAAGCGCTCTGGATGTAAAATTACTGGCCTTACTGGCGGAGCGTCGTGAGCTGGCCGTTGAAGTCGGGAAAGCGAAGCTGCTTTCTCATCGCCCGGTGCGTGATATCGATCGCGAGCGCGACCTGCTGGACAGACTGATCGCGCTTGGCAAAGCCCATCATCTGGACGCGCACTATATTACTCGCCTGTTCCAACTCATCATTGAAGATTCCGTCCTTACCCAGCAGGCGCTGTTGCAGCAACATCTGAACAAAATTAACCCGCATTCAGCGCGTATTGCCTTTCTTGGACCAAAAGGGTCGTACTCGCACCTCGCTGCGCGTCAGTATGCCGCCCGCCATTTTGAACAGTTTATTGAAAGCGGCTGCGCAAAATTCGCTGATATCTTTAATCAGGTCGAAACCGGGCAAGCGGACTACGCCGTCGTGCCGATTGAAAACACCAGTTCAGGCGCGATCAACGACGTCTACGATCTGTTGCAGCACACCAGCCTCTCTATCGTGGGCGAGATGACCATTACCATCGACCACTGCGTGCTGGTTTCAGGGACGACCGATTTAAACACCATTGAGACGGTCTACAGCCACCCGCAGCCGTTCCAGCAGTGCAGTAAATTCCTTAACCGCTATCCGCACTGGAAAATTGAGTACACTGAAAGCACCTCTGCGGCGATGGAAAAAGTGGCGCAGGCGAACTCTCCACGCGTGGCGGCACTGGGTAGCGAAGCCGGTGGCGTGCTGCATGGGCTACAGGTGCTGGAAAGAATCGAAGCCAACCAGACGCAGAATATTACCCGTTTCGTGGTGCTGGCGCGCAAAGCCGTCAATGTTTCCGACCAGGTCCCGGCGAAAACCACGCTGCTGATCGCCACGGGTCAACAGGCAGGTGCACTGGTTGAGGCGCTGCTGGTGCTGCGCAACCACAACCTGATCATGACCAAACTGGAGTCCCGTCCGATTCACGGCAACCCGTGGGAAGAGATGTTTTATCTCGATATCCAGGCCAACCTGGAATCACCGGAGATGAAAAAAGCGCTGAAAGAGTTAGGGGAAATTACCCGCTCAATGAAGGTACTGGGCTGCTACCCCAGCGAGAACGTTGTGCCTGTCGATCCGAACTAACTGTTTGATAATGCCGGATAGCGCTACGCTTATCCGGCCTACGATTCATGCAATTTTGTAGGCCGAATAAGACGCACCTGCGTCGCCATCAGGCATCTCACTTATTGTCGGCTATCGTTAGCCTGGCGTAACAACGTGCGACTTTCGTTCTGGAAGCGTTTGGCATAATCACCAAACCAATGCTCAACCTTGCGGAAACTGTCGATAAAGGCCTGCTTGTCGCCCTGCTCCAGCAAACCAATCGCGTCGCCAAAACGTTTATAGTAGCGTTTGATCAGCGCCAGGTTATTTTCCGACGACATAATAATATCGGCATACAGCTGCGGATCCTGCGCAAACAGTCGCCCAACCATCGCCAGTTCGAGACGGTAAATCGGTGACGACAGCGCCAGCAGTTGTTCCAGCTGGACATTCTCTTCCGCCAGGTGCAAACCGTAAGCGAACGTCGCGAAGTGACGCAGCGCCTGAATAAACGCCATATTCTGATCGTGCTCAACGGCGCTAATCCGATGCAGCCGCGCGCCCCACACCTGAATTTGCTCAAGGAACCACTGGTACGCCTCCGGCTGACGGCCATCGCACCAGACAACCACCTGCTTTGCCAGACTGCCGCTGTCCGGGCCAAACATCGGGTGTAAGCCCAGTACCGGGCCATCGTGCGCCGCCATCATCGCCTGTAGCGGTCCGTTTTTAATCGATGCAAGATCGACCAGAATACAGTCCGCAGGCAAACGCGGTAATTTCGCGATCACCTGCTCCGTGATATGAATCGGCACACTTACGATCACCATCCCGGCATCGGCCACGATCTCCTGCGCCCGTCCCCAGTCCTGTTGCTCAAGTATGCGTACCTGATATCCCGACAGCGTGAGCATTTTTTCAAACAAACGGCCCATCTGACCGCCGCCGCCGACGATAACCACCGGGCGCAGAGAAGGACAAAGCGTCTTAAACCCTTTGTCATTCTCACTGGAGTAAGACTCACGCATCACCCGACGCAAGACGTCTTCAATCAGATCGGGAGGAACGCCAAGCGCTTCCGCCTCCGCACGGCGTGAAGCCAGCATAGACGCTTCACGCTCAGGCACGTAAATCGGCAATCCAAAGCGGCTTTTCACTTCACCGACTTCGGCCACCAGCTCCAGGCGCTTAGCCAGTAAATCCAGCAGCGCCTTATCCACTTCATCTATTTGATCGCGTAACGCGGTCAACTCAGCAACCATAACCAACCTCTTATGCTACACGCGCCACCAGTTGGCCGTTCAGATCCTGATGAATTTCACGCAGCAGTGCATCCGTGGCTTCCCAACTGATACACGCATCCGTAACAGACACGCCGTATTTCATTTCACTGCGCGGTTGCTCGGAGGACTGGTTGCCTTCGTGAATATTACTTTCAATCATCAAGCCAATAATGGAACGGTTGCCGTCTTTGATCTGCGCGACCACAGACTCTGCCACGGCAGGCTGGCGACGGTAATCTTTATTCGAGTTACCATGGCTGCAATCTACCATCAGAGACGGGCGGAGTCCTGCCTGTTCCATCTCTTTTTCACACTGCGCGACATCTGCCGGGCTGTAGTTTGGCGCTTTCCCACCGCGCAGAATGACATGGCCATCCGGGTTGCCCTGAGTTTGCAGCAGAGCGACCTGCCCCGCCTGGTTGATACCGACAAAACGGTGTGACTGAGCAGCGGCACGCATGGCGTTAATCGCCGTCGCCAGGCTGCCATCCGTCCCGTTTTTAAAGCCAACGGGCATGGAAAGGCCAGAGGCCATTTCACGGTGGGTTTGGGATTCGGTCGTACGCGCGCCGATTGCCGACCAGCTAAACAGATCGCCCAGGTATTGCGGGCTGTTTGGATCTAACGCTTCCGTCGCCAGCGGCAAGCCCATGTTCACCAGTTCCACCAGAAGTTGACGCGCAATCTTCAGGCCGGTTTCCACATCAAACGAGCCATCCATATGAGGATCGTTAATCAACCCTTTCCAGCCGACAGTGGTACGGGGCTTTTCAAAATAGACGCGCATTACCAGGTAGAGGCTATCGCTGACCTCTGCGGCAAGAGTTTTAAATCGACGAGCGTATTCCAGAGCGGTTTCAGGATCGTGGATAGAACAAGGGCCGCACACCACCAGCAGGCGCGGATCGCGACCGGCGATGATGTCAGAAATCGTTTTACGTGACTGGGCGATTTGCGCCTCTTGCGACAAACTCAGCGGGAACGCCGCTTTGAGTTGCTCCGGGGTCATCAGAACCTGTTCGTCGGTAATGTGTACGTTGTTCAGCGCGTCTTTTTGCATGATGGCGATCCTGTTTAGCTCGTTTGCGATAAATGATCCTCACAGAGGATGGCGTAACGATAACATAATCGGTAAAGATTTCAATCCACATTCCGTAAATTTTACTTTACATAAACCATTTATCTCGCAATTAACGCCATTCAAATCGTACATAAAAATTTACATCATTATATTTGCGAATCCACTATGCTTTGAAAAACACAGGAGAACAGGCAATGAAGCGTTTCGCTGGCGCCTTATTTGTTTTATTCATCAGCGGATGTCAGATCGATCCTTACACGCATGCTCCCACCTGGACCGCGACCGACTGGTATAGCGCCGGTATCGAAGATGCGATTTCAGGCGTTGCCGTCAAAGATAACGAAACACTGGCTGACGCCTGGAACGATCCTGACGTGGAGCGAACGCAATATCTTAAGGGCTACGCCGAAGGCCAGCGAAAAACCTGCCAGTTAAACTTTGTCCACGCCAGAGGACTGGCCGGAAAAACATTTCCCGCCAGTTGCGACACGGTTGAAAACGCCAGTCAATTGCATAATGCCTGGCAAAAAGGCGCAGACGAAGGTGTTCGCTCAATGCGGCTAAATTAATTAAGACCTTACCAATAAATAAGTATGGGATTTAACTTAAGGAAATACCATTAATCGGCATGGTGTAATGACTGACAGGCAAAATAATGTTATTTTGCTGCAAACAATCACGGATGTATTTTGATGCTTTTTGACTGACGCTGGTGGGCACCTGTTTATGAGCTTTTCTCACCGACTCATACTCCTGCTAACGCTATTACTGGCAGGATTACCACTGTATGCTCAGGGCATCACAGAAGAAGCGAAATCTGTACGCTCAATCGTTTCCGGTATCGTCAGCTATACACGCTGGCCTGCATTATCTGGCCCTCCACGGCTATGTATTTTCGCCTCGTCTCGTTTTGCCGATGTGCTGAACGACAACAGCGCCAGGTCATTACCTTATCTGCCCGTCATCATCCGCACGGAGCAGGAAGCTCTGACAGCCCGTTGCGATGGCTTTTATTTCGGCAGTGAATCTCCGGCGTATCAGGTAGAATTAACGAATAAATATCCGTCTAAGGCATTGTTATTAATTGCCGAACAAAATACTGAATGCATTATTGGCAGCGCATTTTGTCTGATCATAAACAATGATGAAGTCAGATTTTCCGTAAATCTGGATTCCCTGTCACGCAGTGGCGTAAGAGTGAACCCCGACGTATTGATGCTTGCACGGAATCAAAAGCATGGATAAGGATTTTTTCCCTACAACGCGCCCGACCTTTAAGCGTACATTACGCCGGATCAACATGATCAGCGTACTGGTCACCATGTTGCTGATCTGGCTGCTGCTTTGCGTCGCCTCTGTCCTGACGCTGAAACAATATGCGCAAAAAAATCTGGATCTGACTGCCGCGACAATGACCCATAGTCTTGAGGCCGCATTGGTGTTTTCCGATGGCGTCGCCGCGACAGAAACGCTGGCCGCGCTGGGGCGCCAGGGGCAGTTCTCGGCCGCAGAGGTCCGCGATAAAAACCAGAAGGTGATCGCCTCCTGGTACTATGACGCACAAGCATCGGACGATAAGCTCAATGGCCTGATCAGCCAGTGGCTTTTCCCGCTGCCGGTGACTCAGCCCGTCTGGCACAATGGCAAAATTATCGGCGAGGTCTGCCTGACCGCGCGCGACAGCTTGATTGGTCATTTTATCTGGCTCTCGCTGGCGGTTCTTACCGGGTGTATTTTGCTCGCATCCGGCATTGCGTTAATGCTCACGCGTTATTTGCATAATGGCGTGGTGGACGCGCTGCAAAACATCACCGATGTGGTACATGATGTACGCACGAACCGTAACTTTTCACGTCGCGTTTCTGAGGAACGCATTGAAGAGTTCCATCTTTTTGCCCAGGATTTCAACAGCCTGCTGGATGAGATGGAAGAGTGGCAACTGCGGCTACAGGCTAAAAACGCCCAGCTTTTGCGTACCGCGCTGCACGACCCCCTTACTGGTCTTGCTAATCGTGCCGCCTTTCGTAACAGCATAACTGAGTTGATGAATGACAGCTCCGCCCGTAGCTGTTCGGCGCTGCTATTTCTGGACGGCGATAATTTCAAATTCATTAACGATACATGGGGGCATGCCGCAGGAGATCGCGTTTTGATCGAGGTCGCCCGGCGACTGGCGGAGTTTGGCGGCAATCACCACCAGCCATATCGACTTGGCGGAGATGAATTCGCCATGGTGCTTTACAACGTGCATTCGGAGTACGAAGTTAAACGCATTTGTTCGGCATTATCGCAAGAATTTAATCGCCCCTTTGATCTGCATAACGGGCATCTGGCGAGTATGACGCTGAGTATTGGTTTCGCGCTGACGTGGGAACATGCTTCCGCAGAAAAATTACAAGAGTTGGCCGATCGTAATATGTATCAGGCCAAACATCAGCGTTCTGAACGTTCAATTAAATAACAGGAATAGATATATGCTAAAGCGACTTTTCTCCCCGATCATTCTGATAGCGTTGATTCTGGCGGGTTGCCAGACGCCGCAGGGGAAATTTACGCCCGAACAAGTTGCGGCAATGAAATCCTATGGGTTTACTGAATCAGCAGGCGACTGGTCTCTGGGGCTGTCTGACAACATTTTATTTGATAAAAACGACTATAAGTTACGCCCGGAAAGCCAGCAGCAAATCCGCGAGATGGCCTCCAGGCTAGCAGCCACCGGGCTGAAACATGCCCGTATGGATGGCCATACTGACAACTACGGCGAAGACAGTTATAACGAAGCATTGTCGCTCAAGCGCGCCAATGTGGTTGCTGACGCCTGGGCCGAAGGCGCCAACATCCCTCGCAGCAATCTGACGACGCAGGGTTTAGGTAAAAAACACCCGGTCGCCAGCAATCAGAGCGCGAAAGGTCGTGCTGAAAACCGCCGCGTTGCCGTCGTCATCAGCACGCCGTAATGCTAGTCAACTGGCTGCGCAAGGGCGGCGCGAGACGTGCTGAACCAGCGCAGCCAGTCGATAACGATAAATACCAGCAGGCTGCCTCCCAGCACTGGCATCACCATCCCCAGGGCGACAGCCAGCACCAGAACCCCGCACCTTCCCGGCCAACCTAACGTAAGCCAACACTGCATCAGCGTTTGCGCCGGGTTAACGCCTGACCGGGCCGGTCGGCGAATCCACCACAGACGGTAGCCAATAATAATCATCAGGCAAAGCCCGATGCCGAAGGCGATCAGCAGTAACTGATTTGGCAGACCAAACAGTATACCCATATGGAAATCGACGCCCCAGCGCGTCAGCTTTGCCATAAGCGGAAAGTCAGCAAAATGCGTCCGGTCGATAACATGCAGGGTTGCGGCGTCTACTGATACCGCATCAACCTGTGTCGGCCAGCGGCGATCAATTTCAGTTACCGTCCAGCCATGTTGCGCATCTTTGGCCGGACGAATCTCCAGCTTTTTAGCATCAATTCCCGCCGTCTGCGCCGTATGCAGAACCGTATCAAACTGGCTGATATCCATATGCATAACCGGCATTTCCTGCCCTGCATGATGATCGGCATGTTCATCAGCAGAGTGTTCGTCGCCATAAAGCTGCGTATTCACCTGCGGCGTCAGCCAGCCAAAGGCCGCACGCATTTTATCCACGTTGCCTCCGGCCCACTGGGACCAGGTTAAACCGGTTGCCGAGAACAGCAGCATCCCCGCCAGCAGTAACCACCCCAGCATTACGTGTAAACGCCGGTTATTTTGCACCCGATTATTCAGCCGACGTTTTGGTCGGGTGAAATACCAGAGCATGATGCCGCCAGTCGCCGCAACCCACATCCAGGAGGCCGCCAGCTCGCTGTAAATTCGCCCGATATCCCCCAATAGCAAAGAGCGGTGAGCATAATCAATCCACTGACGCAGGGGCAAAATGCCACTGGTGCCATAGACCGTCATATCGCCTTTCACCGCCAGCGTCACTGGATCGATGAAAATCGCTCGGTTCTCAGAAGCGGCAAGTCCGGGGTCGGCAAACATCACCCGCGTCGTTGCGCCCTCTTCAAGAGCGGGACGAACGGCATGCAGTCGTAAATGCCCTCCCGTCACCTGTTGGGCAACAGCGATTTGCGCCGCCAGCGGTTTCCGCTCTCCTTGCTCTGTGCCCTGTAGCGCCGGTGCATAGAGCGCCTCTTCCAGTTGCGGCGTCGCAACGTAGAGCGTACCGGTTAAGGCCGCCACAAAGATAAATGGCCCGACAAACAGACCTGTGTAGAAATGAAAACGTCGCAGCAGGGTTATCCATGCCGCGCGCGGAGTGCAGGTTGTCATACTTTTCCTCAGAGAAAGCACACATGTGTCGTGACGCTTATGCGCACAAACGTATTGTTAGATTCAGGAAACAGCAGACCTGCGCGGCGGCGCGCGCGTATCGGGATAAAGCCAGGGGAAGAAATGCCAGTGTTTAACAACCGGGCGTGGCGGCGTCAGCTTTTGTCTGAGCAGCATCCCGGACAACAGGATGACCAGCGCCAGCATCAGGCCAGGAACATGGGTCAGGAGGACGCAATACCCGCACGCTTCACCGTGATCGACAGGCATCGGCATTGATGAAGACTGCCCATGATGTCCGTCATGTTCAGCCATCATACTCATGTCATGATGCATACCAGGCATGGCGCTCATGGGATCTTTTTGCAACGAGACGGAGATAAGCGGCGCCACCACGATCAGCAGGATCGCAAACATCGCGAGCCATGTCGCGTTGCGTTGATACGCAGGCTGACGAAATGTACCGATAACCACTGCCCCTCCCGTAACGAACGGGCATTGTAAATGATTTATGAACTAATGGTTAACGTTGTGAGCTTCACGAAGATAAAAAAAGGGCCAGCCAACTGGCCAGCCCTTTCTTACAGGATGTCGCCTGAGCGATATCTTAGTTAAGACGCTCTTTAATACGAGCAGCCTTACCAGTACGCTCACGCAGGTAGTACAGTTTAGCTTTACGAACGGCACCACGACGTTTAACAGCAATGCTGTCAACTACCGGAGAGTGAGTCTGGAAGACACGCTCAACGCCTTCGCCGTTGGAAATTTTACGAACAGTGAATGCAGAGTGCAGACCGCGGTTACGAATAGCGATAACCACGCCCTCGAATGCCTGCAGACGTTTTTTGGAACCTTCAACAACCCATACTTTCACTTCCACGGTATCACCCGGACGGAAGGAAGGTACGTCCTGCTTCATCTGCTCTTGTTCAAGTTGCTTAATAATGTTGCTCATAATTTAATCTCTTATCCTGGGTAAACTGATATTTGGGGGTCTCAGACCAGCCCATCATGTTTATGTTGCTGTTGTGCGTGTTCCGTTTTGAACTCCGCCAGCAACCTTGCTTGCTCTTCAGTCAGAGCCAGGTTTTCCAGAAGTTCAGGTCTTCTAAGCCAGGTTCGGCCCAGCGACTGTTTCAAACGCCAGCGACGTATCTCAGCATGGTTTCCTGACAGCAATACTGCCGGTACTTCCATCCCTTCCAACACTTCAGGTCGAGTATAGTGTGGACAGTCCAGTAATCCGTCGGCAAAGGAATCTTCGATTGCCGAAGCCTCATGACCCAGAACCCCCGGAATGAACCGGGAAACGGAGTCAATCAGCGTCATTGCTGGTAACTCACCACCACTGAGTACGTAATCGCCGATTGACCATTCTTCGTCAATTTCGGTTTGAATCACGCGCTCATCTATTCCTTCGTAGCGACCGCACACCAGAATCAGTTTCTGATTCGTTGCCAGTTCGCTGACGCCCGCTTGATCAAGCTTGCGTCCCTGAGGTGACAGATAGATCACCTTAGCGCCTTCACCCGCCGCGCTTTTTGCTGCATGAATGGCGTCCCGCAAGGGTTGCACCATCATTAACATCCCCGGTCCGCCGCCGTAAGGACGATCGTCCACGGTACGGTGCCGGTCATGCGTGAAATCACGAGGACTCCAGCTCTGGATGCTCAGCAGGCCATTTTTTACTGCCCGGCCAGTTACCCCGTAATCGGTAATTGCGCGGAACATTTCAGGAAACAGGCTAACGATACCTATAAACACAAGCCAATCCCCATAACGCCGACTTTTACCGTTTATCCGGTGGTTTAAAAACCAGGATCCCAATCTACTTCGATAGTACGAGTAGCGAGATCGACTTTCTTGATAACCTGCCCATCGAGGAACGGCACAAGACGTTCCTTGATACCAAACGCATCTTTCAGGTTTGCCTTGATAACGATGACGTCATTCGAACCGGTTTCCATCATATCGACGACTTTACCGAGATCGTAGCCTTCAGTGGTCACTACCTGGCAGCCCATAAGGTCTTTCCAGTAGTAGGAACCATCTTCCAGCGCTGGCAACTGCGAGGAATCCACGACAATTTCGCAATTAGTCAGTAGATTCGCCGAATCACGATCGTCAACGCCTTTCAGCTTGATGATCAGATCCTGATTGTGGTGCTTCCAGCTTTCCAGCTGTACTTGCTGCCACTGACCCGCCTTCTGGATAAACCAGGGCTGATAGTCAAAAATGCTTTCGGCGTCTTCGGTGGAAGAAAACACTCTGAGCCACCCACGAATACCGTAAGACGACCCCATTTTCCCCAAAACGATGGGTTCAACGGGCGCTTGCGCAGTGAGTTGCTTGCTCATCATGACCACCGTGACAGATTAAGCTGCTTTGTTTGCTGCTTTGATCAGCGCTGCAACGCGATCAGAAATAGTCGCGCCCTGGCCAACCCAGTGAGCGATGCGATCCAGATCCAGGCGGGTGCCTTCTTCTTTTTCGCTGGCGATCGGGTTGAAGAAGCCAACGCGCTCAATGAAGCGACCGTTGCGTGCATTACGGCTGTCGGTAACAACAACCTGGTAGAACGGACGCTTTTTAGCGCCGTGACGAGCTAAACGAATAGTAACCATAACATCCTCTTGTGTGAATAAAACACCCAGGCCCCATCGAGGAACGGAGCCCGGGTGTCATATTAAAAGCCCGAAAATTTTACTGATTTCTGGGGAAAATGCAATCAGCAGTTGATAACTCTGCTATAAAAGGCCGTCGGCGGTGCAGGCAGTTCGGTGCCGGCGTGCGCGCAGCCACCGGAGCGTACACGCAGTACGTGAGGATGGCGAGCACACCCCGGTGCCGAAATGGCAAACAAGCCAGGCTGATTAACGACCCGGGAAGCCTGGCGGCATCATACCCTTCATGCCACGCATCATCTTCGCCATCCCGCCTTTCTTCATTTTCTTCATCATGCGCTGCATGTCGTCGAACTGTTTCAGAAGACGGTTAACGTCCTGTACCTGCATGCCACAACCGGCTGCGATACGGCGTTTACGGGAACCTTTGATGATTTCTGGCTTCGCGCGCTCTTTCAGCGTCATCGAGTTGATGATCGCCTCCATCCGCACCAGCACCTTGTCATCCATCTGCGATTTCACGTTGTCAGGAATCTGGCCCATGCCCGGCAGCTTGCCCATCAGGCTCGCCATACCGCCCATGTTTTTCATCTGGTTGAGCTGTTCGAGGAAATCGTTCAGATCAAAGCCGTCGCCTTTTTTCAGTTTGCTGGCTAATTTCTCAGCCTGCGCGCGGTCAACTTTGCTTTCAATATCTTCGATCAGCGACAGCACGTCGCCCATGCCGAGAATACGGGACGCGATACGATCCGGGTGGAACGGCTCCAGCGCTTCGGTTTTCTCGCCAACGCCGAGGAATTTAATCGGCTTGCCGGTGATATGACGAATAGAGAGCGCGGCACCGCCACGGGCGTCACCGTCGACTTTCGTCAGCACCACGCCGGTCAACGGCAGCGCTTCGTTAAACGCTTTCGCGGTATTTGCGGCATCCTGACCGGTCATCGCATCGACGACAAACAGGGTCTCTACCGGATTAATAGAAGCGTGGACCTGTTTGATTTCGTCCATCATCGCTTCATCGACGTGCAGGCGACCGGCGGTATCCACCAGCAGCACGTCGTAGAATTTGAGTTTCGCTTCTTTCAGCGCGGCATTGACGATATCAACCGGCTTCTGACCGACGTCAGACGGGAAGAAATCGACGTCAACCTGCTGCGCCAGGGTTTCCAGCTGTTTGATCGCCGCCGGGCGATAAACGTCGGCAGAGACGACCAGCACTTTCTTCTTGTGCTTCTCGCGCAGGAATTTACCCAGCTTACCGACGCTGGTGGTTTTACCGGCGCCCTGCAAGCCCGCCATCAGCACGACGGCTGGCGGCTGCGCGGCCAGATTCAGGGTCTGGTTCTCTTCGCCCATCGCCGCAACCAGTTCGTTGCGCACAATCTTGACGAACTCCTGCCCCGGCGTCAGGCTCTTGTTAACTTCATGACCAACCGCTTTCTCTTTTACGCGATTGATAAACTCTCGCACTACAGGAAGCGCAACGTCAGCCTCCAGCAGCGCCATGCGCACTTCGCGCAGCGTCTCTTTAACGTTGTCTTCAGTAAGGCGTCCACGGCCACTGATATTGCGCAGCGTGCGCGACAAACGATCGGTTAAATTATCAAACATTGTCTCTCGCCTGGGGTGGAAACGGTTGGTCGCTAGCGCGACACATATACAGAATTTTGTCGCAGTATAACATGAAGCCGCCTTTGTTGTTATGCAACGGTTGGAGCAGCGGTCACGTAACGCTATACTGCTTCTCTCTCACTGGCCAACTGTCGACACTCCTATGCCCGTTTTTGCTTTACTCGCTCTTGTCGCCTATTCCATCAGCCTCGCGCTGATCGTTCCTGCTTTGCTGCAAAAAAACAGCGGCTGGCGGCGTATGGCTATCCTTTCTGCGGTCATCGCGCTGGTGTGCCATGCTTTTGCGCTGGAAGCCCGAATCCTGCCCGGCGGCGAAAGCGGTCAAAATCTGAGCCTGCTGAACGTCGGTTCGCTGGTCAGCCTGATGATTTGTACCGTCATGACAATTGTCGCTTCACGCAATCGCGGCTGGCTGCTGCTGCCTGTTGTCTACGCCTTTGCATTGATTAACCTGGCCTTCGCCACGTTCATGCCGAACGAGTACATCACCCACCTCGAAGCCACGCCAGGTATGATGATACACATCGGCCTGTCGCTGTTCGCTTACGCCACATTGATCATTGCCGCGTTGTATGCGTTGCAGCTGGCATGGATCGACTATCAGCTCAAAAACAAAAAGCTGGCGTTCAATAATGAAATGCCCCCGCTGATGAGCATTGAGCGCAAAATGTTTCACATCACGCAGATTGGCGTGGTGCTGCTGACGCTCACGCTGTGTACTGGCCTGTTTTACATGCATAACCTGTTCAGCATGGAAAATATCGACAAAGCCGTTCTCTCTATCGTGGCATGGTTTGTCTATATTGTTCTGTTGTGGGGACATTACCACGAAGGCTGGCGCGGACGTCGGGTCGTATGGTTTAACGTCGCGGGCGCAGGCATTCTGACGCTGGCCTATTTTGGCAGCCGCGTATTGCAGCAGTTTGTAAGCTAAGTCTTAAAGGAGCCCCCCCTGGAACATATCTCCACTACCACGCTGATCGTCACACTGATCATCATGGTGGTTATTTCAGCCTATTTTTCCGGTTCCGAAACCGGCATGATGACGCTGAACCGCTATCGTCTTCGCCACCTGGCAAAACAGGGCAACCGTCCGGCAAAGCGCGTGGAAAAACTACTGCGCAAGCCGGACCGACTGATAAGCCTGGTTCTGATCGGTAATAACCTGGTCAATATTCTCGCCTCAGCCATCGGCACCATCGTCGGTATGCGTCTGTACGGTGATGCGGGCGTGGCAATTGCCACCGGCGTACTGACGTTTGTCGTCCTCGTATTTGCGGAAGTGCTGCCGAAAACCATCGCCGCGCTGTACCCGGAAAAAGTGGCCTACCCCAGCAGTTTTCTGCTGGCGCCTTTGCAGGTGCTGATGATGCCGCTGGTCTGGTTGCTTAACACCATTACCCGGCTGCTGATGCGTATGATGGGCATTAAAACGGATATCGTCATCAGCGGCTCTCTGAGTAAAGACGAACTGCGTACGCTCGTGAATGAATCCCGCTCGCAAATCTCCCGCCGCAACCAGGACATGCTGCTCTCAGTGCTGGATCTGGAAAAGGTCAGCGTGGATGACATCATGGTGCCGCGCAACGAAATTATCGGCATTGATATCAATGACGACTGGAAATCGATCGTCCGCCAGCTTTCTCACTCGCCGCACGGGCGCATTGTGCTTTACCGCGACTCGCTGGATGACGCCATCAGCATGCTGCGCGTACGCGAAGCCTGGCGGTTAATGTCCGAGAAAAAAGAGTTCACTAAAGAGACCATGCTGCGCGCCGCCGATGAGATCTACTTCATCCCGGAAGGCACGCCGCTCAGCACGCAGCTGGTAAAATTTCAGCGTAATAAAAAGAAAGTCGGGCTGGTGGTCAACGAATACGGGGATATTCAGGGGCTGGTGACGGTCGAAGATATTCTGGAAGAGATTGTCGGCGACTTCACTACCTCGATGTCGCCAACGCTGGCGGAAGAGGTCACGCCGCAGAATGACGGTTCAGTGATTATCGACGGCAGCGCCAACGTGCGGGAAATCAACAAAGCCTTTAACTGGCACCTGCCGGAAGACGATGCGCGGACGGTAAACGGCGTGATTCTGGAAGCGCTGGAAGAGATCCCCATCGCCGGAACGCGCGTGCGCATTGGCCAGTACGATATCGATATTCTCGACGTCCAGGACAATATGATTAAGCAGGTTAAAGTCTTGCCGGTGAAACCGTTGCGGGAGAGTATCTCAGAATAATGCTGTAGGCCGGGTACGGCGAACGCCGCCACCCGGCACTACGGATGGCAAATTACGCTTTCGCCTTCGCCACCGTCACCATCGCCGCGCGAATGGTACGACCATTCAGCGTATAGCCTTTCTGCATAATGCCCAGCACGTTACCCGGGGTAACATCCTCAGACTCCACCATCGCAATCGCCTGATGCACGTTCGGATCCAGCGGTACGTTGGTGTCAGCAATCACCTCTACGCCGAACTTACGCACGACATCCAGCATGGATTTCAGCGTCAGCTCAATGCCTTCGACCATTGACGCCATATCTGGATTCGCTTTATCCGCCACTTCCAGCGCACGATCCAGGCTATCGATAACCGGCAACAGCTCATTGACGAATTTTTCCAGCGCGAACTTATGCGCCTTTTCTACGTCCAGTTCGGTACGACGGCGCAGGTTTTCCATTTCCGCTTTGATACGTAACACGCTGTCACGTTCGCGATTCTGGGCTTCAGCAAGCTGCGCTTCCAGATTCGCAATTTTTTCATCGCGCGGATCCACCTGCTCAGCAGAAGCGTCTGATTCAACCGCCTCAACTTCTTCGTGCTGATCCATGATAATTTCTTCCGGGGCTTGCCCCTCAGGCGTTTTCTGTTCTTTACTACTCATGAATTTCTCCGCGTTTTTTTTCGCATTCATCTCGCTAACTTCGCTTATTATGGGGATCAGATTCAGGGTTTCAAGGGAAGCACTCACATTGTCATCAATCTTCGCTACAAGGACCTCGAGAAAATGAACAATCATTTCAAGTGTATTGGCATTGTGGGACATCCACGTCACCCCACTGCACTGACGACACATGAAATGCTCTACCGCTGGCTATGCACAAAAGGTTACGAGGTCATCGTGGAGCAGCAGATCGCCCACGAATTACAGCTGAAAAATGTAAAAACCGGCACGCTGGCGGAAATTGGTCAACTGGCGGATCTCGCCGTCGTTGTCGGCGGGGATGGCAATATGCTCGGCGCGGCGCGCACGCTGGCGCGCTATGACATCAAAGTGATCGGCATTAACCGTGGCAATCTCGGCTTCCTGACCGACCTTGACCCGGACAACGCCCTGCAACAACTCGCGGACGTACTGGAAGGCCATTATATCGCCGAGAAACGCTTTTTACTGGAAGCTCAGGTCTGCCAGCAAAACTGCCAGAAACGCATCAGTACCGCCATCAATGAAGTCGTGCTGCACCCGGGAAAAGTGGCGCACATGATTGAATTTGAAGTGTATATCGACGAAACCTTCGCCTTTTCTCAGCGTTCCGATGGCCTGATCATCTCCACGCCGACCGGTTCCACCGCCTATTCACTCTCGGCGGGCGGCCCCATTCTGACGCCGTCGCTGGACGCCATCACGCTGGTGCCGATGTTCCCGCACACCCTATCCGCACGCCCGTTAGTCATTAACGGCAGCAGCACGATTCGTTTGCGTTTCTCACACCGCCGTAGCGACCTTGAAATCAGTTGCGACAGTCAGATTGCCCTGCCCATACAGGAAGGCGAAGATGTATTGATCCGCCGCTGTGACTACCATCTGAACCTGATACACCCTAAAGATTACAGTTATTTCAACACATTAAGCACAAAATTAGGCTGGTCAAAAAAATTATTCTAATTTAACGCCGCCCTCTTTACTGTATAAAAAACCAGTTTATACTGTATGTAATCACAGTTATGGTTTTTCATACAGGAAAACAGCTATGTTGGCACAACTGACCATCAGCAATTTTGCTATCGTTCGTGAACTTGAGATCGATTTCCAGAGCGGAATGACCGTCATTACCGGTGAAACCGGCGCGGGTAAATCTATTGCGATTGATGCGCTCGGCTTGTGTCTGGGTGGCCGTGCAGACGCCGACATGGTGCGGGTGGGAGCAACCCGCGCAGACCTGTGCGCCCGCTTCTCACTGAAAGATACGCCAGCAGCGCTGCGCTGGCTGGAAGAAAACCAACTGGAAGAAGGGCGTGAGTGCTTACTTCGCCGCGTCATTAGCAGCGACGGTCGCTCCCGCGGCTTCATCAACGGCACCGCCGTGCCTCTCTCCCAGTTACGGGAACTGGGCCAGTTGCTCATTCAAATTCACGGCCAGCATGCGCATCAGCTACTGACCAAGTCTGAACATCAAAAATCCCTGCTCGACGGCTACGCCAACGAAGCGCTTCTGATTCAGGAAATGTCCTCACGCTATCAACTGTGGCATCAAAGCTGCCGCGATCTGGCGCATCATCAACAGCAAAGCCAGGAACGCGCCGCACGTATGGAGCTGCTGCAATATCAGTTGAAAGAACTGAACGAATTTAACCCGCAGCCCGGTGAGTTTGAGCAAATTGATGAAGAATATAAACGACTGGCAAACAGCGGCCAGTTGCTGACGACCAGCCAGAATGCGCTGACGTTGCTTGCTGATGGCGAAGACGTCAATCTGCAAAGCCAGCTGTACACGGCAAAACAGTTAGTCACCGAACTAACGGGCATGGACAGCAAACTGTCTGGCATTCTGGATATGCTGGAAGAGGCCACAATCCAGATAACTGAGGCCAGCGACGAACTGCGTCACTATTGCGATCGTCTGGATTTAGACCCCAATCGCCTGTTCGAACTTGAGCAGCGCATTTCTAAGCAGATTTCACTGGCGCGTAAACATCACGTCAGCCCGGAAGCGCTGCCGCAGTTTTATCAGTCACTGCTCGAAGAACAGCAGCAGCTTGACGATCAGGCCGACTCACTGGAAACCCTGACGCTGGCGGTGAACAAACATCGCCAGCAGGCGCTGGAGACGGCAAAAGCGCTGCATACTCAGCGTCAGCATGACGCGCAGGAACTGGGGCAGTTGATCACCGAAAGCATGCATGCGCTGTCGATGCCGCATGGCCAGTTCACTATTGATGTGAAATTTGATGAGCATCATCTGAGCAGCGACGGTGCCGACCGCGTAGAGTTTAAAGTCACCACAAACCCGGGTCAGCCATTGCAGCCAATCGCAAAGGTCGCTTCCGGGGGCGAACTGTCCCGTATCGCGCTGGCAATCCAGGTCATTACCGCCCGTAAAATGGAAACCCCGGCGCTCATTTTCGATGAAGTCGATGTCGGTATCAGCGGCCCTACTGCGGCCGTTGTCGGTAAACTGCTGCGCCAGTTAGGTGAGTCGACTCAGGTAATGTGCGTCACCCACCTTCCGCAAGTTGCCGGTTGTGGTCATCAGCACTTCTTTGTCAGCAAAGAAACGGACGGCGCCATGACCGAAACGCATATGCAGCCGCTGGATAAACGCTCGCGGTTACAGGAGCTGGCTCGTTTACTTGGCGGCAGCGAAGTGACGCGTAATACCCTCGCAAATGCGAAAGAACTGTTGGCTGCGTAAACTTTTTTGACCCTTTAAGGTCTGAGTACAAAACAAAATCGCCGTAAGACCCGACACCAAAAGGTTTTAAAGTGGTGAAAGGTCTATTATCATCGGCATATTACATATGAGCCGCGTACTGCTCGGGCCCGAAAAGGAATCAAATCACTATGCGCTGTAAAACGCTGACTGCTGCCGCAGCAGTACTACTGATGTTGACCGCAGGCTGTTCCACTCTGGAGCGAGTGGTTTACCGCCCTGACATCAACCAGGGGAACTATCTGACCGCTAACGATGTCGCCAAAGTGCGCGTCGGTATGACGCAACAGCAGGTTGCTTATGCTTTGGGTACACCGATGATGTCCGATCCTTTTGGCACTAACACATGGTTCTATGTGTTCCGTCAGCAACCGGGTCATGAAGGCGTAACGCAACAAACCTTAACGCTGACCTTTAACAGCAACGGCGTGTTGACCAACATCGACAATAAGCCAGCGTTGACCGACAACAAGTAAGATTGTTTTCTGGTGTTAAAAAAGGTGCCATTGGCACCTTTTTTAATTATTGACGAACCTGAACCCGCTTTGCCGAAAGAATGTAGGCCTGATAAGCGTTCAGGCATCCATGATTATTTATTTGCCGATTTCTCCGCTCGCTGTCTGCGCAACTCTTTTGGATCGGCAATCAGCGGTCGATAGATCTCTACCCGATCGCCGTCATGAACCACGTCGGCAAGTTTTGTCGGACGGCTATAGATACCGACTTTGTTTTTAGCGAGATCGATATCGGTGCGCAGTTCCAGCAAACCGGAAGCACGAATCGCCTCTTCAACCGTCGCGCCTTCCTGCAACGTCACACGCTGTAAATACTGTTTCTCGGGCAGCGCATACGCCACTTCGACGACAATTTTAGCCGACACTGTAAACCTCTTTGGCCCGAACGGTGAACGCCTGCACCATATTAGAAGCCAGCTCTTTAAAGACGCGGCCAAACGCCAGTTCAATTAACTTGTTGGTGAACTCAAAATCGAGGTGGAACTCGATGCGGCACGCTTCCTGGCTGAGCGGCGTAAATTTCCACCCGCCAATCAACTTTTTGAAAGGGCCATCGACCAGATGCATCAGGATGCTCTGGTTATTCGTCAACTGGTTACGTGTCGTGAATGTTTTGCTGATCCCTGCCTTAGACACATCCACGGCCGCCGTCATCTGACCCGGCGTCGATTCCAGCACACGGCTGCCGACGCATCCCGGCAAAAACTGAGGGTAGGACTGAACATCATTCACTAACTTATACATCTGTTCCGCGCTATAAGGGACTAAAGCGGTCCGGCTAATCTGAGGCATAGCAATTTCCATCAACATAAATCGAACAAATAATACCATTTATCCCCAGGTAAAAAAAACGCTATACCTCAACAGGGCCTACGCAGGTTCATGCTAAGATAACGCCTTATCCCCCGCAGGATGAAATGGGGTGTTTTTCGATTTCAGATTACCTATACTGAGCGGCATTATGACGAAGAAAAAAGCACACAAACCTGGCTCAGCCACTATTGCGTTGAATAAGCGCGCCCGACACGAATACTTTATTGAAGAAGAGTTCGAAGCTGGACTCGCCCTGCAAGGTTGGGAAGTTAAATCCCTGCGCGCGGGCAAAGCGAATATTAGCGATAGCTATGTCCTTCTCAGGGATGGCGAAGCGTACCTGTTCGGCGCAAACTTTACGCCAATGGCCGTCGCCTCAACGCACGTCGTGTGCGACCCTACCCGCACCCGTAAATTGCTACTGAACCAACGCGAACTCGACTCCCTGTACGGACGCGTCAATCGTGAAGGTTATACCGTCGTCGCGCTTTCACTGTACTGGAAGAACGCCTGGTGCAAAGTGAAAATCGGCGTCGCAAAAGGTAAGAAACAGCATGATAAACGCTCAGACCTGAAAGAGCGTGAGTGGCAACTGGATAAAGCCCGCATCATGAAGAATGCAGGCCGCTAAACGTTCCCTGATAACATCGCTTTCGTTGCTGGCTATTTAAGCAAATCGTTCCATCACGCGAAATGAGCGGTAAATCCTTGAAGATAAGGAAAATCGGGGGCTGGTCACGCGTGTCACAACTCTGTTATACTTAACGTAACACATTGGGGCTGATTCTGGATTCGACGGGATTTGCGAAACCCAAGGTGCATGCCGAGGGGCGGTTGGCCTCGTAAAAAGCCGCAAAAAATAGTCGCAAACGACGAAAACTACGCTTTAGCAGCTTAATAACCTGCTCTGAGCCCTCTCTCCCTAGCTTCCGCTCTTAAGACGGGGATCAAAGAGAGGTCAAACCCAAAAGAGATCGCGTGGATGCCCTGCCTGGGGTTGAAGCGTTAAAACTAATCAGGCTAGTTTGGTAGTGGCGTGTCCGTCCGCAGGTGCCAGGCGAATGTAAAGACTGACTAAGCATGTAGTACCGAGGATGTAGGAATTTCGGACGCGGGTTCAACTCCCGCCAGCTCCACCAAAATTCTCCATCGGTGATTACCAGAGTCATCCGATGAAGTCCTAAGAGCCCGCACGGCGCAAGCCCTGCGGGCTTTTTTGTTCTCGTTAGCTCAAGGCCGAATTCTTGCCTCAATGACTTTTTGGTACAGTGTGATTGCTTCATCAACCAGAGCCAATGGATAGCAGGTGTTGATATTAATCCCAGAAGGACATTTAATCTTCTCGGCACCAGTTTCACTACGGAGTTTCTCACACCACTGCCAAATCTCCTCGACAGAATATCCCTCAAGCTCAAGTTCTAACAGGCGTTGCGGAACACTTCTGAATTTTGATAAATCCCTTAAACTTTCTAACGAGTTAACTTTTAGTTCAACCTGGTTAACCCGGCTCTCGAGTTCTTCGCGCCTTTCAATCTCTATCACTAAAGCTTGAACTGTTTGCTGAAGACTATTTGCGAAAGCACTCAGTTCCGAACGTTCCTGCTTAGGAGGGGGCGGATAAACACCAAACTCACGAATTGAGGGCAGAACACTATGAAAGAGCCAGCGTTGAAATTTTTTCCCTGCTGCTGTCGTATCTTGAGCAAGGACCCTGTATAAACCAGGCTCAGTCAGGAAAGTTTCAGAAATCGTCTCGCCATCTACAATAAGAGGAAGGTTTCTGAATTCATCTGGATCCAGCGTCTTAATTACTGCTTTAAGAACAGTTATAAGGCTTTGGGATGTTTTACCATCAAGCTTTCTGTTTTCTGCTGAAAGTGTCTTCAAAACGTCCGAGAGTGAAACAAAAAGTTGTCCTTTTTCGTTCATACTACGAATGTAATTTTCGCCACACTCCCCTTCGTAGCAAAGTTGTAACAAGTTTTTCTGCACGCCCCCCTCCTTAGTTTTTTTGAATATACCGTCGGCAGCAATATTGTCATGGGTATAGTAATAAGTCACATTTTCCTACAAAACTGAGAAATCGTACACTTGGAATGAATTACTCCCCATCCCCACGCAGTTCAAAAAACAACCAACCCCACATCACCAACCCCTTCATTCCCCTTACCGGGCGCAAGAAACATCATTCTTAACGAGCTGACAAAGCGCGTACACCGGATCTTCCCCGACGCCGACGTGAGAGTTAAGCCAATGCAGGCTAACGCATTAAACAGCGACAGCACAAAGACCGAAAAAGAACGACTTAACCGTATGCTGGAAGAGATGTTTGAAGAAGCCGATATGTGGCTGGTGAACGAATGATGAGCATGGACAACATGATTATTGCCAGGGTAAGAATATATTTCCCGCCTGGCACCGATCTCCCTGTTCCAACGCCTGAACTCAGGACATTTGCCATCATCAGCAAAGACCTGCCTGGACATCTGGTGCTTGAGTACAAAAACAGGCAGTGGGTTCCTGTACTGACCCGGCTTTTTGATGATTCAGCACATGCGATTTCAGCTATAACAAGCCTGAGCAAAAAGACGTGGCATTAATACTTAAAACACATTGATCCGTCATGCCGGGAAGATACAATCCGCGGCGGCTGGCAACCCTTCTATATTCGACTATCGAACGATCGCCAGCTGTCCGTACCATGCTCTTCCATGCGGCGTGGTTGCTACTCTATTAATTCTACTGATGAGAATATTGCTGTAGATCGCATACGACCTTGCCGCTCTCACCACTTTCACAGCCTTCCTGTTACACCATATAAAGCAACTCAATTGGGAATTTCCAGTTACTGACGCAAATACGGAACATACAATCACATACACATCTTTACATTTGGTGGTTTTCATGAATACTACTAAATGATTATGTTAACACGATGAAATTCAACGGATGAAATATGAATATATTTGAACAAACTCCACCAAACCGCAGGCGTTATGGCCTGGCTGCATTTATTGGGTTAATCGCTGGTATCGTATCAGCATTTGTTAAATGGGGCGCTGAAGTACCTTTGCCACCCCGCAGTCCGACTGATATGTTCACTGCTGCATGCGGGCCGGAATCATTAATCAGGGCTGCCGGGCAAATTGACTGTTCCCGCAATTTCCTGAATCCCCCTTATATTTTCCTTCGTGACTGGATGGGGCTTGCTGATCCTAACGCTGCCGTCTACACCTTTGCCGGGCATGTGTTTAACTGGGTTGGTGTAACACACATCATCTTTTCGATTGTCTTCGCAGTGGGTTACTGTGTTGTTGCTGAAGTTTTCCCCAAAATTAAACTCTGGCAGGGTTTGCTGGCTGGTGCACTGGCACAGCTTTTCGTACATATGATTTCCTTCCCTCTCATGGGGCTGACTCCACCTTTGGTTGACCTTCCATGGTATGAGAATGTATCCGAAATTTTTGGACATTTAATCTGGTTCTGGTCCATCGAAATTATCCGTCGGGATCTGCGTAACAGGATTACTCATCAACCGGACCCGGAGATCCCTTTGGGAACAAGCCGGTGACAAATTCTTAATGTGGTAAAATGGCGCAAACACAGCGCCATTTTTTAGTATCCATTTACTGAACTCCTGAGTTGCCTGTTTTAATCTCTCGCTAATCCCCTCTTCCCGGCTCTGACATTCCTGTTCTGTGAAAAAGAGAATAAACCACTTTCCATCCGTGCACCCGAATGTTCTTAATATCAAGGAGGAGATTTATGTCTGGTATCTGAGTCTGTTAAATAACATGATAAAAAACCGCGCACTTCCTGCATTGCTTTCCCTGAACATTTAAGCAGCCCACCGGCACCTTGCCGATCAATACCTGTAGTGGTTTAGGGATGCCCCCTCCGGGCACAAAGCGGCCTGAACGAAGGGCTATCAGGTCTGCTATGGGCGACAAACCTACAACTTCCATTGAAAGCATCAATCAATACGCAAAACTCCCGCCCTTGACAAACTCAACCACCTCCCCCACCAAGTCACACTGCCACCAGGACAATGTTGTTGCTCCTGCCCGGAAGAGTTGTGTTGCTGCTGCCGTAACACGATGTTAGCATTTGGCAATCAAGACGCTTAGATGTCTAAAAACTCCATTCCTGACCCCGAGAGAGGCTAAAAGGAAGATGACAGATAATCTGCAACTCACACAACTGGTCGAGACCTGCCGCTGGATAGGGGCAAAAGGCTGGGCTCCTGCCACTGGCGGCAATATGTCTGTCCGCCAGGACGACGCATTTTGCTGGCTCAGCGAGTCGGGAAAAGATAAAGGCAACCTGACTACCGACGATTTTTTGCAGGTGGAAATCGCCACCAGTCACGCACCGTCCGGTCGCAAACCATCGGCGGAGACCGGGCTGCATACCCTGATTTATCGCCTCTTTCCCCAGGCAAACGCGGTGTTGCACGTCCACACCGTCAACGCCACGGTACTCTCGCGCATCGTTAAAACGCCGGAGCTATATATCAGCGGTTTTGAAATGCAAAAGTCGCTTAGCGGGCAAACCACCCATCTTGATACCGTCTGCGTGCCGGTGTTCGACAACGACCAGGATATCGACGCGCTGGCATCACGTATTGCGCATTACGCGCAAGAGCGTTCTCTGAATTACGGTTTTCTTCTGCGCGGTCATGGCTTAACCTGCTGGGGACGCTCAGTGGAGGAGGCCCGCCGTCATCTGGAGGGGCTGGAATTTTTATTTGAATGCGAAATGCGTTTGCGACAACTGGAGAGATTATGATTCGCGCGATTGTGACGGATATTGAAGGCACCACCAGCGATATCCGTTTTGTTCACAATGTTCTGTTCCCCTATGCGCGCGAGCGGCTGGCGGCGTTTGTCACCGCCCGGCAGTATGCCGAACCGGTAAAATCAATTCTTGATAATCTGCGCAACGAGATTGCCCGACCGGACGCCAGTACCGCAGAACTTATCGAAACGCTTTTCGCCTTTATGGATGAAGATCGCAAATCAACGGCGCTAAAAGCCCTGCAAGGCATTATCTGGCACGATGGTTACGTCAATGGCGACTTTACCGGTCATCTCTACCCGGACATTCTGCCAGCGCTGGAGAAATGGAAAGCACAAGGCATTGATCTCTATGTTTATTCCTCCGGCTCAGTCGCGGCGCAGAAACTGTTATTTGGCTATAGCGACGAAGGTGATATTACTCATCTGTTCAGCGGCTATTTTGATACCCATATCGGCGCAAAGCGAGAAACGCAGTCATACCGCAATATCGCGTCGTATATCGGCGTCGCGCCGTCGCAAATCCTGTTCCTCTCCGATGTATATCAGGAGCTGGACGCTGCTGAAGAGGCGGGTCTTCGCACCCTGCAACTGATTCGTGGCGAGGGTGATGGCGCCAGCCGCCACCACCAGGTACATCAATTCGACGACATTAACCCGGAGCAGATCCTTTCATGAGCGCATTGACTATTTATTCCGATAAAGACGCCAGCCAGCCCCAGTGGCACAGTACCGACGCCGCAGAGATCGCCCAACAGCTCAACGCGAAAGGCGTCCGCTTCGAACGCTGGGTTACAGACCGCGACTTAGGCCAGGCCCCCGCGCCAGAAACGGTGATCACCGCCTATCAACATGCGATTGATAAGCTGGTTGCCGAGAAAGGCTATCAGAGCTGGGATGTGATCAGCCTGCGCGCCGACAATCCACAAAAAGAGGCGCTGCGTGCAAAGTTTCTCAATGAACACACCCACGGCGAAGATGAAGTGCGATTCTTCGTTGAAGGCGCAGGACTGTTTTGCCTGCACATTGGCGACCAGGTTTACCAGGTGCTGTGTGAGAAAAACGATCTGATTTCAGTGCCCGCCGGTACGCCGCACTGGTTTGATATGGGCTCCGAGCCAAACTTTACCGCGATCCGTATTTTCGATAACCCGGAAGGCTGGGTGGCGCAGTTTACCGGCGACGCCATTGCGGATGCCTATCCGCGCCTGCTTTAACGATCTGGCCGGGCGACGCTATCGTACGCCAGGCCTGCTCTGCATCAGGCCGCCTCCGTCCTGAAAACCCCCTTCGCCACGTCTTCTGGCGTCACCACACCGCTATCCAGCACCCAGCCGCTAATCAGCGCTGCTGGCGTCACGTCAAACGCCGGGTTATAGACCTGCGCATTTTCCGGCGCCCACTGTACCGCACCAAAACTGCCCGCCACGCCGGTGACTTCTCCTGCTGCGCGCTGCTCAATCGGGATTGCGTCGCCATTCGGGCAGTGGGGGTCCAGCGTGGTTTGCGGCGCGGCAACGTAAAACGGAATACCGTGGAATTTCGCCAGCACCGCCAGCGAATAGGTGCCGATTTTATTCGCCACATCGCCATTTGCGGCAATACGGTCGGCCCCTACCCACACCGCGTCCACCAGCCCTTTCGCCATCAGGCTGGCAGCCATTGAGTCGGTAATCAGTTGATAGGGAACCCCCAGTTCGCCCAGCTCCCAGGCGGTGAGTCTGCCGCCCTGCAATAACGGGCGCGTTTCATCCACCCAGACATTTTGCACGTTGCCCTGTGCATACGCGCGGGCAATCACCCCCAGCGCCGTCCCCGTGCCCGCTGTCGCCAGCCCGCCGGTGTTGCAGTGGGTCAGCAGACGGCTGCCCGGCTTCACCAGTGCACTTCCCGCACGCGCGATATCGTCACAGAGTTGTTTGTCTTCATCGATCAGACGCAGCGCTTCCGCCGCCAGCGCCGGAACAAAGTCTTCTTGCCCCAGCGCCTGCTTCATGCGATCGAGATTGTTCATCAGATTGACCGCCGTCGGGCGCGCAGCGCGCAGCGTTTCCAGCGCTATCGCCAGTTCATCCCGGCGATAGCCTGACTCCGCCAGCAGCGCCAGTAGCAGACTGGCGGAAAGACCAATCAGCGGCGCACCGCGCACGCGCAGCGCGTGAATATGCCCTACCAGCGCTTCTACCGTTGAGGCATCCAGCCAGCGTTTCTCCTGCGGAAGCGCCTGCTGATCGAGAATAAATAATTGATTATCCGCCACTCGCAGGCTGGTCGTCTGTAATGTCTGCATGTCGTTAATTCTCTGTTGCGTTGTTGTATCACATTGTGTCAGGATGAATTACAGATGTATAGACGTCTACATGTCTTTATTAGTGAAATGAGTGAGGAACAGGCAATGTCGCAATACCGTACCTTTACCGCCCAGGATGCCGTGGAATACGCCCGAACGTTTGGCGGCATCGATGATCCATCCACACTGGTAGAGGCGCAGGAGGTGGGCGACGGCAACCTTAATCTGGTGTTTAAGATTTTCGATACCACTGGCGTAAGCCGCATCGTCGTCAAACAGGCACTGCCTTACGTGCGCTGCGTCGGCGAGTCCTGGCCGCTGACGCTGGATCGCGCTCGTCTTGAAGCGCAAACGCTGGTGGCGCATTACCAGCACTGCCCGCAGCATACGGTGAAAATCCACCATTTCGACCCTGAACTGGCGGTGATGGTGATGGAAGATCTCTCCGACCATAACATCTGGCGCGGCGAACTGATTAAAGGCGCCTGGTATCCGCAGGCGGCACGCCAGCTCGGCGAATATCTGGCGCAAACGCTGTTTCATACCAGCGATTTTTATCTCCACCCGCATGACAAAAAAGCGCAGGTGGCGACATTTATTAACCCGGAGATGTGTGAGATCACCGAAGATCTGTTCTTCAACGATCCCTACCAGATCCACGAGCGCAACAGCTATCCTGCGGAGATCGAAGGCGACGTCGCCGCACTGCGCAGTGACGCTCAGCTTAAGCTGGCGGTGGCGGCGCTCAAACATCGTTTCTTCTCCCATGCCGAAGCGCTGCTGCACGGCGATATCCACAGCGGCTCGATCTTTGTCGCCGACGGTCGCCTGAAAGCCATCGACGCCGAGTTCGGCTACTTTGGGCCGATAGGCTTTGATGTGGGCACCGCCATCGGCAACCTGCTGCTGAACTTCTGCGGCCTGCCGGGCCATCTGGGCATTCGCGACGCCGCCGCCGCGCGCGAGCAGCGCCTGACGGATATTCAGGAGCTGTGGAACACCTTTGCTGAACGTTTTCAGGTGCTGGCGACGGAGAAAACCCGCGACGCGGCGCTACGCGCGCCGGGCTACGCGTCGGAATTTCTGAAAAAAGTCTGGGCGGACGCCATCGGCTTTTGCGGCACTGAGCTGATTCGCCGCAGCGTCGGGCTGTCGCACGTAGCTGATATCGATACCATTCAGGATGCGGAAATGCGCCATGAATGCCTGCGCCATGCCATTACCCTCGGAAAAGCGCTGATTGTGATTGCCGACCGGATTGAGAGCGTGGAAGCGCTGATCGCGCGGGTGCGGCAGTACAGCTAAGTGCGGGCCGTTTGCCCGGTGGCGCTACGCTTACCGGGCCTACGATCCGAATGCAGGCCGGGTAAGGCGAAGCCGCCACCCGGCAAATACTTACCCCAGATACTCAATCACCGATAACCCGCCGTTGTAATCCGTGCTGTAGATAATCCCCCGCGCATCGACAAACACGTCGCAGGACTGGATCACCTGCGGGCGATTTGGCCGCGTATCCATCATCGTCTCAGGCGCCGCAGGCACCAGCGCGCCGGTCTCTACCGGACGATAAGGATTGGAAATATCATAAGCGCGCACCCCTGCGTTCTGGTAAGTGGCGAAAATCAGCGTCGAGCTAATAAAGCTGCCAGGGCGGTTTTCGTGCAGGTTATGCGGCCCGAAGTGCGCTCCTTTCGCCACGTAATCAGCCTCATCCGGCTGCGGGAAGGTGGCGATGCTCACCGGATTCGACGGCTCGCGGATATCAAACAGCCAGATCAGCTTTTCGCCGTCTTCCTGATTGTCGAGCACCGCTTCGTCCAGCACCACCAGCAGATCGCGGTCCGGCAGCGGCAGCGCAGTGTGTGTGCCGCCGCCAAACGGCGGGCTCCAGTTGCGATGGCTAATCAGTTTCGGCTGCGTGCGATCTTTCACGTCCAGCAGCGTCAGACCACCGTCACGCCAGCTACCATAGGCGGTATCGCCAGCGATAATCGCGTGATGCAGCGCATAGCGTTTGCCCTCCGGCCAGTCTGGCGTCTCTCCCGCCGCCTGATTCATCCCTGGCAACCACCAGCGCCCGGTCACCTCTGGCTTACGCGGATCGGCCAGATCGATGGTCAGGAAGATGTAATCGGTGAAACCGTCGATCAGCGCCGAGACGTAGGCCCAGCGTCCGCCGACGTACCAGATGCGGTGAATGCCAATCCCATTCAGGGAAAGAAAACCGATTTCACGCGGTTTATCCGGCGTGGAAATATCAAACACGCGCAGCCCTGCGCTCCAGCCCCGGTCCTGCACGTCGCTGACCGTCTCACCGACCTGCCGCGTGTAGTAGACCTTTTCATCGGCAAAGCGGGCATCGGCGAACAAATCGCGGGCGTTAATCACCAGCAGCAGATCGTCATGCGCCTGCAAATGCACGTTCCAGGTGCCTGGCGGTGCAGGCACATAGCCCGCCGCCCGTGGGTTTTTCGGGTCACGCACGTCAACAATCGAAAACCCCTGCGACACCATATGGCCAATATAGGCAAAACCGCGATGTACCATCAGCTGTACGCCGTCCGGGCGACCGCCCTGGTCGCTATGGCCAATCAGCCGCATATTGCGGCTATAGTCGGGGCGCGGTAATTCAGTCACCTTAATCTCCTTTTGCCAAACGGCGTCACCGCCTTATCCGGCCTACAGGGAGCGCATTGTAGGCCCGGTAAGCGCAGCGCCACCGGGCATTATTTATTCTTCGCTTCAAGCGTCGCAAACCACGGCGCAATAAAGTCTTCCGTCTGGCCCCAGCCCGGAATGATTTTGCCTAATGAGGCGACGTTAACCGCCCCCGGCTGCGCTGCCAGCAGCGCCTGCGGAATGGCTGCGGCTTTAAAATCGTAAGTGGCAGGCGTAGGTTCACCGGCAATCTTATTGGCAATCAGCCGCACGTTGGTGGCGCCAATCAGTTTCGGGTCAACCGCCACGCTCACCTTCCACGGGCTGCCCGCCTCGCGCATCAGTTGCAAATCCTGGTTGGAGATATCGATGCTGTAGAGCTTAATCTCAGTGCGGCCGTTCTCTTTCAGCGCTTTGTACGCCCCCTGGCTAAAGGCGTCCCAGGTTCCCCAGATAGCGTCGATTTTCCCTTTCGGGTATTTCGCCAGCACCGCGCCCACTTTGTTGGCGGTATCGCCCTGCACGTCGGAAGAGACCGCGCCGATAGACTCCAGCTCTTTAATCCCCGGATTGTCCTTCAGCATTTGCTGATAAGCCGCCTGGCGGCGCTCCATCGGCGGGAAACCGGCGACCCACAGCTTGATAATATTGGCTTTACCGTTGAAATCTTTTACCAGTTGTCCGAAGGAGAGATGGGTCAGCGAGGCGTCATCCTGCTGAGTTACCGTCACGCCCGGGATCTCACCGTTGACGGCGGTATCAAACACCGCCACTTTGATCCCGGCATCTACCGCTTTCTTCACCAGCGCGGTGGAGTACGGATCGCGCCCCTGAGAGAGAATAATGCCGTCATACTTCTGGCTGATCGCCTGGTTAACGAAATCCTGGAATTTCGCGTCGTCGCCGTTGCTTAAAAAGGTGCTGACCTTAAAGCCGAGCTTTTTCCCCTCCTGAATCGCGCCCGCAACGAACTGGGTCGTGTTGTCATCAGAGCCAAGGTTGCGGATCACCGCAATGCGAACCGGGCCATTATGCCCGGCAATGGCCTCTGGCACCGGCGCAGGCGTTGCCGCATAGCCCGGCAGCGAACTCAGTAATCCCAGCGCCAACAAAGAAAGTGCAGTTTTTTTCATTATCGTTTCCCGTTGTGTTGTTAACGTTTTTGTATGTAGGTGATCGCCAGCGCCGCCGCCAGCACCAGCCCTTTTATAATGTCCATTGCGTAATAGGGCACCGAGAGCATCACCAGCCCGTTGGAGAGCACGCCAAGGATCACCGCCCCCACCAGCGTGCCGAGCGCATTCGGTTTGCCGGAACCGGCCAGCGAAAAGCCGATCCACGCCGCCGCGACGGCATCCATCAAATAGCCTCCCCCGGCGTTAACCTGTGAAGAGCCAATACGCGAAGCCAGCAGGATGCCCCCTAACCCCGCCAGCAGTGAGGCAATAACGTAGGCCGCCACTTTATAGCGGGTGGTGCGAATACCGGAGAGACGCGCCGCTTCTGGGTTGCCGCCAATGGCGTACATCCGTCGCCCGTGGGTGGTCAGCGACAGCGCGAGCTGCGCCGCCAGCGTTACGACCAGCATCACGACAACAATAGTCGGCACCTGCCCCAGCGCGCCGAATGCCGCCGGAATAAGCCCCTCAGCCATTTCACCGCTCGGCAGCACCATGTTTTCAGTAATAGAGCCGCCGTAGCTGTAGGTCATCGCCACCCCCTGAATCACAAACAGGCTGGCAAGCGTGGCGAGCATGTCGGGAATACGCAGCACCACAATCAGAAAAGCGTTGAACAGCCCCACCAGCGTACAGAGCGCCAGGGTAATGACAATCGCCCCGGTGGTGCCAAAGCCGTGCCAGACGAACAGCGAAATCACCAGTGCGTTCGCCAGCGACGCGGTTGAGCCAACGGAAAGATCAAAGCCGCCGACGGTAAGCGAGATGGAAACGCCAATCGCAATCACCGTGACGATCGCAATAGAGCGCAGGATGTTGATGATATTGAAGGGGTCGAGGAAGTTATCCGACGCGACGCCAAAAATGGCGATCAGCGCGACAACCGTCAGCAGCATGCCCCACTTATAGAGAAAATCGAAAATCTGCTGGCGGCCAGACGCCGCTGCATTGACTGAAAGGGCCTTACTCACAACGCCGTTCCTCCGGTTGAATAATAAAGTAGTGTCTCTTCGCGGGCCTGCGCGCCTTCCACTTCCGCCACGATGCGCCCGTCCCACAACACGCAGATGCGGTCGCACAGCCCCACCAGTTCGGCGAACTCACCGGAGGCGTAAATCACCCCTTTGCCTTCCCGCGCCAGGCCGTCGATCAGCGCAAACAGATCGGTTTTGGCTTTCACGTCCACGCCTTTGGTCGGCTCGTCGAAAATCAGCACGCGGGCGTCGCCGCGCAGCCATTTGCCGATCGCCACTTTCTGCTGGTTGCCGCCGGAAAGCCGACGCAACACTTGCCCCGGCCCGCGAGCACGCACGCCAACGCGGGCAATCACCGCTTCCGCCCAGCGCCATGCCTGACGATGACCAAACAAGCTCCAGCGCGAGAAACGGTTATCGGCGGCGACCGCCAGGTTCATGGCGACGGACTCATCAATAAAAATGCCCTCTTTGCGCCGTTCCTCCGGCACCAGCGCCAGCCCGCGCGTCACCGAATCAACCGGGTCGCACGGCGTCCACGGTTGATGATTGAGTTCGCCGCGTTCAACGCGGCTTTTCGACGCGCCGAACAGCGCCTTGCACAGCTCGGTTTTCCCGGCTCCCGCCAGCCCGGCGATGCCGAGAATTTCACCTTTACGCAGGTGCAAACTGATATTTTTCAGCAGCCGTTCATCGTGCAACCCTTCCACGCGCAGCAGCGTTTCATCAGTATGCGGCGGGCGTTTTGGCGGATAGATATCGTTTAACTCATGACCCAGCATCTTCTCGACGATGGCGTCAGCGCTCAGTTCCGCCATCGGCCCGGACTCAATCAACTTGCCATCGCGCAGTACGGTTAAGGTGTCGCAAATGGCCTTCAGCTCATGAATGCGATGGGAGATAAACACCACGCCGATCCCCTGTTGTTGCAGGCGTTTCACCACTGCAAACAGCCGTTCGCTTTCATGCTGATCGAGCGGCGCGGTGGGTTCATCGAGGATCAGAAAACGACAGTGGTGCGAGAGCGCGCGGGCCAGCAGGATCTGCTGCTTTTCGGCGAGCGTGCAACCATCGATGACCCGGCGCACGTCCAGATGAATATCGAGCTGGGCCAGCGCGTCACGCGCCTGCTGGCGAATAACACGCCAGCGGTAGCGGTGTCCCGGCTGCGCCAGCTGATCGAGCATAATATTTTCCGCAATACTCAACCCCGGGATCAGCGCAACATCCACCTCCTGCTGCACCAGATGAATGCCCAGCCGTTTGGCGTCCAGCGGTTCGCGTATCGGCACCGGCTGGTTATTAATTGCAATTTCCCCTTCGTAATGATCGTGCGTGCCGCAGAGCACCGCCATCAGCGTGGATTTCCCCGCACCGTTCGCCCCCGTCAGCGCGTGCACGGAACCGCCCGTCAGGGTGAAATCAACGCGGGAGAGCGCCTGAAAGCCGGAAAAGGCCAGGCTGATACCGCGCATGTCGAGGCGACTGGAGAGCATCCGCTGTAAATCCTTTCTGATAATCATTTGATTTACGAAATTTTTCACAGCTCTCCCTGACTGACAACGACATAAAAAGCATAAGATAAAGCAAAATATTATTAGCCATCCAGATGTCTATAAATGACATCGGGTTAGCCCATCACAAAGGGATCGCATCATGAGTAAGAATACTGACCGCAACGCGGCAGCGGGCTTCGCGGGTGGACTAAAACCCATCAAGGAAAGCGGGCATTTATCAGCCCTAATAAATCAGCTCTTTTTATCTTTTAGATTTAGCTTAAGTCGATATATATCAATTCCAGATTATCAACCTGCATTTATGTGTTTCATATTTATGACACGCCAGGTTTATTAAAAATAAAAATTCATTTGAAGTGCTTTCATATAAATGATGATTAGTAGAGAATGTAACACCTCAGATAAAACCGCCATTTACTATTATTTACCTGATGCACAATGGGTGAAATTTGCATTTCATATAAATAGCGTCATGGAGTTTTCATGAAAAACAACACAGCTGTCACGCAAAAAGAATATTTGCTTAACAATAAAACAACGTTATTATCAACCACAGATAAAGACAGTCATATTACCTATGCTAACTCTGCATTTATCGACGCCAGCGGATTTAATGAAACGCAGTTAATGGGTAAACCACATAATATTATTCGCCACCCGGACATGCCCTCTGCCGCTTTCGCTGACATGTGGCACACGATACTGCAAGGCGATAGCTGGACCGGGCTGGTCAAAAACCGGCGACAAAACGGCGATCATTACTGGGTACGCGCAAATGTTACCCCTGTCTGGCAAAATGAAAAATTAACGGGGTATATTTCAGTACGCACCGTGCCTTCCCGGGATGAGGTTTCGCACAGCGAACAGCTTTATCAGAAAATAAATAATAATGGAATTAAAGGGTTTCGACTTTTTAAAGGCATAATTATCCGTCGCGGAGCGCTGTCCTGGCTTTCGATGTTTAAATGGCTGTCTGTTAGCCAACGCGTCAATTATGCTTTAGCCATCACCAGTCTGGCAGCCCTGTTATTTATTTTCTTACCTGTTCCTCCTGCTATTCAGGGGGGCAGCATCGTCGTATTATTTTTGCTCCTGGCTATTTACCTTAAGGTTCAAATTTGTCAGCCGGTTAATACGCTGCTGGTGCAGATGCAAAAAGTGGTTTCGGGCCGTAAACCTGATAATTGCCATTTGCAGCGCGTAGACGAAATAGGGATGCTCATGCGACTGGTGAATCAATCGGGGCTTAATCTACGCTCCCTGGTTGATGATGTCAGCACGCAAATATCCGGTATTCAGGCTATCAGCCAGCGCGTGTCTCAGGAAGGCACGGCATTGCAGAGCCGCTCAGAAGAGACATCTGCCGACCTGCAACAAACCGCCGCAGCCATTGAAGAGATCGGCAGCGCTGTGCAACAAACCGCGGATACCGCGGCCCAGACAATGACGATGGCCGACAGTACCAGCGCCAATGCGACTGAAGGCGGTCATATCATGAAGCAAACCATCACCATGATGCAGGCTATCTCGCGCGATAACAGTCAAATCGTGGACATTATCGGCGTCATTGACAGTATTGCTTTTCAGACCAACATCCTGGCGCTGAATGCAGCGGTCGAAGCGGCCCGCGCCGGTGAATCCGGGCGCGGATTTGCGGTCGTTGCCGCAGAGGTGCGTAACCTCGCCCAGCATTCTGCGTCTGCGGCAAAAGAGATCAAACAGCTTATCGAGAAAAACGTCACCAACGTCAATACGGGAGTGCAAATGGTCGAGCAGACGGAAACACACCTTACCGGAATGATCGATGACGTGTTGCAGATGTCTACCATGATCAAAGAGATAAGCCTGGCGACGCGGGAACAAACTTTAGCGCTCGAACAGATCAACAATTCAATTTCACGAATTGGTTCCATGACGGACAACAATGCGGAAATGGTGGAACAGGTGACGGATGCCGCGGGGGATTTAACGGGACGCGCGTCACGGCTGCAACAGGCCGTACAGGTTTTTGGCGCCTCACGATAGCAGCGAAAAGCAAAAAGCCCTCAGCATACGCCAGGGGCTTTTCTATTTATCGCGTTCTCAACGCGCAGGGTAATCGCGGTTAATCCACGCGTGATCGTCTTCCCAGGTGAAAATCCATTTGCGCACCGGGCCTGCCATCACATTCAGGTAATAACTGTCATACCCGGCCATTGTCGCCACCGGGTGATAGCCTTTCGGCACCATCACGACGTCACGATTGTAGACCGCCATACACTCATCGAGCGAGCGATCGTCGGTGTATACCCGCTGCATACAAAATCCCTGTTCCGGGTTGAGGCGATGGTAATACGTCTCCTCAAGAAGGGTCTCGTAAGGCGGATTGTCAGTGTCGTGCTTGTGGCTCGGGTACGAACTGCTACAGCCTTCGTGAGTCCACACTTCCACCACCAGCAGACTATCGGCGGGTTTATCTTCCGGCAGAATGTTGTGTACATAGCGCTGGTTATGCCCCTTGCCCCTTGCCTCGCCGTCGATATCCTGCGGCGCAATCAGGCGGGTGGGATACGTCCCCTTGCCCGGCGCGGCGCATACCGCCAGCTCCAGCTTCGTTAACGCCTGTACCTGTACCGTTTCTCCGGGCGTAACGTATACCGCCCACGGCTTAATACGCTCGAACGGGCTCATCCGCTCGCCAATCTCTGAAAACTGCGCGGTTGGCGTGGTGACAGACGCCCTCCCCGCCACCAGCACCAGACAGCGCTCTTCAGCAACGGCGGGAAGATGCAACTGCTGCCCCTCTTCAAGCTCAAACGCGTCAAAACCGACGTAGCCCCAGCCTGCCCGCTCCGGGGTGACGGACTGGGTACGTCCCTGCGCGTCAGGCTGTTGCCAGCGTGACAGTAAACGTGACATAGCGCCTCCTCAGATAAGACCGGCATCCCGCGCCAGGCGGCTCAGGTTGTTATATCCCAGCCGCGCGTAAGTCAGCGGATGGGCAATCGCCGGGTCCTGCTCCGCCTCCACCACCAGCCAACCCTGATAATCGTGCTCTTTCAGCAATCGCATAATCGGCGGGTAATCCACGCAGCCGTCGCCCGGTACGGTAAAGACGCCGCTGAGCACCGCATCCAGAAAGCTGGTTTTACGGTTTTTCACATCTGCCAGCACGTCGGCGCGCACGTCTTTACAGTGCACATGATTAATACGGCTCGCCCAGCGTTGTGCCACCGCCAGCGGGTCGGCGCCAGCGAAGGTCAAATGTCCGGTATCCAGCAGCAGCCCCACCTCATCACCGGTATGGGTCATCAGATTGTCCACATCCTCTGCGGACTCAATCACCGTCCCCATATGGTGATGATAAGCAATCTGCACTCCCTGCTGCTGTGTATAGCGGGCGAACGCGGTGAGTTTCTCGCCATACTCCGCCCAGCGCGCCTGCGGGAATCGCGGACGCAGGTGAACCGGCGTCTGCTGTTCGCCGTGAATGCAATGGCTCACCTCGGCGAAAACCATCACTTTCGCCCCCAGCTCGCGCAATAACGTCAAATGCGCCTGCGCCGCCGCAATCTCTTCTTCTACACTCCGCTCCAGCAGGCGACCGGAATACCACCCCGACACCAGCTTCAGATCGTGGCGTTGCAGGATTGGCCCCAGCAGACGCGCCTCGCGTGGGAATTTATTACCGAGTTCAAAGCCCGCAAAACCAGCCTCTTTACCTTCGCTCAGACAGGTATCCAGCGGCGTTTCCGCGCCAAGAGAGGGCAAATCATCATTGGTCCATGTCAGCGGATTAATGCCTAATTGCACAGCCATAATGTTCTCCTAAAGTTATGCCTGCCCGCGCTCGCGCCACCAGGCGATCAGTTGCAGATAGTTATCCCGAATGCGCGTCACCAGTTGCGCATCGTCAATGTCATGTTTCAGCCATGCGCGGGAAGCCTCGCCAAACAGCGTGCGCCCCACCGCAAACCCTTTCACCAGCTCATGTCCGGCAGCGGCTCTGAACCCTGCGCGTAACTGTTCGGCTGGCGCATCCAGCCCAAGAATCACCACGCCACGGCAGTGCGGGTCGCGGCGTTCGATAATGTCACTCAGCGCCGTCCAGCCATCAGAGGAGAGCGGCGGCAGTTTCCACCAGTCGGGGTAAATGCCCAGGTTGTAGAAGCGGGAGATAGCCCGCAGGTAAAGCTCATCGCTGCGCGGCATACCCACAGGTAAAATCACTTCCAGCAGCAGCTCATGCCCCGACTGACAGCAGGCGTGATACACCTCGGCGATTTTCTGCTCCTGCTCCAGGCGCAGACCGTGGGCATCTTCCGGGTGGAAAAAGACCAGGCACTTCACCACATGTTCCTGCGGCCAACTGATAAGCTGAGTGCCAATGTTGCCGTGCTCCATCTCCAGCGGCCGTGAACCGGGAAGCTCAATCGGGCGGCCAATCCACCACCCTTCGCCGGTTATCGCATTCAGCGCGTCCTGGCCAAACGTTCCGTCGCACAGCAGACCGGCTTTTCCTTCCAGCCCCGCGCTGTTCGCCGCATCGCGGCTGGCCTGTAAGATCAGCGTTTTCAGCGCCGGAATGCGCTTCAGGGAGGCGCCGCACTGTAGCGCCATCTCTTCAAGCTGACTGCGGTGATCAAACGCCATCACGCACAGTTCCGGCCAGTTACGCCGACGTGTCGTGACGCGGTGCAGATGATTAAGCCGTGGATCAAGATCCGGGCGCGGCACCTGATGCTCGCGGGAGAGGTAGTCATCCAGCTCCACCTTACTCGGCATCGCGGGCGCGCAACCGTGGCGCGAGACCACCAGCGCGCCGCAGGCGTTGGCGTAGCGGCAGGCCTGCTCCCAGCCTTCATCATTGAGATAACCGCGCAGCAGCCCCGACATAAACGCATCGCCCGCGCCGAGCACATTGAGCACCTCGACGCGCACGCCGGTCACCGTCAGCCCGTCATCCAGCGATGGCGGAATCGAGTCGGTATACACCGAGCAGCCCAGCGCGCCGCGTTTACAAACCAGCGTCGCCGCGCTTACCTCACGCACCTGCGCCAGCGCCTGCACGGTATCGGTAGCGCCGCCCGCAATATGAAACTCCTCCTCGGTGCCGACGATCACATCAAACAGGTGCAACACCGCCTGCAACTGGCGAGTGACCTGCTCTGCGGCAATAAAGCGCGTTTCGCCGTCGCCCAGCGAGGTCAGCCCCCACAGCACCGGACGATAGTCGATATCCAGTACCGTGCGCACGCCGTGACGGCGGGCACAGGTCAGCGCGGTCAGCACCGCGTCGCGGGTTTGCGGATGAGAAAGATGGGTCCCGGTGATGGCGAGGCAGCGGGATGAAGCGATGTACTGCTCGTCAACATCGCTGGCGGTAATCGCCATATCCGCGCAGTTATCGCGATAAAAAATCAGTGGAAAGGTGTCCCGGTCTTTAATGCCGAGTAGCACCAGCGCCGTCAGGCGTTCTTTATCCGTTATCAGATGGCTGGTATCGCAGCCAACATGGTTAAGCTCTTCGCGCAAAAAGCGCCCCATATGTTCGTCGCCCACTCTTGCCAGCATCGACGAACGCAGCCCCTGACGCGCGGCGCCGTAGGCGACATTCCCTGAGGAACCGCCGAGGTATTTGGCAAAACTTGAGACATCCTCCAGCCGTGCGCCAATCTGCTGGCTGTAGAGGTCAACCGCCACGCGGCCCATGCATATCACATCAAACTGCTTTTCCACGTTGATACCTCGTCAGACAATATCGTTCACATTCAGCCAGCGGCCTTCCTGATGCGAGAGCGCGATGGCGTCCAGCACGCGCGACACTTTCCAGCCCTCTTCAAAATCCGGCCACATCGGCGCATCGGCGGCAACGCCGTTCACCAGGTCGCGGATTTCCACCGTTTTCTGATCGTTAAAGCCGATGCCGTGCCCCGCCCCCATACAAAACGCGGCATAGTCCGGGTGCGCGGGCCCCACCAGCAGGGTGCGAAATCCCTGGCGGTTAACCGGATCGTCATGCAGATAGAGCTTCAGCTCGGCCATTCGCTCCTGGGTAAAACTGATGGCGCCTTTGGTGCCGGTAATCACGTATGACAGCCCCATTTTGCGCCCGCAGGCCACGCGGGAAGTTTCGATCACCCCCTGCGCGCCGCTGGCGAATCGCACCATCGCGTGCGCCTGATCTTCATTTTCCACAGCCACCTTCTGCGCCGATCCCGCGCTGGCCGGGCGCTCCGGCACCACAATTTTCAGGTCGCCGCAGACTTCGCGAATATCGCCGACCAGGTAGTGCGCCATATTGACGATATGCGCCGCCAGATCGCCCAGCGCCCCTAACCCCGCCGTCTCCTTAAAGCAGTGCCAGTGAATGGGGGAGAGCGGGTCGGCCATATAGTCCTCGTTGTGGGTGCCGTAGAAGTGGATCACATCGCCTATCTCCCCTCGCGCGATGATCTCTTTCGCCAGCGCCGCCGTCGGGTTCTTCATATAGTTAAAGCCCACCAGCGTTTTCACCCCAGCCTGTTTTGCGGCCTCAACCATTTCGCGGGCATCGTGAGCGTTCAGCGCCAGCGGCTTTTCCGAATAGACGTGCTTACCGTGGCGAATGGCCGCCAGCGCCATCTCTTTATGCAGATGGTTGGGCGAACAGATATCCACCACATCGATATTCGGGTCTGCCACCAGCTCGCGCCAGTCGCCGGTCGAACGGCGAAACCCGAATGCCTGCGCCCGTTCCGCCGCCAGCTCCGGCGTCACTTCCGCCACCATTTCGCGCACCAGCTGGCCTTGCAGGTTGAACACCGTCGGCGCCTGGGCATAGGCAATGGCGTGCGCCTTGCCGATGTATCCCGTCCCAATCAATCCAATTCGCACTTGTTTCATTATTTATCCCTCACAGCGCGCCACGGCGGCTCTTGGCATAGGTATCAAACGCCACCGCCAGCACAATAATCAGCCCGGTAATAATTTGTTGGTAGTAGGCGGAGACGTTCATCAGCACCAGACCGTTTATCAGAATGCCCATAATGATCGAGCCGATAACGGTGCCGCCGATGCGACCATAGCCGCCCATCAGCGATGTCCCGCCAATGACCACCGAGGCGATAACGCGCAGCTCAAAGGAGATCCCGGCCACCGCCTCCGCGCTGCCCAGACGGGCGCTCAGCACAAACCCCGCCAGCCCGGCCAGACAGCCAATCACGACATACACGCTGACCAGCACACGTTTGACGTTGACCCCGGCAAGACGCGCCGCCTCCGGGTTGCCGCCAATGGCGTAGACGAAACGGCCCCAGCGCGTTTTGTGCAACGCCAGATAACCGCCGATCGCCACCAGCGCAAAAATCCAGATCGGGATGGAAATACCGAGCAGTTCGCCACGCCCCCACCAGCGGTAGCCCTGGTCAAAACCGGCAATGGGCGCGCCGTCGTTAATCACCAGCGTCAGGCCGCGCCAGATGGTCATCCCGCCAAGGGTGACAATGAACGGCGGCAGGCGCAGGCGGGTCACGCCCAGGCCATGCAGGAAGCCAATCGCCGTCCCCATCGCCAGGCAGATGCCAAGGCCAATCAGCCAGCTCATCCCGCCCCAGGCGCTCGGGTCTACCGTGGTGAAGTTGTCGCCTTTAATCACGTATGCTGCCGTCATGGCGCATACCGCCAGAATGGAGCCGACAGACAGATCGATTCCGGCAGTCAGAATGACGAACGTCATTCCCACGGCCATGATCCCGTAGATCGACACCTCGGTCAGGATGTTGAAAATATTGCGTTCTGACAGGAAGTTACTGTTCTGCGTCTGGAAAAAAATCAGCAGCAGGAACATAAAAATCAGTACTCCAAAGCGCTCGAAAAAAGCGATCGGATCGATACGTCCGTTACGTTTGGCAGGGGGTTGCGTTTTAGTCACTATCTGCGTCATGTGAAACTCCGTTATGCCGCGTTCAGGGCGTTATGGTTGATGGCCATCATCATCATGAGCCGCTCTTCGGTGGCGTCATCGCCGTGGATTTCACCGGTTACCCGGCCTTCGCTTAAGGTGATGATCCGGTCGGAAACCGCCATCACTTCGGGCAGATCGGAAGAGATCACAATCACCGCCACGCCCTGTTTCGCCATATCAAACAGCACCTGGTGCACCTCGGATTTGGTGCCCACATCGATGCCGCGCGTCGGTTCATCAACAATCAGCACCCGTGGATTGAGCGCCATGCAGCGCGCGAGGATCACTTTCTGCTGATTGCCGCCGGAAAGCTTGCGCACCTCCTGCTCGCTGTTGACCATCTTGATTTGCAGCGCCTGGCGGTAAGATTCGATCAGGTCATCTTCTTTGCGGGTGTTGACGAAAAAGCGCCAGCGCAGCAGCGAAGAGAGACTGGAGAGCGACAGGTTGTCGCGAATAGACAGTCCCAGCACCGCCCCCTCTTTTTTGCGATCTTCCGGCACCAGCGCCACGCCCTGATCCAGCGCGTACATCGGGTCACGGGGGTGATACGCCGCACCGTCCAGCTCGAACGTCCCGGAAGTAAAGCCGTCAGCGCCAAAAAGACAGCGCGCCACTTCGGTACGCCCGGCGCCGACCAGCCCCGCAATCCCCAGCACCTCCCCGGCGTGAACGTGAAAGCTGATGTCGTGCAGCGCAATGCCGTGCGGGTCCAGCGGCGGCTTTTCGCGACACAGCCCCTTCACCGCAAGGCGAATCGGTTTGTCTTCATGATGGGTTTCGCTGGGGGGGCGACGATTAAAGGCCACGTCTCGTCCCACCATCAGGCGGATCAGCTGTTCCACGTTGGTTTCCGCGACCGCGCCGCTGCCGGTAAAGCGGCCATCCTGAAACACGGTAAAGCGATCGCAGAGCTGGAAAACTTCATGCAGGCGATGGGTGACATAAATAATGCTCACGCCCCGGCCTTTAAGTTCCCGCACGACGCGGTGCAGGCTTTCCACTTCGCTGTCGCTCAGCGCGGCGGAAGGTTCATCCATAATGATGAGCTTCGCGTTCAGGGTCAGCGCGCGGGCGATCTCCACCATTTGCTGCTGCGCCACGCTCAGGCGGGCAACCGGCGTGGTCGGCGCGACATTCAGTTGCAGATAGTCCAGCACCACCTGCGCCTCCTGGTTCACGGCCTTCGCATCGACGATCACATTACGTTTACGCGGCTCGCGCCCGAGAAACATATTTTCCGCAACGGTCATGTTGGGCAGCAGATTAAATTCCTGATAGATGGTAATGATGCCTTTGTTTTGCCGCTCAACCGGCGAATCCTCCACCGGCAGCGTTTCGCCATTGAACCAGATGTCCCCACGGGTCTGCGGCTGCGCCCCTGCCAGCGCTTTCAGCAGCGTGGACTTCCCCGCGCCGTTCTCGCCAAGCAGCGCGTGAATCTCCCCCGTCCCGACGGTCAGTTGTACGTTGCTCAACGCCCAGACGCCGGAAAAACTCTTTGCCAGATCGGTAACGTTCAGTAAGGGTTGCAACATCGGTCTGCTCCTCCTTTAATGCGAGCCGCCGCAGCGACGGCGGCTCCGGGCAAATCAGTTACCGGCTTCGCCGATACGCTCGGCCTGTTGCAGGTTCTCTTTGGTGATTAACGTCGGCGGATAATCCGCACCGGTGATGGCTTTCTTCTCACGCACGTTCGCAACCAGTTGGCTCATCGCCGTCTGTACCGCGAAGCCCGGACGCTGATCCGCCGTCGCCGCCATCCAGCCGTCGCGTACCCGCGCCAGCGCTTCCGGCACCGCGTCAAATCCCGTCACCAGAATTTCGCCCGGTTTCACCCCCTGCCCCTGCAACGCTTCAATCGCGCCCAGCGCCATATCATCGTTGGCGGAGAGGATGACCTGCGGACGTTTTTTCAACGACGGCAGCACGCTTTCAACAATGCGCATTCCTTCCGAACGCATCCAGTTACCGGTCTGGTCAGCAACAATGCGGTACGTATCGCCCCCCGCCTTCAGGCTGTCGCGAATGCCTTTGGTGCGTTCAATATTGGAAGAAGAACCCGGCTGGCCGGTCAGCAGCACAATGTCCGCGCCGTCAGGAAATTTGCTTTTGACAAAGTCGCCAATGGCCTGGCCGCCCTTGTAGTTGTTCGCGCCAAAATGCGGAACCTGCTTCTGGCTATCGACGGAGCGATCGAGCGTCACCACCGGCAGATTAGCGTCCTGAATCTCATCCACCGCGCTGGAAACTGCGTTGACATCATTCGGGGAGACGATGAATCCCTGGGCGCCACGGGTGATGGCGTTTTCCAGATCGGCAACCTGCTTCGGCGAACTTCCCTGCCCGTCCAGAACCTGTAGGCTGACGCCCATCTCTTTCGCGGCTTTCACCGCCGTGCGCTGCATGTGAACTTCAAACGGCATTGCCAGGTTCGGCGTGCTAAAAACAATTTGTTCGTTCTCGGCCATTGCCGCCCCGGCTGTCATGGCGATGAAGGCGGCTAAAATCAGCTTTTTCATTGTTATGTCTCTCTGTGTAGGGTGTGTTGTTATGGAAAATCAGAGGAGAACTTCACGCTGGCTGTGCAATGACTCCAGCGCTTTATCAGCCAGATACAGCGCACGCTCACCGTCATCACCGCTGCACTCCGGCACTGCCTCGCCGCGCAAGATGGCGACAAAGTGCTCCCACTCGGCGGCATAGGCAGCCTGATAACGTTGCAGGAAGAAATGCTCAGGCAGCGCGCTGGTGCAGCCGTTCTGGCCAAAGTGCTGCACCTGGTTTTCGAGAATATTGCCCGCCGTAAGCAGACCTTCGGAACCGTGCAGTTCCAGACGCTGATCATAGCCATAAGACGAGCGACGGCTGTTAACGATGGTCGCCAGCGCGCCGGAGGCATACTTGAGCACGATAAACGCGGTGTCGATATCGCCTGCCGCGCCAATTGCCGGATCGACCAGATTGCTTCCCTGGGCGTAGACCGAAACAGGCTCTTCCCCCATGATGAAACGCGCCATATCGAAATCGTGGATGGTCATATCGCGGAACATCCCGCCGGAGACGCGCACATATTCCGCAGTCGGCGGAGAAGGATCGCGGGAGATAATCAGCAATGATTCCGGCTTGCCGATGCGCCCGCTCTGCGCCTCGGTTTTAACGCGGCGGAACTGTGGGTCGAAACGACGGTTAAAACCGATAAACAGCGGCACGTCGAACTCTTTGACCACTTTCAGGCAGTCGCGCACGCGGGCAAGATCAAGATGTACGGGCTTTTCACAGAAAATGGCTTTGCCGTGGCGGGCGGCCAGTTCAATCAAATCAGCGTGGGTATCCGTGGCGGAGGCAATCAGCACGGCATGAACATCAGGATCGGTCATCGCCTCATCAAGACTTTGCTGACGGGCCTGATATTGCGTAGCCAGGCGGGAGGCAAAGGTCTCATTCGGATCAACGACAGACCACAGGGTAGTCTCTTTGTGGGTTGCGATGTTAGCGGCATGTACCTGACCAATTCGGCCAGCTCCCAGTAAAGCAATGTTAAACATAACGGCTCCCGGTGTTGGTGAATGCGGTGAACTAACGACCCCTTAAATAAAACATTTATTTCATTTTTATAAATAGTGAAAATTATGTTTTTGCGCGCAAGTTAACATTCTTGTGATGATTGAGGTAAATTTTGTTATCAATCTCACAACACAACGATGGAGAAGATGCAGGGATTGGCCCCCTTTCATTCAGAAAGAGGGCGAGGAATGAAAAAACAGGAAAAATGAAATGAAAATTTCGTTGTCGCAGGTTGCCGGATGGCGGCGCGAACGCCTTATCCGGCCTACGGGTTAGCGCCATCCGGCATTACTCACTCAATACTGACGCGCCTTTTTCACCTGATCGAACGTCTGCTCGGCGGCTTTTCGCACCGACGGTGAATCGGCCACCTGCGCATCGCCGGTGCGCCACCATGAGGCGTAATCGTGAGTCATCGTTTTTGGCAGCACTTTAATATCCAGCAGCGTCGGCCCCGGATGCGCGCGCGCCGCCTCCAGCGCCGTCAGCAGGCTCTGCTCATCATGCACCCGCCACGCCCGGCAGCCGTAGCTTTGCGCATTTTGGGCGAAATCAACCGCCACCAGCGGGCCGTCCAGCTGGCCGGATTGTGGTTGACGGGCGCGATTCTCGGTGCCAAAACTGCCCATCCCATGCCCCATTTGCAGGTTATTGATGCAGCCAAACCCGCCGTTATCAAACAGCAGGATGGTGATTTTTATCCCCTCCTGCACCGCCGTTTGCAGCTCAGAATGCAGCATCATGTACGAACCGTCGCCCACCATCGCATAGACCGGCTGCTGCGGCTTCGCGAGTTTCGCCCCAAGCGCGGCCGCAATTTCATACCCCATACAGGAATAGCCGTACTCCAGGTGGTAGCTGTCGGGCGTTTTCACCTGCCAGAGACGCTGCAAATCGCCCGGCAGCGATCCCGCCGCGCCGACCACAATGGCGTCATCCTCAATGTGCTGGTTGATAATCCCCAGAACGCGAGTCTGAGTCAGCCGCGTGTTCAGCGCTTCACTGTATTCCGCCAGTTGCGCATCAAGGTGCCCGGCAATTTCCGGCGCGTCATCCGGGCGCCACTGGCGAGACCACAGCCGGCGGCACTCCTCGTCCCAGGCCGATTTCGCCTGCGCCACCTCGTCTCCCCAGCCGCTGCGATAATCCTGAAGCCCTTCCGTCAGCGCCGTCAGACCGGCGCGGGCATCGGCCACCAGCGCCGTGGCGTCCAGTTTGAGGGCGTCGAACTCGGCGACATTCAGCAGGAGAAATTCTACGTCCGGGTGTGCAAACAGCGCTTTCGAACCGGTGGTGAAATCGGTCAGACGCGTGCCGACGCCGATAACCAGATCGGCCTGTGGCGCCAGCTGGTTTGCCGCCAGCCCGCCGGTAACGCCAATACCGCCCAGATTCAGCGGATGGTCGCTGACCAGCGCGCCTTTCCCGGCCTGGGTTTCCGCAAACGGCAGGTGCAGGTTTTCCACAAACTGACGAAACGCGTCGTGCGCGCCGGAATAACGCACCCCGCCGCCGCAAACCACCAGCGGGCGGCGTTTACGGGCAATCAGCGCCCGCGCCTGCGCCAGCCGGTGTGGGTCCGGCGGTCGTCTTTCAATATGGTGAACGCGACGGACAAAGAAACTCTGCGGGTAATCCCAGGCTTCGCCCTGCACATCCTGCGGTAAACAGATCGTCACCGCGCCGGTATCAGCCGGATCGGTCAGGGTGCGCATGGCGTTAAGCATCGCGCTCATCAACTGTTCCGGGCGGTTGATACGATCCCAGTAGCGCGAAACCGGGCGAAAGCAGTCGTTGGTGCTGATACTGAGATCGTGGTACTGCTCGATTTGCTGTAATACCGGGTCCGGCTGGCGGCTGGCGTAGATATCGCCCGGCAACAGCAGCAGAGGAATACGGTTCGCCGTCGCCGTGGCCGCCGCCGTCACCATATTAGCCGCGCCGGGCCCTACCGAAGAGGTGACGGCGTAAATGCGCTGGCGACAGTGCTGTTTCGCGAACCCTGTCGCCATGTGCGCCATTCCCTGTTCATTACAGCCCTGATGCACCCGCAAATGCCCGGCGTCCTGCTCCAGCGCCTGCCCGATGCCGAGTACGTTGCCGTGGCCGAAGATGGTCGCCACGCCTTCAATGAACGGCATCTCCTGCCCGTCTACATCGACGTACTGTTGATTGAGAAACTTGACCAGCGCCTGCGCCATGGTCATACGTACGGTTGTCATAAGTCCCTCCGTCAGCCCAGCGTTGGCATGGAGAACGCGGCGCCGCTATCCTGCTGCATCTCCGGCCAGCGGGCGGTAACGGTTTTCATGCGGGTATAAAAACGCACGCCGTCATTACCATGAACGTTAAGCGGACCAAAAATAGACCGTTTCCAGCCGCCGAAGCTGTGGAACGCCATCGGCACCGGAATCGGCACGTTAACGCCAACCATCCCGGCCTGCACCTCTTCACAGAAACGACGCGCGCAGCCGCCGTCGCGGGTAAAGATCGCCGTCCCGTTGCCATATTCGTGGCGATTAATCAGATCCACCGCGCTGGCGTAATCCTTCACCCGCACCACGGAGAGTACCGGGCCAAAGATCTCTTCTTTGTAAATCGTCATCTCAGGCGTGACGTTATCAAACAAGGTCGGCCCGACGAAAAAGCCCTGTTCGTGGCGCTTCACGCTAAAGCCGCGACCATCCACCCGCAGCCGCGCGCCCTGCGCCTCGCCGCTGTCGATATAGCCCAGCACTTTACTGCGATGTGCGGCGGAGATCAGCGGGCCCATCTCATTTTCCGGCGTTTGATCAAGCCCCGGCCCAACGCGTAACGCGGCGATCTGCGTTTCCAGCCGCGCGCAAAGTTCGTCCGCCGTGTTATCCCCCACCGCCAGCACCACGGAGAGTGCCATACAGCGCTCGCCCGCCGCACCATACGCCGCGCCCATAATCGCATTGGTCGCCATATTCATGTCTGCGTCTGGCATCAGAATGCAGTGGTTTTTCGCCCCGCCCAACGCCTGACAGCGTTTGCCGTGCGCCGACGCCGTCTGATAAATATATTCTGCAATCGGCGTCGAGCCGACAAAGCTGACGGCCTGAACGCGCGGATCGGTCAGCAGAACATCCACCGCTTCTTTATCGCCCTGCACGACGTTAAAAACGCCATCCGGCAGACCGGCCTCTTTCAGCAGTTTTGCCAGCGCAAGCGGCAGCGAGGGATCTTTTTCCGACGGCTTAAGCACAAAGGTATTGCCGGTAGCCAGCGCGATGGGGAACATCCACATCGGCACCATCGCCGGGAAGTTGAACGGGGTGATCCCGGCGCACACGCCCAGAGGCTGCATCAGTGAATGGCTGTCAACGCCGGTGCCGACATTCGCCGAATGTTCGCCTTTTTGCAGGTGTGGAATGCCGCAGGCAAACTCGACCACTTCCAGACCGCGCGTCAGTTCGCCCACCGCATCAGAATACACTTTGCCATGTTCTTCACTGACCAGCCGGGCGAGCGAATCCATGTTCTGCTCCAGCAGCGCTTTAAAACGAAACAGCACTCGCGCGCGTTTCAGCGGCGACTGCCTTGACCAGGCGGCAAACGCCTGCTGCGCAGCGGCAATGGCTCGCTCCGTTTCCTGCGCCGTGCTCATCACCACCTGACGAATTTGCTCGCCCGTGGCGGGGTTGAAGATCGCCTGAATGCGCTGGCCTGAGCCCGTAACACATTCGCCGTGAATAAAATTCGCTACCGTCTCCATCCTGAACCTCTCGCTGTTAATACGTGACTGTTACCCGAACACTGTATATGAAACAAACATTCTATTTTAAGTTGAAATAAAATAAATATTGATTATTGTGATCAGGAATGGATTTTTATGTTAACAGGCTACATCGTCAGGCTGGATGTATCGCTAACATTTAAAATGTACGGTTTTGCGTTTAGAATCAGAAAACTAAGTATGGGGGATAACATGACGACAGCATCCAGTCTGAGCGAGCTACAGCAGCAAATTCGCGACCGTTACGATAGTCTCAGTAAACGATTGCAGCAGGTGTCCCGCTATGTGCTGGATAACACTAACAGCGTAGCGTTCGATACCGTCGCCGTCATCGCCGAGCGGGCGGACGTGCCGCCATCGACGCTTATCCGTTTCGCCAACGCGTTTGACTTCACCGGTTTCAACGAAATGAAACAACTGTTTCGTATGAACCTGGTGGAAGAAACGGCCAGCTACAGCGATCGCGCGCGGCTGTTCAGAGAGATGGAGAGCGAATCCGTACCGGAAACGCCGTTAGACATCCTGCAAGAATTTGCCCGTTCGAATGCTCAGGCGCTGCAACAGCTGGCGTCGCGTACCGATCCCGACATGCTGCAACGCGCCGTTCAATTACTGGCGGAGGCCGACACGATTTATATCGCTGGCCTGCGGCGCTCTTTTAGCGTGGCCGCCTATCTGACTTACGCGCTCAGCCACCTTGAATGCCGCCCAATACTGCTTGATGGCATGGGGGGTATGCTGCGAGAGCAAATCAGCCGAATCAAGAGTCGCGATATCGTTATCTCCATCAGCTTTTCCCCTTACGCAGAAGAGACGGTCATGGTCAGCGAAACCGCAGCCAGCGTCGGCGCAAAGCAAATTGTCATTACCGACAGTCAGATAAGCCCACTGGCGACCTTCAGCGATCTCTGCTTTGTAGTCAAAGAAGCGCAGGTAGACGCTTTTCGCTCACAGTCCGCAACGCTTTGTCTGGTGCAGTCATTGGTTGTCGCTCTGGCTTACAGGCAGGGAAACAGTCATAAATAATCGTTAAGGCGTGGACGAAGATAATATTGCTTAAAATAGCGTTATTTTTTGATCATGCGTTAATTCAAAATGCCCCTTTACAGGGGCACAAACGCAATGCTTTTCGTGTGCAGTGTTACTCTTTATTTATCTTTTCGCTGGCGCGAAAACTTTTTCATGTAAATCCAGATATAACTCATCAATCTGCGTAAACGGATTGATACAATCGTTCTTCTCAAGCCATGCTCTGAGCCTGGCGCTTTCCTCACACGCCTTAAGACCATTTTGCTTTATTAGGCTATAGAGTCCATTATACTTTTCGCTATAATCTTTCAAATGCGTATTTTTAAGGTATTCCTTGCAGTTCTGTGCCGCGCTTTTATTTGCTTTAACAAATGGCCGCCTTAATACTTCATAATGGAGTAAAAACCAGACCTCGATGCAGGGATCAGAACGCAGGATCTTCGCCTGAGGATACCGGTCGCCACCAAGGGACTTTTTACGCCGTGAAAAAGTATGTTCTTTTAACATACTGGATGCCAGGTCAATATCTTTCCCAAACTCATCCGTATCAATTAGGCAATAAATCAGCTCAAATTCAAGATCCTGCTCATAAAGATCAATGGCGGTGCGTACAACGCTACTTGGGTTTGAATGGCGCCCAGGTTCAATATAAACGTCTGTATTCGCTATTTTAAGGTCTTTAACCATATCCTTAAAATAGGTTGGTTCGGTCTCCGTACCTTCGCAAACGATCAGGGTTTTCTTGCGCTCAGATTTAACTTTACCGCTGCCTCGTTTTTTCAATGCAGAAGGAGAAATTAACTCTTTCATTTTCCTGGCCATCATTCACCCCAAAAAAGGAACGCCACCAAATTTACCCAAATCCCAGCCTTTTATAATAGAGTCCTCAAACCTGGGGGCAAAATCGCTCAGTGGATAAAGCACGGTTTCAAGCTCGCTATTTTTCTCCAGGAACCATATTTGATCCCGTCTGACGAGTTTTTCCGTATCTAATAGAACGTTTGAATGCGTTGTGAGAATCAGCTGCAAAAGACGTTCAGAGTGTTTGACCATTAACTCAAAAATCGCTCTGACGATATAAGGGTGGAGCGATGATTCAAACTCATCAAGAACCAGTACGCTTTTTTCACCGGCCTCACAGCACAGTAAAAGAATGCCTGATAGATCGAATAACTTCTTCGTTCCCGAAGATAATCTTTCATAAGGGATGTTTTTCTTGATACCGCTGGACGTCGTATGTTCTAAAACAATTTGAAAACCGACATCGCTCAATATCATTTTTTTCATTTCTTCTGGCATCTCATCAGGTAACGTCACATTCTTTTTCGTTACCGAAATATCAGAAATAGAAAGATCAAACTTGTTTAAAAACTCAAGTATTTTATTTTTTTTCTGTTCATCGCCATCAGCCAGATCGTCTAAAAAAGAGTATCTGGATGCCATTCGAAAAACATCATCATTGCGATTACTGGATACAATTAAATCGCCTCTGAACCAGTTAATAAACTCATCCAGTTGTGAGACATCATAAGCATGCAGAATGGATACGAATGGCGAGCGTTTGCTGTTATTGGCTTTTTCTATCGCCACTTCATACGTTTTTTTATCTATCTGCAACGATGGGCAGTAGTATTCGAACTCATTGGTTTCAGCATTATATACTCTGGAGATAATCGTCTTTGGTCTTACCCCTTTTTTTGAGTAAACCCATAAACCTTCAGCTTCTATCGCGTCTGTACCGATAGATAACGTATACTGATACCGTTCACCGGTCGTGCCGATAAAACTGATCTCAAAATCAGTAGGCGCGGTTAACTGTTCCTCATCAAAAATAAATTTAGGTATTTCTCTGTCGATAAACCGCGTTCTTATTGAATCATTCTGTGAACTATCAGCAAACCCTCTAAGGATATAGGATTGCAGAAAATCTAAAGCTTCAACAAAACTACTTTTGCCCGCGCCGTTAGCACCATAAATTACTGCGACCTTATTAATCAGCAGATCATCAAAATGCTCAGCTGTTGCCGTCGTCTCTGGATGCTCTTTATAAGATTTTTTAGCAGCCATCGATAAAGTTTGTTTTTGGCTAAAAACTTTAAAATTCTGCACTGAAAATTCAATAAGCATTTATAACTCCTTTTTTTGTGAAAAAATCACAAATTTTCCGGTTAAAGCCTATCACGCAACCTTCCCGATTGCCAGATCAACGTTGTCTGATTGTCAACCCATATGACCGCTTATCACGACAGTTTCTACAATATTCACGACCCCCTACGGAGCCCCCGTCTCTCCCACATCCAGACCTCATTGATTCAATTACAGTTTATTCCTAAAGCCACCGCCTTTCTGCCGTGTCATGCTTAACCACGCATATAACTGATAACGTTAAGCGAGGTTCTTATGAAAAAAACAATGATCGCCTTATCTGCACTTCTGCTGGCTTCCCCTGTTTTTGCTGCGACCACACACGCGACCGATAACGACGTTGCAGCGGCTCATGAAAGCGCAAATACCGCCAAAGAGAAACTGCACCAGGCGCAGAATCAGGGTGAAGAGCTGAAACTGAAATCTGAACATGCCGCTGAAGGTAAAAGCGACAACCTGAGCAGTAAAGTGAGTGAAGGCTCGCAGAAGGCCTGGAATAAGACCAAAGAAGGCACCGAAAAAGGCTGGAATGCCACGAAAGAAGGTGCTGAGAAAGGCTGGAACAAAACCAAAGAAGGCGCAGCAGAACTTGAGAAAAAAGTCAGCGAATAATTTTGCCTGACATGAGAAAAAAGCCGCTAATGCGGCTTTTTTTATTCCCGCGAATCACCCTTTATCCAGCCTGCGATGATGACATTTTTATTTACTGCGCCGTCGTTAAAAACCGCACCCGCACACGCAGACCGCCCAGCGTTTCACTGCGCGACAGCTGCGGATGGGTACGGTGCAGGCGGGCGATGTCGTTGACCAGCGCCAGACCGATCCCCGCCCCGCTCTCATTCCCCACGTTAGCAAGCCGATGAAACGGCATCAGCGCCTGCGGGATCTGCTCAGCGTCAATCCCTGGCCCACTGTCTTCCACCACCAGCACAACAGCCTCGCCATCCCGCAATAGCCGTGCCGTTACCGTTCCCTGCGACGGCGTATATTTCAGCGCATTATCCAGCAAATTCGCGCACAGCTCGCCGAGCAAAACGTCATCCCCTTCAATCCACACCGCCTCTTGCTCACCTTCATACCCCAGATCGATAGCCTTGCTGCGCGCCTGCGCCAGACGGCTAAAACAGCTCATCTGCACCACCTCATACAGATTAACCGGCAAGAACAGTCGCTCCCCCTGCTCTTTACGTTTCACCGCCGACAGTTGCAACAGCCGCTCCGTCAGCAAAATCGTGCTATCCAGCGTCGCGCTCATCGCCCGCAAACTTTCGTGCCACTGCTGCGGCTGTTGACTGGCTAACGCCACCGCCGCCTGCGTTTTCAACACAGCCAGCGGCGTTTTTAACTGATGGGACGCATCGGCGCTAAAGCGTTCCTGACGGGAGATCAGCGCGCGCAGGCGATCAATGTAGCGGTTAAAGGCGACGATCAGCAGCCGGGTCTCTGACCAGGGCAGCAGTTCCGGCAAGGGCGTCAGCAGGCCCGGTTCACGACGCACCATCAGCGAGGAGAGCTGGCGCATCGGCTTCAGAATGCGTCGCAGCAGCCAGCCAACGAGAATCAATGTCAGCAGCACCAGCAGCCCTTGCGACACCCATGAGGAGAACAGCAGTTGCCCGGCCAGATAGCGCCGGGACTGTAGCGTCTCGGCAACGTAGATCTCCGCCATCCCGAATATCGCCCCTTCATTTACCGGCTGGAGCAGACGCGCCACGCGGATCGCCTGTCCGCGATACTGGGTGTGATAAAACCACGCCAGCGCCGGGTAGAGCCGGGTTCGCGAGGTGGAAGGCGGCATCGCGGGCAGATCGTCATAACCGGAGATCACCTTGCCGCCCGGGTCTACGATTTTGTAATAGAGACGGTCGTTCATGTTGAGTTCAAAGCTGTCGAGCACCACCCAGGGGACATTCACCTCCAGTTTGTCGTGGCGCACCACCAGCCGTTCCGCCACCGTTCTCGCAGAAGAGAGCAGCGTCCTGTCGTAGGCCTGCGTCGCCGCCTGTAGCGCGCTAACGTAGCTGTTAAATGCCGACAATCCCCACAGCAGCACCAGCGGCAATCCGAGGAACAGCAACAGTTGCAGGTACAGCGACTGGGGTTTAGCCCACCTCATCGCCGCACTCCAGCACGTAACCCAGCCCACGCAGGGTGGTGATCCGCACGTTACTGCCCTGCAATTTTTTCCGCAGACGATGGATATAGAGTTCGATGCTCTCCGGGCTGACCTCATCGCTCAGGCTGAAGACCTGTTCAAACAGCTGCTGGCGCGACACCGGTCGCGTTCTGCGGTACATCAATACCGTCAGCAACGCCTGCTCACGCGGGGTCAGCGCCAGCGGCTGCGCCTGAAGCAAAAAGTAACCCTCATCGTGAAACGCCAGATCGCCAAGCTGCTGCAACTCCTGCACCTGACCCGCGCTGCGCCGCAGTAATGCCCGCAGCCGCGCATCAAGTTCTTCAATCTCAAACGGTTTTGGCAGATAGTCATCCGCTCCGACGTTCAGCCCTTTCACCCGATCCGCCACCGCGCTGCGCGCCGTCAGCAGCAGCACCGGCAGCGTTTGTCCACGCTTGCGCAGGCGCTGCACTACTTCCAGTCCGTCCAGCCCCGGCATGTTGATGTCGAGCACCGCCAGCGCATAGGTCTCAGTGTGCAGAAGATGATCGGCCGCCTGGCCATCAAATACGCAGTCCACGGCAAAACCGTTCTGCACCAGCGCTTTTTCCAGCCAGTGAGCCAGTTCACGGTTATCTTCCGCTAATAAGAGACGCATATCACATCCTGTAAAGTTTCTGCCGCATTGAAAGGGAATTGAAAGGTTATTGTTTTAACAATCACGCAACCGAACTGCTACATGTCGGCTCACATAATCACAAAAATCTTCTTCCGTATCTGAAAACTCGGACGTCCGCGTGAGGATAAACAATGAAAAAACAATTACTTCGTGCCCTTACTGCAAGCGTTTTACTGATGAGCACCGCTGTACTGGCGCAGGACGCGCCGTCGCGTACTGAGTGTATCGCCCCGGCCAAACCCGGCGGCGGGTTTGACCTCACCTGTAAGCTGATTCAGGTGAGCATGATGGAAACCGGCGCTATCGAAAAACCGATGCGCGTCACCTACATGCCGGGCGGCGTCGGCGCGGTCGCCTATAACGCTATCGTCGCCCAGCGACCTGGCGAACCGGGGACGGTCGTCGCCTTCTCCGGCGGCTCGCTGCTTAATCTGTCGCAGGGGAAATTTGGTCGTTACGGCGTGGATGACGTGCGCTGGCTGGCGAGCGCCGGTACTGATTACGGCATGATCGCCGTGCGCGCCGACTCCCCGTGGAAGTCGCTAAAAGATCTGCTCGCCGCGATGGAGAAAAATCCTGACAGCGTGGTGATTGGCGCTGGCGCATCGATTGGCAGCCAGGACTGGATGAAGTCGGCGCTGCTGGCGCAAAAAGCCAATGTCGATCCGCACAAGATGCGCTACGTGGCGTTTGAAGGCGGCGGCGAGCCGGTCACTGCGCTGATGGGCAACCATGTGCAGGTAGTTTCCGGCGATCTCAGTGAAATGGTGCCTTACCTGAGCGGCGATAAAATTCGCGTGCTGGCGGTATTTTCTGAAGAACGCCTGCCGGGTCAGTTAGCCAACGTCCCGACCGCCAAAGAGCAAGGATACGACCTGGTCTGGCCGATCATTCGCGGCTTCTACGTGGGGCCAAAAGTCAGCGATGCCGACTACCAGTGGTGGGTAGAGACCTTCCAAAAGCTCCAGCAGACCGACGAGTTTAAAAAGCAGCGTGAGCTGCGCGGCCTGTTTGCATTCGACATGACCGGCAAGCAGCTTGACGACTACGTCAAAAAGCAGGTCGCCGATTACCGCGAGCAGGCGAAAGCCTTCGGCCTCGCGAAATAAACCTGGAGGCAATCATGAGCGATCGTATTTTTGCAGGTATCTGGCTGTTGCTCTGCGTTGCCGGGCTGTTCATCGCCTGGCAGATTCAGAGTGAATACAGCTACGAACCGGTCGGCCCTCGCCCGTTTCCGCTGGGCATTATCGGTCTGATGGCGCTCTGCGCGCTGGCGCTGTTATTGCGTCATCCCGATACCGTTAGCTGGCCTCACCACCATGTGCTGCAAAAGCTGCTCACGATGGTGATTGTCCTGCTGATGTACGCCTGGGGATTTGAGTGGCTGGGCTTCCCGGTTGCCACCGCCATTCTCACCCTGGTCATCGGCATTCTGTTCGGCGCAACAATCCCGGCTGCGGGCATTTCCGGCGCGGTTCTCGGCATCCTGCTGTGGTATGCCTTCGACCGTCTGCTTGACGTCACCTTACCTCTCGGCGCCTGGCTGAGTTAACGGAGAAACGATGGATACCTGGATATATCTTTCTCAGGGTTTTGCGGTGGCAATGACGCCGGAAAACCTGGTGATCGCGCTGATCGGCTGCTTCGTCGGCACCATTGTCGGCCTGCTGCCGGGTCTTGGCCCGATTAACGGCGTGGCGATTTTACTGCCGCTGGCTTTCGCTCTGCATCTGCCTGCGGAGTCCGCGCTGATCCTGCTGGCTACGGTTTATATCGGCTGTGAATACGGCGGGCGTATTTCGTCGATTCTGCTCAACGTGCCCGGCGATGCGGCGGCGATCATGACCGCGCTCGACGGTTATCCGATGGCGCAACAGGGGCGCGGCGGCGTCGCGCTTTCCATCTCGGCGGTCAGTTCATTTTTTGGATCGCTTATCGCCATCGGCGGGATCATCCTGTTCGCGCCGTTGCTGGCGCAATGGTCGCTGGCGTTTGGCCCGGCGGAATACTTTGCGCTGATGGTCTTTGCCATCGCCTGCCTCGGCAGCATGATGGCGCAAAATCCACTGAAATCATTTCTGGCAGCGCTGATCGGTCTGGGTCTGGCGACCGTCGGCGTAGACGCCAACACCGGGGTTTATCGCTTTACTTTTGACAGCGTACATCTCTCCGACGGTGTGCAGTTCATCGTGGTGGTGATCGGTTTGTTCTCTGTCTCAGAAATTCTATTAATGCTGGAACATACCAGCAGCGGCCAGAAACTGGTACGCAAAACCGGGCGCATGTTATTTAACGCCAAAGAAGGAGCGCAGTGCGTGGGCGCAACGTTACGCTCATCGGTGATTGGCTTCTTCGTCGGCGTGCTGCCGGGCGCAGGCGCCACCATCGCCAGCGCCATCACCTACATGACCGAGAAGAAGATCAGCGGCAACAGCGACAGCTTCGGTAAAGGCGATATCCGTGGCGTGGCGGCACCGGAAGCCGCTAACAACGCGTCGGCCTGCGGTTCATTCATCCCCATGCTGACCCTCGGCGTACCGGGTTCCGGCACCACGGCGGTAATGATGGGAGCGCTGACGCTGTATAACATCACGCCAGGGCCTGCGATGTTCACCGAACAGCCGGATATCGTCTGGGGGCTGATCGCCGCGCTGTTGATCGCCAACGTGATGCTGCTGGTCATGAACATCCCGCTGATTGGCATGTTCACCCGTATGCTGACCATCCCGCTGTGGTTCCTTGTCCCGGCGATTGCCGCCGTGTCTGCGGTCGGCGTGTACGCGGTACACAGCACCACGTTCGATCTGGTGCTGATGGTGGCGCTCGGCATACTGGGCTACATTCTGCGCAAAATGCACTTCCCCATGTCGCCGCTGATCCTCGGCTTTGTGCTGGGCGAAATGCTGGAGCAGAACCTGCGCCGCGCGCTCTCTATCAGCAACGGCAATATGGCGATTTTGTGGGAGAGCGGTGTGACGAAAGCGCTGCTGACGATGGCGATAGCGGTGATTATCATCCCGCCGCTGCTGCGCCTGCTCCGCAAACGCAACAATAAGCCACAGGTGGATATCGGCTAACGGATTGCCGGATGGTGTTGCGCCATCCGGCAATCATCACTGTCGCGCTTCAATCCGCTGTAGCATATACGGGAAGAAAGGATTCGACGTCACGCGCATCAGCGTATCCAGCCCCACCGCCAGCGTGGACGTTTCCCCGCGCAGCGCGATAGTCCCGATACTGATTCCATAGCGGTTCAGTTCGTCCGGTTGCAGACCATACAGCGAATCGCTGAGCGGAAACGGCACCGCCACATGCGACAGCGAATACATCTCCTGCGGCCAGGCCAACGGTAACGGCTGAACCTGCTCCACATGCTCCCCGGCCGGGGTATCGCGCGCCACGACATTCAGCGTTTCCGGCGTCGCATTCGTGATAATTGTCGTGCGATAGTTGCGCGGCGCAGGCGGTAACAACTGAGTAATGGCGGTATACGATGAGGTGCGCAACAGCGGACGCAGACTGGCGGCCTGATTGATATCGAACAGCACCAGCTCACTGCCGTTATTGCCAAGATAACGATAAAACGAATCCACCACTGCACGGGTGCTCACCGTGGAATCCATAATTGACTGGAAGGTCAACACCGGCGGCAGTTCGTTAAGGCGGGAGCTTCGCGCATCCCGCGAAATCTGCTGTTGTAATGCTTTTGTCAGCAGATAAGACTGACGCGCGGCGTTAACCGGAAACGAGTTATATTTGAACGGATTATATTCTGGCGTGACGTTCAACCACGCCGCTTTGGCAAACGCTGGAAAGAGCGCAGGTAAACCCGCCAGTCCGGCAAAACGGGCGAATGCCGTCACGCCGATCATCGGCGACAGCAGGATAAGCTGCTGAGGACGCCGCAACGTGTTGTCTTCCAGCGCGTCCAGCGTGTACTTGAGCGCCAGCGCCCCGCCGTTTGAGTAGCCCACCAGATGCAATGGCACATCTCGCCCCGCAAGCCGCGTCGCTTCCCGAACCGCCAGCCGCGAGGCGGCAAGCCACTGTTCCCACTCCACCGCCGTTAACGCGCCGGGCGCAGTGCCGTGCCCAGGCAAACGCGGCACAACGGCGATAAAGCCACGCTGCTGATAATCCTTAGCAACGTATTTCATGCTGTAGGGCGAATCCGTTAAGCCATGCAGTAACACGGCGACGCCACGCGGTTTACCCTGCGGCATGAGTACGTACGAGCGATTGCCGTTGGGCGAAAACTGCGGCGGCCAGACCCGGCTGTTATGGTAAAAACGGTTGATGGGCGTCTGCTCATCCGGCTTCAGCTTATCCGTCACCCCGGTTTTCAGATGGCTAAACAGCGCCTCTTCCCGCGCCAGGTACTGCGAAAAAGTGGCCTTATCCAGCGCGTTGGCAGACATTTCGCTACCGGTCCAGGTATGCCAGAGATGAAGATCGGGCCCGCTTTCTGTCTGGTAAACCCGCACGCCAAGAAAAACGATCAGAACCACAAGCAGCGTCAACGCCACATGCCTGATGAGCGATGCCAGTCCGGTACTCATCCATTTAAGGCGTCGGAATAGATTTTTTATCAATGGCTTAATCCCTGTCTCCCGCTCATCTGCTATTTCACAAACAGAATCAGTTTAGGCTGCGGATGTAAATCCTGTCTCATTTCTTAATCCCTGATATTTATAATGTTAAATATTTGTTGCTTTTGATCACAAAAATTAAACAAATCGTCAGTTTTGTATGCGTTTATCAAAAATGTAGATATTTTTAGTTTATGGCTACGAAATGAGCATCGCCATGTCTCCCTGACCATTTACTGAGAGGATCGATTCTGATGAATGCACTGACCGCCGTAAAAACAAATGCTGATAGTGTCACCCGCAGCGACGCCGGATTTACCTTCGCCCCTTCCGTACAGTCGCCGCGTCTGCTGGAACTGACCTTTAGCGCAAAAACGACGGCGCAATTTTTGCAGCAGGTGGAACAGTGGCCGGTACAGGCGCTGGAATACAAATCCTTTTTACGTTTTAAGGTCGGTCAGATCCTCGACGCCCTATGTGGCAACCAGCTACAGCCGCTGCTTATTAAAACGCTGCTGGATCGCGCCGAAGGCGCACTGCTGATCAACGCCGAAGGGATCGACAACGTAGAACAGGCTGACGAGATGGTCAAGCTGGCGACGGCGGTGGCGCACCTTATCGGGCGCTCTAATTACGATGCGATGAGCGGCCAGTACTACGCGCGCTTTGTGGTGAAGAACGTCGATAATTCAGACAGCTACCTGCGACAACCGCACCGCGTGATGGAGCTGCATAACGACGGCACCTACGTTGAGGAAGTTACCGACTACGTGCTGATGATGAAAATCGACGAACAAAATATGGCGGGCGGAAACTCACTGTTGCTACACCTTGATGACTGGGAACATCTGGAGCGCTTTTTCAGCCACCCGCTGGCACGTCGCTCCATGCGTTTTGCCGCGCCGCCGAGCAAAAACGTCAGCCACGATGTTTATCATCCGGTATTTGACGTTGACCAGCAGGGGCGCCCGGTCATGCGCTATATCGACCAGTTCGTCCAGCCAAAAGATTTTGAAGAGGGCGTCTGGCTCAGCGATCTCTCCGATGCGCTGGAAACCAGCAAAAACATCCTCTCTGTTCCGGTGCCGGTCGGTAAATTCCTGTTGATTAACAACCTGTTCTGGCTGCACGGGCGCGATCGTTTTACGCCACACCCGGATCTGCGCCGTGAACTGATGCGCCAGCGCGGTTATTTCGCTTATTCCACCCATTGCTACCAGACTCATCAATAAGCGCGGTCAGACGAAGGAATTGAGCGGATGTATGATTTTGTAATTATTGGCGGCGGCATTATCGGCATGTCGACCGCCATGCAGCTTATTGATGTGTATCCAGACGCCAGCATCGCCCTGCTGGAAAAAGAGTCCGAACCGGCCTGTCATCAGACGGGTCACAACAGCGGCGTGATCCATGCCGGGGTCTACTACACTCCCGGTAGCCTCAAAGCGCAGTTTTGCCTCGCCGGAAATCGCGCCACCAAAGCCTTTTGCGATCAAAACGGCATTCGCTACGACACCTGCGGGAAAATGCTGGTGGCGACATCCGAACTGGAAATGGCGCGGATGCGGGCGCTGTGGGATCGCACGGCGGCAAACGGTCTGGAACGCGAGTGGTTAAGCGCGGCGGAACTGCGGGAGCGGGAGCCGAACATCACCGGTCTGGGCGGGATTTTTGTCCCCTCCAGCGGGATTGTCAGCTACCGGGACGTGACGGCGGCAATGGCGAAAATCTTCCAGGCCAAAGGTGGTGAGATTGTCTACAACGCGGAGGTCAGCGCGCTGAAGGAACATGCGGCGGGCGTGGTGATCACAACCCGGAGCGGGCAGATATACGAAGCCTCAACCCTGATTAGCTGTTCCGGGCTGATGGCCGACCGGCTGGTTAAAATGCTGGGGGTCGATCCCGGTTTTATCATCTGCCCGTTCCGTGGCGAATATTTCCGCCTGGCGTCGCAGCATAATCAAATCGTTAACCATTTGATCTACCCCATTCCCGATCCGGCGATGCCGTTTTTGGGCGTCCACCTCACCCGGATGATCGACGGCAGCGTTACCGTCGGGCCTAACGCCGTGCTGGCTTTTAAACGAGAAGGCTACCGGAAAGGCGATTTTTCATTATCCGATACGCTGGAAATTTTCGGTTCGTCCGGCATCCGCCGCGTGCTGCAAAACAATCTGCGCTCAGGGCTTGGCGAGATGAAGAACTCACTGTGCAAAAGCGGCTATCTGCGGCTGGTGCAAAAATATTGCCCCAGCCTGACCTTAAAAGATTTGCAGCCGTGGCCTGCTGGCGTGCGGGCGCAGGCGGTGTCGCCGGATGGCAAGCTGATCGACGATTTCCTGTTTGTTACCACGCCACGATCCATTCACACCTGCAATGCGCCCTCTCCGGCGGCCACATCAGCCATTCCCATCGGGGCGCATATCGTCAGCAAAGTGCAGACGCTGCTGGCAAGCCAGAGTCATCCCGGACGCACGCTACGTGCGGCGCGTCGCGTGGACTCATTAAACGCCGCATTCACCCGTTAACCCTTTTAAGACAGGAAGCAATCATGCAACTTAACGATCCCACCTTGTTCCGCCAGCAGGCGTTTATTGAGGGGCAATGGCACGACGCCAGAAGCGGCGACACAATCGCCGTAACCAACCCAGCGAACGGCCAGCCGTTAGGCAGCGTACCGAAAATGGGGGCAGAAGAGACCCGCGAAGCCATTGACGCCGCTAACCGCGCGCTGCCCGCCTGGCGCGCGCTCACCGCCAAAGCGCGGGCGAATATTCTGCGTCGCTGGTTCAATTTGATGATGGAGCACCAGGACGATCTCGCCCGCCTGATGACGCTGGAACAGGGGAAGCCGCTGGCGGAAGCAAAAGGAGAAATCAGCTATGCCGCCTCTTTTATTGAATGGTTTGCCGAAGAAGGTAAGCGCATCTATGGCGACACGATTCCAGGCCACCAGGCCGATAAGCGCCTGATCGTTATCAAGCAGCCGATTGGCGTTACCGCCGCCATCACGCCGTGGAATTTCCCCTCGGCGATGATTACCCGCAAAGCCGGCCCGGCGCTGGCGGCCGGTTGTACGATGGTTCTGAAACCCGCCAGCCAGACGCCGTTTTCCGCACTGGCACTGGCTGAACTGGCGAACCGCGCCGGGGTTCCCGCAGGCGTCTTTAACGTCATCACCGGTTCTGCGGGAGCGGTCGGCAATGAACTGACCAGCAACCCGCTGGTGCGCAAACTGTCGTTTACCGGCTCAACCGAAATTGGCCGTCAACTGATGGAACAGTGTGCGAAAGACATCAAAAAGGTGTCGCTGGAGCTGGGCGGCAACGCGCCGTTCATCGTCTTTGATGACGCCGATCTGGATAACGCCGTGGAAGGCGCGCTGGCCTCTAAGTTTCGCAATGCCGGGCAGACCTGCGTCTGCGCTAACCGCCTGTATGTACAGGACGGCGTGTATGACCGCTTTGCGGAAAAACTCCAGCAGGCGGTGAGCAAGCTGCATCTCGGCGACGGCCTGCAAGCAGACGTCACCACCGGGCCACTGATTGACGAAAAAGCGGTAGCCAAAGTGCAGGAGCACATCGCCGACGCGCTGGAGAAAGGCGCAAAAGTGCTCTGCGGCGGTAAGGCGCATGCGCTCGGCGGCAACTTCTTCCAGCCCACCATCCTGGTGGACGTCCCCAATAACGCGAAAGTGGCTAAAGAAGAGACGTTCGGCCCCCTCGCCCCGCTATTCCGCTTTAAAGATGAAGCTGACGCGATCGCGCAGGCGAACGATACCGAGTTCGGTCTGGCGGCCTATTTCTACGCCCGCGATTTAAGCCGCGTGTTTCGCGTCGGCGAAGCGCTGGAGTACGGCATTGTCGGCATCAATACCGGCATTATCTCCAACGAAGTCGCGCCATTCGGCGGGATTAAAGCCTCCGGTCTAGGCCGCGAAGGTTCTAAGTACGGCATCGAAGATTATTTAGAAATCAAATACATGTGCATCGGCCTTTAAAAAAACAATACTGGAGAACACCTGATGAGCAGCAATAAAGAATTAATGCATCGCCGCAGTAACGCCGTCCCTCGCGGCGTAGGACAGATCCACCCTATTTTTGCCGATCGCGCGGAAAACTGCCGGGTCTGGGATGTGGAAGGCCGCGAGTATCTCGATTTTGCAGGCGGTATTGCGGTGTTGAATACCGGGCACCTGCACCCGGAGATCGTCTCGGCGGTCGAAGCACAACTGAAAAAGCTGTCGCATACCTGTTTTCAGGTGCTCGCCTACGAACCGTATCTGGAGCTGTGCGAACTCATGAACCAGAAGGTGCCAGGCGATTTCGCGAAGAAAACCCTGCTGGTGACTACCGGTTCCGAAGCGGTGGAAAACGCGGTGAAAATCGCCAGAGCGGCGACAAAGCGTAGCGGCGCCATCGCTTTTAGCGGCGCTTATCATGGCCGTACCCACTACACCCTGTCGCTGACCGGAAAAGTCAATCCCTACTCTGCCGGAATGGGGCTGATGCCAGGCCACGTTTACCGCGCGCTCTACCCTTGCGCCCTGCACGGCATCAGTGATGATGACGCGATTGCCAGCATCCAGCGCATCTTTAAAAACGATGCCGCGCCGGAAGATATTGCCGCCATCATCATTGAACCGGTACAGGGAGAAGGCGGTTTTTATGCGGCTTCGCCCGCTTTTATGCAACGTCTGCGCGCACTCTGCGACGAACACGGGATCATGCTCATTGCCGATGAAGTGCAAAGCGGCGCGGGGCGTACCGGTACGCTTTTTGCGATGGAGCAGACGGGCGTCGCGCCGGACCTCACCACCTTCGCCAAATCGATTGCTGGCGGCTTTCCGCTGGCGGGAGTAACCGGTCGCGCCGATGTGATGGACGCCATCCCGCCAGGCGGTCTGGGCGGCACCTACGCCGGTAATCCTCTCGCCTGCGCCGCCGCGCTGGCGGTACTGAACATTTTCGAGCAGGAAAACCTGCTGCAAAAAGCCAAAGACCTGGGGCAAACCCTGCGTAAAGGGCTGCTGAATATTGCTGAAACGCACCGCGAGATTGGCGACGTGCGCGGCCCGGGAGCGATGATCGCCATTGAGCTGTTTGAAAATGGCGATCGCAGCAAACCGGACGCGAAGCTGACCGCCGACATCGTCGCCCGCGCCCGTGATAAAGGGCTGATCCTGCTCTCCTGCGGGCCGTACTACAACGTGCTGCGCATTCTGGTGCCGCTGACTATCGAAGAAGCGCAAATTCAGCAAGGGCTGGACATCATCGCCCAGTGTTTTGATGAGGCGAAGCAAGGTTAGGTCGTTGTAGGCCGGATAAGGCGCTTGCGCTGCCATCCGGCAATGTTGTGATGCCCGGCGGCGCTCCGCTTACCGGGCCTACGCATCAAGAGCAGCCAACAGCTTCAATAACAATAACGGGGTAAGAAGATGGGGCAATTGTCAGAATCACATGCTTTAGGTGGCGGACTGAAATCCCGCCACGTCACCATGCTGTCTATCGCCGGCGTCATTGGCGCCAGTCTGTTTGTCGGTTCCAGCGTCGCGATTGCGCAAGCCGGGCCTGCGGTACTGCTGGCTTACCTGTTTGCCGGGTTGCTGGTCGTTATGATTATGCGAATGCTGGCCGAAATGGCCGTCGCCACGCCGGATACCGGCTCTTTCTCAACTTATGCGGATAAAGCCATCGGCCCCTGGGCGGGCTACACCATCGGCTGGCTGTACTGGTGGTTCTGGGTGCTGGTTATCCCACTGGAGGCCAATATTGCCGCCATCATCCTGCATTCATGGATACCGGGCGTCCCCATCTGGCTGTTCTCTCTGGCGATCACCATCGCATTAACCGGCAGTAATTTGCTGAGCGTCAAAAATTACGGCGAGTTCGAATTCTGGCTGGCGCTGTGCAAAGTGATTGCCATTCTGGCGTTTATCGCGCTGGGCGCGGCGGCAATTAGCGGCTTTTATCCCTACGCAGACGTGAGCGGCGTTTCACGCTTGTGGGATCATGGCGGCTTTATGCCCAATGGCTTCGGCGCGGTACTGAGCGCGATGCTGATCACCATGTTCTCATTTATGGGCGCAGAGATTGTCACGATTGCCGCCGCCGAGTCCGACACGCCGGATAAGCATATCGTGCGCGCCACCAACTCGGTGATCTGGCGTATTTCAATCTTCTACCTGTGCTCTATTTTCGTGGTGGTCGCGCTCATCCCGTGGAACATGCCGGGACTCAAAGACGTTGGTTCCTACCGTTCGGTACTGGAATTGCTGAATATTCCTTATGCCAAAGCGATCATGGACTGCGTGATTTTATTGTCAGTCACCAGTTGCCTGAATTCCGCGCTGTATACGGCGTCGAGAATGCTCTACTCCCTCAGCCGTCGTGGCGATGCGCCCGCCGTTATGGGCAAACTCAACCGCAGCAGGACGCCGTATGTGGCGGTGCTGTTATCCACGGGGGCGGCATTTCTCACGGTGGTGGTAAATTATTACGCCCCGGCGAAAGTGTTTAAATTCCTGATCGACAGCTCCGGCGCGATCGCCCTGCTCGTCTACCTGGTGATTGCGGTTTCCCAGCTCAGAATGCGGAAAATCCTGCTGGCGGAAGGGAGCGAAATTAAGCTGAAAATGTGGCTCTATCCGTGGCTGACCTGGCTGGTTATCGCTTTTATCTGCTTTGTGCTGGTGGTGATGCTATTCCGACCGGCGCAACAGCTGGAGGTGATTTCTACCGGGCTGTTAGGACTGGGGATCATTTGCACCGTGCCGATTATGTCCCGCTGGAAAAAACTGGTATTGTGGCAAAAAACGCCGTTGCAAAATACGCGTTAGACCTGTGTCCCGGCGCGCGCCGGGATATCAGCCCAATGCTATTCAGGAGTTGTACCATGACCGCCTCTGCCCAACCGACGGCCATAGATGGATACCGATGGCTCAAAAACGATATTATTCGCGGCGTTTATCAGCCCGATGAGAAGCTGCGCATGAGTCTGTTAACATCACGCTATGAGTTAGGCGTGGGGCCGTTGCGGGAGGCGCTTTCTCAACTGGTGGCGGAACGGCTGGTCACGGTGGTGAACCAGAAAGGCTATCGCGTGGCGTCAATGTCGGAGCAGGAATTGCTCGATATTTTCGATGCCCGCGCCAATATGGAAGCCATGCTGGTGCAACTGGCTATTGCGCGTGGCGGCGATGAGTGGGAAGCCGATATTCTCGCCAGGGCGCATATGCTCAACAAACTGGAATCGAGCGATGCCAGCGAACGTATGCTGGACGAGTGGGATCAGCGCCATCAGGCATTTCATACGGCCATTGTTGCCGGTTGCGGCTCACATTATCTGCTGCAAATGCGCGAGCGACTTTTCGATCTGGCGGCACGCTACCGTTTTATCTGGCTGCGCAAAACGGTTCTGTCCGTTGAAATGCTCGAAGATAAACATATTCAGCATCGGGCGCTTATGGAGGCTATTCTGGCGCGCGATGCCGCACGCGCCAGCGAATTAATGCGCCAGCATTTACTGACGCCAATTCCGATTATTCAACAGGCGATGGCCGGTAAACTTCAGCAGGAACAGAGCTGAGTCCGGTTACTCTTCCGGGATACGTAAAACCTGCCCGGGATATATTTTATCCGGGCTTTTCAGCATCGGCTTATTCGCTTCAAAGATTTTGTTGTACAGATTGGCATTACCGTAAACCTGTTTTGAAATAGCGCTCAACGTGTCGCCTGATTTCACCGTATAAAATTGACTCTCCGCCGCAGGCGCTGACGTTTTAACCTGATCTTCCACACTGCCGATCCCGGAAATATTCCCGATCGCAATGAGGATTTTTTCTTTCGCTTCCTGACTTAAACCGTCGCCCGTTACCGTCGCTTTACCGTCCGTCACCTGCACATTGACTTTATCGGCATCAGGAATACCGGTTTTGTTTAAGTGTTCCTGCACCTTTTTCGCCAGATCATCTTTATCATGATTTCCGGTTACGGCATCCCAGAGCTTTTCGCCCGCATCTTTCACAAAATTGAAGAGACCCATATTTACCTCGGTTGTACACAATAGACACCCAGAGAGTGTAGCAGAGGGAAGCGGCTTAACAGGGAAACGGCATGACATATTGCTGGCGCAAACTGTAAGGCGAACAAGACATTCCTCATTTACACCCTTTACGCTGCCAGGAAGCTGATTTACGCTGCTAAATACACCGTATTGTCCACCAGGAGAAACCATGACAACCGGGACGATTTCCCCGCGCGAAGCACAGGCGCTGATAGTACAAGGGGCAACGCTGATTGATATCCGTGACGCCGATGAATACCTGCGCGAACATATTCCCGACGCGCAGCTGGCGCCGCTCTCCACGCTTGAGCACGGCGCTTTTCCGGCGGCGTTACGGGCTGAACGCGTCATCTTTCACTGTCAGTCCGGCAGGCGTACCAGCGGCAATGCCGCAACGCTCCAGGCGGTCGCCGCCCCCGCAGAAGTCTGGCTGCTGGAGGGGGGAATCGAAGGCTGGAAAGCTGCGGGCCTGCCCGTGGCGGAAGATAAGTCTCAGCCGCTGCCGCTGATGCGTCAGGTGCAAATTGCCGCCGGAGGACTGGTTTTACTGGGCGTTGCGCTGGGTTACACCGTCAGTAGCGGTTTCTTCCTGATCAGCGGCTTTGTTGGCGCCGGGTTAATGCTGGCGGGATTCACGGGTTTCTGCGGCATGGCGCGACTGCTCGAAAAGATGCCCTGGAACCGGCGAACGCATTAAGCGGTGGCGCCAGAATCGCCGCAGTCCCCGGCGGGCCGGGTGGTTTGTACTGACCAGGTTGATATCAGCCGGATAAGCACCGTCTCATCCGGCAAGATACCGCGAAATTAGATCAGAAAATCATCCAGAGATTTCCCCGCCGCCAGCGCCTGGGCAATCGGCTTAGGCGTACGCCCCTGACCAGTCCATGTTTTCGTCTCACCATCAAAATCGGTAAAACGATATTTCGCCGGGCGCGGTGTACGTTTTTTACCTGAACGCGGCGTTGCCGCCCCCATATTTAATAAGTCTTCTGGATTGATGCCGTCGGCTTTCATCATCTCCAGAAAGGTATTAATTTTCTCTTGCTGTTCAGCGCGCAGACGCTGTTGCTCTTCTTCTTCTTCGCGTCTTTCTTTAGTGACAACCCTGAATTTTTCGAGCATTTCTTCAAGAACGTCAATGGAGAATTCGCGGGCCATTGCGCGCAGTGTACGGATATTATTTAAATTCTGTAACATCAAAGTCATAACAATAAAACCTTTTAACGCAGGGGAAAACAAGTATTACGCCAGAAAGTATATTCGATTATTGATTATATTTCCAGAGAGTGGGATATACAGCAATATCCGGCCTGCACACCGCCGCTTATATTTATTCGCCTTCGCCGTTATATATTCAGCCTGAATAACGCACGCCTGCGAAATTAAAAAAGCGGCCCCTCCCTGGCGTACACAACAGCAACCGTCGATGCCCTTTCACTCCCGCCTTGCTTGCGCAAAACGCCGAAAAAACCAATAAAAGTTAAGCCATTGATTTGGAAAACATTAGTCACGGCGGACAACGAAAATCCCGAAACGAACAAAAAACAGACATCGGCAGAGTATTTTATCGACAAAAAGGCAATAAATAAAAATTTTACACTAGTTGCTAGTTATTATGTAGAGATATACGCTATGCATTAGCGAAAGTACTACGCTAAATCACTACAACCACACGTTCAATGGCGATTTTTACCCTTTTACAAGGAGCATTAACATGTTCTCACCGCAGTCACGCTTGCGTCATGCAGTCGCAGACACGTTCGCGATGGTTGTTTATTGTTCTGTCGTGAACATGTTGATCGAGATATTCCTCTCTGGAATGACCTTTGAACAGTCGCTGTCTTCCCGTCTGGTCGCCATTCCGGTCAATATTCTGATCGCGTGGCCCTATGGAATGTATCGTGATGCGATTATGCGCGTCGCGCGTAAGGCGAGCCCGGCGAGTTGGGTGAAGAATCTGGCGGATGTACTGGCTTACGTCACCTTCCAGTCTCCGGTTTATGTCGCGATTTTGTTGACGGTCGGCGCAGACTGGCACCAGATTACAGCGGCAGTCAGTTCGAATATCGTGATATCCATGCTGATGGGCGCGGTTTACGGCTACTTCCTTGATTATTGCCGCCGCCTGTTCAAAGTCAGCAGCTACCACCAGGCCAAAGCCTGAGATCCGCTTTCTTCGCGACTGGCAAGGCCAGTCGCTTCATTAGTTTGAATTTGGTTTTGCTTCGCCAAACAGTCCATGCAAATAGCGCTCAAGCGCAATCCGTGAACTAAAGCCGTGCGGTATGCCGTAATGTTCGTGAATTTCTCCGCCTAAATAAAGCGGGAACTGATGATAATGATCGCAGGTTTTAATTTCCGAAGCGGGTTCTGCCAGTGAAGAACTGCGTTCTTTTAGCGTCGGATGAATCACTAATGCGGTACGCCCCATACGCGCTTCACGATTAACGTACACATAATTTTCGCCACGTCGATAACCGTATGCTTTCTGTGTTACCACATCTACGGTAAAACCCACTTTTTCAAGTACGCGCGCCACCTCATCGGGTCGTAAATACATATTTTATCCTCGTTATCCTTTACTGCGGGCTTACCTTACCCGATCCAGCATTAGCAACGCTTTCAGAAAAATCCATAAACTCGCGAATATACCGTGACGCGCCTCAGAAGATAAAAAATATGGACTACACTGAAGTTCACATCGAAATCAATGGAGGATCATATGTTTAACCGACCGAGCCGAAAAGACGCCGATGAAAATGTTCAGGATATTCAGAACGATGTCAGTCAATTAGCCGATACCCTTGAAGACGTGCTGAAATCATGGGGAAGCGATGCCAAAGATGAAGCGGAAACCGCGCGGCGCAAAGCGCAGGCATTGCTGAAAGAAACCCGTGCCCGTATGCATGGCCGCACGCGAGTAGAACAGGCGGCGCGTGATGCCGTAGGATGCGCGGATACCTTTGTGCGAGAAAAACCCTGGTGCAGCATGGGGACAGCCGCCGCTGTCGGCATCGTTGTCGGGGCGCTGTTAAGTTTACGCCGTTAACGGGGAATCTTGCCGGATGCGACGCAGAGCGTCTTATCCGGCCGACGGCGTGTCGGTTATGGCTTCCCGTAGCTGACGTGCGACCTGTTTTGCCATTTCCGCTGAAGTGATGTTGGTAAACGACAGCAGCAGTCCTCCCCTTCCTTCTGACTTAAGCCGCCAGCGGCTCAATGCCTGCACCGCTAATCCGGCCTGATTGGCTTTCGCCGTCAGCAACCGGTCATCAGCATCCACTGCAACAACCAGCTGAATGCCGCCTTCCTGCGGGACAACGGCGAATCCCTGCTCACGCAGCGCCTCTTCCATCCAAAGCCGTCGCCTGGCGTAATGCTGGCGCATCTTTTTCAAATGCCGCCAGAAATGACCATCGCGGATAAAATCCGCCAGCGTCTGCTGCCACAGCACCGGCACACTACAGGCCATCAGCCCCGCCAGTTGACGAAAACGCGCCACCTGATTAAGCGGAACCACCAGCCATGCGGTACGCAGCGCCGGAAACAGCGACTTGCTGAACGTTCCGGCATAGATCACCCGCTGCGGCGCATCGAGGCTTTTCAGCGGCGGAAGCGGCTTGCCGTGGTAACGAAATTCACTGTCATAATCGTCTTCGATAATCCATGCCTGCGCGCTCGCCGCCCATTCAAGTAACTGGCGGCGACGGGTTAAAGAGAGCGCCACGCCGAGCGGGCTTTGGTGGGCCGGCGTTAACAACACAAAACGCGCCTGCGGGTAATCGTGAATGCCTGCCGCCACATTCAATCCATGATCATCGACCGGAACCGGCATCAGCCCGATATTTTCCTGGGCAATCACCGGGCGAATAAGGGGAAACCCGGGATCTTCAACCCACATGCCTTCTCCTGGTTTCGCCAGCGCGCGCAGGATAAGGGTCATTGAGGACGCATAGCCGGAAGTGATAAACACCTGTTCCGGCAGGCATTCAATACTGCGCGACACCCGCAGATAATCGACAATGGCCTCGCGCAAAATCGCTTCGCCGCAGACGTCGCCCAACGCGAGATCAAAACGGGTCTGCGTACGCAGGCGACGCCCCATCACCCGCGCCCAAATCTCACGCGGGAAAAGATCCAGCGCAGGTAATCCCATTTGAAATGGATCGGGCGTCTGGCTTTCTCCGGCGAAAACGGCAGGCGTAGCGACCGTTTTTTCTGGACGTACATGCCCGCTGACAAACGTACCGGCCTGCCCGCGCCGCTCCAGCCAGCCTTGCGCCACCAGCTCGCCGTACGCGTTTTCGACCGTCGAGCGTGAAACGCCTAACTCTTGCGACCATGTCCGGCTGGACGGCAAACGCGCCCCGGCCTTGAGTTCGCCATGCTCAATGGCGTTTTTTAACTGACGGGCGATTTGCTGGTAGCGTGGCACAGGTGAACGATCCTTTATGGTCTGCTTTTTTCATAAAAATATGGCTCTCTTTAGCAGTCCATTATAGTGCTACATTGCTGACGTCTAAACGAGGAGAAGTATGATGACGACATTACGTCAGCCCTATTACGAACTTAGCCCTGAAGTCTATAGTGCGCTGGGCCAGGCCAAAAAAGCGTTGGAAAACAGCGCGCTGGACACCACGCTGATGGAACTGATTTATCTGCGTATCTCACAGATCAACGGTTGCGCATTTTGTCTGGAGATGCACAGCAAAGCCCTGCGTAAATCCGGCGTGGCGCAAAGCAAACTGGATGCACTGGCCGGGTGGCGGGTAAGCCATCACTTCAGCGAACAGGAGCGTGCGGCGCTGGCCTGGGCGGAATCCGTCACGGATATCGCAAGAACGCATGCCGAAGATGACGCGTATCTGCCGCTACTCGAAAGTTTCAGCGCCCGTGAAATCAGCGATCTGACCTTCGCTATCAGTCTGATGAACTGCTTCAACCGACTGGCCGTTGGGATGCGGATGTAAACCCGCTATTGCCGGATGGCGGCGTAAACGCCTTATCCGGCCTACACCGTAGGCCCGGTTAGCGTAAGCGCCATCGGACGACGTTTAACCATACCCCCCCATTCCCGCTGAGCTAATCAGCAGAAGCAAATTAATCGATATTTCCCATATCTTGTATGGTTGAAACTTTATTCATCTACATCTAGTATTCTCTCTATCAAGACACACACAACCCGACGCATATCATTGCGCCGTTCTCTCATTTTAAATGGAAATACGAATCATGCGCATTACTATTTACACTCGTAACGACTGTGTTCAGTGCCACGCCACCAAACGGGCGATGGAAAGCCGTGGATTTGACTTTGAGATGGTGAACGTCGATCTGGTTCCCGACGCGGCAGACACCCTGCGGGAAAAAGGTTTTCGCCAGTTGCCGGTGGTCATCGCGGGCGATACCAGTTGGTCAGGCTTCCGCCCGGATATGATCAACCGTCTGCATCCTGATGCGCGCGTGGCCAGCGCATGAGCCAACTCGTCTACTTTTCCAGCAGCTCCGAAAATACGCACCGCTTTATGCAGCGTCTGGGGCTGCCCGCTATTCGCATTCCGCTTAATGAACGCGAGCGAATCAGGGTAGACGAACCTTACATTCTGGTCGTCCCCTCTTACGGCGGCGGCGGTACGGCAGGCGCGGTTCCACGACAGGTGATCCGCTTTTTAAATGATGAACATAACCGGGCATTAATTCGCGGCGTGATCGCCTCCGGCAACCGTAACTTTGGCGAGGCTTACGGTCGCGCTGGCGAGGTCATTTCACAAAAATGCGGCGTCCCCTGGCTGTACCGCTTTGAACTGATGGGAACGCAAAGCGACATCGACAACGTCCGAAAAGGAGTGAGCGAATTTTGGCAACGACAACCGCAGAACGTGTAAAGCAAGAAACGATGGATTATCACGCGCTGAATGCCATGCTGAATCTGTACGATAAAGCAGGCCATATTCAGTTCGACAAGGATCGGCAGGCGGTGGAGGTGTTCTTTGCCACCCATGTCCGCCCCAATTCCGTCGCCTTTGCCAGCCAGGACGAGCGCCTGGAGTATCTGCTTCGCGAAGGCTATTACGACGAAAGCGTTTTAACCCGCTACGATCGCGCTTTCGTGGTGAAGCTGTTTGCTCACGCCCACGCCAGCGGTTTTCGCTTCCAGACGTTCCTTGGCGCGTGGAAATATTACACCAGCTATACGCTGAAAACGTTCGACGGCAAACGCTACCTTGAAGACTTTGAAGACCGGGTGACAATGGTGGCGCTGACGCTGGCGCAGGGTAATGAAGCGCTGGCGATGCAGCTTACCGATGAAATCCTCTCCGGGCGCTTTCAGCCGGCCACGCCGACCTTCTTAAACTGCGGCAAACAACAGCGTGGCGAGCTGGTCTCCTGCTTCCTGTTACGCATTGAAGACAATATGGAGTCCATTGGTCGGGCGGTTAACTCGGCGCTACAGCTTTCCAAGCGCGGCGGCGGCGTGGCGTTTTTGCTCTCGAATCTTCGTGAAGCGGGCGCGCCGATCAAGCGTATTGAGAACCAGTCCTCGGGCGTGATCCCGGTAATGAAGATGCTGGAAGACGCCTTTTCTTACGCCAATCAGTTAGGGGCGCGTCAGGGGGCGGGCGCCGTGTATCTGCACGCGCACCACCCGGATATCCTGCGTTTTCTCGACACGAAACGCGAAAACGCCGATGAAAAAATCCGCATTAAAACGCTGTCGCTGGGCGTGGTGATCCCGGACGTAACGTTCCGTCTGGCGAAAGAAAACGCGCAGATGGCGCTGTTCTCGCCTTACGATGTCGAACGCATTTACGGCAAACCGTTCGGAGATATCGCCATTAGCGAACGGTACGATGAGCTGCTCGCCGACGAACGCGTACGCAAGCAGTACATCAACGCGCGCGAATTTTTCCAGCGGCTCGCGGAAATCCAGTTTGAGTCAGGCTATCCCTACATCATGTATGAGGATACGGTAAACCGCGCAAACCCGATTGCCGGTCGCATCAACATGAGCAACCTGTGCTCGGAGATTTTGCAGGTCAACAGCGCCTCCACCTATGATGAAAATCTGGATTATGCGCAGGTCGGGCATGATATCTCCTGCAACCTCGGTTCGCTGAACATCGCCCATACGATGGACTCCCCGAATTTTGGCCGCACGGTGGAAACGGCGATTCGCGGCCTGACGGCGGTATCGGATATGAGCCATATCCGCAGCGTACCGTCAATTGAAGCCGGAAACGCCGCGTCACACGCGATTGGCCTGGGGCAGATGAACCTGCACGGTTATCTGGCGCGAGAAGGCATTGCCTACGGCAGCCCGGAGGCGCTGGATTTCACCAACCTCTATTTCTACACCGTGACCTGGCACGCGCTGAATACCTCAATGATGATGGCGCGTGAACGCGGTAAAACCTTCGCCGGATTCAAACAATCGCGCTATGCCAGCGGCGAGTATTTCGAACAATATTTGCAGGGCGACTGGCAGCCGAAAACCGACACGGTTCGTGCGCTCTTTGCCCGTAGCGGCATTACGCTTCCGGGCCGCGAAATGTGGGCGCGGCTGCGGGATGAGGTGATACGCTACGGCATCTATAACCAGAATTTACAGGCGGTGCCGCCGACCGGTTCCATTTCCTATATCAACCACGCGACGTCAAGCATTCACCCGATCGTGTCGAAGATAGAGATCCGCAAAGAAGGAAAAACCGGACGCGTTTACTACCCGGCCCCGTTTATGACCAATGAGAACCTGGACATGTACCAGGACGCCTATGAAATTGGCCCGGAAAAAATCATTGATACCTATGCCGAAGCCACACGCCACGTTGATCAGGGACTGTCGCTGACGCTGTTCTTCCCGGATACCGCGACAACCCGCGATATCAACAAAGCCCAGATTTACGCGTGGCGAAAAGGGATCAAAACGCTGTATTACATCCGTCTGCGTCAGCTGGCGCTGGAAGGTACTGAAATAGAAGGCTGCGTATCATGCGCGCTATAAGGAGAGCAGGATGAAACCATCACGCGTGAGCGCCATCAACTGGAACAAGATTCAGGATGATAAAGACCTGGAAGTGTGGAACCGCCTGACCAGCAACTTCTGGCTGCCGGAAAAGGTGCCGCTTTCCAATGATATCCCCGCCTGGCAGACGCTGAGCGCCGCCGAGCAGCAGCTTACCATCCGCGTGTTTACCGGATTAACGCTGCTCGACACCATTCAGAATATCGCCGGGGCCCCCGCGTTGATGCAGGACGCGCTGACGCCGCATGAAGAGGCGGTGCTGTCAAACATCAGCTTTATGGAAGCGGTACATGCCCGCTCGTACAGCTCGATTTTCTCTACGCTTTGCCAGACGAAAGACGTAGACGCGGCCTATGCCTGGAGTGAGGAAAATGCGCCGCTGCAACGCAAGGCGCAGATTATCCTGCAACATTACACCGCCGACAATCCGCTGAAAAAGAAAATCGCCAGCGTATTCCTGGAATCTTTCCTGTTCTATTCCGGCTTCTGGCTGCCAATGTATTTTTCCAGCCGGGGCAAGCTGACCAACACCGCCGACCTGATTCGTCTGATTATTCGTGACGAAGCGGTACATGGTTATTACATCGGCTATAAATACCAAAAAGGGCTGGAGAAACTGTCGGAATCCGAACGCGACGAATTGAAGCATTTCGCCCTTGATTTGCTGATGGAGCTGTATGACAACGAGTCTCGCTATACGGAAGAACTGTATGCCGAAACCGGTTGGGTGGCAGACGTTAACGCCTTTCTCTGTTACAACGCCAATAAAGCGTTGATGAACCTGGGCTACGAAGCGTTATTCCCCGCAGAAATGGCGGAGGTCAATCCTGCCATACTTGCTGCGCTGTCACCGAATGCGGATGAAAACCATGATTTCTTCTCCGGTTCAGGCTCCTCCTATGTGATGGGAAAAGCCATTGAAACCGAAGATGAAGACTGGAATTTTTGACGGCGATTATCGCGGTAAATATCGATCACACTTCCGCGATAATATTTTAACGGGATCACGTTTTTATCACACAATTATTTCCGTGTGATCTACACTCAATATCTGCCACATTATTCGCCTGAATTTCAGCAATTCAGGCGCATTTTCGGTGGTCGTTACAAAAAATATCGCTCTCCCCCCACTCCCCCTCAGCCCTTATATCATGGGAAATCCCGGCAAATGGCCTCCGGCAATATTTGTGTCTGAGGAAAATTCAGGGTTGTCTCAGATTCTCAGTATGTTAGGGTAGAAAAAGGTGACTATTTCTATCAGGTATCGTATCGACATAATAAATAACAGGAATCTTTCTATTGCATGGCAATTAAATTAGAAGTTAAGAATCTCTATAAGATATTTGGTGAGCATCCGCAGCGAGCTTTCAAATATATTGAAAAAGGACTTTCGAAAGAGCAAATTCTGGATAAAACAGGGCTATCGCTTGGCGTTAAAGACGCCAGTCTGGCCATTGAAGAAGGCGAGATTTTTGTCATCATGGGATTATCCGGTTCGGGTAAATCCACAATGGTACGCCTTCTCAATCGCCTGATTGAACCCACCCGCGGGCAAGTGCTGATCGACGGCGTTGATATTGCAAAAATATCTGACGCCGAACTTCGCGAGGTGCGCAGAAAGAAAATTGCGATGGTTTTCCAGTCATTTGCATTAATGCCGCACATGACCGTACTGGATAATACGGCATTCGGCATGGAATTAGCCGGCGTTGCCGCTGAAGAGCGCCGTGAAAAAGCGCTGGATGCCTTACGCCAGGTGGGGCTGGAGAATTATGCGCACGGCTACCCGGATGAACTCTCCGGCGGTATGCGTCAGCGTGTCGGTCTGGCCCGCGCATTAGCGATCAACCCTGACATTCTGTTAATGGATGAGGCCTTCTCGGCGCTCGATCCCTTAATTCGTACCGAGATGCAGGATGAGCTGGTAAAACTACAGGCAAAACATCAGCGTACCGTCGTTTTTATTTCCCACGATCTCGATGAAGCGATGCGTATTGGCGATCGTATTGCCATTATGCAAAACGGCGAAGTCGTTCAGGTGGGAACGCCAGATGAAATTCTGAATAACCCGGCGAATGATTATGTCCGCACCTTCTTCCGTGGGGTCGATATTAGCCAGGTGTTCAGCGCCAAAGATATTGCCCGCCGCAGCCCGGTGGGATTAATTCGTAAAACGCCAGGTTTTGGTCCGCGTTCCGCACTGAAATTATTGCAGGATGAAGACCGTGAGTTTGGTTATGTGATTGAACGCGGTAATAAGTTTGTCGGCATTGTTTCCATCGACTCATTAAAAGCGGCATTAAGCCAGGCGCAAGGTATTGAAGCAGCACTTATTGACGAGTCACTGGCGGTGGATGCGCAAACACCTCTTAGCGAGTTGCTCTCTCATGTTGGCCAGGCGCCTTGTGCGGTGCCGGTTGTCGACGAGGAACAACAGTATGTCGGCATTATTTCAAAACGCATGCTGCTACAGGCTTTAGATCGCGAGGGGGCAAACAATGGCTGAACAAACTAATCCGTGGGATACCGCGCCAGCGGCGGATAGCGCCGCGCAATCCGCCGACGCCTGGGGAGCGCCTTCGGGCGCGCCTGCCGACGGCGGCGGCGCAGACTGGCTGACCAGCGCGCCCGCGCCTGCGCCAGAACATTTTAATATTATGGACCCGTTCCATAAGACGCTGATCCCGCTGGACAGCTGGGTCACTGAAGGGATCGACTGGGTCGTTACGCATTTCCGCCCCGTTTTCCAGGGCATCCGTGTACCGGTGGATTACATTCTCAATGGCTTCCAGCAGCTGTTGCTGGGTATGCCAGCTCCGGTGGCGATTATCATTTTCGCACTGATCGCCTGGCAGATCTCCGGTTTGGGGATGGGGGCCGCCACGCTGGTGTCCCTGATTGCCATCGGCGCGATTGGCGCCTGGTCACAGGCGATGATTACCCTGGCGCTGGTGCTGACCGCCCTGCTGTTCTGCGTGGTCATCGGTTTGCCGCTGGGGATATGGCTGGCGCGCAGTCCGCGTGCGGCGAAGATTGTCCGCCCGCTGCTGGATGCGATGCAGACGACGCCTGCGTTCGTCTATCTGGTGCCAATCGTGATGCTGTTCGGTATCGGTAACGTGCCGGGGGTGGTAGTGACCATTATCTTTGCCCTGCCGCCGATTGTGCGTCTGACCATTCTGGGGATTAACCAGGTTCCGGCGGATTTGATCGAAGCCTCGCGCTCATTTGGCGCCAGTCCGCGTCAGATGCTGTTCAAAGTACAGCTACCGCTGGCCATGCCCACCATTATGGCGGGTGTTAACCAGACGCTCATGCTTGCCCTCTCCATGGTAGTGATCGCCTCTATGATTGCCGTCGGCGGGCTTGGTCAGATGGTGCTGCGTGGTATTGGCCGCCTCGACATGGGGCTGGCGACCGTCGGCGGGGTCGGTATTGTGATCCTCGCTATCATTCTGGACCGCCTGACCCAGGCCGTTGGTCGCGACTCACGCAGCCGTGGCAACCGCCGCTGGTATACCACCGGTCCCGTTGGGCTTATCACTCGCCCTTTCGTTAAGTAATTCACCCGTTGCCCGGTGGCACATTGCTTACCGGGCCTACAATTCATTAGCTTACACAAAATCGTTCAATCTGCATCGCGGCGGCAAACGAATGTATCCCCAGGAGCGAACACGCAGTACGTGACCGGGGTGCATGAGTGCAGCCAACAAAGAGGCAGCTTGAAAGATGAAGTGTAATAAGGAACAACGATGCGACATAACATTCTATTTGCCACAGCGTTTGCCACCCTTGTCTCTACCAGCGCATTCGCTGCCGACCTGCCGGGCAAAGGCGTTACCGTACAGCCGGTGCAGAGTACCATCACCGAAGAAACCTTCCAGACGCTGCTGGTCAGCCGCGCGCTGGAGAAACTGGGTTATACCGTTAATAAGCCAAGCGAAGTTGATTACAACGTCGGTTACACCTCCATTGCCTCTGGCGATGCAACTTTTACCGCCGTGAACTGGCAGCCGCTGCATGATGATATGTACGCCGCTGCGGGCGGAGACAAAAAGTTCTATCGCGAGGGGGTATTCGTGACGGGCGCCGCTCAGGGTTATCTGATCGACAAGAAAACCGCTGAGCAGTACAAGATCACTAACCTCGCCCAGTTAAAAGACCCGAAAATCGCCAAAATCTTTGATACCAACGGCGACGGCAAAGCTGACATGATGGGTTGTTCGCCAGGCTGGGGTTGTGAAGCGGTGATTAACCACCAGAACAAAGCGTTCGATCTGGAAAAAACCGTCGACGTCAGCCACGGTAACTATGCCGCGATGATGGCCGACACCATCACCCGCTTCAAAGAAGGCAAGCCGATTCTGTACTACACCTGGACGCCGTACTGGGTGAGCGACGTGATGAAGCCGGGTAAAGATGTTGTCTGGTTACAGGTGCCGTTCTCTTCCCTGCCGGGCGAGCAGAAAGACATTGATACCAAACTGCCGAACGGCGCGAACTATGGCTTCCCGGTGAACACCATGCACATTGTCGCCAACAAAGCCTGGGCAGAGAAAAACCCGGCGGCGGCGAAGCTGTTCGCCATCATGAAGGTGCCGCTGGCGGATATCAACGCGCAGAACGCGATGATGCATGAAGGCAAATCTTCCGAGGCCGATGTTCAGGGTCACGTTGACGGCTGGATCAAAGCCCACCAGCAGCAGTTTGACGGCTGGGTAAAAGAAGCGCTGGCCGCGCAGAAATAACCCACTCGTCGGCCTTAAAGCTGCGCGCCATCAGGCGCAGTAACCACACCAATGCCGGATGGTGGCGCGATGCGCCTTATCCGGCCTATACGCCCTACCTCAACCGCACAATCCATCACTCAACAAACCACTCACATTCATAAACATCCGCTATGATTGATACCCCAGGAAATCATATCTGACTCAAAATAATGACTAAATCCACTCACGGGCTTAGCCCGGCGCTGATTGTTTTAATGTCCGTGGCAACCGGTCTGGCCGTCGCCAGTAACTATTACGCCCAGCCGTTGCTCGATACTATCGCAAACAATTTCTCGCTTTCCGCCAGCTCGGCGGGCTTTATCGTTACCGCCGCTCAGTTGGGCTATGCCGCCGGATTGCTCTTTCTGGTGCCGCTGGGCGATATGTTCGAGCGCCGGACGCTCATCGTCTCCATGACGCTGCTGGCCGCAGGCGGCATGCTGATTACCGCCAGCAGTCAGTCGCTCGGCATGATGATTCTCGGCACGGCGCTCACCGGGCTGTTCTCCGTCGTGGCGCAAATCCTGGTGCCGCTGGCGGCGACGCTCGCCACGCCGGATAAGCGCGGCAAAGTGGTCGGCACCATCATGAGCGGCCTGCTGCTGGGGATTTTACTGGCGCGTACCGTTGCCGGATTGCTGGCGAATCTTGGCGGCTGGCGCACCGTCTTCTGGGTCGCTTCTGTGCTGATGGCGCTGATGGCCGTCGCGCTGTGGCGCGGTTTACCAAAGGTGAAATCAGAAACGCATCTTAACTATCCGCAGCTATTGGGTTCCGTGTTCAGCCTGTTTATCCACGACGGCCTCCTGCGCACCCGCGCGTTGTTAGGCTGCCTGACGTTCGCCAACTTCAGCATTCTCTGGACATCAATGGCCTTTTTACTGGCCGCGCCGCCGTTTAACTATTCCGAAGGGATGATTGGGCTGTTTGGTCTGGCGGGAGCCGCTGGCGCGCTGGGCGCACGTCCAGCGGGCGGTTTTGCCGATAAAGGGAAGTCTCATCTCACCACGACTTTCGGCCTGCTGTTGCTGTTGCTCTCCTGGCTGGCTATCTGGTACGGACACAGCTCCGTGCTGGCGCTGATTATTGGCATCCTGGTGCTGGATCTCACCGTGCAGGGCGTACACATCACCAATCAGACGGTGATTTACCGCGTCCACCCGGATGCGCGTAACCGGCTCACCGCCGGGTATATGACCAGCTACTTTATCGGCGGCGCCGCCGGTTCGTTGATTTCGGCATCGGCCTGGCAGCATGCCGGCTGGGCCGGCGTTTGTCTGGCCGGTACCACCGTCGCCGCACTCAATCTGCTGGTCTGGTGGCGAGGTTTTCACCGACAAGAAGCCGCAAATTAAGCAGATGGCAAGCGTTTACCTTTGATTGAGCTCCCCAGGGTGTTAAGGCGTCCCCCACTCTGTTAAGGTTATATGATTCATTTATGCTGGTTATTTTAACATCGGTGACGAATCAGATAATCTTATGGAAAGCCCTGCACCCCAGTCTGAGCTCCGTCCGGCAACCTTAACGGAAGGATTCAAAGACAGTTTACCGATAGTCATAAGTTATATTCCGGTGGCGTTTGCGTTTGGCCTCAACGCCACCCGTCTGGGCTTTACTCCCCTCGAAAGCGTTTTTTTCTCCTGCATTATTTACGCAGGCGCCAGCCAGTTCGTCATCACCACCATGCTCGCGGCGGGCAGCACATTATGGGTCGCCGCGTTGACCGTAATGGCGATGGACGTACGTCATGTGCTGTACGGCCCTTCCCTGCGTAGTCGCATCAGCCAACGGCTCAGTAAACCTAAAACCGCCCTGTGGGCATTTGGCCTCACCGATGAAGTGTTTGCTGCCGCCACGGCCAAACTGGTGCGGGATAACCGTCGCTGGAGTGAAAACTGGATGATCGGCATCGCGTTCTGCTCCTGGGTCTCCTGGGTGCTCGGCACGGTCATTGGCGCATTTTCCGGGAGCGGATTGCTGAAAGGCTTCCCCGCCGTTGAGGCGGCATTAGGTTTTATGCTGCCAGCCCTGTTTATGAGCTTTTTGCTCGCCTCTTTTCAACGCAAACAAACGCTGTGCGTCACGGCGGCGTTAATCGGCGCGCTGGCAGGCGTCACGCTATTTTCCATTCCTGCGGCTATCCTGGCGGGTATCGCCAGCGGGTGTCTGACCGCCTTGATCCAGTCGTTCTGGCAAGGAGCGCCCGATGAGTTATGAGGTTTTGCTGCTGGGGCTGCTGGTTGGCTGCGCCAATTATTGTTTTCGTTATTTACCGCTTCGTCTGCGAATGGGAAACACCCGTCCCGCCAGGCGCGGGGCAACGGGCGTGTTGCTCGACACCATTGGCATCGCGTCCATCTGCGCCCTGTTGGTGGTGTCTACGGCTCCCGAAGTGATGCACGACGCCAGCCGGTTCATTCCGACGCTGGTCGGGTTTGCCGTCCTGGGCGTCAGTTTCTACAAGACGCGCAGCATCATCATCCCAACGCTACTGAGCGCTCTGGGCTATGGACTCGCCTGGAAGATAGGGGTCATTTTATAACCCAAAAGAATCATTTTAAATTAATAATACATTTACTTTATTTGTCACTGTCGTTACTATATCGGCTGAAATTAATGAGGTCATGCCCAAATGGATAGTTCGTTTACGCCCATTGAACAAATGCTAAAATTTCGCGCCAGCCGCCACGAAGAGTTTCCTTACCAGGAGATCCTTCTGACCCGCCTTTGCATGCATATGCAAGGCAAACTGCTGGAAAACCGCAATAAGATGCTGAAAGCTCAAGGGATTAACGAGACGTTGTTTATGGCGTTGATTACGCTGGAGTCTCAGGAAAACCACAGTATTCAGCCATCTGAACTGAGTTGCGCGCTGGGCTCGTCCCGTACCAACGCAACACGTATCGCAGATGAGTTAGAGAAACGCGGTTGGATCGAACGTCGTGAAAGCGATAACGATCGTCGCTGCCTGCATCTGCAACTGACGGAGAAAGGTCACGCGTTTTTGCGCGAGGTGTTACCGCCTCAGCATCACTGCCTGCACCAGCTATGGTCCTCTCTCAGCACCGCCGAAAAAGATCAACTTGAGCACATCACTCGTAAGCTCCTGACGCGTCTCGATCAGATGGATCAGGATGGCGCCGTTCTTGAGGCGCTACGCTAACGCGTCGACACGCTCAATCATCCAGATTTATAAAAGAAAAAACTGACAGGCCAGCACGTCATACTGCTGGCCTTTCTGACAAAAACGTCGGCCCAGCCGATATGAAAAATAAGATCGTGGAGAACAACATGAGCGCAAATGCGGAGACTCAAACCCCGCAGCAACCGGTTAAGAAGAATGGCAAACGTAAAAGCGCGCTAATCCTTTTAACCTTGCTCTTTATCGCAATTGCCGTGGCATATGGGATTTATTGGTTTTTAGTACTGCGTCATATCGAAGAGACGGATGATGCGTACGTGGCAGGGAACCAGGTTCAAATCATGGCGCAGGTATCAGGCAGCGTGACGAAAGTCTGGGCTGATAACACTGACTTTGTAAAACAGGGCGACGTGCTGGTCACGCTCGACCAGACGGATGCCAGACAAGCATTCGAAAAAGCGAAAACGGCGCTGGCCTCCAGCGTTCGCCAGACGCACCAGTTGATGATCAATAGCAAGCAGCTCCAGGCCAGCATTGAAGTGCAGAAAACCGCACTGGCGCAGGCGCAAAGCGACTTTAATCGTCGCGTGCCGCTGGGCAATGCGAACCTGATCGGTCGCGAAGAGCTGCAACACGCGCGTGATGCCGTCGCCAGCGCGCAGGCGCAGCTGGATGTGGCAATTCAGCAATATAACGCAAACCAGGCGATGATCCTCGGCAGCAAGCTGGAAGATCAGCCTGCCGTGCAACAGGCGGCCACGGAAGTGCGCAACGCCTGGCTGGCGCTGGAACGTACCAAAATCGTCAGCCCGATGACCGGCTACGTCTCCCGCCGCGCCGTACAGCCTGGCGCGCAGATTAGCCCGACCACGCCGCTGATGGCGGTCGTGCCTGCCACCAACCTGTGGGTAGACGCGAACTTCAAAGAGACGCAGCTCGCCCATATGCGTATCGGCCAACCGGCAACGGTCATCAGCGATATTTACGGCGATGACGTGAAATACACCGGTAAGGTTGTCGGCCTGGATATGGGGACAGGCAGCGCCTTCTCCCTGCTTCCGGCGCAAAACGCGACCGGCAACTGGATCAAGGTCGTGCAGCGCTTGCCTGTACGTATTGAACTGGATGCGCAGCAACTGGCGCAGCATCCGCTGCGTATCGGCTTATCAACCCTCGTCACCGTGGATACGTCGAACCGCGACGGACAGGTGCTGGCAAGCCAGGTTCGTAGTACCCCGGTTTCTGAGAGTAACGCACGAGAAATTAATCTCGCTCCGGTCAATAAGCTGATCGAAGAGATTGTGCAGGCCAACGCGGGATAATCCTGAGGTGCGTGTAATGCAACAGCAAAAACCGCTGGAAGGCGCGCAGCTGGTCATTATGACGATTGCGCTGTCGCTGGCGACATTCATGCAGGTGCTGGACTCCACCATTGCTAACGTGGCGATCCCCACCATCGCCGGGAACCTTGGCTCATCGTTGAGCCAGGGGACATGGGTTATCACCTCATTCGGGGTGGCGAACGCGATCTCCATCCCGATTACCGGCTGGCTGGCGAAACGCGTCGGGGAAGTGAAGCTGTTCATGTGGTCAACCGTCGCCTTTGCCATTGCGTCATGGGCGTGCGGGGTCTCCAACAGTCTGAACATGCTGATCTTCTTCCGCGTGGTTCAGGGTGTCGTCGCAGGGCCGTTAATCCCGCTCTCACAGAGCCTGTTGCTGAATAACTATCCTCCCGCAAAACGTTCTATCGCGCTGGCGCTATGGTCGATGACGGTGATTGTCGCGCCGATCTGCGGCCCGATACTGGGCGGCTACATCAGCGATAACTATCACTGGGGCTGGATTTTCTTCATCAACGTGCCGATTGGGGTTGCGGTCGTGCTGATGACGCTGCAAACCCTGCGCGGTCGCGAGACCCGCACCGAGCAGCGACGTATCGACGCTATCGGCCTGGCGCTGCTGGTGATTGGTATCGGCAGTCTACAGATCATGCTTGACCGCGGGAAAGAGCTGGACTGGTTCGCCTCGCAAGAGATTATCATCCTGACCGTGGTCGCCGTCATTGCCATCAGTTTCCTGATTGTCTGGGAGCTGACCGACGATAACCCAATCGTTGACCTCTCCTTGTTCAAGTCGCGTAACTTTACGATTGGCTGTTTGTGTATCAGTCTCGCCTATATGCTCTATTTCGGCGCGATTGTGTTGTTACCGCAGCTGTTGCAGGAGGTATACGGTTATACCGCGACGTGGGCCGGCCTGGCCTCAGCGCCGGTCGGGGTAATCCCGGTGATCCTGTCGCCGATTATCGGACGTTTCGCCCACAAGCTGGATATGCGCAGGCTGGTCACGTTCAGCTTTATCATGTATGCCGTCTGCTTTTACTGGCGTGCGTGGACGTTTGAACCGGGTATGGATTTCGGCGCATCGGCCTGGCCGCAGTTTATTCAGGGCTTCGCCGTAGCCTGCTTCTTTATGCCGCTCACCACCATCACGCTCTCCGGCTTGCCGCCTGAGCGTCTGGCGGCGGCGTCGAGTCTGTCTAACTTTACGCGAACGCTGGCGGGGTCAATTGGTACATCAATCACCACCACCATGTGGACCAACCGTGAAGCGATGCACCATTCGCAATTGACCGAGTCGGTGAATCCGTACAACCCCAATGCCCAGGCGATGTACGATCAGCTACAGGGGCTGGGGATGACGCAGCAGCAGGCGTCAGGCTGGATCGCCCAGCAGATTACCAATCAGGGGCTGATTATTTCCGCCAATGAGATCTTCTGGATGTCGGCCGGGATCTTCCTCGTGCTGCTTGGGCTGGTCTGGTTCGCCAAACCACCTTTCGGCGCGGGCGGCGGCGGTGGAGGCGCGCATTAATAAAAAAGCCAGTTCATGATGAACTGGCTTTTTTTGCCGGATGGCGGCGGCGCCTTATCCGGCCTACAGAACACGCACATTGTAGGCCCGGTAAGCATTGCGCCACCGGGCATAACGCCGGATGGCGGCTGCGCCTTATCCGGCCTACAGAGCACACACATTGTAGGCCCGGTAAGCATCGCGCCACCGGGCATAACGCCGGATGGCGGCTGCGCCTTATCCGGCCTACAGAGCACACACATTGTAGGCCCGGTAAGCATCGCGCCACCGGGCATAATGCCGGATGGCGGCGGCGCCTTATCCGGCCTACAGAACGCGCACATTGTAGGCCCGGTAAGCATCGTGCCACCGGGCATTGCATTCGACTAGATATGCAGTTCCTGCAATTTATCTTTCGGCAGGGCCAGCTCTTCGTTGCTGTTGATGCGAACGTCGTGTTCCAGAATATGACGTGCAATATCCTGCGCTTCGCTCAGAGAGTGCATCTGATACGTACCGCACTGATAAACGTTCAGCTCCGGGATCTGATTCTGCTCCTTCACTTTCAGCACGTCAGCCATCGCGGCTTTCCAGGCGTCTGCCACACGTTGTTCGTCAGGCGTACCGATCAGGCTCATGTAGAAACCGGTACGGCAGCCCATCGGGGAGATATCGATAATCTCAACACCGTTGCCGTTCAGATGATTACGCATAAAACCAGCGAACAGGTGCTCCAGCGTATGGATACCCTTCTCAGGCATCACTTCTTTATTCGGGATGCAGAAACGCAGGTCAAACACGGTAATGGTATCGCCATGCGGGGTGTTCATCGTTTTCGCGACCCGGACTGCTGGTGCTTCCATCCGGGTATGATCGACTGTGAAGCTATCTAACAACGGCATTTAGCCACCTCCGATAATATTTTTTAAAATAAACTGAACTCTTCGTTCCGGGGCGAGTCTGAGTATGTGAAAGACGCGCATTTGTTATCATCATCCCTGTTTTCAGAGATGAAATTTTGGCCACTCACGAGTGGCCTTTTTCTTTTCTGTCAGGCGTGCTTTTCCAGCCACGCATCAAACGGTTCGGTATCCGCCGCTTCAACCTCAAGCTGACGACGCGTTGACGCCTCACGCTCAGCAATGAAGTCCTCTTCACGCAAAATTTCCAGCGGTTCTTCGCGCAGCAGATTGCGATAAGCCTCGCCCAGCGCTTTGCCAGTGCCGCCAATCCCGGTATCAATCATCGAGCGCAAAATACGCGCTGAGAACGTCAGCTCCGGGTTGTCGAAACAGGCAACCAGTTCATCACATACCTTCTGATAATCCTCTCCCCCGTGGATGCTGTCCAGCGTTTGCGCCACACGTTTCAGGTCGCGGAACAGATCTTTACCCACTTTCGGCAGCGGGAACTGCGCGGTTTCACAGCCAATCCCTAACGTCAGCCCTGGTTTACGCCCTTCCAGAATCACCCGATTCCAGTTCGTGCGCGTGCACAGCAGCTCGTCGCTGCTCATTTCCGGCGCATCGGCCAGTACGCACCAGACCATAAACAGATCCAGGAAACGCACCTGCTGTTCGTCCACGCCAATAGGCGAGAACGGGTTAATATCCAGCGAACGCACTTCGATATATTCAATCCCGCCGCGCAGAAGCGCATCTGACGGCGTTTCTCCGCTATGCGTCACGCGTTTAGGGCGGATCGGCGCATACAGCTCGTTCTCAATCTGTAGCACGTTGCTGTTGATTTGCAGGCGTTTACCGTCCTTCTCCAGACCGATCTCCGCATACTCCGTGGACGGCGTTTTGATCGCGCGCTTCAATCCTGCCACATATTCATGCAGATCGTTAAACGTAATTCCAAGATTGCTTTGCGACTTATTGGTATAACCCAGGTCGCTCAAACGCAGCGACGTTGCATACGGCAGGTAGTACATACCGCAGTCCGTTTTTTCAAACGGCAGCGTGGTGGGTTTGCCCTGCAAGAATGAGGAACAAATAGCCGGAGAGGCGCCAAACAGATACGGAATGACCCACCCAAAACGGTAATAGTTACGGATCAGGCGGAAATAGCCTGCGGAAATTTTCTCTTTCGCATCTTCCCCGTCCACGACGCCACACTTCGCCTGCCAGAATGCCATCGGCAGCGAAAAATTGTAGTGTACGCCGGAGATGGTTTGCATCAACGCGCCGTAACGATTTTTCAACCCTTCCCGGTAAAGCGTTTTCAAACGACCAATATTTGACGTACCGTACTGCGCCAGCTCAATATCCTGCCCTTCAGCAATATAGCAAGGCATACTCAGCGGCCACATCCGCTCATCACCCAAATTTCTGGCCGTATAGCGATGCAGGTCGCGCATCAATGTGAGCATATGCTGAATATCGCCGTCTACCGGGGTAATAAACTCCAGCAGGGCTTCAGCAAAATCTGTCGTGACCCATTTGTGCGTCAGCGCCGAGCCTAACGCGTCAGGATGACCTGTGGTTGCCAGCGTGCCATCAGCGTTAACACGCAGCGTTTCGCGCTCCAGCCCGCGTTGAATCCCCTTTAGTGCCTGAGGATGCCTTTCCAGCCAGGTCAGAGCCTGTGATACGTCCGGGATCAAATTGACCTCCCGCCTGTCAAAATCGTTTTAATTAGCATAATTGTAATGGTGACGGTAAATGTCTATCCCACAATTAGTGCCACCACATAATGCCCTGAACCGTAGCGGTTGCGACGATAACGTAACGCAACGCTTTACCAAGGCATAAAAAAAAGAGCACTGGCCCCCACGAGATGCGCATCCATCCCGCTAACAGGCACAGCAAATCACCGATAACCGGCGCCCAGCTTAATAATAGTGTGACTGCACCGTAGCGCTTAAGCCAGCCAGTGGCTTTTTCCTGCCAGCGCGATGTTTTGCGCAACGGAAAAAAACGCCCAAGGATAACGTTAGTTAACCCTCCAAGGCTATTACCCATTGTTGCTGTTAAGACTAAGACCCAGGGATGACTTACCCCGGAGACTAACATGGCAACTAAAACAACTTCGGAATTACCGGGCAACAGCGTGGCGCTGAGAAAACTGCTGGCAAACAGTGACAGGAGCGACAGCCCGTCACTCACAATAGTCGAACGTCCACGGCATCCATTCCCGCCGCGCGTGCTGCCTGCAAGCCGAAATCCGCATCCTCAAACACGACGCATTGCGTCGGCACAACGCCCATACGCTCCGCACACAGCAGGAACGTATCCGGCGCGGGTTTGTGGTGCAGAACATGATCCGCAGCGACAACCGCATCAAAATAACGACGCAGCCCCAGATGGGTCAATAGCGCTTCGGCAATTGCGCTTTCGCTGCCCGTTCCCACCGACAGAGGTCGACGGCCATACCAGGCTTTGACCACCTCAACCAGCGGCAGAGGCTCTACGCTATCCAGCAACATGCTTTTCACTGCATCAGTTTTTTCTTGCGCCAGCGCATGAGGGTCAAGATCGGCGTGATTCAGTTCGATAATCGACTGCGCGATACGCCAGGTTGGAGAACCGTTAAGCGCCACCATCGCTTGCAGATCAAAGCGAAGGCCATAGCGCCCTAATACCTCGTCCCACGCCTTACGGTGCGTCGGCTCGGTATCCAGGATGGTGCCATCCATATCAAAAATCAAACCCGCATAACGTTCGTACATCGTGTTCTCACAAACCAAATGACCAGATGTTACTTTATCGTAATTGACTGATTTTGTCGCTGGCAGAGAAATGAGGATTGTTCAGGGTAGAGAGGTAATAGAGGTATTCAGGAGAAGATGGTGGAGAAGAAGATGGTGCATCCGGGAGGATTACTCGGCTGCGCCTCGCCCTACGGGCCGTTGCTGAAGCAACGTTATCCTCCCTGGTGC
>NZ_JAOWGF010000027.1:0-125224 GCF_030333285.1 Citrobacter sp. CK199 | reverse complement strand
TTGTTCCGTGTCAGTGGAGGCGCATTATAGGGAGTTATTCCGGCCTGACAAGGGGAAATTCAAAATTATTTTCCGACTGCTTTCTTTTTAAGCAAAACCACCTCAAACCGCCAGTTTTTCGAGCGTTTCGAAACCGTAACGCTGTAAAACGGGTATTAATTGCTCGGTCTCTGGCGTCATTGCCATGCAGAAAGCAATATTAGCATCCGCTGATTTGGCATCCGGCGCTTCATGCTCTAACAACCAGGTCGTGCGACGCGCAATCGCCGCCCCGGAATCCACCAGCCTTGTCCCTTCAGGAAGGACCTGCAACAGTTCTTCCTGTAATAGAGGGAAATGGGTGCATCCCAGAACAACCGTGTCGGGCGGTTCCGGCATCCGCAGCCAGGGTCTCAGGATACGGCGTAGTTCTTCCAGCGATACGGGTTCACCGTGCAGTTTGGCTTCCGCCAGCTCCACCAGTTCTGCCGATCCCAACATCGCTATCTGACATTCATTCGCAAATCGCGCTATCAACTCATGGGTATAAGGGCGTTTTACCGTGCCACGCGTTGCCAGCAACCCGACGATGCCGTTGGCGGTCAGCCTCGCTGCGGGTTTAATCGCAGGTACGACGCCCACAACCGGGAACGCGAATTTTTCACGCAATGCAGGAAGAGAAACCGTGCTGGCCGTATTACAGGCGATTACCGCAAGTGAGAGAGGATAACGCTGCTGCACTGCGGTAACGATCTCGACGACGCGCTCGACAATAAACGCTTCGCTCTTTTCCCCGTAAGGAAACGCGACGTTATCGAAAGCATATATATAGTGGAGATTCGGCAGGAGATGCCGAATCTCATCGTAGACCGACAACCCACCGACGCCGGAATCAAACACCAGCACGGTGGGACGTGGATCAGAAGGTGTAGCTGCCAGACAAGTAGTACTCTCGTCCTGCAGTTTGGTAGCCATAAGCTGTCTCGTAATCTTTATCGAACAGGTTGGCGATTTTACCACGAACTGTCAGGCGATCGGTGATCGGATACGATGCAGAAACATCAACAGTGCTATAGCTCGGCAAGATTTGCTGGGTGTTATTGTACTGGGAGGTGTTGTTATCGTAGCGCTTGCCGTAATACTGCCACGATACATCCATATCGACGTTAAACATCGTCCAGTCCAGTTGATACTTCGCCTGGCGCTTCGAGCGTCGGGCTAACACTTCACCGTTGTCGTCATTACGCGGATCGACATATTGCAACGTGACACGATGGCTAAAGATGCCGGTATCAAAGCTGCCCGTCCATTCCACGCCTTTAATGGTTGCCGCATCAATATTGTCATACTCACCCTGGTAGGTGTCTGGATCAAAGTAGTAAGTGATCAGGTTAGTAATCTTGTAATGGTAGGCAGACAGGCGCCAGTCCAGCGGACCAGTGAGTCCTTCCAGCCCGGCCTCCCACTGTTTAGACTCTTCCGGTTTCAGGTTAGGATTCGCGTTGATGCCAAAACGGGTAGAACCAAACTGCTGCCCCAGGGATGGAGACAGGAACCCGGTACCATAGCCGATAGTTACTCGATAATTATCGATAAACTCCCATCCAGCCGTCGTCTGCCAGGTGCCATGCCAGCCAAACTGTTCATCATGATCTTCACGCCCTGAAGCCTCCAGCGTTACATCACCGAATTGTTGCTGACCGGTCAGGTATAAACCGGTGTTATCGCGTTTATATGTGTCCGAAAGCGCGGTATCGGATGAGGTCAAACGCTGCTGCTGCCAGTCTACGCCCGCGCTCACGGAACCGTGCCCCACGATAAGGTTATTACCCCATTGCAGGTTACGCTGAGTCATGCGATCGAGCGTCGTACCGTCATGATAGCGACCATAAATACTGCTGTAGTTATAGTCCTTCACCTTCTGGTAGCTGGCGAGAAGTTGTGAAGAGTAAATCCCGGAGTTGAATTTCAGACCGGCGTCCCAACTCTGATTGTAGAGTTGCGATTCATCAGCACTGTAGGCCGGAATAGACGGCGGGCTTCCCAGATCGTAATCAGAGTTGTTGGTATAACTGTGACCACGGAAAAAACCATCGAAATTATCATTAAATTTATGTTCGAGGCTGCCCCAGAATGCCTTGCTGCGAAAACCATCGCGGTCGCGATCGTGATCCCAGGTTGAGCCGGGCTGTACGTTAAAGCCTTTATTGCCCTCATAAGAACCCGCTACCGTGGCGACAGTGTCGCCAAAGCGATGGCGTAACGTACCGTCATATTGCTGATAACCTTTTGAACCAACGCCCGCGGTAATTTTTGACTGTTCTTGATCGGAGTGCGTAATAACGTTAATGACCCCACCCATTGCGCCGGAACCATAAATCGCCGAGCGTGGTCCACGAATGTATTCCACGCGTTGCACCAGCGATATTGGAATCTGATTCAGATCGGGGTTATTCGTAATGCCGGGGCGGGTCATGGGAACACCATCGACCAGAACCAATACCTGTTTGGCTTCCGTACCACGAATAAATAAAGAAGAAGACTGCCCCATGCCGCCGTTTTGATTGATATCAACGCCTGGCAGGCGGCGCATCACATCATTCAAATTCTTCGCTTGCCAGCGGTCGATATCCTCACGCGTCACGACATCAGCAGGCGCCAGTACGGTATTAACAGGTTGTTGAAAACGATTTGCGGTGACGATCAGGGTGTCTGGGTTAGTATCCTGCGCCCAGCCAGAAAATGCCGTGACGGAGAGCGCCGTCAGCAGCGAAGATTTTTTAATCATTGTAAAGCATCCACAATATAAGAAGGATGCCGCAGGCTTCATCGATAGTACGCGATGATGAACACCAGATGCGACGTTAGCCGGCAGGTCTTCGGGCTTGGAAGGTTATCCTCAGGATACAAGAGATGATGACTTCCCGCCGGGTGGCAGTGTCTGCTTATGCTCTCATCTCACCTTTCCTTACCGCTGCGCGTCAGCTCCAGATTCGCACTGGATTCCCTATTAACTCACAGGACCGGCTCACGGATGCTACATTCTGTAACAATCTACGTCCAGACCGCATATCACAATATCGGAAATCATCAATGACTGGACATCTGATGAGCAATCCCTACAATCCCCGCGTACTTTTATTTTTCAGGATGCATCATGACCCCCGAACACCTTCCGACAGAACAGTATGACGCGCAGCTAGCCGAAAAAGTGGTGCGCTTGCAGAGTATGATGGCGCCGTTTTCTGACCTGGTCCCGGAAGTGTTTCGCTCGCCAGTCAGCCATTATCGGATGCGCGCCGAATTTCGCCTGTGGCATGACGGCGACGACCTGTATCACATCATTTTTGATCAGCAGACGAAAAGCCGTATCCGCGTCGACAGCTTCCCGGCGGCCAGCGAGCTGATTAACCAGCTGATGACGGCGATGATTGAAGGCGTGCGCCATAATCGCGTCCTGCGCCATAAGCTGTTCCAGATTGATTACCTCACCACGATGAGCAATCAGGCGGTGGTTTCGCTGCTGTACCATAAAAAGCTGGATGATGAGTGGCGCCAGGAAGCGGAAACGCTGCGGGATGCGCTGCGAGCGCAAAACCTGAATGTGCATCTGATTGGCCGGGCGACCAAAACCAAAATCGAGCTGGATCAGGATTACATTGACGAACGTCTGCCCGTGGCGGGAAAAGAGATGATCTACCGTCAGGTAGAGAACAGCTTCACGCAGCCCAATGCCGCAATGAATATTCAGATGCTGGAGTGGGCGCTGGATGCAACCAAAGCGTCGAAAGGCGACCTGCTTGAACTGTACTGCGGCAACGGCAACTTCTCATTGGCTCTGGCGCGTAACTTCGACCGGGTGCTGGCAACGGAAATCGCCAAACCGTCAGTCGCCGCAGCGCAGTACAACATTGCCGCTAACCATATTGATAACGTGCAAATTATCCGTATGGCCGCCGAAGAGTTTACGCAAGCGATGAACGGAGTACGCGAGTTTAACCGTTTGCAGGGCATCGACCTGAAGAGCTATCAGTGTGAAACGATTTTTGTCGATCCACCGCGTAGCGGGCTGGACAGTGAAACCGAGAAAATGGTGCAGGCGTATCCGCGTATTTTGTACATCTCCTGCAACCCGGAGACGCTGTGTAAGAACCTGGAAACATTAAGCCAGACGCACAATGTGTCACGTCTGGCTCTGTTCGATCAGTTCCCGTATACGCACCATATGGAATGCGGCGTGTTACTCACTGCCAGGTAAAACGTAGGCCGGATAAAGTGGTTACGCCGCCATCCGGCGATATGCCCGGTGGCGCTGCGCTTGCCGGGCCTACAAATCATCGTAGGCAGGATAAGGCGTTTACGCCGCCATCCGGCGATATGCCCGGTGGCGCTGCGCTTACCGGGCCTACAAATCATCGTAGGCCGGATAAGGCGTTTACGCCGCCATCCGGCATTATTCCGCGACTTCCTGCTTGCGGTTACGCATCTTAAAGCCAATCCAGAATACCAGAATCACCGACAGCACCGCCGGGAAGAAGTTAGAACCGATATCCGGGTATTCCGCACGTACCACGGTGCTGTACAACAGCACGCCGAGGATAAAACAGGCGGCAGCCAGCCCCGGCAAGCCGACAGGCATAGTGCGGTTTTGATAACGTTGATGCAGGCAATAAACCGCCAGCACCAGCGCGATAATCGGGAATACAGAAAACGGCACGATGGAGCTAAACAGCGCCGCGAATGTGCCATTGATCGATAAGCCAGCGACCAGCGCCAGCAACAGCGTACCTTTATCTTGACCTGACTGTTTCATTGCTCGTCCTTCACGTTACTCGGAGTGATGTGCCATCTTCTCTTGTTCACGGCGGTACCAGTAATATGCCCCTTTCGCAATCATGCGCAGTTGCAGTACCAGCCGCTCTTCCAGCTGTCGGCGTTGTTCCGCACCAACATCCAGCGCCTCGGCACCTGCACTAAACACAATCGTCACCATCGCTTCGGCTTGCGCTTCAGTGAACGCGCGCGGCATATGGTTTTCGAGTTCCAGATAGTCCGCAAGTTCCGCGATGAAATGCTGAATCTCACGCGCGACTGCGGCGCGAAACGCGGCCGAGGTACCGGAACGTTCACGCAATAATAAACGGAAGGCGTTAGGATTGTTGCCGATGAACTCCATAAATGTGGAGACCGAGGTACGGATCACACTGCCGCCTTTGGCAATACGCTGACGCGCCTGGCGCATCAGCTGGCGCAGCATTAAACCGCTCTCATCCACCATCGTCAGGCCAAGCTCATCCACATCGCGGAAATGGCGATAAAATGAGGTTGGCGCAATGCCCGCTTCACGCGCTACTTCGCGTAAACTGAGACTGGCGAAACTCCGTTCGGCGCTCAGTTGACTGAATGCGGCTTCTACCAGCGAACGCCGGGTTTTTTCTTTTTGTTGCGCTCTAACGCCCATCACGATGTCTGAATCCTTCCATATGCCTTATCTGGCACTATACCAGAGAACAAACTTAATCTGTTTGTTCAGCTTTGTGAATGATTGTTTACAGGCTGTTTGTGCTCCAGCTCCACAAAAAAGCACAACGATAATTGGGTTAAAGGCGCGCGAATGTTATCATCGTGTTTATTTTATGTATAAAAACAGGTGAGTAATACCATGCCACATTCCTGGGATTATGATGCAATCGTCATAGGTTCAGGCCCCGGCGGCGAAGGCGCTGCAATGGGTCTGGTTAAGCAAGGAGCGCGAGTCGCCGTTATTGAGCGTTATCACAACGTTGGCGGCGGTTGTACCCACTGGGGCACCATCCCGTCGAAAGCGCTCCGCCATGCCGTCAGCCGTATCATCGAATTCAACCAGAACCCCCTCTACAGCGACCACTCCCGACTACTTCGTTCTTCCTTTGCCGATATTCTCAACCATGCCGATAACGTCATTAATCAACAAACGCGCATGCGGCAGGGCTTTTATGAGCGCAACCACTGTGAAATATTGCAGGGTAATGCGCATTTTGTTGACGAAAACACCCTCGCGCTGGAGTGCCACGACGGCACGGTCGAAACCCTGACGGCGGAGAAATTCGTGATTGCCTGCGGGTCGCGTCCTTATCACCCGGCCGACGTTGATTTTGCGCATCCACGTATTTACGACAGCGACTCAATCCTTAGCCTGCATCACGAACCTCGTCACGTCATCATCTATGGCGCCGGGGTGATCGGCTGCGAATATGCGTCAATCTTCCGGGGAATGGACGTCAAAGTTGATTTGATTAACACCCGCGACCGTCTGCTGGCGTTTCTTGATCAGGAGATGTCCGACTCTCTCTCTTACCACTTCTGGAACAGCGGCGTGGTTATTCGCCATAACGAAGAGTACGAGAAGATCGAAGGCTGCGACGACGGCGTCATTATGCACCTGAAATCCGGTAAAAAGCTAAAGGCCGACTGTCTGCTGTACGCCAACGGACGCACCGGTAACACCGATTCACTGGCGCTGGGAAATATCGGTCTGGAAACCGACAGCCGTGGGCAACTCAAGGTCAACAGCATGTACCAGACCGCGCTGCCGCACATTTACGCGGTGGGCGATGTGATTGGCTATCCGAGTCTGGCTTCCGCCGCTTACGACCAGGGTCGAATTGCCGCGCAGGCGCTGGTGAAAGGCGAAGCGACCGCCCATCTTATTGAAGATATCCCTACCGGGATTTACACCATCCCGGAAATCAGCTCCGTCGGCAAAACCGAGCAGCAATTGACGGCGATGAAAGTGCCTTACGAAGTCGGACGTGCGCAGTTTAAGCACCTGGCGCGCGCGCAAATCGTCGGGATGAACGTGGGAACGCTGAAGATCCTGTTCCATCGGGAAACAAAAGAGATTCTGGGGATTCACTGCTTTGGCGAACGCGCGGCCGAAATTATTCACATCGGCCAGGCGATTATGGAACAGAAAGGCGGCGGTAACACCATTGAGTACTTCGTTAACACCACCTTTAACTACCCGACAATGGCGGAAGCCTATCGGGTAGCGGCGCTAAACGGCTTAAACCGCCTGTTTTAACGCTTTGTCAAAATGGCCATCCATCTCCGCACGGATGGCCTCCGCCAGTTGCTCATAGCGACTGCGCAGCGGCGATCCCGGACGATAAACCAACCCAACCGTACGCTTAGGCTCCGGCTTAATGCACGGCAGGTAGACTACGCCATCACGCTTACGCTCCTGCGGAACCGCCAGCGCAGGCAGTAAGGTAATACCGCTCCCCGCCGCAACCATGTTGCGCAGCGTTTCCAGACTGGTCGCCCGGAAATGGGTGTCTTCATCCGCGCCCGCCTCAAAGCAGAAGCCCATCGCCTGATCGCGCAGGCAGTGCCCGTCTTCCAGCATCAGCAGTTTTTCACCCGCCAGATCGGACATCGGCACACGATCGCGATTCGCCCACGGGTGATCCTCATAGATCGCCAGCATCATGGGTTCATCAAACAGCGGCACTTCGATAAACGCCTCGCTCTCTTTCACCAGCGCCAGGATCACGCAGTCAAGCTTGCCGCTGTCCAGTTGTGCCAGCAGCTGGTGCGTCTGCGCTTCATGCAGATACATTTCCAACTTCGGGAAGGTCTGATGCAGCATCGGAATAATATGCGGCAGCAGATAAGGGCCAACCGTTGGGATCAGGCCGATATGCAATGGGCCAGACATCGTCTCACCTTGCTGGCTTGCCATCTCCTTGAGCACTTTGACCTCACGCAGCACGGTGCGCGCCTGATCCACCAGCAGTAAACCTGCCTGGGTGAACAGAACTTTACGACTCGTACGCTCCAGCAGCATTACGCCCAGTTCATCTTCCAGCTTACGGATTTGCCCGCTGAGCGTCGGCTGGCTGACGTGACAGGAGTCCGCCGCACGCCGGAAATGGCGGTGTTCGGCTAATGCCACCAGGTATTCAAGATCACGAATATTCATTATTCATCCTCCGTCGCCACGATAGTTCATGGCGATAGGTAGCATAGCAACGAACGATTATCCCTATCAAGCTTTCTGTCTAATAATACATCACAGAAACGGAGCGGTACCTCTTTAACCCTTGAAGTCACCGCCCGTTCGAAGAGTTTTTCTCAACTCGAAATAACTAAAGCCAACGTGAACTTTTGCGGACCCTATGGTCCGCTTTTTTTTGCATAAATAAGCCCGACGTAATGCCAGGCTCTGATGACTGTTGCCGGATGGCGACGGTTCACAATTTTTTGTAGGCCGGATAAGGCGTCATCCGGCACAACGCCAGTTACGCCAGTTACGCCAGACGCGCCTTCGCGTAGTCGATCGCCTGCGCAACCTGCTGCGGTGAAACACCGCCTTTCGCCGCACGTTTATCCAGGCATGATTGCAGCGACAGAATCGGATATACATCATCGCCAATCACAGCGCTAAATTTTTGCAGGTCAGCCAGCGACAGATCTTCCAGCGGTTTTCCCTGTCGAATCGCTTCCACCACCGTTTCACCCACAATATGGTGCGCTTCACGGAACGGCACGCCTTTGGCAACCAGATAATCCGCCAGCTCAGTCGCATTCGCATAGCCCTGCTGCGCCGCTTCCTGGCAGCGCGGACGTTTTACCTGAATGCCGTCCAGCACCAGCGCCGCCATGTGCAGGCAGTCCAGCCAGGTATCGAGCGCATCAAACAGCCCTTCTTTGTCTTCCTGCATGTCTTTGTTGTACGCCAGCGGCAGGCCTTTCAGCGTCATCATCATCGCCGTTAACGCCCCCTGCACACGACCGCACTTGCCACGGATCAGTTCCAGCGCATCCGGGTTTTTCTTCTGCGGCATCAGCGATGAACCCGACGTCACGCGATCGGAGAGTTCCACGAAGCCCGCTTCACCGGTATTAAAGAAAATCAGGTCTTCCGCAAAACGCGACAGGTGAACCATGCCGATAGACGCGTCGGACAGCAGTTCCAGCACATGGTCGCGATCGGACACGCTGTCCAGACTGTTACGCGTCGCCGAGGCAAAGCCCAGCCAGCCTGCCAGCTGTTCACGGTCGATTTCATACGCCGTACCCGCCAGCGCGCCGCAGCCTAACGGGCTGACGTCCAGACGCTTGAGCGCATCCTGCAAGCGGCTCTCATCACGCGCCAGCATTTCCACATACGCCAGGCACCAGTGGGCAAACGTCACCGGCTGCGCGCGTTGCAGATGGGTGTACCCCGGCATGACGGCATCCTGATTATTCTGCGCCGTCTCTACCAGCGCGCTTTGTAACTGACGGTTAGCAGACAGCAGCTCGGTGACCGTATCTTTGCACCATAGCTTCAGGTCGGTCGCAACCTGGTCGTTACGACTGCGCCCGGTGTGCAGCTTTTTACCCAACTGGCCGACTTTATCGATCAGTTTACCTTCCACCCAGCTGTGAATATCTTCCGCGTCGCTTTCCAGAATCTGCTGCGGATTCACCCGAACCTCTTCCAGCAGCGCGCTCAGCGCCTCTTCCAGTTGCAGTTGCTCATCCGCAGTCAACACCCCAACCGTGACCAGAGCTTTGGACCAGGCCACAGAGCCGACGATATCCTGCTCGGCCAGGCGGTAATCAAAGCGCAATGAGTCATTAAACTGTTTGAACCGTTGATCCGCTGCCTGTGTAAAACGCCCACCCCAAAGTGCCATAACATGCTTCCTTAATATCTTGAATTTCAATGCCAGATGGCGCTTAGCTTATCCGGCCTACAGGTTCGGTTCACCCAGGCCCGATAAGGCGTGGCCGCCATCGGGCACAAAATAGTTTAAGCCAGAATACGCGTACCGATCGGCGTACCGTTAAACAACGCCGGAAGCTGCTCGGCATGACGCCAGGAGGCGATATCCACCGGGCGCCCCAGCGTGCGGGCGGCGTCCAGCGCCGCGTTCACCTTCACAATCATGCCGTCGGTAATGATGCCCTGATCGATCAGCTGTTCCGCTTTGGCCGCCGTCATCTCGGCAATACGCTGACCTTTGCCATCCAGAATACCGCTTACATCAGAAAGCAGGATCAGATCCGCCCCCAGCGTTGCCGCCAGCGCCGTCGCCGCCTGATCGGCATTGACGTTCATCAGTTGCCCTTCTTCGGTCACGCCAATGGAACTGACCACCGGCAAGAAGCCGCCTTCCAGCAGCGTGTTAATCAGCTTAGGCGAACCTGGCTGCGCCAGTCCAACGTGGCCCAGCTCTTCATCGAGTTGGGTCACTTTTACGCTATCGCCGTCGCCGAGATACAGGCCAACGGACGCGATATGGTGTTTTTTCGCCCACGCCAGCAAGGTTTTATTGGCGGTTCCCGCCAGCGCGCCGGTGATGATGTCAATCTGATCGGCGGGCGTCACGCGCAGGCCATTTTTCTTTTTCACCGGCAAATTTAACTGTTTCATCAGCTCATCCACAACACAGCCGCCGCCGTGCACGATAATCAGCGGACGCTGATGCGACTCGCGGTAATTGACCAGCGCGGTAAACAGACGCTCCAGCGCCTCTTCGCTATCCAGTAATACGCCGCCCAGCTTGATAATTAATGGATTCATCATTGCACCCTTAAATAAGAGACTGCGTTTCAGCAAAGCCGAAACGGATATTTGCGCACTGCACAGCCTGCGCCGCTGCGCCTTTCAACAGGTTATCTTCGGTCGCCACCACGATCAGGTGCTCGCCCTGAACGGCAAAACCAATATCGCAGAACGGCAGCCCGACCACATTCTTCAGCGCCGGAACGCCCTTGTCATATAGCCGCACCAGCGGCTTGTCGCCATACACCTGCTGCAACGCTTGCGCCACCTGAGTATGGGTAACGCCAGCTTTCAGGCGGCAGGTGATCGTTTCCAGAATCCCGCGCGGGAAGTTCCCCAGATGCGGCGTGAAAATAACCTCTGCCCCCAGATGGGTGGCGATTTCCGGCTGATGACGATGGGTAAAGACACCATACGGTTGCAGGCTGACTTCACAGAAACTGTTCGAAAGCGCCGCCTTACGCCCGGCGCCGCTCACGCCGCTGGTTGCGTTAATGACCGGCCACTGGTTGAGATCCAGCAGGCCTGCGTCAATCAGCGGTTTTAACGACAATTGCGCCGCCGTCGGATAGCATCCCGGCACCGCAATCAGATTCGCTTCTTTTAGTTTGTCCGCGCTCCACTCCGCCAGGCCATACACCGCCTGTTCCAGCAGCTCAGGGTGCTGATGGGTAAAGCCATAATATTTTTCGTAGAAGGCGCTATCATTAACCCGGAACGCACCGGAGAGATCAAACACAACGCAGCCCGCATTCAGGAACTGCGGGGCCAGGTCGTGGCTCACTTCATGCGCGGTGGCGAGAAACACCACATCCACCCCGCCGCTGAACTCGCTAATATCAGACATTGGCTGCAATGGCAGATCGACAATGCCTTTTAACTGCGGATGTAAATCAGAGATTAGCTTTCCTGCATCATTGCTTTGCGCTGAGACGGTTAAAGCGGTTATGGTCATATCAGGATGACGATTTACATAGGTCACAAGCTCTGCGCCAGCGTAACCGCTGGCACCCACAATCAGCGTATTCAACATCGGGGCTGTTCACCTTCTTATGTCTGGTTGCCTGGTTAAGCCGTAACAACTTCACCTTACAGTTGGTGGGTTTTCTTACGCTCAACGTTAATGTATTTTTATTCACAAATAATGCATGAATATTGATACTATCATGACCCGAGGTGTGTCAACAATGAAAAACACTTTACCGCCATTTATCGAGATTTACCGCGCTCTGATTGCCACACCGTCGATTAGCGCTACCGAAGAAGCGCTCGATCAAAGTAATGCGTCTTTAATCACTCTGCTGGCAGACTGGTTTAAAGATCTGGGCTTCAAGGTTGAGGTTCAGGCAGTCCCCGGTACGCGCAATAAATTCAATATGCTGGCAAGCACCGGACAGGGTGCTGGCGGTTTGTTGCTGGCGGGCCATACCGATACCGTTCCCTTTGACGACGGACGCTGGACGCGCGATCCGTTCACGCTGACCGAGCACGATAACAAGCTCTACGGGCTGGGTACGGCGGACATGAAAGGCTTCTTTGCTTTTATCCTCGATGCCCTGCGTGACGTGGATGTGACGACTCTGAAAAAACCGCTGTATATTCTGGCTACCGCCGATGAAGAGACCAGCATGGCGGGCGCGCGCTATTTCGCTGAAACCACCGCCCTGCGCCCGGACTGCGCGATCATCGGTGAACCAACGTCCCTGCAACCGGTGCGCGCGCACAAAGGCCACATTTCAAACGCCATCCGAATTCTGGGGCAATCGGGCCACTCCAGCGATCCGGCGCGCGGGGTTAACGCCATTGAGCTGATGCACGACGCCATTGGTCGCATCATGCAGCTGCGCGATGACCTGAAAGAACGTTATCACTACGCGGCGTTTACCGTTCCTTATCCGACATTAAACCTGGGCCACATTCACGGCGGCGACGCCGCGAACCGTATCTGCGCCTGTTGCGAGTTGCATATGGATATTCGCCCGCTGCCGGGCATGACGCTGAACGATCTCAACGGATTGCTCAACGATGCGCTGGCACCCGTGAGCGAGCGCTGGCCGGGCCGTCTGACGGTGTCCGAACTGCATCCGCCGATTCCCGGCTACGAATGCCCACCTGACCACCAACTGGTGGAAGTGGTCGAGAAACTGCTGGGCGCGCAAACCGAAGTGGTGAACTACTGCACCGAAGCGCCGTTTATCCAGACCTTGTGCCCAACGCTGGTGCTTGGCCCGGGTTCGATTAATCAGGCGCACCAGCCGGATGAATATCTGGAAACGCGTTTTATCAAGCCAACCCGCGAGCTGATTACGCAGGTTGTCCATCATTTCTGCTGGCATTAACTGCTTATCACCTCGCTAACTCTTTAGTGGTAATCGAGGTGATTTATTAACATTTCCATAAGCAACGCTTATTTGATTCGATGTGAATTAAATTACGTAAATTCCCGTCATTTATTCGTTTGCTGAACCGATTTCGCAGCAATTGACGTCAGGTGTTTTACGTGGCTTTATAAAGATAAGAAGTGATGTAAAAAATTAAAGTCCGAAAGATTTCACGTTGCAGCCAACGCCGCTGTGACGCGAAAGATACAGGACATATTCAAAACAGATGGGGCGTCTGGGATCATATGAACGAACAATATTCCGCGTTGCGTAGTAATGTCAGTATGCTCGGCAAAGTGCTGGGAGAAACCATCAAGGATGCGCTGGGAGAGAACATTCTTGATCGCGTAGAAACAATCCGTAAGCTGTCTAAATCATCTCGCGCTGGCAATGAAGCGAATCGCCAGGAGTTGCTCACCACGCTACAGAATCTGTCCAACGACGAGCTGCTGCCTGTTGCCCGCGCGTTTAGTCAGTTCCTGAACCTGGCCAATACCGCCGAGCAGTACCACAGCATTTCGCCGCAGGGCGAAGCTGCCAGCAACCCGGAAGTGATTGCCCGCACCCTGCGTAAACTGAAAGATCAACCCAATCTCGACGAAGCCACCATCAAAAACGCGGTGGAGTCGCTATCTCTGGAACTGGTACTGACCGCACACCCTACCGAGATCACTCGCCGCACGCTGATTCACAAAATGGGCGAAGTCAACGCCTGTCTGAAGCAGCTCGATAACAAAGAGATCGCGGATTACGAACGTAATCAGCTCATGCGCCGTCTGCGCCAGCTGATCGCCCAGTCCTGGCATACGGATGAAATCCGTAAAAACCGCCCAAGTCCGGTCGACGAAGCCAAATGGGGCTTTGCGGTGGTTGAAAACAGCCTGTGGGAAGGGGTGCCAAACTATCTACGTGAGTTGAACGAACAACTGGAAGAACATCTGGGCTACAAACTGCCGGTGGATTTTGTTCCGGTGCGTTTCACCTCCTGGATGGGCGGCGATCGTGACGGCAACCCGAACGTAACGGCTGATGTCACCCGCCACGTTCTCCTGTTGAGCCGCTGGAAAGCCACCGATCTGTTCCTGAAAGATATTCAGGTTCTGATTTCTGAGCTGTCGATGGTCGACGCCACGCCGGAACTACTGGCGCTGGTCGGCGAAGAAGGCGCATCAGAACCTTACCGCTACCTGATGAAAAGCCTGCGTTCCCGCCTGATGGCAACGCAAGCCTGGCTGGAAGCGCGTCTGAAAGGCGAGAAACTGCCGAAACCCGCTGGCCTGCTGACGCAAAACGAGCAGCTGTGGGAGCCGCTGTACGCCTGTTATCAGTCTCTGCAAGCGTGCGGCATGGGCATCATCGCCAATGGCGAACTGCTTGATACCCTGCGCCGGGTGAAATGCTTTGGCGTGCCGCTGGTGCGCATTGATATTCGCCAGGAGAGCACCCGCCATACCGAAGCGCTGGGCGAACTGACGCGTTATCTGGGCATCGGCGATTATGAAAGCTGGTCCGAAGCCGATAAACAGGCTTTCCTGATCCGCGAACTCAACTCCAAGCGTCCGCTGCTGCCTCGTCAGTGGGAACCGAGCGACGACACCCGCGAAGTGCTTGAGACCTGTCAAGTGATTGCCGAAGCGCCGCTGGGTTCCATCGCCGCTTACGTTATCTCTATGGCGAAAACGCCGTCCGACGTGCTGGCCGTGCATCTGTTGTTGAAAGAAGCCGGAATTAGCTTTGCCATGCCGGTTGCGCCGCTGTTCGAAACGCTGGACGACCTGAACAACGCCGACGCGGTAATGACCCAGTTGCTGAATATCGACTGGTATCGCGGCTTTATTCAGGGCAAACAGATGGTCATGATTGGCTACTCTGACTCGGCGAAAGACGCAGGCGTAATGGCCGCCTCCTGGGCGCAGTATCAGGCTCAGGACGCGCTGATCAAAACCTGTGAAAAAGCCGGAATTGAACTGACGCTGTTCCACGGTCGCGGCGGTTCCATTGGCCGTGGCGGCGCGCCTGCCCATGCGGCGCTGCTTTCCCAACCGCCGGGCAGTCTGAAAGGCGGCCTGCGCGTGACCGAACAGGGTGAGATGATCCGCTTTAAGTACGGCCTGCCTGAAGTCACCATCAGCAGCCTGTCCCTGTACACCGGGGCGATTCTGGAAGCCAACCTGCTGCCGCCGCCGGAGCCGAAAAATTCGTGGCGTCATATCATGGACGAGCTGTCCGTGATCTCCTGCGACCTGTATCGCGGCTATGTCCGTGAGAATAAAGACTTCGTCCCGTACTTCCGTTCCGCAACGCCAGAACAGGAACTCGGCAAGCTGCCGCTCGGTTCGCGCCCGGCAAAACGTCGCCCGACAGGCGGGGTTGAATCCCTGCGAGCCATTCCCTGGATCTTCGCCTGGACGCAAAACCGCCTGATGCTCCCGGCCTGGCTGGGTGCGGGCACTGCGCTGCAAAAAGTCGTTGAAGATGGCAAGCAAAGCGAACTGGAAGCCATGTGCCGCGACTGGCCGTTCTTCTCCACGCGCCTCGGTATGCTGGAGATGGTGTTCTCTAAAGCCGACCTGTGGCTGGCGGAATACTACGATCAACGCCTGGTCAAAAAAGCGCTGTGGCCACTGGGTGAAGAGTTACGCAACCTGCTGGCAGAGGACATCAAAGTGGTGCTGGCGATTGCCAACGATTCCCATCTGATGGCCGACCTGCCGTGGATTGCCGAGTCTATCCAGTTAAGGAATGTGTATACCGACCCGCTGAACGTATTGCAGGCGGAGCTTTTACACCGCTCTCGTCTTGCAGAAGAGCAAGGCAAAGATCCAGACCCGCGCGTCGAACAGGCGCTGATGGTCACGATTGCGGGCGTGGCTGCGGGGATGCGTAATACCGGCTAACCCACACGCATCGTCATATCCCCTCTCGCCCGCCCGGGCGAGAGGGCTTTGAAATATTTCTGTAATAATCGCCTGTTTTTCAATATATTCCTGCCTGCGTTTTGTTCACTCTGCTGAATACGCCATCAACAAGAATAGGTCACTGGCATCGCCATACTTAAGGTTCTCTTAATGATTTGTCGCTACGTTGGCGACTCGAATAAAAACAGGCTTCATATATGTTCTTCACACACACATCTGCTAAACCTTCGTTTAGCTGGAAAGCCCTTGGCTGGGCGCTACTCTATTTTTGGTTCTTCTCTACATTACTTCAGGCCGTTATTTGCATTAGCGGCTATAGCGGCACCAACGGGCTGCGTGATTCACTGCTTTTCAGTTCGCTCTGGCTGATCCCGGTATTTTTATTTCCCCGTCATACCCGCGCGATTGCCGCCGTTATTGGCGTTGTACTCTGGGCCTCTTCGCTGGCGGCGCTCAGTTATTATGTCATTTACGGGCAGGAATTCTCGCAAAGCGTTCTGTATGTCATGTTTGAAACAAACGCGAACGAAGCCAGCGAGTACTTGAGCCAGTATTTCAGTCTGAAGATTATCCTTATCGCTCTGGCCTATACCGCCGTGGCAATCCTGCTGTGGACGCGTTTAAAGCCAATATATATTCCCGCGCCGTGGCGCTGGTTAGTCTCCTTTGCATTGTTATACGGCCTTATTCTGCATCCGATCGCCGTCGGGACGTTTATCAAGCATAAGCCGTTTGAGCAGACATTAGGCGGCCTCGCCTCGCGTATGGAACCCGCTGCGCCGTGGCAGTTTATCAATGGCTATTATCAATATAATCAGCAACTCACGTCGCTGAATAGCCTGCTTAACGAGAACAACGCGCTGCCTCCGTTAACGAATTTTAAAGATAACTCCGGTGATGCGCCGCGTACGTTAGTGCTGGTTATCGGCGAGTCAACCCAGCGTGGTCGCATGAGTCTGTACGGTTATCCGCGTGAAACCACGCCAGAGCTGGACGCGTTGCATAAAAGCGATCCGGGTCTGACCGTATTCAATAACGTCGTCACCTCCCGGCCATACACGATTGAAATTCTGCAACAGGCGCTGACCTTCGCCAATGAAAAGAACCCGGACCTGTATCTGACGAAACCGTCGCTGATGAACATGATGAAACAGGCAGGTTATAAGACGTTCTGGATCACCAATCAGCAGACGATGACCGCGCGTAATACGATGCTGACCGTATTCTCGAAACAGACCGACAAGCAGTTTTATATGAATCAACAGCGTACTCAAAGCGCGCGGGAATATGACACCAACGTTCTGGCGCCCTTTAAAGACGTAATGGCCGACCCGGCGCCGAAGAAATTTATTATCGTTCACCTGCTGGGAACACATATCAAATACAAATTCCGCTACCCGGAGAATCTGGGAAAATTTGACGGTCAAACCGATCATATCCCTGCGGGCGTGAGCGAAGACGAACAGGATATTTATAACGATTACGATAACGCGAATCTGTATAACGACCATGTCGTCGCCAGCCTGATTAAGGACTATAAAGCGACTGACCCGAACGGTTTTCTGCTCTACTTCTCCGATCACGGTGAAGAAGTGTATGACACGCCGCCGCACAAAACGCAGGGACGTAACGAAGACAACCCTACGCGTCATATGTATACGGTGCCGTTCCTGTTATGGACGTCAGAAAAGTGGCAGGCCGCACACCCGCGCGATCTCTCGGCGTATGTTGACCGTAAATACAGCAGCTCTGAACTTATCCATACCTGGTCCGACTTAGCGGGGCTGACCTACGACGGGTTCGACCCGACGCGCTCCATCACCAGCCCGCAGTTTAAGGCGATCACGCGCTGGATTGGCAACCCGTATAAGAAAAACGCGTTGATTGATTACGATACCCTGCCTTACGGGGATCATGTCGGAAATCAGTAACGGCATCGCCGGATGGCGCTGACGCTTATCCGGCCTGCAAAATGCATAACCCGTGTACCGCCATCCGGCAATTATCGCTTGAGGCGGTTTACGTTCAACGTTACTGTCTCCTCTGTCTGCGCTCTGCAAGGTATCAACATGTATCACGACGTCAGCCACCTTCTCTCCCGTCTGATTAACGGCCCTATGGCGCTGCGGCAGGTTTTTTTCGCCAATACCAGCGGTACGGCGCCCGAACTGGCGTATCAGGTTGATTTTCCACGCCTGGAGATGGTGCTGGAGGGGGAGTTCACCGATACAGGCATCCCGGCCGCGCCCGTGACGCTCATCGCTGGCGACGTTCTGTATGTTCCGGCAGGCAGCTGGAACTTCCCGCAGTGGCAAACGCCCGTCACCACACTCAGCATCCTGTTCGGCAAGCAGCAATTAGGTTTCAGCGTTGTTCACTGGGACGGCAAACAATATCAGAATCTTGCAAAGCAGCATGTCGCACGTCGAGGCCCACGTATTGGCTCCTTCCTGCTGCAAACGCTCAATGAAATGCAGATGCAGCCGCAGGAACAGCAGACGGCCCGATTAATTGTCGCCAGCCTGTTGAGCCACTGCCGCGATCTGCTGGGTAGCCAAATCCAGACGGCGTCACGGAGTCAGGCGCTTTTTGAAGCGATTCGCAGCTATATCGATGAGCGTTACGCTTCCCCGCTCACCCGCGAATCGGTGGCGCAGGCGTTTTATATTTCGCCAAACTACCTTTCTCATCTGTTTCAAAAAACAGGCGCTATCGGCTTTAACGAATATCTGAATCACACACGGCTGGAACACGCGAAAACGCTGCTGAAGGGTTACGATCTGAAAGTCAAAGAAGTGGCTCACACCTGTGGATTTGTCGACAGTAACTATTTCTGCCGCCTGTTTCGTAAAAATACGGAGCGTTCTCCGTCGGAATACCGTCGGCAGTACCACAGCCAGTTGACGGAAAAGAAGGCTACTCCAGAATAAGATGCGTATGCTGCGGCGCGGTGAGCAGTTTACGCACGGCGCTCATCACCCGCTGAGGTTCGCGAAGAAAGGCGTTAATTCCTGACTGAACGTACCGACTCTGAACAAAACGCTCCGCGCCCGCCAGTTCAATATCCGTAATCAGCAACACAACATCCGCCCGGTTAATATCCTCCTCCGTTAAGCGATTTTCCGTGCCCAGCGCCCCCTAGGTTTCAATTTTAATGTTCCATTTTTCCTGCTGGCAGAGCTTCTCCAGGCGTTCGGCAGCCATATAGGTATGCGCCACGCCGCTGACGCAGGCGGTAACGGCAACCAAATAGCGTACAGTTGAGACTGTCATATTAACCTCCCACAGTGACCAGAAACCCGGCTCGCTCTGCCAACGCCTGCATTTCCGCCACCTCTTGCGGCGAGGGTACAGGCACATCTTTCATTGCCCACGCCTGCCCAAGCAGACGGTATTTCGCTTCACCATACTGATGAAACGGTAGCAGGTGCACCTGATTAATCCCTGACGATAGCAACACTGCTAACGCTCGCTGCATATTCTCAACGTTGAGCGTATAGCCCGGAATCAACGGCAAACGGGGGATGACCGTAATCCCCTCGTTTACCAGTAAACGCAGGTTATCCAGCACGCGTGGTAAATTCATTTTGACCACCTCATGCGCCCGGCGCGGCTCCATAATCTTTAAATCAAACAGCACTTCATCACACGCTTTAGCCAGCGGTAGCAACCGACTGGCAGGCGCATCGCCTGCGGTTTCAATCGCGCAAGAAATGCCGAAACGTCGCAGACGTTGCAAAAACCGTGTGGCAAACGCCGCCTGCATTAATACTTCACCGCCAGAAAGCGTGACGCCGCCGCCGGAGGTGCGAAAAAAGAGTTCGTCTTTCATCACCTCGCGTTCCAGTTCATCCAGCGTAATATCGCGCCCGATACGTTCAAACGCCCCGGAAGGGCACTCATCCACATCACGCAAGCAGGGCGAGCAATGCAGACATTTACTCTCCCGCCGCACCGTTTCGATGCGTGGCGAAATAGATTCTGGATTGGCGCACCACGGACAGGTATGCGGGCAGCCTTTAAAAAAGACTACCGTACGGATTCCCTGCCCGTCATTCAACGAATAACGCTGAATGTTGAAAATACGTGCGACATCATCAGCGCTCGTGTCCAGATTCTTACAGCTGATGCGCGGTGCGGCGAATGATGTCATCCTGGATCTCCTTCGACAGCTCGACAAAGAAGGCACTGTAACCCGCCACGCGCACCACCAGCCCGGCGAAATCCTGCGGGCGCAATTGCGCTTCACGCAACGTATCCGCATTCAACACGTTAAACTGAATATGCTGTAGCTTAAGCTGGGTAAAGGCGCGCAGAAAATCCGCCAGTTTGCGCAAGCCGGCCTCACCTTCCAGCGTCGCAGGCGTAAACTTCACGTTGAGCAGCGTACCGTTAGAAAGCAGCGTGTTATCCAGTTTACTTACTGATTTCAGCACCGCCGTCGGCCCCTGCATATCCTGGCCGAGCATTGGCGACAACCCGCCGTCTGCCAGCTGTTCCCCGGCAAAACGGCCATCCGGCGTCGCCCCCACCACCGAACCCAGCGGCACATGCGCGGAGACGGTGTATGAACCCGGTGTAAATTGCCCACCGCGCGGGTTCTGGTATTTCTCCACCTCTTTACAGTAATGGCGCAGCAGTTCAGCGCTGATGTTATCCACATCATCAATATCATTACCGTATTTCTCGAAGCGGTTAATCAGCCGGGCACGGATTCGCTCACCTTCCGGCGTCGCAAAGTTCGCCTTTAACACCGCCAGCAGCTCATCGAAACGTAAACGTTGCTGATCAAATACCAGCCCTTTTAACGCGTGCAGGGAGTCGCTCAGATTAGCAATGCCAATCCCCTGTACGCCAGAGAAGTTATAACGCGCGCCGCCATCGGTAATATCACGGCCTTTATCCAGGCAGTCGCTGATAAACGAGGAAAGCAGCGGTACCGGCGCCCAGTCACGGTGGCCGATATCGCAAATATTACTGCCTTCCACCATCAGCGTAATGTAATGGCTGATTTTGGCGCGAATATACGCCAACAGATCTTCGTACGTCAGCGTGCGGTTTCCTTCATTCTCATACAGGCTGATTTCCATCACTTTCAGCAGGTTGAACATGGCGATGTCGTGCAGGCCGTAGGTTCTGCCCGGAATCGACAGCTCCACACACCCCACTACCGCGTAATCACGGGCGTCCTCCAGCGAAACACCCCGGTTCAGGAACGCGGGCACAACCACTTCATCATTAAAGATCTGCGGAATACCGGTGCCGAGGCGAATCGTCTCCGCTGTTTTCATCAGGAAGGGCGTGTCAATCAGCGCATTGGTACGCACGCCAAGGTTCGGCTGCGGCAGTTGCACATTCTGGTACGCGTCAAGACAGAGAAAAGAGAGCACGTTCACCGCACTGCGTCCGTTCTCCGTCAATCCCCCAAGCAATGCGGTGTAACCGGTCGGGAATCCGGCGAAATAGCGTGCGCTGCTGGTCGAACGTAACAGCACGATGTCGTTACATTTTACCCACAGCGATTCGAGGAGTTCTTTTAAAAATGCCGGGTCTTCGCCCTGGCTCAGCGATGCCTGATAAAACGGCAGCATATACTGGTCAAAACGCCCCAGCGAGAGCGAGCTGGCGTTAGACTCATATTGCAGAATGATGTTCATGTACCAGAACAGCTGGCACGCTTGCCAGAAGGTTTGCGGCTTGTACTGCATGTTATGTCGGGAGTTCGCGGCAATGGTGAGCAACTCCTGACGCCGACGCGCATCCAGGCAGCTTTCCGCCATTTTCTCCGCCAGCATCGCGTAACGCAGAATGTGGCCTTGCGAAGCCTCCAGCAGCAGCAACGCCGCCTGGTAAAAGTGATTGTCCGGCTGCTGCTGGCAGTGTTGCCGCACTTGCGCCACCAGTTCACCCAGACCGTGATTCAACAGCCGCGGGTAATCAATAATAATGTGCCCCTGCCCTTTATCCGTCTGGTTAACGCTAAAAATCTGCGTGCTGACGGCGGCTTTCACGTCATCGGTCATCTGACCGTTGATGAAATCCTTCATCGACCGTTTTTCCCAGTACGGGAACAGCACCTCGCGGTAGAGGCGCTTATCGTCCTCGCTGATGTCAAAACGGTCCTGCGGACGCGTCGGGAACTGTTCTAACTCGTTAAGTAACCAGTACGGATCCATTTCCGGCGACATAATCCCCGCCCGCGGTTTCACCGTGCGGTTCCCGGCAATCAACTCCTCATCACGAATCGAAATTTCAACATGCTCAAGGATATACGCCGTCGCTTTAGCGCGGCGCAATATGACCGGCTCTCCCTCTGTCTGCTGATAGCTGGCGGTATACAGCTGCGCGCGTTCAAGCGAAATTTCACGGTTATTCTGGAAAAGTGCGGCTTTAAGGCGCTGGGTACGATTCGTCATGAGGAACTCCTGTAGGCAAGCTTGTTGCCGGATGGCGGCGTGAGCGCCTTATCGGGCCTACGGGGATTAACATCGTAGGCCCGATAAGCTTGCGCCATCGGGCATTCTAACGTTAAGCAATTTGCGAAAGATGCGCGTCAATTTTGTTCATAATGGCATCGGCGCGTTTTACCGCATCGCTAATGTTGACGCGGACAATGGTTTTACCCGCAAAGCGTTCCTCAAACTTGATGCCGATATCTTTGGTCAGAATCACCATATCCGCATCCGCCACATCCGCCGCAGTCAGTTCGTTTTCCAGACCAATCGAGCCCTGGGTCTCGACTTTGACTTCCCAGCCTTTCGCTTTGGCCGCGCTTTCCAGCGCTTCGGCCGCCATATAGGTGTGTGCGACACCAGAAGGACATGCTGTTACTGCGATAATCTTCGTCATGGCTCATTCCTCACTTAATTCATCTCAAACTCTAAATCCAGGTCGTCTTCTTTCTCATCAACCTGAGACACTTTCTTACGCGCCAGACTTTTCAGCACGTTAACGCAGATTGCCGTCACTACCGCCCCGACAGCGACTGCCGCGATATAACCCAGTTTCCCTTCCACAACCGGCAGAACAATCAGCCCGCCCCAGCCGGCATAACACTGCGCGCCAAACAGCGCAGCCGTTACCGCACCACAGGCAGAGCCAACCATAATGGACGGGATCACGCGCAGCGGATCGGCGGCGGCGAAAGGAATCGCGCCTTCCGTGACCCCAACGCAGCCCATTACCAGCGCGGCTTTACCGGCTTCACGTTCTTCAGAAGAGAAATTTTTACGGCCAACCAGCGTTGCCAGGCCCAGACCCAGCGGCGGAACGCAGATACCCACCGCAGCAATCGCCACCACGCTGTATACGCCCTGCGCCACGCAAATCAGCATGAAGGCGTAGGCCACTTTATTAATCGGGCCGCCCATATCGAAGGCCAGCATCAGCCCCATGATGACCGCCAGCAGCACGATGCTGCCCTGCTGCATTCCTTGCAGCCATTGGGTCAGGCTGGTGGTTAACGCGCCAACCGGTTCGCCCAGCCCCCACATCATGATGCCTGCGGTAATGAAGGTGCCGACGATAGGGATAACGAAGATAGGCATCACCGAGCGCAATACCTTATGCACCGGGATTTTCTTCAGATAATGCACGACGATACCGCCGATAATCCCGGCAATGAGCGCGCCAAAGAACCCGGCGCCAAAACTGTTGCCCACCCAGGCGCCGATCGCGCAAGGCGCCAGCGCGGAACGTTCAGCAATGGAGTAGCCAATATAGGCGGCGAGAAAAGGCACCATCAGCGTCAGCCCTGCGACGCCAATATCAAAAAGCTTCTTGAGATTAGGATCGGTCGCGGCATCGGGAACAGCGCCTTTGCCATACAGCATGACGGAAACCGCCAGCAAGATCCCACCCGCTACGACGAAGGGGATCATATGCGAAACACCGGTCATCAGATGTTGACGGGTGTTTTTCAGGATCTGCACCAACTCTTTCATAAGTCGCTCCCGGGCCACTTCAGGCCCCTATCCATAACGTTGTTGTGGCAAACAATAGGCAATCCAACGCGGCGCAGACAGTGGATAAAAAGGCCATTTACTGGATTTTTGTAATATCAGTACAAAAATGCGATCCGCCTCATAACTTATCAAACCTCAGAAATAAGATGCCGTATTCCGACTTGTGAAGTGTCTCGCAATTTGACGTGTATGTTACATTTGTCCAGCGTTTGGCAGTTTTGTCACATGGCACTATGCGGCAACGCCCTTTTATCCTGTAGCCAGAAAATCGTTATGGGAGAAAGGCAATGGCCCTGATTGTGGAATTTACCTGTGAGCTGCCCAATGGCGTACACGCCCGCCCGGCAAGCCACGTTGAGACGCTGTGCAACACCTTTACCTCACACATTGAGTGGCATAACCTGCGCACCGACCGTAAAGGCAACGCCAAAAGCGCGCTGGCGCTGATTGGCACCGACACGCTGGCAGGCGACGCCTGTCAGTTATTGATTTCGGGTACGGACGAACAGGATGCCCACCAGCGCCTGAGCCAATGGCTGCGCGATGAATTCCCCCTTTGCGATGCGCCTCTGGCGGAGATCAAAAACAGTGAGCTGGAGCCGCTTCCGGCGTCGCTGACAAACCTGAACCCGCTGTTTTTTCGCGCCCGCGCCGTCTGCACCGGCAGCGCGGGCGGCGTTCTGACGCAGCTCTCCTCGCTGGATCTCAATACGCTCGGCGAACTTCCTGCTGCCAGTGATATAGAGACCGAGCAATCTGCGCTGGATAACGGCTTAACGCTGCTGATAAAGAATATTGCGTTCCGCCAGCTCGACAGCGACGGCGCCACCAGCGCTATTCTGGAAGCCCACCGTTCGCTGGCAGGCGACACTTCCCTGCGCCAACATTTGCTGGCAGGCGTTGCGCGCGGTTTAAGCTGCGCACAGGCGATAGTCGAAAGCGCCGGGCACTTTTGTGATGAGTTTGCCCGTTCCAGCAGCCGCTATTTACAGGAACGCGCGCTGGACGTACGCGACGTCTGCTTCCAGCTCCTGCAACAAATTTATGGCGAACAACGCTTCCCGGCGCCAGGCAAACTGACCCAACCCACCGTCTGTATGGCCGATGAACTCACCCCAAGCCAGTTCCTCGAACTGGACAAAACGTTCCTCAAAGGCTTGTTGTTAAAAAGCGGCGGTACAACTTCGCACACGGTTATTCTTGCCCGCTCATTCAACATTCCCACGCTGGTTGGCGTGGATATTGAGGCGCTAACGCCGTGGCTGCACCAGACGGTCTATATCGACGGCAACGCCGGTGCGATTGTCGTTGCGCCAGATGAACCCGTCACCCGTTACTACCAACAGGAAGCCCACGTGCAGGACGCTTTACGCGAGCAACAGCGTATCTGGCTGACCCAACAAGCGCGCACTGCCGACGGTATCCGTATGGAAGTGGCCGCCAACATTGCGCACTCCGTCGAAGCGCAAGCGGCATTCGGCAACGGCGCGGAAGCGGTTGGTCTGTTCCGTACAGAAATGCTGTATATGGACAGAACCAGCGCACCTTGCGAGAACGAGCTGTACAACATTTTTTGCCAGGCGCTGGAGTCCGCACAGGGCCGTAGCATTATTGTGCGCACGATGGATATCGGCGGTGACAAGCCCGTTGATTATCTGAACATTCCTGCGGAAGCCAACCCGTTCCTCGGCTATCGCGCCGTACGTATTTATGAAGAGTACGCCACGCTGTTTACCACGCAGCTGCGATCGATCCTCCGCGCTTCCGCACACGGCAGCCTGAAAATCATGATCCCGATGATCTCCTCAATGGAAGAGATCCTGTGGGTCAAAGAGAAGCTGGCGGAGGCTAAACAGCAGTTACGCAACGAGCACGTCCCGTTTGATGAGAAGATCCCCCTCGGCATCATGCTGGAAGTGCCATCGGTGATGTTCATCATCGACCAGTGCTGTGAAGAGATCGATTTCTTCAGTATTGGCAGCAATGACCTGACGCAATATCTGCTGGCGGTCGATCGCGACAACGCCAAAGTCACTCGTCACTACAACAGCCTGAATCCGGCCTTCCTGCGCGCGCTGGATTTCGCCGTACAGGCGGTACATCGTCAGGGGAAATGGATTGGCCTGTGCGGTGAACTCGGCGCGAAAGGGTCAGTGTTGCCGCTGCTGGTCGGACTGGGGCTGGACGAGATCAGCATGAGCGCGCCGTCAATTCCTGCCGCTAAAGCGCGGATGGCGCAGCTCGACAGTCGTGCCTGCCGCCAGTTGCTGAATCAGGCGATGGCCTGTCGCACCTCGCTGGAAGTGGAACATCTGCTGGCGCAATTCCGCATGACCCAGCAGGACGCGCCGCTGGTCACCGCCCAGTGCATCACGCTTGATAGCGACTGGCGCAGCAAAGAAGAGGTGATCAAGGGGATGACCGACAACCTGCTGCTGGCAAGCCGCTGTCGCTACCCGCGCAAGCTGGAGGCCGACCTGTGGGCGCGTGAAGCCGTGTTCTCCACCGGGTTAGGGTTTAGCTTCGCCATTCCGCACAGCAAATCTGAACACATTGAGCAGTCCACCATCAGCGTGGCGCGTCTGAAAGCGCCGGTACGCTGGGGCGATGACGATGCGCAGTTCATCATCATGCTGACACTCAACAAACACGCCGCAGGCGACCAGCATATGCGCATTTTCTCACGCCTGGCCCGCCGCATTATGCACGAAGAATTCCGCAACGCGCTGGTCAACGCCGCATCTGCCGAGGCAATTGCCAGCCTGTTGCAACATGAACTTGAACTCTAAGAGGGAGCAAAATGGAACTCTATCTGGATACCGCGAACGTCGCGGAAGTCGAACGTCTGGCGCGCATCTTCCCTGTTGCTGGCGTCACCACCAACCCAAGCATTGTGGCGGCGAGTAAAGAATCCATCTGGGATGTACTGCCTCGCCTGCAAAAAGCCATCGGCGAAGAGGGAACGCTATTTGCCCAGACGATGAGCCGCGATGCGCAAGGAATGGTGGAAGAAGCCAAACGCCTGAGCAATGCCATTCCCGGTATTGTGGTGAAGATTCCGGTCACTGCCGAAGGTCTGGCGGCGATCAAACAGCTCAAAAAAGAAGGTATTACGACGCTGGGAACGGCTGTCTACAGCGCAACGCAGGGCTTGCTGGCGGCGCTGGCAGGCGCAAAATACGTCGCCCCGTATGTCAATCGAGTTGATGCCCAGGGTGGCGACGGCATCCGTATGGTGCAGGAACTGCAAACCTTACTGGAGATGCATGCGCCGGGCAGCATGGTACTGGCCGCCAGCTTTAAAACGCCGCGTCAGGCGCTGGATTGCTTACTCGCAGGATGCGAAGCAATCACCCTTCCTTTAGATGTAGCTCAACAAATGCTCAATACCCCTGCGGTAGAGTCAGCTATAGGGAAGTTTGAGCAAGACTGGAATAACGCATTTGGCCACATCAACCTGTGAGGGAAATAAAGTATGGACCACATTATTCAATCTCCTGGTAAATACATCCAGGGTGCAGATGTCATCACACGTCTTGGAGAATATCTCAAACCCCTGGCCGAACGCTGGCTGGTGGTCGGAGACAAGTTTGTCTTAAATTTTGCCCAGTCCGCGCTGGAGAAAAGTTTCCAGGATGCCGGACTGGCTCTGGAAATCGCGCCATTTGGCGGCGAATGTTCGCAAAATGAAATCGATCGTCTGCGTATCGTCGCAGATAAAGCGCAGTGCGGCGCCGTTCTCGGCATCGGCGGCGGCAAAACGCTGGATACCGCGAAAGCGCTGGCCCACTTTATGGATGTCCCGGTCGCTATCGCGCCGACCATCGCCTCTACCGATGCCCCCTGTAGCGCGCTTTCCGTGATCTACACCGATGCAGGCGAGTTTGAACGCTATCTGATGCTGCCGCGTAACCCGAATATGGTGATTGTTGATACCAAAATTGTCGCGGGCGCGCCCGCGCGTCTGCTGGCTGCCGGTATCGGCGATGCGCTGGCGACCTGGTTTGAAGCGCGCGCCTGTTCACGCAGCGGCGCGACCACGATGGCGGGCGGCAAGTGTACACAGGCGGCGCTCGCGCTGGCGGAGTTGTGCTATAACACGCTGATCGAAGAGGGTGAAAAGGCCATGCTGGCGGCTGAGCAGCATGTCGTCACGCCAGCGCTGGAACGCGTGATTGAAGCCAACACCTACCTGAGCGGCGTCGGTTTTGAAAGCGGCGGTCTGGCGGCGGCGCATGCCATACATAACGGCCTGACGGCGATTCCAGACGCGCATCACTACTATCACGGTGAGAAAGTGGCGTTCGGCACGCTGACGCAACTGGTACTGGAAAACGCGCCGGTTGAAGAGATCGAAACCGCTGCGGCGTTGTGCCATTCCGTTGGCCTGCCGATCACGCTGGCGCAACTGGATATTAAGCAGGACATTCCGGCGAAGATGCGCACGGTGGCGGAAGCCTCCTGCGCGGAAGGCGAAACCATTCACAACATGCCTGGCGGCGCCACGCCGGATCAGGTTTACGCCGCCCTGCTGGTTGCCGACCAGTACGGTCAGCGTTTCCTGCAAGAGTGGGAATAACGGTCAGGAGAGACAAAAAGCCCGCAGATCGTGCGGGCTTTTTTATTTGCCGGATGGCGCTGACGCTTATCCGGCCTACACATTTTACTGAGATGGCTTACAGCAGATCGAAACGATCCAGGTTCATCACTTTCACCCATGCCGCGACGAAATCCTTCACGAATTTCTCACGCGCATCGCTGCTGGCGTAAACTTCCGCCAGGGCACGCAGTACCGAGTTAGAACCGAATACCAGGTCTGCACGGGTAGCCGTAAACTTCACCTCACCGCTCAGGCGATCGCGGCCTTCGAACAGCTCTTTCGATTCGTCCGCCGCTTTCCACTCGTTACGCATATCCAGCAGATTCACAAAGAAATCATTGCTGAGTACGCCCGGGCGGTCGGTAAACACGCCATTCTGGCTGCCATCAAAGTTAGCGCCCAGAACGCGCATCCCACCCACCAGCGCCGTCATCTCCGGCGCGGTCAGCGTCAGTTGCTGCGCTTTATCAATCAGCAGTGACTCGGTGGTCGACACATCAAGCCGTGCGCGATAGTTACGGAAGCCGTCTGCGATCGGTTCGAGAAGCTCAAACATCTCGATATCCGTCTGATCCTGACGTGCATCCACACGGCCTGGCGCGAACGGCACGCTGATGCTGACGCCCGCCGCACTTGCTGCCTGCTCCACACCGACAACGCCCGCAAGGACGATGATATCGGCCAGAGACGCCTTCCCGGACGATTTCTGAATCTCTTCCAGAACCGGCAAAACGCGCGCCGCAGCGGCGTTCACATCCCAGTCTCGCTGCGGCGCTAAAGCCAGGCGAGCGCCGTTAGCGCCGCCACGTTTATCGCCGCCACGGAAGGTTGACGCAGATGCCCATGCAACCGACACCAGTTCGCTGACGGAAAGCCCGGACGCGGCAATCGCGGCCTTCAGGTTGACGATGTCTTCCTGGCTCGGATTAAATACCGGCTGTGGCAGCGGGTCCTGCCAAATCAGATCTTCTTTCGGTACTTCCGGCCCGATATAGCGCGCTTTTGGCCCCATATCCCTGTGCGTCAGTTTGAACCATGCGCGGGCGAATGCTTCGTTAAACGCCTGCGGATCGTTGAGGAAACGACGGGAAATTTTCTCGAATTCTGGATCGAAACGCAGCGTCAGGTCAGTCACCAGCATGGTGGGTTTACGTTTCTTCGACGGATCGAACGGATCGGGAATGATTTCTGGCGCATCAACCGCTTCGAACTGGATCGCGCCCGCCGGGCTGCGCGTCTGCACCCACTCGTATTTGAACAGGTTTTCGAAGAAGTAATTACTCCACTGGGTCGGCGTCTGCGACCAGACCACTTCCAGACCCGAGGTAATCGCATCGCCGCCTGCGCCGCTGCCGTAGTCACTGCTCCAGCCCAGCCCCTGCAATTCAATCGGCGCGGCTTCTGGATCAACGCCAACATGGGACGCCGCCGCCGCACCGTGGGTTTTACCCAGCGTGTGACCGCCGCCAATCAGCGCCACGGTTTCTTCGTCGTTCATGCCCATATTGCCGAACGTCGCGCGGATAGCCGCAGCGGCGGAAAGCGGTTCACCGCTGTGATCCGGCCCTTCCGGGTTAACGTAGATAAGCCCCATTTCGGTGGCGCCTAACGGCGCTTTCGCCAGCGCTTCGGGATGACGGTGCGTCAGCCAGGCTTTCTCATCCCCCCAGTTCACATCAAGATCCGGTTCCCACACATCTTCACGCCCGGCGCCAAAACCGAACGTACGGAAACCGGAGTTCTCCAGCGCCACGTTACCCGCCAGAATAAACAGGTCGGCCCAGGAGATTTTCTGGCCATATTTCTGCTTGACAGGCCACAGCAGACGACGCGCCTTATCCAGGCTGACGTTGTCCGGCCAGGAGTTCAGCGGTGCAAAACGCTGCTGCCCGCGTCCGGCGCCGCCGCGCCCGTCGACGGAACGATAAGTGCCCGCGCCATGCCACGCCATACGAATAAACAGACCGGCATAGCTGCCCCAGTCCGCAGGCCACCACGGCTGAGAATCGGACAGGAGAGCTTTAAGGTCCCCTTTCAGGGCGGAATAGTCGAGTTTGCTAAATTCTTTGCGGTAGTCGAAGTCCTCACCCAGCGGGTTCGAACGGTTGGAGTGCTGATTCAAAAGATCTACACGGAGTTGGTTAGGCCACCAGTCGTGGCTGCTGGTGCCAGCACCCGCGCTACGGTCGTGGCTGCCCTGATGGAAAGGGCACTTCCCGGTAGACAATGAATTATGGGTATCGTCAGACATGCTCATCTATATGCTCCCTCTACAGTGTTATCGTTACGATATACATCACCAACGATAAGATATAGTTGAAATAACCCACAGATTCGATAGCTAATATCTTTTAAATTTATGTATCAGGCGTCAGATCAAAATGTGCATAAAAAAGCCCTCCGAAGAGGGCTAATCATGTTACAGGCCGGGCCGCACACCCAACGTGTGGCAAATGGCGTAACTCATTTCAGCGCGATTCAGGGTGTAGAAGTGGAAATCTTTCACGCCTTCACGGCTCAGGATCTTCACCATGTCCATCGCGATATTCGCCCCGACCAGCTTGCGGGTTTCCGCATCGTCATCCAGGCCGTCAAACATCTGTGACATCCACGCCGGAATGCGCACGTTAGTCATATCAGCGAATTTCTTCGCCTGCTTAAAGTTGGAGACCGGCAGAATGCCCGGAATAATTTCGACATCAATGCCCGCAGAGACGCAGCGATCGCGAAAACGCAGGTAGCTTTCCACATCGAAGAAAAACTGGGTAATTGCGCGGTTAGCGCCAGCATCGACTTTGCGTTTCAGGTTGAGCAGATCCGCCTGCGCGCTTTTCGCTTCCGGGTGGACTTCCGGGTAAGCGGCGACGGAGATATCAAAATCGGCAACCTCTTTCAGTAAGCTGACCAGGTCAGCGGCATACATATCCGGCTTGCCGCTCCCCGGCGGCAGGTCACCGCGCAGGGCAACAATATGGCGGATACCGTTATTCCAGTAATCCTGGGCAATGGTACGCAGTTCATCGCGGGTGGCGTCGATGCAGGTCAGGTGCGGCGCGGCTTCCAGGCCCGTACGCTCTTTAATGCCTTTGATGATGCTGTGCGTACGGTCGCGCTCACCGGAGTTGGCGCCGTAGGTCACGGAGACAAACTTCGGTTTCAGGCTGCTCAGTCGATCGATAGAGTTCCACAAGGTTTGCTCCATTTCACTGGTGCGCGGCGGGAAAAACTCGAACGAAACATTAATCTGACCCTGAACTTCCGCCAGGCTCTGATTCAGGGCTTCCCGCTGGTTGGCGTGAAAAAAGCTCATACCTTACCTCATCAATCGCATGTCATTATATGTTGTGTTGTGAACATCTATCCGTTTAGACGTCTGGATGTAAAAATGACCGAAAAGTGGGATGCCGTCAACAGAAAAATCACTGTTAAAGGTGAGGAATACTCAGACAACGTGAAAAAAATTCAAATCAGTCCGAAATAATGATGGATTGCATCGCAAGCGTATTTAACCACCGCAACCGTACAGCGTTCTCAGGCAGCATCACCAGCCCGGCACGAATACGTAATTCAGTGTCGCTAAGTACGCGGAATATCACGCCCTGGCGCTGAATAGCGGCAAACGAGCCCGGGAGCAAACTCAGGCCATCGCCGTGGGCGATTCGCGCGAGCAGCACATCATGTTCCAGCGGTTCTTCAAGGCAGGAGGGGGCGTAACCAGCGCAACGGAAAATATGCCGGGTGTAGTCAAAAAAGGCCGGATTACGTTCCCGTTTGAACCAGAACAGCGGGCGGTGGTTAAGCGCAGTTAAGGAGAGCGACGTCAGGCTCGCTTCCGGCCAGACGGAGGGTAATGCGGCAATCAACGGTTCTTGCCAGTCGAGCGGCGTGACGCTTAACCCTGTGGCCTCAAGCGGCAGCGCCACCAGCGCCGCATCCAGTTTCCCCCGACGCACCTGGCGTACCAGTTCAGGCGAACCATGACGCACAATATGCAGCCTCTCCACACGCGTGTTCAGCTGCGCCTCCAGGGGGGCAAAAATCCCCTGCTCAAACGCGGTGCTCAGCCCTAAACGCAGCGATTGCGCGCCGGTTTGCGCCAGTTGATTCAGCGCAGCATACGTTTTGTCCTGCTGCGCCAGCAGCGGGCGGACAATTTCCAGCGCGCGCAGACCCTCATCCGTCAGCGTAAGTCCACGAGTATGACGGACAAAAAGCGTCACCCCCAGACGTTCTTCAAGCTGGCGAATATGGCGGCTCAGCGGCGGTTGCGACATAAACAGTCGCTGTGCCGCGCGGCTCATATTGTTCTCTTCCGCCACCACGGCAAAGTAGCGTAGCAGGCGGATATCCAGAGAGTGCAGAGGGGATGTTGTCATACCGAAAAGGTATCACGGAAACGGTATTATCCAAATCATTCCGCCCCCCCTATCCTCACGCCACAGACTCCAGACAAACGAGGAATACACTATGCATTCAGAACGCTTTATTACCGGTCAGAAAATGCTGCAACAGGTGGATGGCAAGGGTGGCGATGCGGTGATCGAAAGTTTGCAAGACATTGCGCCAGATTTTGCCCGCTATCTGATCGAATTTCCGTTTGGCGATATCTATTCCCGGCCAGGGCTGGATTTACGCAGTCGGGAAATCGCAACCGTCGCCGCGTTAACCGCGCTGGGCAACGCCACGCCGCAGTTGAAGGTACACATTGCCGCCGCGCGACATGTGGGGTTAACGCAGGAGGAAATTATCGAAGTGATAATGCAGATGGCGGTTTATGCCGGTTTTCCGGCTGCGCTGAACGGTCTGTTCGCCGCAAAAGAGGTGTTTGCGACTCGGTGAAGCGCCGGGTGGCGGCGTTGCCTTATCCGACCTACATGTTCCGTAGGCCGGATAAGCGCAGCGCCATCCGGCAACAAACACTACAGCAGCTGCGCCAGGCGGTTGATATCCGACTGAATCGCCCCGGCGGTGACGTCACGACCGGCTCCCGGCCCGCGGATCACTAGCGGATTGTCGCGATACCATCGGCTTTCGATGGCAAAGACGTTATCGCACGGCAGCAGCGCCGCCAGCGGATGTTCCGGGCGCACCGCTTCAACGCCAACGCGCGCTTTACCGTTGGCGTCGAAACGCGCCACGTAGCGCAGCACCAGCCCCATTTCACGAGCGGCTTCCAGACGCTGTACCATCTGCTCATTCAGCTCATCGCCATTTTCAAAGAAGTGATCGACAGATCCCTCTTCGCAGTGTGTGGGCACCAGCGATTCAACGCGCACCTGGTCCGGCTCGATGTCGTAACCCGCTTCACGCGCCAGAATCACCAGCTTGCGCATCACATCTTTACCAGAAAGGTCAACGCGCGGGTCCGGCTCGGTCAGCCCCTGCTGCCAGGCCTGATCCACCAGATCGGTAAACGGTATGGAACCGTCAAATTGCAGGAACAGCCACGACAGCGTGCCGGAGAAGATCCCGCTGATCGACAGAATGGCATCGCCGCTGTCAATCAGATCGCGCACCGTATAGTTGATCGGCAGGCCCGCGCCGACGGTCGCGTTATACAGCCAGTGACGCCCGGTTTTTTCGAACGCGTCGTGGATCTGGCGATATTTATCGCTGGTGCTCGCCCCCGCCAGTTTATTGGCGCTGATGACGTGGAAGCCGTGGCTGGCGAAATCAAGATACTGATCGGCCAGTTGCTCGCTGGCGGTGACATCCAGCACCACCAGATCGTCATACGGGTGAGCGCGCATCCACAGGAACAGCGACTCTTCATCCTGCTCAATCGCTTCGTCGTTGAAGAACGCCAGCGCACGGCTGGCATCCAGCCCTTCGTAGTTCAGCAGGCTGCGACGGCTATCCACCACACCCGCCAGGACAAATTCAAACCCGGTACGCGCGGAGAGCGTGCTCTGCTCGCGGGCAAACAGTTCCAGCCAGCGGGAACCGATGTTGCCTTTGCCGAACAGCACCAGGCCGATGCGTTTTTCCGCGCGGAAAATAGACTGGTGCAACCCCTGAATCAGGCTTTCGGTCGGGCCGGTGCGCAGTACGGCCACCAGGCTAATCCCCTCTTCCGACTGCCAGGTAAATTCAACCGGCTGGCCTTTCAGCTGTTGCCAGAAGCGGTGGCAGTGCAGCGGGTTACGGGTGACGCCAGCGCCAACCATCGCGACCAGCGCCAGCCCCTGACGCAGGCGCAATTCGCCCGGCAGGCCCGCTTCATCAAGAATTTTTAATGCGCTATCAGCGACTTCAGAGGTGTAGCAGAATTGCAGCAGATGGCGATCGTTATGCACGCCAACCGCCAGCGGACGCACCTGCGCCCGTTTCAGAATCTGGTCGACGTCTCTCCAGGCCAGTTTAAAGTCCTGGCTGGCAGGCACCTGAAACTCAATCAGGCAAACGTCATCATGGCTGGTGACGATACGCGCCCCGGTGCCGGACGCCAGCACGCGTTCAATGCGCGTGGACCCCTGATCCGGCGTGTAGCTACAGCGCAACTGCAAATCGATATCGCTGCCGGAAACCGGCTGTAGGGTACGGGCGTGCAGAACCGGCGCGGCCAGACGCGCCAGCTCGCTGGCTTCATCCAGACGCAGCAGCGGCAGCAGGCAGGCATCTTTCACTTTACGCGGGTCGGCGCTGTAAACCCCGGCCACATCGCTCCAGATGGTGACACGGGAAACACCCGCCAGCGCGCCAATTTGCGTGGCGGAATAGTCAGAACCGTTACGGCCCAGCAGCACCGTCTCGCCCGCATTGCTGCGACTGATAAAACCGGTAACGACCAGACGTTTGCCTGGATGCTGCACCAGCAACTGTTGCAGTAACGGGTAAGAGAGACCTTCATCTACCTGCGGCTGCGCGGCGCGTTCAGCGCGTAAAAACTCACGCGCGTCCAGCCATGCCGACGCCAGTCCTTGCTCATTCAGCACTGCGGACATCAGACGCGCAGACCAGATTTCGCCGTGCCCGACGACTTCGGCATAAACGGCATCGGTCACGCCGCTGTCGAGCAGCGCGGCAAGACGCTCCAGATCGCTAATGAAAGCGCTGATCAGGCCATCCGCAACGTCGGCGGGAAGCAGCCCGCTGATCAGATCGCTCTGATAGCGGCGTAACGTCTGTTGCACCTGATGCGCGGAGAGGCGGTCGGTCTGACTTAACTTCAGCCAGCTAATCAACTGGTTGGTGGTACTACCGGCGGCGGAAACAACCATCATATCGTCAGGCTGCGAGTACTCCGCCATAATGCCTGCGACACGCAGATAACATTTCACGTCTGCCAGACTACTGCCACCAAATTTATGCAGTTGACGACCCTTCGCCCCTGCCTGCGCAATCACACTCATGTTTACCCCTTGTTTGCAGCCCGGAAGCCATTTTCCAGGTCGGCAATTAAATCTTCGCCATCTTCAATACCGGTGGAGATACGCAGCAGCGTCTCTGAAATTCCGGCGGCAGCACGCGCTTCTGGCGACATGCCTGCATGTGTCATCGTTGCGGCGTGGGAGATCAGGCTTTCAACACCCCCTAAGGATTCCGCCAGCGTAAACAACGACAGCCCGCCCAGGAAACGACGCAGCGTCTGCTCATCGCCATCCAGTTCAAAACTCAACATTGCGCCAAAGCCTTTTTGCTGGCGCGCGGCAATCTCGTGCCCTTGATTATCCGGCAGCGACGGATGATACAGTTTTTTCACCAGCGGCTGGGTTTGCAGATAGTCCACAATGGCCTGGGCATTGCGCTGAGCCACGTCCATTCGCGGCGCCAGAGTACGCAGCCCACGTAGCAGCAGATAGCTATCAAACGCGCCGCCGGTGACGCCAATATTATTTGCCCACCATGCCAGTTCGGTGACAATCTCTGGATCTTTCGCAATCACCACGCCAGCCACCACATCCGAATGGCCGTTTAAATATTTCGTGCATGAATGCAACACCAGATCGGCGCCCAACGCCAGCGGATTTTGCAGCGCAGGGCTTAAAAACGTGTTGTCCACAACGCTCACCGCGCCCGCTTCTCGCGACAGCTGGCAGATTTTCGCAATATCCACCACGCGTAACAACGGATTACTGGGGCTTTCCACCAGCACCAGCTTCGGTTTTTCCGCCAGCGCCGCTTTCAGCGCCTGCTCATCACCTTGATCGACAAACAGCACGCGATAACAGCCCCGCTTCGCCAGGCTGTCAAACAGGCGATAGCTGCCGCCGTAGCAGTCGTGCGGCGCCACCAGCAGATCGCCCGGCTTCAGGAACACGGTCGTCACCAGCAGAATGGCCGACATCCCGGTATTGGTCAGCACCGCGCCCGTACCGCCCTCCAGCTCCGCCAGCGCGCGCTGAACCACATCACGCGTCGGATTTCCACGTCGCGAATAGTCATGGGCGCGAGGTTCATTAAAACCAGTGAAGTTATAGGTGCTGGAAAGGTGAATCGGCGGGACAACGCAACCGTACTGCTCGTCGTCATTTAACCCGCTACGCACTGCGATGGTGGCCTGTTTACGCGTCATGTTGAGAAGTTCCTGGGCTGAATCGGTGAAAAGTCAGGCACCAGAGTAAACATTGTTACAATAGACGTCAATACATCTGGACATCTAAACTTCTTTGCGTATAGATTGAGCAAACTGGAAATAGCCGTTAAAATTATATGCATTAGCGCACATCTACAGACGCTTAACCCGTGTCACGATATCGCCTGTACGGTAAACTATGCGGGATTACGGCCAGGCACGACGATTCTGGCCCTTAACTAATGACGAGAAGATTAAAGGTATCTCATGGCTGAATGGAGCGGCGAATATATCAGCCCATACGCTGAGCACGGTAAGAAGAGTGAGCAAGTCAAAAAGATTACGGTTTCCATTCCTCTGAAGGTGTTAAAAATCCTCACCGATGAACGCACGCGTCGTCAGGTGAACAACCTGCGTCACGCCACCAACAGCGAACTGCTGTGTGAAGCGTTTCTGCATGCCTTTACCGGGCAACCATTGCCGAACGATGAAGACTTGCGTAAAGAGCGCAGTGATGAAATACCGGAAGAGGCCAAAATCATCATGCGTGAACTGGGGATCGACCCGGATACGTGGGAGTATTGATTTTTTTGCCGGATAGCGGCGGAAGGATTCAGTACCGCAGGTACTGATAAGCGTCAACGCCATCAGGCAAAGACAAAAAAAGCGCCTTTCGGCGCTTTTTTCTTTGACAGCAATAACTTATTTGCTGCCCGGGATGCTGAAACGCTTGTTGAAGCGGTCAACACGGCCACCGGTAGCAACATCACGCTGTTTGCCAGTGTAGAACGGGTGGCATTTACCGCACACGTCCAGGTTCAGGTCGTGACCTGCAGTAGAGCGGATTTTGATGACATTACCGCAAGAGCAGTTTGCAGTAATTTCTTCGTATTTCGGGTGAATATCTTTTTTCATGGGGAAACCTCGGTTTAAGGCCGCGTCGCTCTTCCAGCCCTAACGCCAGACACCACGCGATGTTGATAGTATAGGTCGATGATACAAATGTGTATCAAAGGCGGCGAATCATACAGAATTTGACCAGCGTATGCAAACTGATCCGCGCTCCCTCATCACAATGTGTATACTAACCCGCCAGAATTCAAGTCAGCCAGGATGATTACATGCCCGTCGCGCACGTTGCCTTGCCCGTTCCGCTACCCCGCACCTTTGACTATCTCTTGCCGGAAGGCATGACCGTCAAAGCCGGGTGTCGGGTGCGCGTGCCGTTTGGCAAACAGCAGGAACGCGTCGGGATTGTGGTGTCGGTCAGCGAGCAAAGCGAACTGCCGCTTAACGAACTGAAAGCGGTCGTTGAGGTACTGGACAGCGAGCCGGTCTTTTCCCCCTCCGTCTGGCGTTTGCTGCTTTGGGCGGCGGATTACTACCACCATCCAATGGGTGACGTTCTGTTTCACGCTCTGCCGATTTTGCTGCGCCAGGGGAAACCCGCCAGCAACGCGCCGATGTGGTACTGGTTTGCCACCGAAGACGGCCACGCTATCGATCTCAATAGCCTGAAGCGTTCGCCTAAACAGCAACAGGCGCTGGCCGCGCTGCGGCAGGGGAAGATCTGGCGCGACCAGGTGGCGGATCTTGAATTTAATGACGCGGCGCTCCAGGCGCTGCGTAAAAAAGGACTGTGCGAGCTGGCGAGCGAAACGCCCGGCTTTAGCGACTGGCGCACTCATTACGCCGTCTGTGGCGATCGGCTGCGTCTCAATACCGAACAGGCCACCGCCGTTGGCGCCATCCACAGCGCGTCGGACAGCTTTTCTGCCTGGCTGCTGGCGGGCGTTACGGGTTCCGGTAAAACAGAGGTCTATCTCAGCGTACTGGAAAACGTCCTCGCTCAGGGCAAACAAGCGCTGGTGATGGTGCCGGAAATTGGCCTGACGCCGCAAACCATCGCCCGCTTTCGCGGGCGCTTCAACGCCCCCGTCGAAGTTCTGCACTCCGGGTTAAATGACAGCGAACGTCTCTCAGCCTGGCTGAAAGCCAAAAACGGCGAGGCGGCGATTGTCATCGGCACCCGCTCATCGTTGTTTACGCCGTTTAAAAACCTCGGCGTCATTGTGATCGACGAAGAGCATGACAGCTCCTATAAGCAGCAGGAAGGCTGGCGTTACCACGCCCGCGACCTGGCGGTATACCGCGCTCACAGCGAACAAATCCCGATTATTCTCGGCTCGGCAACACCGGCGCTGGAGACGTTATGCAACGTGCGACAAAAAAAGTACCGCATGCTGCGCCTGACGCGCCGGGCAGGCAACGCACGCCCTGCCCTCCAGCATGTGCTGGATTTAAAAGGCCAGAAGATCCAGGCCGGGCTGGCTCCCGCGCTTATCGCCCGTATGCATCAGCACCTGCTGGCAGATAACCAGGTCATTCTCTTCCTTAACCGCCGGGGATTTGCTCCTGCGCTGTTATGCCACGACTGCGGCTGGATTGCCGAATGTCCGCGCTGCGATCACTATTACACGTTGCACCAGGCACAACACCACCTGCGCTGCCACCATTGCGACAGCCAGCGCCCGATACCGCGTCAGTGCCCTTCCTGCGGCTCCACGCATATGGTGCCGGTTGGGTTAGGGACAGAACAGCTTGAGCAGGCGTTGGCGCCCTTCTTTCCCGGCGTGCCGGTCTCGCGCATCGACCGCGACACCACCAGCCGTAAAGGCGCGCTGGAGCAGCATCTGGCGGAAGTCCATCGCGGCGGCGCGCGCATTTTGATCGGCACGCAAATGCTGGCGAAAGGGCACCATTTCCCGGACGTCACCCTGGTAGCGCTGCTGGACGTTGACGGCGCGCTGTTCTCGGCGGATTTCCGTTCGGCGGAACGTTTTGCCCAGCTTTACACTCAGGTTTCCGGCCGCGCCGGACGCGCCGGAAAACAGGGCGAGGTGGTATTGCAGACCCACCATCCAGAGCACCCTTTGCTGCAAACCTTGCTGCACAAAGGCTATGACGCTTTTGCTGAACAGGCGCTGGCCGAGCGGCAAACGCTGCAACTTCCGCCGTGGACCAGCCATGTGATTGTGCGGGCGGAAGATCATAACAACCAGCAGGCGCCGGTGTTCCTGCAACAGCTGCGTAATCTGATTCAGGCCAGCCCGCTTGCGGATGACAAGCTCTGGGTATTAGGCCCGGTGCCTGCGCTCGCGCCAAAACGCGGCGGCCGCTACCGTTGGCAAATTTTGTTGCAGCATCCGTCGCGAATTCGTCTGCAACATATCGTCAGCGGCACGCTGGCGCTCATCAATACGCTACCCGAATCCCGCAAGGTTAAATGGGTGCTGGATGTCGATCCCATTGAGGGATAACGGGTCACGATGCGAGGCGGATCGTAAAATTAAATATCCATCACACTTTTTATGAAAATTCTGTAACCGCTTCCATTAACTATCTGATAAAAATGTTTTCGATGTGAGTTAAACAAGGATAGTTCTGCGCCTGATTTCCCAGGCGAGGAGAGAGTGTGAAACCGAAGAAACAGGTTGCTGCCGCTACAATGAAAGATGTTGCTATGAAGGCGAAAGTCTCAACAGCAACCGTGTCCCGTGCGTTAATGAACCCGGATAAAGTCTCCCAGTCGACCCGTAACCGGGTTGAACAGGCGGCGATGGAGGTGGGATATTTACCGCAATCAATGGGGCGAAATAGCAAACGGAATGAATCACGCACCATCCTGGTGATCGTCCCGGATATTTGTGATCCCTTTTTCAGTGAAATCATCCGGGGCATTGAGGTTACCGCCGCAAGCCACGGATATCTGGTGTTGATTGGTGACTGCGCGCACCAGAATCAGCAAGAAAAGACCTTTATCAATTTGATCATCACCAAACAAATTGATGGCATGTTATTGCTCGGTTCACGCCTGCCGTTCGACGCCAGCATTGAAGAACAACGAAATCTGCCGCCGATGGTGATGGCCAACGAATTCGCGCCGGAGCTGGAGCTGCCTACCGTTCATATTGATAACCTGACTGCGGCCTTTAACGCCGTGAATTATCTGCATGAACAGGGGCACCAGCGTATCGGATGCATTGCCGGGCCAGAGGAGATGCCGCTGTGCCACTACCGTCTGCAAGGCTATGTGCAGGCGCTGCGTCGCTGCGGCATTACCGTCGACCCGCATTATATCGCCCGGGGCGATTTCACCTACGAGGCGGGCGGTCACGCGCTGCAACAGCTGCTTGCGCTTCCGCAGCCTCCGACCGCCGTGTTCTGTCACAGCGACGTTATGGCGCTCGGCGCGCTCTCCTGGGCCAAACGTCATGGTCTGAAAGTCCCTGACGATCTGTCCATCATTGGCTTTGATAACATTGCGCTGGCGGAATTTTGCGACCCGCCTCTGACGACGGTTTCACAGCCGCGCTTCGATATCGGGCGCGAAGCAATGCTGCTCTTGCTCGACCAGTTACAGGGGCAAAATGTCAGCAGCGGCTCGCGCTTGCTGGACTGCGAGTTAATTATTCGTGGTTCGACGCGAGCCTTAACTTAAACCTTTAAGACTCACCTATCTGGTCAAAAGCCCGCCGCTTAAGTAACATGGCGGGCTGACGAACGAATAAATACAGCGAAACGATAGTGGCACAACGAGATTATGTACGTCGCGGTCAACCGGCACCTTCGCGGCGCAAAAAGAGCACCTCACGGAAAAAGCAACGCAACACGCCTGCGGTTTCACCCGCAATGGTCGCTATTGCGGCGGCTGTCCTTGTGGCCTTTATCGGGGGTCTGTACTTCATTACTCATCACAAAAAAGAAGAGTCCGAAACGCTGCAAAGCCAGAAAGTGACCGGCAACGGGCTGCCGCCGAAGCCGGAAGAGCGCTGGCGCTACATTAAAGAGCTGGAAAGCCGCCAGCCGGGCGTGCGTGCGCCAACCGAGCCTTCTGCGGGCGGCGAAGTGATGAACCCGGAGCAGCTCACCAGCGAGCAGCGTCAGCTACTGGCGCAAATGCAGGCGGATATGCGCCAGCAGCCGACCCAGCTTAACGAAGTGCCGTGGAACGAACAGACGCCTGAACAGCGTCAGCAGACATTGCAGCGCCAGCGTCAGGCACAGCAGCAGGTACAACAGCAGCAGTGGGCTAACACCCAGCCGGTTCAACAGCCGCGTACGCAGCCACGCGTGACGGAGCAACCGTACCAACAGCCACAGCAGCAACCGCGTACGGCGCAGACTGCACCTGCACAGCAGCCACGCCAGACGCAGCAGCCGAAGCAGACGACATCCCAGCAGCCTTATCAGGACCTGTTGCAGACGCCTGCGCACACCACGACTTCTCAGCCTAAAACGCAGCAGGCCGCGCCGATCGCGCGTGAACCTGAAGCGCCAAAACAGACGGCAGAGAAGAAAGATGAACGTCGCTGGATGGTGCAATGCGGCTCCTTCAAAGGCGCCGAGCAAGCGGAAACCGTGCGCGCCCAGTTGGCTTTTGAAGGCTTTGACTCCAAAATCACCACCAACAACGGGTGGAATCGTGTGGTCATCGGTCCAGTCAAAGGCAAAGAGAATGCAGACAGCACCCTTAACCGCCTGAAGATGGCGGGTCACACAAACTGCATTCGACTCGCCTCCGGGGGTTGAAACCCCCAAAATCCCCCCCATTTATATTTGCATTATGCCCCGTACCGCGTGCGGGGCCTGTATTCTGCATTTGTAACCAAGGGGTCTGCTCGTGACAACAATAGTAAGCGTACGCCGTAACGGCCATGTGGTAATCGCCGGTGATGGTCAGGCCACACTGGGCAATACCGTAATGAAAGGCAACGTGAAGAAAGTTCGCCGTCTGTACAACGATAAAGTCATTGCGGGCTTTGCAGGGGGAACGGCAGACGCATTCACGCTGTTCGAACTGTTTGAGCGTAAACTGGAAATGCATCAGGGCCACCTGGTCAAAGCCGCCGTTGAACTGGCGAAAGACTGGCGTACTGACCGTATGCTACGCAAGCTCGAAGCGCTGCTGGCCGTCGCAGATGAAACCGCTTCACTGATCATCACGGGTAATGGCGATGTCATACAGCCGGAAAATGATCTGATTGCTATCGGCTCCGGTGGTCCCTACGCTCAGGCTGCGGCACGCGCACTGCTAGAAAATACCGAACTGGGCGCCCGCGAAATTGCTGAAAAGGCGTTGGATATTGCAGGCGATATCTGCATTTACACCAACCACTTCCACACCATTGAAGAATTACCGTCTAAAGCGTAAGGATCTCCCATGTCTGAAATGACCCCACGCGAAATCGTCAGCGAACTGAACAAGCACATCATTGGCCAGGACAACGCCAAGCGTTCCGTGGCGATTGCACTGCGTAACCGCTGGCGCCGCATGCAGCTCAACGAAGAGCTGCGCCATGAAGTGACGCCAAAAAATATTCTGATGATCGGCCCGACCGGCGTAGGTAAAACCGAAATCGCGCGTCGCCTGGCAAAACTGGCCAACGCGCCGTTCATCAAAGTTGAAGCGACAAAATTCACCGAAGTCGGTTATGTGGGTAAAGAAGTGGATTCCATTATCCGCGACCTGACCGACTCCGCGATCAAGATGGTGCGCGTTCAGTCTATTGAGAAAAACCGCTACCGCGCAGAAGAAATGGCGGAAGAGCGTATTCTCGACGCGCTGATCCCTCCAGCGAAAAATAACTGGGGTCAGGCTGAGCAACAGCAAGAGCCGTCCGCCGCGCGCCAGGCATTCCGCAAAAAACTGCGTGAAGGCCAGCTCGACGATAAAGAAATTGAGATCAATCTCGCAGCCGCACCGATGGGCGTTGAAATTATGGCGCCTCCGGGAATGGAAGAGATGACCAGCCAGTTGCAGTCCATGTTCCAGAACCTGGGCGGCCAGAAACAAAAACCGCGTAAGCTGAAAATCAAAGACGCGATGAAGCTGTTGATTGAAGAAGAAGCGGCCAAACTGGTGAACCCGGAAGAGCTGAAACAGGAAGCCATCGACGCCGTTGAACAGCACGGGATCGTGTTTATCGACGAAATCGACAAAATCTGTAAACGCGGCGAATCCTCTGGCCCGGACGTTTCCCGCGAAGGCGTACAGCGCGACCTGCTGCCGCTGGTAGAAGGCTGCACCGTCTCTACCAAGCACGGTATGGTGAAAACCGACCACATCCTGTTTATCGCCTCCGGCGCGTTCCAGGTGGCGAAACCGTCTGATCTGATCCCTGAGTTGCAGGGGCGTCTGCCGATTCGCGTTGAGCTGAAAGCGCTGACGACGGAAGATTTCGAACGCATTCTCACCGAGCCGAACGCGTCCGTTACCGTTCAGTACAAAGCGCTGATGGCGACCGAAGGCGTGGACATCGAGTTTACCGAGTCCGGCATCAAACGCATTGCCGAAGCGGCATGGCAGGTAAACGAAACCACCGAAAACATCGGTGCGCGTCGTCTGCATACCGTTCTGGAACGTCTGATGGAAGATATCTCCTATGATGCCAGCGATCTGAATGGTCAGAGCATAACAATTGATGCGGAATATGTGAGCAAACATCTGGATGCGCTGGTCGCAGATGAAGATCTGAGTCGTTTTATCCTATAATCGCGTTCAATGCATTTTCATCACTGTTGATGGGGCTGAAAAGCCCCATTTTTATTGGCGCTAAATATGACTGAACAACAACAAATTAGCCGCTCCCAGGCCTGGCTGGAAAGTTTACGACCGAAAACGCTGCCGCTCGCGTTTGCGGCAATCATCGTCGGTACAGCGCTGGCATGGTGGCAAGGGTACTTCGATCCCCTGGTTGCGCTGCTGGCGTTAATCACCGCCGGGCTGCTGCAAATTTTATCGAACCTTGCCAACGATTATGGCGACGCCGTCAAAGGCAGTGATAAGCCTGACCGCATCGGGCCGCTGCGCGGGATGCAAAAAGGGGTGATCACCCGGCAGGAGATGAAGCGGGCGCTGATCATTACCGTGGCGCTGATTTGCCTCTCCGGTCTGGCGCTGGTGGCTGTCGCATGTCATACGCTGGCGGATTTTGTCGGATTCCTGGTGCTGGGCGGCCTGTCGATTATCGCCGCGATTACCTACACCGTCGGGAACCGTCCTTACGGCTATATTGGTCTGGGCGACATTTCCGTGCTGGTGTTCTTCGGCTGGCTCAGCGTAATGGGCAGTTGGTATCTACAGGCGCATACGCTCATTCCTGCGCTTATCTTACCTGCTACCGCCTGCGGACTGCTGGCGACCGCCGTGCTCAACATCAACAATCTGCGCGATATCAACAGCGATAAAGAAAACGGTAAAAACACGCTGGTGGTACGTTTAGGCGCGGTTAACGCACGTCGTTATCACGCCTGCCTGTTGATGGGTTCACTGGTCTGCCTGGCGCTGTTTAACCTGATTTCGCTGCAAAGCCTGTGGGGATGGCTGTTCATCCTGGCCGCACCGTTACTGATTAAACAGGCGCGTTATGTGATGCGCGAAATGGAACCCGCTGCGATGCGCCCGATGCTGGAACGTACCGTTAAAGCCGCGCTGTTGACTAACCTGCTGTTTGTCGTCGGGATTTTCTTAAGCCAGTGGGCGGTTTAACTGACAAATATCAATGAACAATTGATGATTTTGCAAACAGTACGCATAGCGCGATATACTAAAAATTCTCGCAGCAACTGAACGTTAAGCCTATGAAATACGATACTTCCGAGCTTTGTGACATCTACCAGGAAGATGTCAACGTCGTGGAACCACTGTTCTCTAACTTTGGAGGACGGTCGTCGTTTGGCGGACAAATCATCACGGTAAAATGTTTCGAGGACAACGGGTTGCTCTACGATCTGCTCGAACAGAATGGCCGTGGTCGCATTCTGCTGGTCGATGGCGGTGGTTCTGTCCGTCGCGCGCTGGTCGACGCCGAACTGGCGCGTCTGGCTACGCAAAATGAATGGGAAGGGCTGGTCATCTACGGCGCGGTGCGTCAGGTAGACGACCTGGAAGAGCTGGATATCGGCATCCAGGCGCTTGCCGCGATTCCGGTAGGCGCCGCAGGTGAAGGAATCGGGGAAAGCGACGTCCGCGTCAATTTTGGCGGCGTGACCTTCTTCTCCGGCGATCATCTCTACGCCGACAATACAGGGATAATCCTCTCCGAAGACCCACTTGATATCGAGTGATCAAAAAAGGCACCGTAAGGTGCCTTTTTTATTGCGTTGCCGCTCATAAACGATGCCGACTGTAGGCCTGATAAGCGTAGCGCCATCAGGCGATATTGCAGTGCCGGATGGCGGCTTACGCCTTATCCGGCCTACAACGCTGAGCGCAGCCAACACCGCTACGGCTCAGACTTCTTCCATACGACCCAGCAGCGCCTGCAAACGATCCTGCCACCCGCTCTGCTGTTCTTTCAGATGGTTGTTCTCACGCTCCAGCTCTTCACGCTGATGCTGAGCAGACTGTACATCCTGCGCCAGGCTGTTGTTCTTTTCTTTCAGCTCTTCGATTTCCATCTGCAAAAGCGTAATGGTATCAATCGCCTGCTGTACTTTTGCTTCCAGTTTCTCAAACACTTCTAATGACATGGCCATACCTCTCCTGAATTGCAAGGCGACGCTTCACGTAAACGCGCACAATATATAGTGCCGATTGTATGAAGCCGCGCCATCCCTGTCCAGCGACATACCGCGTAGATTGCGGTTTGCAACACTTTTCATCCTTGTCCTGGTGACATAACTCACATAACTCTAAAGTGTTAACATATTGGTTAATGAAATGATTCAGCTCACACTCCTGGTTTGTCGTAAAACGCGCTTCATGGCGCGATAACGCTCATTTTATTGACGCAGTACACACATTTTGATTTCGATATTTCTCGTTTTTGCTCGTTAACGATAAATTAACAGTATGCCTACAGGCATCGAAGGCGTCAGTGACCTCTTCGCAAACAATAAACATTAAACTCTCTTCAGGATCCGATTATGAGTCAAACATCAACCTTAAAAGGCCAGTGCATTGCTGAATTTCTCGGTACTGGGTTGTTGATTTTCTTCGGTGTGGGTTGTGTCGCTGCTCTTAAAGTAGCAGGTGCTACTTTCGGTCAGTGGGAAATCAGTATCATCTGGGGTCTGGGGGTGGCGATGGCTATCTACCTGACAGCAGGTGTCTCCGGCGCACATTTAAATCCAGCCGTAACAATCGCACTGTGGCTGTTTGCCTGTTTCGACAAACGCAAAGTTGTTCCTTTTATCATTTCTCAAGTTGCCGGCGCGTTTTGCGCAGCGGCATTAGTTTACGGGCTTTACTACAATCTTTTCGCTGATTTTGAACAAACGCACCACATCGTCCGTGGCAGTATCGAAAGTGTTGATCTGGCTGGCACTTTCTCAACATATCCAAATCCACATATCAATTTTGTGCAAGCCTTCGCGGTTGAGATGGTAATTACCGCTATTCTGATGGGGCTTATTCTGGCGCTGACCGATGATGGTAACGGCGTACCGCGCGGCCCACTGGCTCCTCTGCTCATTGGTTTACTGATCGCAGTAATTGGCGCTTCTATGGGGCCGCTGACCGGGTTTGCGATGAACCCGGCGCGTGACTTCGGCCCGAAACTGTTCGCCTGGCTCGCTGGCTGGGGGAACGTTGCCTTGACTGGCGGTAAGGATATTCCTTACTTCCTGGTGCCGATGTTCGGCCCGATTGCGGGCGCCATTCTGGGCGCATTCGCCTATCGTAAACTGATTGGCCGCCATTTGCCGTGTGATACTTGCGTGGTTGAAGAGAAGGACACCACCACTACCGCACAACAAAAAGCTTCGCTGTAATGTGACTACGGGACAAAAAAATTATGACTGAGAAAAAATATATCGTTGCGCTCGACCAGGGCACCACCAGCTCCCGCGCCGTCGTGATGGATCACGATGCGAATATCGTTAGCGTGTCGCAACGTGAATTTGAGCAAATCTACCCGAAAGCAGGCTGGGTAGAACACGACCCAATGGAAATCTGGGCCACCCAAAGCTCAACGCTGGTTGAAGTGCTGGCGAAAGCAGACATCAGTTCCGATCAGATCGCAGCAATCGGTATTACTAACCAGCGTGAAACCACCATCGTCTGGGAACGTGAAACCGGCAAACCGATTTATAACGCGATTGTCTGGCAGTGCCGCCGTACCGCCGAAATCTGCGAACGCCTGAAGCGTGACGGCATGGAAGATTACATCCGCAACAACACCGGTCTGGTGATTGACCCGTACTTCTCCGGCACCAAAGTGAAGTGGATTCTCGATCACGTAGAAGGCTCCCGTGAGCGCGCACGTCGCGGTGAACTGCTGTTCGGTACGGTGGATACCTGGCTTATCTGGAAAATGACGCAGGGACGCGTACACGTCACGGATTACACCAACGCCTCACGTACCATGCTGTTCAACATCCATACCCTGGACTGGGATGACAAAATGCTGGATGCGCTGGATATCCCGCGCGCCATGCTGCCGGAAGTGCGTCGTTCTTCAGAAGTGTACGGCCAGACGAACATCGGGGGTAAAGGCGGCACGCGTATTCCAATCGCCGGGATCGCCGGTGACCAGCAGGCGGCGCTGTTCGGCCAGCTGTGCGTCAAAGAGGGGATGGCGAAAAACACTTACGGCACCGGCTGCTTTATGCTGATGAACACCGGCGAGAAAGCGGTTAAGTCCGAAAACGGACTTTTGACCACCATCGCCTGCGGCCCGACCGGCGAAGTGAACTACGCGCTGGAAGGGGCGGTGTTTATGGCTGGCGCATCCATTCAGTGGCTGCGTGATGAGATGAAACTCATTAGCGACGCATTCGACTCTGAATATTTCGCCACCAAAGTGAAAGATACCAACGGCGTATATGTTGTTCCGGCCTTTACCGGTCTGGGCGCGCCGTACTGGGACCCGTATGCGCGCGGCGCCATCTTCGGTCTGACCCGTGGCGTAAACTCCAACCACATCATCCGTGCAACGCTGGAATCGATCGCTTACCAGACGCGCGACGTGCTGGAAGCGATGCAGGCGGACTCCGGTATTCGCCTGCACGCCCTGCGCGTTGACGGCGGCGCGGTTGCCAACAACTTCCTGATGCAGTTCCAGTCAGACATTCTTGGTACGCGCGTTGAGCGCCCGGAAGTGCGCGAAGTAACGGCGCTGGGTGCGGCGTATCTGGCAGGTCTGGCGGTGGGTTACTGGCAGAACCTGGATGAGTTGCAGGAAAAAGCGGTCATCGAGCGTGAATTCCGTCCAGGCATCGAAACCACCGAGCGTAACTTCCGTTACAGCGGCTGGAAAAAAGCGGTCAAACGCGCCCTGGCGTGGGAAGACCACGAAGAGTAATACTGATCTGCCGGATGGCGGCTTCGCTTATCCGGCCTACAGGCTACATGCTTGTGTAGGCCGGGTAAGGCAACGCCGCCACCCGGCAAGTTATCTACCCCCGAGCATATCAATTATTCCCACCCTCCCCTGTGCTACACTTCGCGCCATTCCTTTCTGCTACGAGTTTGCTATGAGACGAGAACTTGCCATCGAATTTTCCCGCGTAACGGAAGCGGCAGCGCTGGCTGGCTATAAATGGCTGGGACGCGGCGACAAAAATACCGCTGACGGCGCAGCGGTAAACGCCATGCGTATTATGCTCAACCAGGTCAATATTGACGGCACCATTGTCATCGGCGAAGGCGAGATTGATGAAGCGCCCATGCTGTTTATCGGTGAGAAAGTCGGCACCGGCCGTGGCGATGCGGTAGATATCGCCGTCGACCCTATCGAAGGCACCCGTATGACGGCGATGGGCCAGGCGAACGCGCTGGCGGTTCTGGCAGTCGGCGACAAAGGCTGTTTCCTCAACGCGCCGGATATGTACATGGAAAAACTGATCGTCGGGCCGGGCGCTAAAGGATCTATCGACCTGAATCTGCCGCTGGCGGACAACCTGCGCAACATCGCAGCCGCCCTCAGCAAACCACTCAGCGAACTGACGGTTACGATTCTGGCCAAACCGCGTCATGACGCGGTGATTGCAGAGATGCAGCAGCTTGGCGTGCGCGTATTCGCCATTCCTGATGGCGACGTGGCGGCCTCTATTCTGACCTGTATGCCGGACAGTGAAGTGGACGTGCTGTACGGCATTGGCGGTGCGCCGGAAGGCGTTGTCTCCGCAGCGGTGATCCGTGCGCTGGATGGCGACATGCAGGGCCGTCTGCTGGCGCGTCACGACGTCAAAGGCGACAGCGAAGAGAACCGCCGCATTGGCGAGCAGGAGCTGGCACGCTGTAAAGCTATGGGCATTGACGCCGGTAAAGCGCTGCGTCTGGACGAAATGGCGCGCAGCGATAACGTCATCTTCTCCGCCACCGGGATCACCAAAGGCGATCTGCTGGAGGGGATTAGCCGCAAAGGCAATATCGCTACCACCGAAACGCTGCTGATTCGCGGCAAATCGCGCACTATCCGCCGTATTCAGTCCATCCACTATCTGGATCGCAAAGACCCGGATGTGCAGGCGCATATCCTGTAACTGATTTGTTCGATTGAGCCTTCCGGCCCTTCGGGGCTGGAAATCTTTCGTTCAACAAACGAAGATAAGGGTATTGCAGCAGACAGGAGAAGATCATGGCAGATTGGGTAACAGGAAAAGTCACGAAGGTACAGTACTGGACCGACGCCCTGTTTAGTCTGACCGTTCACGCCCCCGTTCATCCCTTCACCGCAGGCCAGTTTACCAAGCTCGGACTGGAGATCGATGGCGAACGCGTACAACGCGCCTATTCCTATGTGAATGCGCCCGATAATCCCGATTTAGAGTTTTACCTGGTGACGGTTCCCGAAGGCAAACTCAGCCCACGTCTGGCGGCGCTTAAACCTGGCGATGAAGTACAGGTGGTGAGTGAAGCGGCGGGGTTCTTTGTTCTGGATGAAGTGCCTGACTGCGACACCCTGTGGATGCTGGCGACCGGAACGGCCATTGGCCCTTATTTGTCGATTCTGCAACTCGGTAAGGACCTGGAGCGCTTTAACAACCTGGTGCTGGTGCATGCCGCGCGTTACGCCGCTGATTTAAGTTACCTGCCGTTAATGCTGGAATTGCAAAAGCGCTACGAAGGCAAGCTGCGCATTCAAACTGTCGTCAGTCGGGAAACCATCGCAGGCTCGCTTACCGGGCGCGTCCCCGCGCTGATTGAAAGCGGCGCGCTGGAAGCGGCGGTCGGTTTACCGATGGACACCGAGACCAGCCATGTGATGCTGTGCGGAAATCCGCAGATGGTGCGTGATACGCAACAGCTGCTGAAGGAGACCCGGCACATGACCAAACACCTGCGTCGTCGTCCTGGGCACATGACCGCTGAGCACTACTGGTAAGCACGGTTGCAGGCCCGGTAAGCGCCAGCGCCACCGGGCGCTCTGCCGGATAGCGGCATAAATGCCTTATCCGGCCTACGGTTTATCGCCTGCCTGAGGCTCTGCTTTAAACTTCACATCCTGCGTTTCTTTGCCGAACTTATTCTCGCCCTGAGTGCCGACAAACGCCCCCAGATCGATAAACATCATGACCAGAATGAGCGTCGGGACAAAGCGCCCCACGACCCACTGCCACATTCCCGGCAACATCACCCAATTTCCGGCCAGCAGCATCCACGCCAGAATCATCAATAACGCCCACAGGCCGGAGCGCCCCCGGTCATGCAAACGCTTAACCATGACCGCCGCCGTGGGCCAGAGCAGACACACCAGACAAAATGCCGCCGTCTGGATATCGAGTAAGTTCTTGCTCGCCAGCGAAAACAGCACCAGCATGCCGACAAACCAGAGACCGAGCCAGATCCAGAAATCACGGCGTCCAATACGCCCTTTAAATGAGAATAACCACTGCTGTATGGTCATGTAAGTTCCTTTATTATTGCCTTCGCTGTCAGTTTACCCTTTTGACAAGCCCGACAGTTATCGTTTTAATCGTGAGCAGTCCTAACGAAAGGTAAGATTGATGAAGCCAGGGTGTACACTGTTTTTATTATTGTTTTCCGCCATAACTGCGAGCACAACGGTGCTGGCGGAGGCATCGCCGTCTGCGACGACCGCGCCCTACCTGCTGGCTGGCGCGCCGACGTTTGATCTCTCCATCAGCCAGTTTCGCGAAAACTTTAATCAGCAAAATCCCCGGCTTCCACTGAACGAATTTCGTGCTATCGACAGCAGCCGCGACAGGGCGAACCTGACCCGCGCCGCCAGCAAGATCAATGAAAATCTGTACGCCTCAACGGCGCTGGAGCGCGGTACGTTAAAAATCAAAAGTATGCAGATTACCTGGCTTCCCATTCAGGGGCCCGAGCAAAAAGCCGCCAAAGCCAAAGCGCAGGAATACATGGCGGCGGTGATCCGCACCGTCGCCCCGCTTCTGACAAAAGAGCAAAGCCAGCAAAAACTGCAAAAATTACTCACAGCGGGCAAGAATAAGCACTACTACGCCGAAACGGAAGGCGCGATTCGCTATGTTGTCGCAGACAACGGGGAAAAAGGGCTGACCTTCGCTGTTGAACCGATTAAGCTAGCGCTATCGGAGAATCTGGAAGGGCTGAATTAAGTGACAAAAAGCAAAGCCTTTCGAGGGAGGGATCTCTATACTGTTTCACAGACCATGCCGTCCCTGAAGGGCGGCCATCTTCCTTAATTCGCTGACAAAGCGTGGAGAAATGAAATGCGACATCCTTTAGTGATGGGTAACTGGAAACTGAACGGCAGCCGCCACATGGTAAACGAGCTGGTGGCTAACCTGCGTAAAGAACTGGCTGGCGTTGCTGGCTGTGCAGTTGCGATTGCACCGCCGGAAATGTATATCGACATGGCGAAACACGCCGCTGCCGGTAGCCACATCATTCTGGGCGCGCAGAACGTTGACCTGAACCTGTCTGGCGCATTCACCGGTGAAACTTCTGCTGAAATGCTGAAGGATATCGGCGCGCAGTACATCATCATCGGCCACTCTGAGCGTCGTACTTACCACAAAGAGTCTGACGAGCTGATCGCGAAGAAATTCGCCGTGCTGAAAGAGCAGGGTCTGACTCCGGTTCTGTGCATCGGTGAAACCGAAGCAGAAAACGAAGCCGGCAAAACTGAAGAAGTCTGTGCTCGTCAGATCGATGCGGTACTGAAAACTCAGGGCGCTGCGGCGTTTGAAGGCGTGGTTATCGCTTACGAACCTGTATGGGCGATCGGTACTGGCAAATCCGCCACTCCGGCGCAGGCGCAGGCTGTTCACAAATTCATCCGTGACCATATCGCCAAAGCTGACGCGAAAATCGCTGAGCAAGTGATCATCCAGTACGGCGGTTCCGTAAACGCAGCTAACGCGGCAGAACTGTTCGCTCAGCCGGACATCGACGGCGCGCTGGTTGGCGGTGCTTCCCTGAAAGCTGACGCGTTCGCGGTGATCGTTAAAGCAGCGGAAGCGGCTAAACAAGCTTAATGCTGTTGTGGCGGGTGGCGTGTGCGCTTACCCCGCCACATAAAATCACAGGCCCGGTAAGCGTTAACGCCACCGGGCTTTTTTTACAAACGCCCCAGTAAACTAAACCACATGTAATCCAGCGGCAACAGCACCAGATACGTTGCCAGCGCCAGTGCCAGACACAGCGTCATGCCTGGTTTTGCCGGGACTTTCCCTAATGCCATCGCCACCACAATCGGCGATGCCTGATACGGCAACAGCGGCGTGGAGTACCCCAATACCTGAATCATAATCACCGACAGCAGCGGAAAACCGGTTGCGTCGGAAAAACTCTGCGCCAGCGTGGTATACAGCGCCGGAACGCCGTTCGCCGTCATAATAAAATTCAGCGCGGTGGTAATGCCGGTCAGCGCCAGGAAACTGGTGAAGGGCTTTTCCGGGTCCAGCGGCATGACATGCAGCAGCGCCTCGCCCACCGCATTGCCAATGCCGGTTTGCGTCACGGTGATCGCCAGCCCCAGAATGCCTGCCACATAAATACAGGTGCGGATATTCACGCCGCTGGAGAACTCTTCCCCGTTGATAAACCCCACGCGCGGCAACAGCGTGATCACCGCCGCCGCCAGCCCGGTCCACGCCGGGCCAATACCGTGCCAGCTTTCGCTGACCCACATCGCCAGCACCACCGCCAGCATCCACGCCAGCCGTTTCTCCGCACGGCTCATCGGCGCAGGCGGCGTCAGGTCGCGAGGCGCATGCGGTTTACCGGGAAACAGCCAACAAATAAGGACGATTAACAGCGCACCTTTCAACCAGCCCAGAACAGGCGTATGCAGCAGAAGATACGGCAGATAGTTCAGGTGGATGCCATACGAACCTTCCGCCGCCCCGCTCATCACCAGGTTAGGTACATTAGCAGGCAGGATGGTCGCGGAGAGCTGGAAGGTTCCAAAGCCCACCGCAAGCGCCAGTCCGTACCAGGCGCGCGTGCCATCGGCAATCCCGGCACGTTTCGCCATCGCCGCGACAATGGGCATCAGCAGCGCGATACGCCCCATATTGGACGGCATCACAAACGCCAGCGCATAACTGAGCAGCACCACGCTTGCCACCATCAGCGGCCATGAGTCAGTCAGTCTGGCGGATAAGGCGCGCGCCGCCCTGTCTGCCAGCCCTGTTTTGCGAATCGCCACCCCCAGCACAAAACCGCTAAAAACCAGCCAGAAAGCCGACGAGGCAAAACCGCCAAAAATGACGTCCGGTGGCGCGATCTTCGCCACCATCGCCACGGTAAAGAACAGCAGCGCGGTAATAAACTCCGGCAACAGCGAGGTTGCCCAGAGCAGAATGGTCACGCCGACCACCAGCGAAGGAATGAACAGAGGGTGTGTAAGCCAGAGCGACATGCCTGTCTCCTGTTGTTTTTTTCAACAAGAATACGGAGACAGGCAGGTGGAGTAAACGCCAGATTAGGTGGGGTTACTGCAAAATCTCACATTGATGATCCTGAATTTCCTCAGCGGAAGCGAGGTTAAACGCCAGCAGGTTGCGCTGCGTCGCCAGCAAAACAAAAGAGTCGTCGCTCTGGCGCACCACCGCCAGTGCATAGCTGCCCATGTGCTCACGCGCATCCGGCACCTCTTCCGCCAGCATCATGAACGGGCTGCGTTGCGCCAGCTCGCTTTCCGTCACCCGACGCGCCAGATATTCATTCCCGCGCAATCCGCCCGGCAGCGGCAGCCAGCGGGTACTCACTTTCGCCAGATTATCATCCAGTTGCGCTCGCACATCAGGGCGCAGGCAGGAGATGTGGATATGAAAGTGGTTTTGCGTCCGCCCGGAGCGTGAGTTAATCGCCAGCGAAATGGCGCTATCTGGAATATCTTTGCCGTACTTTTGGCTCATAAAGCTGCGCGCCTGCCAGGCTAGCCAGAAGAAGTTCGGCGTGTAGGGCTCCACCAGCAGCGGGCTTTCCGTACCGTTGATGCGGTACGTCGGCATCAACAGATACTGCAACGGGCCATTACGATCTTTAAACACGACATACCCGGCATCCGGTTTCACTTCAGCGCATGGCGCAGGATTTTGCTGTTGCAGTTGGTTCGGTACGCATTGTTGCAGAACAATATCCCGCAATGCGTTCGGATTAGCGGCCAGCTTCCAGTAGCCAATGCCCGCGACGGCGGCAACAATCACAACCGCCAGCAAAAAATAACCTGTTTTTTTCATTACTCATTCCCTGTCTCTTATTGACGTGCAAGAGTAACGCAAAATGATGACAAATAAAAAAGCCCGGTCGCACGATGCCACCGGGCTGGAAAAGCAATTTACATTAGCGTTTGCTGATTTGGTCGAACGTACCGCCATTAGAGAAATGCTCTTTCTGCGCTTTCGTCCACCCGCCAAACTCCTCGTCAATGGTGAAGAGTTTCAGCTTCGGAAATGCATTTTCATATTTCTTCGCCACTTCAGGGTCGCGTGGGCGATAGAAGTTTTTCGCCGCAATTTCCTGCCCTTCCGGCGAGTAGAGATACTTCAGATAGGCTTCCGCCACGGCTTGCGTCCCTTTTTTCTCCACGACTTTATCCACCACGGAGACGGTCGGTTCTGCAAGAATTGATTCGCTCGGCGTCACGATTTCAAATTTATCTTTGCCCAGTTCGTTCGTCGCCAACAGCGCTTCGTTCTCCCAGGCGATCAGCACGTCGCCAATCCCACGCTCAACAAAGGTGTTGGTTGAACCGCGCGCGCCAGAATCCAGCACTTCCACGTTCTTAAATAACGCTTTTACGAAGTCCTGCGCTTTGGCCTGATCGTTGTTATTGTGGTGCAGGGCGTATCCCCACGCAGCCAGATAGTTCCAGCGTGCGCCGCCAGAGCTTTTCGGGTTCGGCGTAATCACCGACACGCCCGGTTTTACCAGGTCGTTCCAGTCATGGATTTGCTTCGGATTGCCTTTACGCACCAGGAAGACGATGGTGGACGTGTACGGCGCGGAGTTGTCCGGCAGACGTTTGATCCAGTTTTTGTCGATACGGCCGCGCTCTGCAATGGCATCAACGTCATAAGCCAGCGCCAGCGTCACCACATCGGCCTCAATACCGTTAATGACTGACGTCGCCTGCTTACCGGAACCGCCATGCGACTGACGGATCACCACGTTGTCGCCCGTTTCTTGTTTCCAGTGCGCGCTAAACGCTTTGTTGTACTGATCGTACAGCTCGCGCGTTGGATCGTAAGACACGTTAAGTAACTGAATATCCTTCGCCAGAACGCTGGTCGATGCCAGCAATAATGTTAACCCCACGCCCCATTTATTCATCGCCCAGCTCTCTTATGTAGTGTTGTGATGAGTAAAGCGTGCCAGAAAGGAATCCAAACATTAAAGAATAAAAAAAGATTGGCTATAACTTGAGGGAATAAATGAAGGATATTGCCGGATGCTGGCTAGCGCCTTATCCGGCCTACAGGCCGTACTGTTGTAGGCCGGGTAAGGCGCTAGCCGCCACCCGGCACAATACACACAACGATCAGTACAGCTTTTTAGCGCAATCCAGCCAGTCACCTTTGAACGGACGCTTCATGTTTTCGATAGCGTCGATGATGTCATGGTGAACCAGTTGTTCGTTCTGGATGCCCACACAACGTCCGCCAAAGCCTTCCAGCAGCAGTTCAATGGCATATGAGCCCATACGGGAAGCCAGAATACGGTCGTAAGGCACCGGAGAGCCGCCACGCTGGATGTGACCCAGTACGGTCGCACGCGTTTCACGGCCAGTCTCTTTCTCGATGTAGTGCGCCAGTTCATCAACGTCACACATATGTTCGGTGATCGCGACAATCGCGTGTTTTTTACCTTTCGCGATGCCCGCTTTGATTTCCGCAACCAGATCGTCACGGCTGAATTCCACTTCCGGCACCACAACAAACTCACAGCCCCCAGCGATAGCCGCCGCCAGGGTCAGGTCGCCGCAGTAACGCCCCATCACTTCAACGATGGAAATACGCTGGTGAGAGGAAGAGGTGTCACGCAGACGGTCAATCGCTTCCACTACCGTACCCAGCGCGGTGAAATAGCCGATGGTGTAGTCAGTGCCTTTGATGTCGTTGTCGATCGTGCCCGGCAGACCGATGCACGGGAAGCCCATTTCAGTCAGACGTTTTGCACCCATATAGGAACCGTCACCGCCGATAACAACCAGCGCGTCGATGCCACGTTTTTTCAGGTTTTCGATAGCCACTGCGCGAACATTTTCATCGCGAAATTCCGGGAAGCGCGCGGAACCGAGGAAAGTACCGCCACGGTTGATCATGTCGGACACGCTGTAACGGTCGAGCTGAACCATACGGTCTTCATACAGACCCAGGTAGCCATCATAAATACCCATTACTTCCAGTCCTTCCGTCAACGCTGCGCGTACAACACCACGGATTGCTGCGTTCATGCCAGGCGCATCACCGCCGCTTGTCAACACACCGATTTTCTTAATCATGACTACCTCTGAACTTTGGAATGCAAAATGAAATCTGTTGCCGGAAGCCGATACTGTTACTGCACATCGGGACGATCCAACGAATATGCAGATAGTATAACAACCGCTTCCTGCTGAATTGATTCAGGTCAGGCCAAACGGCGGTAATTTATACACAAAATGCTGGCCTTGCTCACTTTTTTACAACGAATTACGAAAGCTCAAACCTCTTGCCTTCCCTGGGTACGACTGAACAGGGGTCCTGGTGGATAATGACATCCGAACCCGGAAAACGCCGCAAAATCGCCTGCTCTACCTGTTCAGCCACCAGATGCGCCTGAACGAGCGGCAGATTATCTTCCATTTCCAAATGAATCTGAATAAAGCGGGTCGGCCCTGACTGCCGCGTGCGAAGATCGTGAGCACCGTTGACGCCCGGCCACGATGTCACGATATCAATAATTTCCTGACGTTCCTCATCGGGCAGCGCGCGATCCAGTAACGACTGCACTGCCTCATACCCCATACGTAGTGCGCTGTATAGAATATAGATGCCGATTCCCAACGCAAACAAGGCGTCCGCGCGATGCCAGCCATACCAGGCCAGCCCAAGCGCAACGAGAATCGCTCCGTTCATCATAACATCAGACTGATAATGAAGCATATCTGCCCGTACTGCCTGACTTTGCGTCTTGCGCACAACCCAACGCTGAAACGTGACCAGAATGATCGTACAAACCAGGGCGATAAGCGTCACCACGACCCCGACGCCCGGTTCGTTCATTGGCGTAGGGGTAATCAGATGCTGAATACCGGTCAAAAACAGAAACAGCGCCGAGCCGGAAATAAACATGCTCTGCGCCAGCGCCGCCAGCGACTCTGCTTTGCCGTGTCCAAAGGTGTGTTCATCATCCGCCGGTTGCAGCGAATAGCGCACCACTAACAGGTTAGTCAGCGACGCGGCAATATCCACCAGCGAGTCAACCAACGCAGCCAGAATACTCACCGACCCGGTGTACCACCACGCAAAAATTTTGATCAAAAGTAACAGTGACGCCATCACTGTCGCGGCAATTGCCGCCCGGCTGACCAGTCGCCCATAGGTTTGATTCATAAACACTCCTGCCTTTCCATGCCGGTAGTATAACGGATGGAGTAAAACAGTAAGGCAATAACCGGATGACAAATTTTGGACAAAAAAAACCCCTCCATCATGGAGGGGAAGACAGGGATGGTGTCTATGGCAAGGAAAACAGGGTTTGTTACTGGGAACGTGAGTTGCTACTACTCAATAACTTCAACGAGGAGCCGTTTTGCCATTGCGCCACATCGCGCAGTTGCTCCATTCGTTGTTGATGCTTCTCATTTAAAACCGCTTGCTGCTCTGGCGTTAACAGGCGATACATCTGGTTGCGAACCCTGGCCATTTCGACCTGGCGGGCAACCTGTTCTTGCGCCATTTTTTCTGCCTGAGCGCGCACAGCGTTTTCATCAAATTTTTCTGCGATGACAAGGCGATGCATTGTCTCCATTTCGCTAACATTAACAGGAGGCTGTTCGTGTCTTGCCTGCTGCATCAGATCTCGCATCTGTTGACGCTGATGTTCGGTTAAACTTATGCCGTCGAACATATGGCTCTGCGTACTGCGCTGCGTAAGTCCTTCACCTTGATGCCAGTTATCGCCTGTAACGACTTCAGCAGCGTGGCTTAAAGGACTGAGTGCCAGCGTTGAGGCCATGACGGCAGCGGTAACTTTGCGCATCACTTGCTCCCAAAATCTTTTCTGTCGCGATTCAACGAGAGACAGTTTACGATTCGGGCTGCAAACATGCGTCAGGGGGTGTAAAACAACGTAAAGTCATGGATTAGCGACGCCTGATGACGTAATTTCTGCCTCGGAGGTACTTAAACAATGAATAAAATCCTGTTAGTTGATGATGACCGAGAGCTAACTTCCCTGTTAAAGGAGCTGCTCGAAATGGAAGGCTTCAATGTGCTGGTTGCCCATGACGGGGAGCAGGCGCTTGAGCTTCTGGACGACAGCATTGATTTACTTTTGCTCGATGTCATGATGCCGAAGAAAAACGGTATTGATACGTTGAAAGCGCTTCGCCAGACACACCAGACCCCTGTCATTATGCTGACCGCGCGCGGCAGCGAACTGGATCGCGTACTCGGCCTTGAGCTGGGCGCGGATGATTATTTACCTAAACCGTTTAACGACCGCGAACTGGTCGCGCGTATCCGTGCGATTCTGCGCCGCTCGCACTGGAGCGAACAGCAGCAGAACAACGACAACGGCTCGCCGACGCTGGAAGTGGATGCGTTAAGCCTCAATCCGGGTCGCCAGGAGGCCAGCTTCGATGGTCAAACCCTGGAGTTAACCGGCACCGAATTTACCCTGCTCTATTTGCTGGCGCAGCATCTCGGCCAGGTGGTTTCGCGTGAACATTTGAGCCAGGAAGTGCTGGGTAAACGCCTGACGCCGTTCGACCGCGCAATCGACATGCATATCTCCAACCTGCGTCGTAAGCTGCCGGAGCGTAAAGACGGGCACCCGTGGTTTAAAACCCTGCGTGGTCGCGGTTATTTGATGGTTTCCGCTTCATGATAGGCAGTTTAACCGCGCGCATCTTTGCCATCTTCTGGTTGACGCTGGCGCTGGTGCTGATGTTGGTATTGATGTTACCCAAGCTCGACTCACGCCAGATGACCGAGCTACTGGACAGCGAACAGCGCCAGGGGTTGATGATTGAGCAACATGTAGAAGCTGAACTCGCGAACGATCCACCCAACGATTTAATGTGGTGGCGTCGCCTGTTCCGTGCGATCGACAAGTGGGCGCCGCCAGGACAGCGGTTATTGCTTGTGACCACTGAAGGACGCGTGATCGGCGCAGAACGCAGCGAAATGCAGATCATTCGTAACTTTATTGGTCAGGCGGATAACGCCGATCATCCGCAGAAGAAGAAATATGGCCGCGTTGAGATGGTAGGCCCGTTCTCTGTCAGAGACGGGGAAGATAACTACCAGCTTTATCTGATTCGACCGGCCAGCAGTTCCCAATCCGATTTTATTAATCTGCTGTTTGACCGCCCGCTCTTGTTGCTGATCGTCACCATGCTGGTCAGTTCGCCTCTGTTGCTTTGGCTGGCCTGGAGCCTGGCGAAACCGGCGCGTAAGTTGAAAAACGCGGCGGACGAAGTGGCTCAGGGTAATCTGCGACAACATCCAGAACTGGAAGCAGGCCCGCAGGAATTTCTTGCGGCTGGCGCCAGCTTTAACCAGATGGTGACAGCACTGGAACGTATGATGACCACGCAGCAGCGTCTGCTGTCGGATATCTCGCACGAGCTACGTACTCCGCTTACGCGTCTGCAACTGGGCACCGCGCTGCTGCGTCGCCGTAGCGGCGAGAGTAAAGAGCTGGAGCGCATCGAGACCGAAGCGCAGCGGCTGGACAGCATGATCAACGACCTGCTGGTGATGTCGCGTAATCAACAGAAAAACGCGCTGGTCAGCGAAACGATGAAAGCCAATCATCTGTGGGGAGACGTGCTGGATAACGCCGCCTTCGAAGCCGAGCAGATGGGTAAATCGTTAACGGTGAACTTCCCGCCGGGGCCGTGGCCGTTATACGGCAACCCTAACACCCTGGAAAGCGCGCTGGAGAACATTGTCCGTAACGCCCTGCGCTATTCGCACACGAAGATTGAAGTCGGCTTCGCGGTGGATAAAGACGGCATTACGATAACGGTTGATGACGATGGCCCGGGCGTTAGCCCTGAAGACCGCGAACAGATCTTCCGCCCGTTTTATCGTACCGATGAAGCGCGCGATCGGGAGTCCGGCGGAACAGGGTTGGGGCTGGCCATCGTTGAGACCGCGATCCAGCAGCATCGCGGTTGGGTGAAAGCCGAAGACAGCCCGCTGGGCGGCTTACGGCTGGTGATCTGGCTGCCGTTGTATAAGCGTTCTTAATTCTCGCTGTGGTGCCGGATGGCGGCGTAAACGCCTTATCCGGCCTACGAAAACCGCACGTTGTAGGCCCGATAAGCACAGCGCCATCGGGCGTTACATCATCCACGCAAACGTCGTGACTGATCTTCAATTTTGCCGCTCAAACGGCGCTTCTGCATCGTTCTGGTCCAGCTTTTCGATAACCCCGCCGCCGACAGCAAACGATGATACTGGTCGTCGTCGAACGGCATATGCCAGGCTATCGCAATCGCCTCCTGTACGCTCACATCACTGACGCGCGACGCCAGAATTAACGGCGCATCCGCCGATACCTGCCCCGGCGCGATAACGCTGTACAGCCAGCCGGTTTTCCCGGCGTTCTGCATTTGCGTCGCCATATCGCTAATGCCGAAATGGAAGTTGAGCTTAAAGCACGGCGAACGTGGCTGAGTCACCTGAATCAGCGCCTCTCCCCACTGAAAAATATCGCCGATAAAAACATTTTGCTCGGTCAGACCGTCGGTCGAAAGGTTTTCGCCAAACGCGGGCGCGACAAACAGATCCGCCTGCGCCGGGAATTGACGCACCCAGTGCAGATAGTGTTCACGGGGATAATGGCACAGCGCGCGATCGGGCCCACCGTGAATTTTTGTCTCTGCCTGCTCATCACCGGCAAGGCCCAGATCGCTAAGCATCAGCTCGCCATCAACCTGGATTTTCGCAATGGCGCTGGGACGACTTCCCGCATAGTCCCGAATTTTGCCCGTAAACACCTCGACCGGATATCGCATCAGCTTCCCTCTCCCGACAAATAATCCTCATTAGAGCATATTTATTTTGTCTCAGCCGCTCAAAATGAGAGCCGGGTTCACATGATACGCCAGCAGACGTGCTATCAATTAAAGTGATTTTGAAACGCCATTTCATAATAAGGAGTCAACAACGTGACAGTACAATCGCAGTTTGCTGGCGTCTGGTGTCCTTCCATTACGCCGATGGACAATGACGGAAAAGTCGATCTCAACGGCCTGAGCCAGCATCTCAAACGCCTTACCGAGGCTAACATCGATGTTATTTTGCTGATGGGCAGCATTGGCGAATTTGCGTCTTTCACGCTGGAAGAGCGGCTGATGCTGATCCGCGAGGCCCGCGCGATGAGTTCGCTGAAGATGGTTGCCAATGTCTCCTCCACCTGCACCAGCGACATCCTGCTTATGGCGCAGGAAGCGTACCGCGTCGGGTACGATGCGGTGATGATTCTGCCGCCGTATTACTACGGGCAGACGTCGAAGCAGCTTCTGAGCTACTTCCGCCAGCTTGGTAACGCCCTGAGCGGCAAATGGTTCGCCTACAATTTCCCGGCACGCACCGGCTGCGATTTAACGCCGGATCTGGTGGCGACCCTTGCCGCCGAATTCCCGAATTTTGCCGGGATTAAAGATACCGTCGACTGCCAGTCCCATACCCGCAGCATGATTCAGACCACCCGCGCGGTACGCGACGATTTTGCCGTGCTCTCCGGCTATGACGAGTATTACATCCCCAACCTGCTGGCGGGCGGCGCAGGCATTATTTCCGGCTTAAACAACGTGATGCCGGAGCTGTTTGTCAGCGCGCGGGAGGCGTTTAAGCAGGGTGATTTGCAAACGTTGCGCGATATCCAGGAGAAAATCGGCACGTTTATGTCCATTTACGCGATTGGCGAGGATTTTGTAACCACGATTAAAACCGTGGTATCGCGTAAGTTCGGCTATTGTACCGGCGTGTCGCGTAATGCGGGAGGAGAACTGAACGAGCACGAGCGTCGCACAATTGATGAGGTGTTTGGCCGTTAATTCTGACCGGAAGCGCCGGATGAGGCATAAGCCGTCATCCGGCAAAACGGGTTTATTTCACCGTACCGCGAATATCGATTTCCGCCGCTCTGGCCTTCACCTTCCGCGACCAGACTGAGGTAATGATCGGCACCAGAATCGAAGTCACGATAACCGATGTGGCAACCAGCGAGGTCGCGGCGGGCGCCATCGGTTTAAACGCCGGAACCATCTCTGCGATCAGCACGGGCGTGGCTACTGCGGCGCCCGCAGAACTTGAGGCGGCAATACCTGCCGTACCGTCACCGCCGCCGATAAACTTGTCAGCGATGATTAACGGGATACCGGTGATAATAATGACCGCCACACCCAGCAGAATCCCCAGCACGCCCGTCTGTGCAATCACGCTCAAATCAATGGTGTTGCCCAGCGCGAAGGCGAAGAACGGGATCAGCGTCTGTACCGCTTTGCTGAAGAATTCCCGCAGTTCCGGGTCGAGATTCCCCAGCGCGAAACCAATCAGGAACGGTAATACCGCCCCCACAAATACATGCGGTTCAAACGAGGCAATCCCGGCGGTTCCCAGAATAACCATCGTCATCAGCGGCCCTGACTCCAGCGACATCAGGACAAATGCCCCGGCCTCTTCTTTGGTGCCGTACTGCTGCATGATGGAGGCGTACAGCCCGCCGTTGGTCATGTCCATAGAGGCCACCAGCGCCAGCGTCGACAGCCCGGCGAAGAAGCCCGCTTCCACCCCATGTTCCGGGATAACGCGTGACGCAATAGCGGCCACCACCCAGGCAACCGCAATTTTGGTCACCACCAGCGTCCCGGATTTACGCAGCACGGTGCCTGTGGCGCTCAGTTTGATCGACGCGCCCATACAAAAGAACCAGACCGCCAGAATCGGCACCGTACCGGTGATCATACCGTTTGTGAATGAGCCGAAGTATTTCCCTGCGCCTGGCGCGAAGGTGTGGCATAGCGCGCCGAGGAACAACGGAACGAGCATCATGCCACCCGGGACTTTTTCTATCGTGCGTTTAATCTGCATTTCCTTCACCTGTAGACATAAAAACGGGCAATTTTTATGGGCGAATGCACCTTACTTTGAGGCACACCCGCGTTGATGAAGAAACGATAGACATTCATTCAAACAATAAAAGTGATCCCAACCACATAACAAAACTATGTTTCATTTTTTATGGATTGATGTTTTTAATTTGACGTAAGTCACACCAGACAAGCCCAAAAGCGCCTAAAAGAAAGCCCCCGCAGGTTATGCCTGCGGGGGCTGAATTCAATGTCGGATGGCGGCTAACGCCTTATCCGGCCTACAAATTGACAAATCCTCTTCGTAGGCCTGATAAGCGCAGCGCCATCAGGCAAAAAGACTTATTTTTTCGCCGCGAAACGCGCAGCAGCTTCGTCCCAGTTCACCACGTTCCAGAACTCTTTGATGTAGTCCGGGCGACGGTTCTGGAATTTCAGGTAGTAAGCGTGTTCCCATACGTCCAGACCCAGGATTGGGAAACCGGAAACGCCGGAAATGGCCTCGCCCATCAGCGGGGAGTCCTGGTTAGCGGTAGAGACAACCGCCAGTTTGTCGCCCTGCAACACCAGCCAGGCCCAACCGGAACCGAAACGGGTTGCCGCCGCTTTTTCAAACTCCGCTTTGAAGTTATCAACGGAACCGAAATCACGTTCGATAGCCGCTTTCAGGTCGCCCTGCAAAGCGGTGCCTTTTTTCAGGCCTTTCCAGAACAGGCTGTGGTTAGCGTGGCCGCCCGCGTTATTGCGCAGTACGGTTTTTTTGTCCGCCGGAAGCTGATCCAGTTTGGTGATCAGTTCTTCAACCGGCAGGTTCGCGAATTCAGGCAGGTTTTCCAGCGCCGCGTTAGCGTTGTTGACATAAGTTTGATGGTGTTTGGTATGGTGGATTTCCATCGTCTGCTTATCGAAGTGCGGTTCCAGCGCATCATAAGCGTACGGCAGGGATGGCAGTGTATAACTCATAATCATCTCCATTATTGTCGAGCGGCTGAAGTGTTAATGCCGCGTAAGCAGTTGGTTCATTATAGTTAATTAAATGATATTGAAAATGCTTATCAATGCCGTAGTTTTAATAAGGATATAACTTTTCATTATGTTCTTGAATATGTGAGCCAAATCACCCGTATAACGTGCTGGTTGCCAGGAAGGAAGAAATGTCGGCAATCCTCAAAAGGTTAATCAACTGCGCAATTTTTACACTCATCAGGTCGGGAGGGTCACACCGGCAATAAAAACGATGAGGATTAAGTCATGAGTAACGCGATTACGATGGGTATCTTTTGGCATTTGATAGGTGCGGCCAGTGCAGCCTGTTTTTATGCCCCGTTCAAACAAGTTAAACAATGGTCCTGGGAAACCATGTGGTCAATCGGTGGGATTGTCTCCTGGCTTATCCTGCCCTGGACCATCAGCGCCCTGCTGCTCCCGGATTTCTGGGCCTATTACAGTTCCTTCAACCTATCCACCCTGTTGCCCGTATTTCTGTTCGGCGCAATGTGGGGCATCGGTAATATTAACTACGGCCTGACCATGCGCTATCTCGGCATGTCGATGGGGATCGGCATCGCGATTGGTATTACGCTGATCGTCGGCACCCTGATGACCCCCATCATCAATGGAAACTTTGATGTGCTGATCAATACCGAAGGCGGACGAATGACGCTGTGGGGCGTCCTGGTGGCGCTGATCGGCGTTGGCATCGTCACCCGCGCCGGGCAGTTAAAAGAGCGCAAAATGGGGATCACCGCCGAGGAGTTCAACCTGAAAAAAGGTCTGCTGCTGGCGGTGATGTGCGGTATTTTCTCCGCCGGTATGTCCTTTGCGATGAACGCCGCCAAACCGATGCATGAAGCCGCCGCCGCGCTCGGCGTCGATCCGCTGTATGTCGCTCTGCCAAGCTACGTGGTCATCATGGGCGGCGGCGCGCTGATCAACCTGGGCTTCTGTTTCATTCGTCTGGCAAAAGTGAAAAACTTGTCGATAAAAGCCGACTTCTCGCTGGCAAAATCGATGATCATCACCAATATCCTGCTGTCCGCGCTGGGTGGCCTGATGTGGTATTTGCAGTTCTTTTTCTACGCCTGGGGCCACGCTCGCATTCCGCCGCAGTATGACTACATCAGCTGGATGCTGCACATGAGCTTCTACGTGCTGTGCGGTGGGATTGTGGGTCTGGTGCTAAAAGAGTGGAAAAACGCGGGTCGTCGTCCTGTCAGCGTTCTCAGTCTGGGTTGCGTGGTCATTATTATTGCCGCCAACATCGTCGGCATGGGAATGGCAAGCTAATCGTTTTGCGTACTGTGATGACGCCACTGGCTGGGCGTCATCCCGGTTTCCCGCGTAAACACCACCGAAAAGTAGTTACTGTCCTCAAAGCCGCACTGCATTGAAATCTCACTGATCATCAGGCGGCTGTGCTGAAGCAAATACTGCGCATGGCAGATGCGGATCTGGCGAAGATACTGGTTGATGGTCATCCCGGTCTGTGAGCGAAACTGCTGTCGCAGCACCCGCTCGCTGCACTGCTCCTGGTCGCAAAACGCATCCAGCGCAAAGGGGCGCTCCAGGCTGCCGGCCAGCGCGGTAATCAATTTATCCAGCAACGTTTCGCTCGCTCTGGTCGGGAGATCATCGGTAGCATAGCGGTGTCTTTTTAGCGTCATCACCAGCTGACCAAATAGCAGTTCCGCCATCTCATTCGCCAGCGGATCGCCCTGATTGCTCTCATGTTCAAGCTGGCTGATAACCTGCCGCGCCTGATTCATCCCCACGCTGCCCAGCCGCCAGTGCGGGCGCCGTTCACTGCCGTTAAAGCCCGGAATGGCGCTTTCCCAGCCAAGATTCAGGGTCAACCGCTCCGGGCAGTAAATAATATTCTGCAAAACCAAATCGTTAACGGAGGTGTAGGAGTGTCTGTCCTCGGCGCGAATATAAAACAGATCGCCGCGCGTGATGCGGTAAGGGCGATCGTTGAGCACATGCAAACCGTTGCCGCGCCAGACCAACACCAGTTCACAAAACTCGTGTGTATGTTCCGCGAACACATTTTGCGGATAGCGATCGGCAACCGCGACAGCCTGGCCGTCATTCGCAAAAAAGTCTTTTTTCAGAAGGACTAACTGATTTGCCACCGCAGCACCTCACGTTGAATGCTTGCCGGATGGCGCTACGCTTATCTGGCCTACAGATCGCCGCCGTAGGCCGGATAAGACGAAGCCGCCATCCGGCATTGAAGGAGACGATTATCAGCAAATTGGCGACAAAAAACGGTGATAGCTTTCGCGTTACTGTAGCAATGCGTCCCGCCCCTGGCGAATATCCCTGGGCGACCAGTCAAATTCCCGGCGAAACAGCGTCGAAAAATGGTTACTGTCGCCAAAACCGCAGCGATACGCGATATCTGTGACGCTTTCATCACTGTGACGCAGCAGGTGGCGAGCCTTGATAAGCCGCAGACGGTTAAGATAGCGCTGCGGCGTCAGGCCGGTCTGTTGTTTGAGCTGACGATGCAGCGTGCGCAGCGAGAGCGAAAACTTGTCGGCTATCGATTCCCAGCACACCTCTTCAGCAAAATGATCCTCCAGCCAGGCCAGCAACTGATTCAGCCGCGCATCGTTATTGGCCGCCCCTTCCATCAGGCTGCTTTTACGCAGCAGCACCAGCAACTGCATAAACAGAATTTCACGGTTGGCGACCGCAGGTGTGTCCATCTCGTCTCCGGCGTTTTCCATCTGCGCCACCAGTTGCCGCACCTGCTGCAACGCGCTCTGATTCACGCGCCAGTGTGACGGATACTGCCCATCCTGTTCCTGCGGCAAGAGCTGGTTCAGCCCTGCCAGAAACTGAAACGCGTCCGGCGAGCGATAGAGCACATTCGTCAGACACAGGTTGTCGGTGTGTTCATACAGATGTCTGTCGTGATCGCGAACAAAGCAGACCGTACCGCCACTAATGGTGTAGGGCTGCCCATTGAACACATGAATGCCAGTGCCATGTTCAACAATCACAATCTCGTGAAAATCATGATGATGTTCAGGAAAAGCAGACTGAGGAAGCCGGGGTTCAATGGCCACGGGCGCTTTACCTGACGGAAAAAAATCCACGCTATGCAGTACGGTCATGATGGCTTCCTGATATGAGAAACATGTCAGAAATAGTAATTAAGGGTTACTACCCTCACCTTAAATTTTTAACGCCAAAGCGCGCAAACCCGGTCGTTTTTTCAAGAAAGGACGGGAAAGATCAGGAAATGCGGACGCCGTCACATCCGGCCAATTCACGCTGATAAACGGAAATTGTGAACGCTATCACGTTCACCTTTGCCTCCTTGCCAGCGGCCAATTTAACCTGTCAGTAACAGGAAGGTACGCCTTCCTGGGGGTTCTTAGACTGAGTGCAATGAAACTCAGAAGGACTTCACCATGACTTTTCGCCATTGTGTCGCTGTCGATCTCGGGGCATCCAGCGGGCGCGTAATGCTGGCGCGTTACGACAGTGAACAACACGCCCTGACGCTGCGTGAAATCCACCGTTTCGCGAACTGTTTGCAAAAAACAGACGGGTTCGACGCCTGGGATATCGACAGCCTGGAAAATGAAATTCGCCTTGGACTGGAGAAAGTCTGCGATGAAGGTATCCGTATTGACAGCATCGGCATTGATACCTGGGGCGTGGACTATGTGCTGCTCGACAAGCACGGCCAGCGCGTCGGTCTGCCCGTATCTTATCGCGACAACCGTACCACGGGGGTGATGCAGCAGGCGCTGGCGCAGCTCGGTAAGCATGATATCTATCGCCGCAGCGGCATTCAGTTTCTGCCGTTCAATACGCTGTATCAGCTCCGCGCGCTGGTTGAACAACAGCCTGAACTTATCCCGCAGGTGGCGCATGCCCTGCTGATCCCCGACTATTTCAGTTTCCGCCTGACGGGCGAAATGAACTGGGAATACACCAACGCCACCACCACGCAGCTCGTCAATATCAACAGCGATGACTGGGACGATGCCCTGCTGGACTGGACCGGCGCCAACAAAGCCTGGTTTGGCAGACCTACCCATCCGGGCAACGTGATCGGCTACTGGATCTGCCCACAGAAAAATCAGATTCCGGTGGTCGCTGTCGCCAGTCACGACACCGCCAGCGCGGTGATCGCCTCTCCGCTGGCCGATAAAAACAGCGCTTATCTCTCTTCCGGCACCTGGTCGTTGATGGGCTTCGAGAGCAGAACGCCTTACACCGATGACGCGGCGCTGGCGGCGAACATCACCAATGAAGGCGGCGCAGAAGGCCGCTACCGGGTGCTGAAAAACATCATGGGACTCTGGCTGCTTCAGCGCGTACTGAAAGAGCGCCAGATTACCGACCTGCCCGCGCTGATCGCCGAGACCCAGTCGCTTCCGGCCTGCCGTTTCCTGATAAACCCGAATGACGATCGCTTTATCAACCCCGCCGATATGAGCGCGGAGATTCAGGCGGCCTGCCGTGAATCCGGCCAGCCGGAACCCACCCGTAACGCCGAACTGGCACGCTGCATTTTCGACAGTCTGGCGCTGCTGTATGCCGATGTGTTGCAGGAGCTGGCGAACCTGCGTGGTGAAGCCTTTAGCCAGCTGCACATCGTTGGAGGAGGTTGCCAGAACGCCCTGCTGAACCAGCTGTGCGCGGATGCCTGCGGCATTCGCGTGATGGCCGGGCCGATTGAGGCTTCCACCCTCGGCAATATCGGCATCCAGCTCATGACGCTGGACGAACTGAACAACGTTGACGACTTCCGTCAGGTGGTGAGAACCAACTACGACCTGACGACCTTTACCCCAAATCCTGACAGTGAAATTGCCCGCCACGTTGCGCAGTTTCAATCAAAACGACAGACAAAGGAGCTTTGCGCATGACCACTCAACTTGAACAAGCCTGGGAACTGGCGAAACAACGTTTTGCTGCGGTAGGTATTGATGTCGAGGAGGCGTTACGCCAGCTCGATCGTCTGCCGGTATCGATGCACTGCTGGCAGGGCGATGACGTCGCCGGATTCGAAAACCCGGAAGGATCGCTCACCGGCGGTATTCAGGCCACCGGTAACTATCCCGGTAAAGCGCGCAGCGCCAGCGAGCTGCGCGCCGACCTGGAACAGGCGCTAAGCCTGATCCCGGGGCCAAAACGCCTGAACTTACACGCAATCTATCTGGAGTCTGACACGCCGGTGTCCCGCGACCAGATCAAACCGGAGCACTTCAAAAACTGGGTGGAATGGGCAAAAGCGAACCAGTTAGGGCTGGACTTCAACCCTTCCTGCTTCTCTCACCCGCTGAGCGCTGACGGCTTCACCCTGGCGCACGCGGACGACAACATTCGCCAGTTCTGGATTGACCACTGCAAGGCCAGCCGCCGCGTATCCGCGTACTTCGGTGAGCAACTGGGCACGCCGTCGGTGATGAACATCTGGGTCCCGGATGGCATGAAAGACATCACCGTTGACCGCTTAGCGCCGCGCCAACGCCTGCTGGAGGCGCTGGACGAGGTGATCAGCGAAAAACTGAATCCGGCGCATCACATCGACGCCGTGGAAAGCAAACTGTTCGGTATTGGCGCGGAAAGCTATACCGTCGGCTCCAACGAGTTCTACATGGGCTACGCCACCAGCCGCCAGACCGCGCTGTGCCTCGACGCGGGCCACTTCCATCCGACCGAAGTGATTTCCGACAAGATTTCCGCCGCCATGCTGTATGTGCCGCGCCTGCTGCTGCATGTCAGCCGCCCGGTACGCTGGGACAGCGACCACGTCGTGCTGCTGGATGATGAAACCCAGGCAATTGCCAGCGAAATCGTGCGTCATAACCTGTTTGACCGCGTGCATATCGGCCTCGATTTCTTCGATGCCTCCATCAACCGTATCGCCGCGTGGGTTATCGGCACGCGCAATATGAAGAAAGCGCTGCTGCGCGCGCTGCTGGAACCAACCGGGCAACTGCGTCAGTTAGAAGCCAGCGGCGATTACACCGCCCGCCTGGCGCTGCTGGAAGAGCAGAAATCCCTGCCGTGGCAAGCCGTCTGGGAAATGTATTGCCAGCGTCACGACACGCCAGCCGGCAGCCAGTGGCTGGAAAGCGTCCGTGCCTATGAAAAAGAGATTCTGAGCAAACGTAGCTAACCGCGACGCCTGACTTGTAGGCCGGATAAGACGTTCCGCGTCGCCATCCGGCAATAAATGAAACACGATTGCCGGATGGCGCTGCGCTTATCCGGCCTACGTAAGACCCGATAACGTTCGGGCAATAAATGGGAACACCGAACATGCAGAACATTACCCACTCCTGGTTTGTCCAGGGAATGATCAAAGCCACCTCCGACGCCTGGCTGAAGGGCTGGGACGAACGCAACGGCGGCAACCTGACGCTGCGTCTGGATGAGGCGGATATCGCGCCGTTTACCGACGATTTCCACCAGGAGCCACGCTATATCGCGCTGAGTCAGCCAATGCCGCTGCTGGCGAACACGCCGTTTATCGTCACCGGCTCCGGCAAATTCTTCCGCAACGTACAGCTCGATCCGGCAGCGAATTTAGGCGTGGTGAAAGTGGACAGCGACGGCGCGGGCTACCACATTCTGTGGGGGCTGAATCATGAGGCGGTTCCAACCTCCGAGCTGCCGGCTCACTTCCTCTCCCACTGCGAGCGCATTAACGCCACCGACGGCAAAGACCGCGTGATTATGCATTGCCACGCCACCAACCTGATCGCGCTGACCTACGTGCTGGAAAACAACACGCCGCTTTTCACCCGCAAACTGTGGGAAGGCAGCACCGAGTGCCTGGTGGTGTTCCCGGACGGCGTCGGCATTCTGCCGTGGATGGTGCCGGGCACCGATGAGATCGGTCAGGCCACCGCGCAGGAAATGCAGAAGCATTCGCTGGTGCTGTGGCCCTTCCACGGCGTGTTCGGCAGCGGCCCGACGCTGGATGAAACATTCGGCCTGATCGATACCGCCGAGAAGTCTGCGGAGGTGCTGGTCAAAATCTATTCAATGGGCGGTATGAAGCAAACCATCACGCGTGAAGAACTGGTAGCGCTTGGCAAACGCTTTGGCGTGACTCCGCTTGCCAGTGCATTAGCGTTGTACTGATTCTTCCCGCAATCCAATGCCGGATGGCGGCTTCGCCTTATCCGGCCTATGCCGTAGGCCCGATAAGCGCAACGTCATCGGGCAATAGGGTAACGCGTCAATCTTAAGGAGAATATTCATGAGCTTCATGTTGGCACTTCCCAAAATTAGCCTGCATGGCGCAGGCGCAATCGGCGATATGGTTAACCTCGTCGCGAACAAGCAATGGGGTAAAGCGCTGGTCGTCACTGACGGGCAACTGGTAAAACTGGGCCTGCTGGACAGCCTGTTTGCCGCGCTTGACGCGCATCAGATGTCGTACCACCTTTTCGACGAGGTTTTCCCGAACCCCACTGAAGAACTGGTGCAAAAAGGGTATGCGGCATATCAGGACGCGCAGTGTGATTACATCATCGCCTTCGGCGGCGGCAGCCCGATCGATACCGCCAAAGCGGTCAAAATTCTGACGGCGAATCCTGGCCCCTCTACCGCCTATTCAGGCGTCGGCAAAGTCAAAAACGCGGGCGTTCCACTGGTAGCGATTAATACCACCGCCGGTACGGCAGCGGAAATGACCAGCAATGCCGTCATTATCGACTCCGCGCGCCAGGTCAAAGAGGTCATCATCGACCCGAATATCATCCCTGATATCGCGGTGGACGACGCCAGCGTTATGCTGGACATCCCGCCATCCGTCACTGCCGCCACCGGCATGGATGCGCTGACCCACGCCATTGAGGCCTATGTCTCGGTTGGCGCGCATCCGCTTACCGACGCCAACGCGCTGGAAGCCATTCGGCTGATTAATCTGTGGCTGCCGAAAGCGGTTGATGACGGCCACAACCTCGAAGCGCGTGAGCAGATGGCGTTTGGCCAGTATCTGGCAGGTATGGCGTTCAACAGCGCTGGTCTTGGTCTGGTACACGCGCTGGCGCATCAGCCAGGCGCCACGCACAACCTGCCGCACGGCGTCTGTAACGCCATCCTGCTGCCGATCATTGAGAACTTTAACCGCCCGAACGCGGTCGCGCGTTTTGCCCGCGTCGCCCAGGCGATGGGCGTCGATACTCAAGGTATGAGCATTGAGGCGGCGAGTATGGAAGCGATCAATGCAATCCGCGCATTGAGCAAACGCGTCGGCATTCCTGAAGGTTTCAGCACACTGGGCGTCACGAAAGACGATATTGAAGGCTGGCTGGACAAAGCACTGGCAGATCCGTGTGCGCCATGCAATCCACGCACCGCCAGCCGCGATGACGTCCGCGAGTTGTATCTGGAGGCGCTATGATCCGCAAAGCGTTTGTGATGCAGGTGAATGCCGACGCACACGAGGAGTATCAGCGTCGCCATAATCCCATCTGGCCGGAGCTGGAAAGCGTATTGAAAGCGCATGGCGCGCATCACTATGCGATTTACCTCGATAAAGAACGCAACCTGTTGTTCGCGACCGTCGAGATCGAATCGGAAGAGCGCTGGAATGCCATCGCCAGTACCGACGTGTGCCAGCGTTGGTGGAAGCATATGCGCGACGTGATGCCTGCCAACCCGGATAACAGCCCGGTGAGCGCAGAGCTGAAAGAAGTGTTTTACCTGGCGTAGGCGGTCTGAAGTCGGATGGCTCAACGCCGGATGGCGACGCTAACGCGTCTTATCCGGCCTACAGGTAGCAAACGGCACGAAATTGTAGGCCGGATAAGCGTCAGCGCCATCCGGCATCATAAACCTCATCGCGCGGAATTAATTTTGCTCGGCCACCAGGATCGCCTGCGTATCCGCTTCCAGCGCTTTAAAAATGTGCTCCTGATCGGCGGGATAACAAATATAATCGCCCTCGCCTAACTCTTCCGGCGCCTCTGTCAGCCCGACAAGCGCTTTCCCCTGCGTCACAATAATATGCTCCACCGATCCCGGCGGATGTGGATGTGAAATACGATCCGCCCCCGGCTGCGTCAGCAGCAGGTAGATATCGCGCCGCGCCCCTGGCGGACAGGCAGCCAGTAAAATAGCCTGATAGTGGGCCTGTTCCGCCACCACTTTTGTCCCTTCTCCGCGACGAATCACCTGCGTTTTTTGCGCCTGCGGCTCCAGCAGACGTGCAAAGGGAATATCCAGGGCCACACAAAGCGCCCAGAGCGTTTCCAGGCTAGGATTTCCATTGCCCGCTTCCAGTTGCGACAGGGTAGATTTCGCAATCCCCGCACGCCGGGCGATTTCCGCCAGCGACAGGCCGGTACGCTGACGTTCGCGCACCAGGCTTTTCGCGATCACGCTAATGGGCTGTGTCATTCACGACTCCGCGTTCTTTATATCGAACGAATCGTTCGACTTGTAAATCAATTCTGTTACGTTCATTATAATGGAAATTCGTTCGATATGGCTAAAATAGTATGAAACATCACCTCTCATGTCTCAGCGGAGACACGATAAAAGCGATATTTTTAGTGTGTCTGGCCGTTGGCGTCGTCGGGATGTCCTACGGATCGCTGGCGATGGCCTACGGCTTCCCGATTTGGGTGCCGTTTGTACTCTCCATTTTTGTCCTGGCGGGGGCGTCCGAATTTATGTTTATCGGCATTGTCGCCAGCGGCGGGAACCCACTGGCCGCCGCCGCTGCCGGTTTGCTGGTGAATGCCCGCCATATTCCATTCGGCGTAACGGTACGTGAACTGGTAGGCACCCGCGCCGCCAGCTTTCTGGGCTGCCATATCATGAATGATGAAAGCGTCGTCTTTGGTCTGTCGCAAAAAACACGGCAACAGCGCAAAGCCGCCTACTGGCTGTGCGGCGCGGGCGTCGCAATTTTTTGGCCACTGGGCGCACTGCTTGGCGCGATGGTCGGCAAACTGCTCCCGGCACCGGAAACCATCGGTCTGGACGCGGTATTTCCCGCCATTTTATTGGCGTTAGTGATCCCGGCGTTCAGGAATCGCACCACGCTGATCCGCGCCTGTAGCGGCGCCGGGCTGTCGCTTGCCGCCGTCCCCTTCGCACCGGTCGGGTTGCCGGTACTGCTCTCTCTGCTTGGCTTACTGACGAGGAAAAAATAATGGGCAACATGACGCTGTTTATCGTCGGTATTGCTGTGTTATCGGCAGGCACCTATCTGATGCGTCTTGGCGGAGCAAAGCTCGGCAACCGGCTGGCGCTCTCCGAACGTTCTCAGGCGCTATTGTCGGATGCGGCAACGGTATTGCTGTTTTCAGTGGCGCTGGCAACCACGTTTTATGAAGGCGAACATTTTGCCGGAATGGCGAGGGTACTGGGCGTCGCGTTCGCTGTTTTCCTGGCGTGGCGCAAAATGCCGCTGATTGTGGTGATTATCGCTGCGGCGGTGGTGACAGCGCTGCTAAGGCTGGCGGGTATGCACTAAATATGAGGCATTTATCGGAATAGTAAAACAGTAAACGCAGAAACGAAAAAAGCGCCCTGAAGGCGCTCTTTCGACAGTTTTGGATCACTTATTTCAGCAGTTCAGCGGTCATATGCACGCGGTTACCGGAGTATGCGGAAGTGATTTTGTAATCACTGGCGCCAGCCTGCTGAGCCTGAGCGGCGATTTTTGCTTCTGCGCTTTCCAGAGTAGAGCCCGTCGCGGTAACAGACTGAGCGGCGAAAGAACCGAAAGAAGTAGCGAGAGCGATAACTGCGACAAAAGTTTTGATGCTTTTCATGATATAAACCCTTTAACTTAGTTGTTTGAGTAAGGCACCGTGCCTTGATGTGATAAATAATAGGCCGGTATTCGAACAACTAAAAGCGGAAGGATTTGCTATTCTTTTTCAAATTTACTGAATAAAATTCAACCTGCCATCAAACGCCGTGGATGCGTATAAATTGTCGCCTTGCCCGGCTTGCAAAAGCCCACCAGCGTCAGGTTACAGCGCTCAGCCACGTCAACCGCTAACGTGGTGGCTGCGGAGACGGCAAACAGGATTTCAACGCCGCACATCGCCGATTTCTGCACCATTTCATAGCTGGCGCGACTGGAGACCAGCACCGCGCCCTGCTGCCAGCTTTCGCCTTCCGTCGCCCGGCGCCCCAGCAGTTTATCCAGCGCGACATGGCGACCGACATCTTCATGCCCGCCCGCTAATTCACCGGACGGCATCGCCCACGCCGCCGCGTGAGTACAGCCGGTAAGCTGACCGACCGGTTGAAAATCAGACAGATGCTTCAGCGCGCGATCAAGATTCGCCAGGTTAAAGGTTTGGGTAAACGGGAGCGGCGTAATGGGTTTGCCGATGTCATTCAGCTGCTCCACGCCGCAAACGCCGCAGCCGGTACGCCCGGCCAGGGCGCGACGACGTTCTTTCAGCCCCATAAAGCGGCGGCTGGAAAGCTCAATCTGCACTTCAAGGCCGTTGCAGGAAGGAACGACGTCCATGCCATAAATATCCTGCGGACATTCAATAATGCCTTCCGACAGTGAAAAACCGATCGCGAATTGCTCCAGATCTTTCGGCGTGGTCATCATCACCACATGGGAAATGCCGTTATAGACCAGCGCGACAGGAACTTCCGTCGCCAGCATATCCGGTTTTGATTGCGTCAGGCACCCGCGCGTCCAGACGGCATGAGAAACAGCGCCCTCCGGGGATGAATTTTGATGGTCAGACAAAGCAGCTTCCTGGTATGGACTCACGATAAGAGAGATTGCGTTCAGGCAGGATGAGAGCGCCTTTGCGCATTTAACTGCGGTTATTGTCCTCCATTATTTTTGTGAGGTCAAAACCGGGGCAAAACCGCCCCGGTCGGCAGGATGAGAACGCTAGTTAGCCGCGAGAGCGTCAAACGACACAGTGTAGGTTTCTTCCAGATCCTGCGTATTGCTGGTCTGGAAAGCTTTATCGGCAAGATAAGTGGTGATCATCAGTGTTGCAACCAACTGTTTTCCATCCACTTCCTGGCCGTTTACCGCAGCAGCGGACATATCCGGCAACAGCGTCATTTCCGCAGCGCCGCCCGATACCTGCGCCGCGCCCCGGGGAACCGAAGCCAACTGAACGGGAGCGTTATCGACTCTGGCATTTTTCATTTTAATCGACATCGCGCCGTTGTCAGAAAACTGCCAGGCCTGCCCCTGCCGGGCGGGGCCATCCACAAAGAGCCGAATTTTATGTTCATCAGTACAGATGACGGAGACCTGTAACTCCCGGGTGACGGAGGCATAACCGTGATACATATTCCCGGCGTATTCGGTGCTCCCCTCCCTCATATCCTCCCTGCGGAACCGCCCATAGTCGACCTGTTTTGTCGAAGATAAAATCTGACAGTCGCCTTCTTCCGCCAGTGCGGATGGCACATTCCCACACAAGAAACCCGCCAGTAATACAGGCATAAAAACGCTAAGGTGTTTCATGGAGCCAGCTCCCTGTTTCATTAGAGACATTTCCCTTTTATCTCCTCATAGAATTTCTGCGGATCGGCTTCCGGCAGGGTGTAGTTCAGTTTGCATCGTCCACCGTCCACCTTCGCATACAGCTGATGGCTTGCTGAGATATCATTCAGGAAGATCAAACCGTCCTCTGGCGCGGAAGTGATGTATTCCCCGGCGTCGTTGACAATGGAGACGCCTTTCGGCAACGGAGTACCGTCTGCACGCATGACAGAGAGCAGCACGCGCCGCTGACTCAGCGTGGTGAATTGCCATTTCGCGACCGCCCCGTGCGACGCTTTAATCGCCGTCCGGCCATTATTGACGTCAAGATTGCCCGGAAGACTTTGGGTATTAAGTTCCAGCGTACTTTCATGGAACGGCGTCAATGACGGGACGACGGCCTGGCCCCATTTATCGGTCCAGACGGGCCCGCGCGACGTCACGATTTCGATACCGGCAACAGGCTTGTCCAGTTGGGTAATGGCATACGTGTCCGCGACCGGATACGGTGAGAAGGTCACGCCATCGTCATGCGCCACAATGCCGCCACTCAATGCGGCAGAGTAGTTCGTATTGCTGTCGTTATCGCCGCCAGCCGCCACGGACAGCGTGGTATAGTGAAGATTGCTGTTGAGCGAGCTATCCCAGTCGGTAACACTTTCGTCCTGATCGCGAGACACGCCGACCGTGTATTGGTTGTCGTCATTCAGCGACCCCATCGCCCGCGTGCCATAAGAGCTTCTTCCTTCACTCTCGCGATACCACGAGTTCGTTGAAACACCGGTACGGCCTAACGGAACAGAAACGTTCACGTAGAACATATCGCGATCGCTCTCATCCCCACGACTGATATCCGATTCCCAGTTCACGCTGACGCTGAAATATTTATAGGTTTGCGACCAGGAAGAGATAATGCGGCGGCTATTATAGTCGCTGTCCCAGGCCTCATTACGGTAGTAGCCGAGCGAAAAACGCCCCAGAAGCGTATCCGACCAACTGACCGCGACGTTCGTATCGTATTTCGTTGGGGAGTAATCATCGTCGTCGCTATACAGTTCCTGCATTTCGCGATAGTCCGCCGTGCCGTAGCTACCGCCCAGCGAAATCCCCATCCCCCAGGGCAAGGAATACCCAAGATCCAGCGTGGTTTTGTGCCCATCAGTCTGGCTACGGTTATCGATCGACCCAAGAAACCCGAGCGAGGCATATAAATTCTGTACGGGAACGGTATCCACATTGGCAGAGAAACCGTAATAGTGGTTATCCGCCATCACCATTCCGGCCATGAGATTCATACGATTATTCACTGACCAGCCATCAGACGCCGACACAATCCAGGGCTGCTCAAAATTCGTGTCCATATCTTCCGCACGCCCCACGGCCAGAGAAAAGCCCGGCGCCCTGCCGACATGGTTGCTACGAAACGTGCTCGCCGATACGGTAAAATGGCTTTCGCTTCCATCGGTCTCCGTCACCGTGACATTCAGGTCGGTGTTGAGGTTAGCAATGGGTACATCGGTTAAGGTAAAGGGGCCAGCGGGAACAAGCGTTGAATAGATGATCTGCCCGCCCTGGCGAATATCCACGCGCGCCTGAGAATATCTGGCGATCCCCGTCACCTCGATGCCGCTCCCCTCGTTCGGCAGCAGGGTATTATCCGGCATGACTTGCACACCGTAGACCGACGGAATACTAAAGCGGCTGTTGGCAATGTTGATTTGCCCGCCCTGCACCATCACGCCATAGTCAGCGAAAGTGCGTTGCGCGTAGGTATAATACGAGTCGGTCTCTAATTCCTGGTCGCTGCCGTCGCTGACGAATTGCGTGCTGCGCACAATCCAGTCACCCGCATTAAAACCAAGTTCAAACGTTGACTGAAAGCGGTCTGAATTATCGCCGTCATATTTATAATGCGTGCCAAACATGGAGTAATTCAGCATTGCGGCATGACCACCGCGAACGTCCGCGACCTGTCGGTTATTATCTGGATCAATCGCTTCCTGCGGAACAACCAGCGACATTTCTTCCGTTTCAGGCGTAGCGCTAACGGTTGCCGTAGACCAGTATTGATGGATCAGCGGGCAGGTTTCTCTTTTTATTTTCGTGATGAGTCCTGCGCTTTCCAGAAATGCTTTATCAATACAGGGCTGCCATTCCTCATTAAACTTAACCGACATGACACTGTGTTTCTTGCCATTAATAATAACGGTCACATTATGGACACCAGGAGTGAACCGGGACGCTAAGGAATAATAATCAGCAATCACAGGATCGAGACCATTAGATTCTAATGCATCAGTATCAAATACCGCTCTCGCCAACTCCATCGTTCCAGTAGAGGTCGGCATTATTTCCGCCCGTATACTGAAAGCGATTGCCGTCAGACAAAACACAATAATTCCTTTTTTAGCGGAACCGCGAATCATAACCACTCCATGTGTTTTACAATAAACTGAGATTAATTATTTTATTTCTGCAACAAAACTCTTCGCCTTATAGCCATAGCGCGTAGCAGGATACATTTCGATATTTTTATCCAGTGCGGATAATGTGGTCGAGGCATGGGCACTTATTGTTTCACCCGGCAGAATATAAGCCTTTGGTAAATCAGCGTGCGCGCCTGATGGCAATAATTTTACTTTCTGCTCCAGACGGATAACATAAGGCGTTTTATTTTCCACGCTGAGTTTTCCGCCGCGCATATGCCACTGGAGATCTTTCCACGGCTCCATATTCACGTCTAAACCCGAAGGATGAATAATGACGGGAAGGTTTTGGCTAAAGACCACTTTAACTTTGTTTTTATCCCGTTGCGGGATGGTCGTAAAAATAACGCGCTTCAAATGCTCAACTTTTAACGGCTCCGCGCTATTTTTAAGAACGAATCGCACACGTTGCGTCTTACCGGCATCAACACGCGTAACGGGTTGCGTGACAATCAGACCAGGCTGAGGATCGTCTGGAAGATTGACGATTTTGGTATACAAGAGCTGGGCATCAGCATCGGTGTTTTTGACATCCATACTGCCGCCTTGCTCTTCTTCATTAATCAGCAGCAGCGACGTGTCGGGCACCATCCCGGCAGCCAGACAGTTAAATGACGCCAATAAACAGGCGCAGATTAATGTTTTCTTGAAGGAAAGCATAATATTAGTCCATTAATATTCATAACTGCTCCCCATAGTAATATGGGGAGCATCTACGATACGTGCAGTGTAATTACAGGTATACCAGCTCTACGGTGGTTAAGCCGTCAAGCGTCGCTTCATCGGTAATTTGCAGATCGTCTGTCGGGTTGATAATCGCGGACACACCGACGTTAAAGTTGACTTTTGTTTGCGGTTCTGGCGCAGAAGCCGAGCTTTTACCAAAGCTGTAAACCTCGCTGTTATTATTTATGATCTGCATATAGCTGTTGCCTGCTTTTGTTCCCCAGGTAGTGCCGTCATTTGCTGAGAAATAGGCAACCAGGTTATCGCCATTGCCGTTAGTCAGCGTTCCTGAATCAATCTGAATACCCAGCGCATATGCCCCAATTTTCTGGCTACCGTACAGCCCCAGGCCAAAAAGATAATTAGCAGAAGAAATGAAATCAGTCGATGCGAAATTAATGGCATAACCGGTGGTCGGTGCAGAAGCGCTATGCATATCAGTAAAAGAAACGCCGACACGCGTATCTCCTTCACAGGTAATGGCGACTGGCACGGTTTTAATGTCAGGCAGCGCGGTTGGCGCAGTTGAATTTAATGACGCCACTTTGATGGTGCCAAAATCAGCGATACCGCCGCCGCTTGGGAATGACGGAATACAGGAAGCAGGAACAATTTTCCCTGATACTTTAATATCAACGCTCGGTGCCGCCATAACGGAAGAAGCCGTCAGCGCCAGCACAGACACCATCAGGCTTTTTTTAAAAAAAACATTCATTTTTATTTCCTTATAAAAGAAGCCACTTTATATAATGATGACCTCTGCATATTTCAAAAAATTGACATGACACCAACATACAATATTGGTTGGCGAAATTTATCATTTGTCAAAAAACCATACAATCGAAAGATTATTTTTAAGAATTTATTCCAGGAAAATCCTCAAAGGAAATCCTTATATATATTCACCAAACATATACAATGATTCATATAAAAGATTAAATCCCGTTATTGTATAAATAATAAATATTATCTACCGCCAGAAAAGTCGATCCATCCAGAACTACCGATAAAGAATGCTGATACCTCATCTCTTTTCGAACAACAACACAATTATTTAACATAGTGATGATTACGCAGCGAAATTTATTAACTCCAAAGTATTAGTTCCTGCTTTTTCGGTTGCAAAGATCGTCAGTCATTATGCATCAATGTGATAAACATCACATTTTCATGTTGCCATCATGAAAACTCATTCACTTTTATTTAACCGCAACAGAACACACCTACCAACATTATGGTATCCTGAGTTATATCCCTCCCGGAACTGAGGGAATGCGCAAATTCTTCCCTTTGCGGCCGGTTTCATGGTGGTCCGCAAAGTAAAACTACATAGCAATGTCGAAACAAGGAGCAAACCATGCAGGTCAGCAGAAGGCAGTTCTTTAAGATCTGCGCTGGCGGTATGGCAGGCACCACGGCGGCGGCACTGGGTTTCGCACCCAGCGTAGCGCTAGCGGAAACACGGCAATATAAATTGCTGCGCACCCGCGAAACCCGTAACACCTGCACTTACTGTTCCGTTGGTTGTGGGCTGTTAATGTACAGCCTCGGCGACGGTGCAAAAAACGCCAAAGCATCTATCTTCCACATCGAGGGCGATCCGGATCATCCGGTCAGCCGTGGCGCGCTTTGCCCGAAAGGGGCCGGTCTGGTGGACTTCATTCACTCCGAAAGCCGCCTGAAATACCCGGAATACCGCGCGCCAGGTTCAGATAAATGGCAGCAAATCAGTTGGGATGAGGCATTTGACCGCATCGCCAAACTGATGAAAGAGGACCGCGACGCCAACTACGTTGCGCAGAACGCCGAAGGCGTGACCGTTAACCGCTGGCTCTCAACCGGGATGCTGTGCGCTTCCGCATCCAGTAACGAAACCGGCTATTTAACGCAAAAATTCTCCCGCGCGCTCGGTATGCTCGCGGTCGACAACCAGGCGCGTGTCTGACACGGACCAACGGTAGCAAGTCTTGCTCCAACATTTGGTCGCGGTGCGATGACCAACCACTGGGTCGACATGAAGAACGCCAACCTCATCGTGGTGATGGGCGGTAACGCCGCTGAAGCCCACCCGGTAGGGTTCCGTTGGGCGATGGAAGCTAAAATTCACAACGGCGCGAAGCTGATTGTGATTGATCCTCGCTTCACGCGTACGGCGTCGGTGGCCGATTTCTATGCCCCTATCCGTTCCGGTACTGACATTGCCTTCCTGTCAGGCGTACTGCTGTACCTGCTGAACAATGAAAAATACAACCGCGAATACACCGAAGCCTATACCAACGCCAGCCTGATCGTGCGTGAAGATTTTGGCTTCGAAGATGGCCTGTTTACGGGCTATGACGCGGATAAACGCAAGTACGACAAAACCAGTTGGGCCTACGAACTGGATGAAAATGGCTTCGCTAAACGCGATACCACGCTGCAACATCCTCGCTGCGTGTGGAACCTGCTCAAGCAGCACGTTTCCCGCTATACGCCGGAGGTGGTGGAAAATATCTGCGGCACGCCGAAAGCCGATTTCCTGAAAGTATGCGAATACATTGCGGAAACCAGCGTCAAAGATAAAACCGCGTCGTTCCTGTATGCCCTCGGCTGGACGCAGCACTCCATCGGCGCGCAAAACATCCGCACGATGGCGATGATCCAACTGTTGCTCGGCAACATGGGGATGGCTGGCGGCGGCGTCAACGCGCTGCGCGGTCACTCCAACATTCAGGGGCTGACTGACTTAGGGTTGCTGTCGCAAAGCCTGACGGGTTACATGACGCTGCCCAGCGAAAAACAGACCGACCTGCAAACCTACCTTGCCGCCAACACGCCAAAACCGCTGCTGGAAGGTCAGGTCAACTACTGGAGCAACTACCCGAAATTCTTCGTTTCTATGATGAAAGCCTTCTTTGGCGATAACGCGACGAAGGACAACGACTGGGGCTTCGACTGGTTGCCGAAGTGGGACAAAGGGTACGACGTCCTGCAATACTTCGAGATGATGAACGAAGGCAAGGTCAATGGCTATCTCTGCCAGGGCTTTAACCCGGTCGCCTCATTCCCGAACAAAAACAAAGTGGTTGCGTCACTCTCTAAACTGAAGTTCCTGGTGACTATCGACCCGCTCAATACCGAAACGTCCACCTTCTGGCAAAACCACGGTGAGTCGAACGATGTTGATCCGTCGAAAATCCAGACCGAAGTGTTCCGTCTGCCGTCAACCTGCTTCGCCGAAGAGAACGGCTCTATCGTCAACTCCGGCCGCTGGCTGCAATGGCACTGGAAAGGCGCGGACGCCCCCGGCGACGCCGTAACCGACGGCGAGATCCTGGCCGGTATCTTCTTACGCCTGCGTAAGATGTACGCCGAGCAAGGCGGCGCGAACCCGGAACAGGTGCTGAATATGACCTGGAACTACTCCACGCCGCATGAACCGTCTTCGGAAGAAGTGGCGATGGAAAGTAACGGTAAGGCGCTGGCCGATCTTATCGACCCGGCAACGGGGGCGGTGATCGTGAAGAAAGGCCAACAGCTCAGCTCGTTCGCCCAGCTACGTGACGATGGCACCACGTCCAGCGGATGCTGGATTTTCGCCGGTAGCTGGACGCCGGAAGGCAACCAGATGGCGCGCCGCGATAACTCCGATCCGTCAGGCCTCGGCAATACGCTGGGGTGGGCATGGGCATGGCCGCTGAACCGCCGCATTCTGTATAACCGCGCCTCCGCCGATCCACAGGGCAACCCGTGGGATCCGAAGCGCCAAATCCTGAAATGGGACGGTGCGAAATGGGGCGGGATGGATATCCCGGACTACAGCGCCGCTGCGCCGGGTAGCAACGTCGGGCCGTTCATCATGCAGCCGGAAGGGATGGGTCGCCTGTTCGCGCTCGACAAGATGGCGGAAGGGCCGTTCCCGGAACACTACGAGCCGTTTGAAACGCCGCTGGGGACGAACCCGCTGCACCCGAACGTTATCTCCAACCCTGCCGCCCGTATCTTTAAAGGCGACGCAGAGGCGTTGGGTAAAGCCGATAAGTTCCCTTACGTCGGAACAACTTACCGTCTGACCGAGCACTTCCACTACTGGACCAAACACGCGCTGCTTAACGCTATCGCGCAGCCGGAACAGTTTGTGGAGATCGGCGAGAAGCTGGCGAACAAGCTCGGCATCGCGCATGGCGATACCGTAAAAGTCTCCTCCAACCGTGGCTATATCAAAGCCAAGGCGGTAGTGACCAAGCGCATTCGCACGCTGAAAGCAGACGGCAAGGATATCGATACCATCGGTATTCCTATTCATTGGGGCTACGAAGGGGTGGCGAAAAAAGGCTTTATCGCCAATACGCTCACGCCATTCGTCGGTGATGCGAACACGCAGACGCCGGAGTTCAAGTCCTTCCTGGTGAATGTGGAAAAGGTGTAACGGAGACGACCTATGGCTTATCAATCGCAAGACATCATTCGTCGTTCCGCGACTAACGGTTTCACTCCCGCGCCACAGGCGCGGGATCACCAGCAAGAGGTGGCGAAGCTTATCGACGTCACCACCTGTATTGGCTGTAAAGCCTGTCAGGTGGCCTGTTCGGAATGGAACGACATCCGTGATGAAGTGGGCAGCAACATCGGGGTGTACGACAACCCGGCTGATCTGACCGCAAAATCCTGGACGGTGATGCGCTTCTCGGAAGTGGAGCAAGACGACAAACTGGAATGGCTTATCCGTAAGGATGGCTGTATGCACTGCGCCGATCCGGGCTGCCTGAAGGCATGTCCGGCAGAAGGGGCTATCATTCAGTATGCCAACGGCATTGTCGACTTCCAGTCTGAACAGTGCATCGGCTGCGGCTACTGCATCGCCGGTTGTCCGTTCGATGTGCCGCGCCTCAACCCGGACGACAACCGCGTTTATAAATGTACGCTGTGCGTTGACCGCGTGGTGGTGGGGCAAGAACCGGCCTGCGTGAAGACCTGTCCGACTGGTGCTATCCACTTTGGTTCCAAAGAGGCGATGAAAACGCTGGCAGGCGAACGTGTGGCTGAGCTGAAAACCCGTGGTTACGACAATGCAGGTCTGTACGATCCGGCAGGCGTCGGCGGTACTCACGTCATGTACGTGCTGCACCATGCCGACAAACCGAATCTGTACCACGGTCTGCCGGAAAACCCGGAAATCAGCGCGACGGTGAAATTCTGGAAAGGCATCTGGAAACCTCTCGCAGCGGTCGGCTTTGCTGCGACCTTTGCGGCCAGCATCTTCCACTATGTCGGTGTCGGCCCGAACCGTGCAGATGAGGAAGAAGACAATCTGCATGAAGAGAAAGACGAGGTGCGCAAATGAAACGACGTGACACCATCGTGCGCTATACGGCGCCGGAACGCATCAACCACTGGGTAACCGCCTTCTGTTTCGTACTGGCGGCGGTGAGCGGACTGGGCTTTTTGTTCCCGTCCTTCAACTGGCTGATGCATATCATGGGCACCCCACAGCTGGCGCGCATTGTGCACCCGTTCGTGGGCGTGATCATGTTCGCCTCATTCATCATCATGTTTTTCCGTTACTGGCACCACAATCTAATCAATCGGGATGATATCTTTTGGGCGAAGAATATTCGTAAGATCGTCGTCAACGAGGAAGTCGGCGACACCGGACGTTATAACTTCGGCCAGAAATGCGTATTCTGGGCGGCGATTATTTTCCTGGTCCTGTTGCTGGTCAGCGGAGTGATCATCTGGCGTCCGTATTTTGCGCCTGCTTTCTCAATCCCGGTGATCCGATTCGCGTTAATGCTGCATTCATTTGCCGCAGTAGCGTTAATTGTGGTTATCATGGTGCACATTTACGCCGCCCTCTGGGTGAAAGGCACCATTACCGCGATGGTGGAGGGATGGGTAACCCGGTCATGGGCGAAGAAACATCACCCGCGCTGGTACCGTGAAGTCCGCCAGAAACAGGAAAAGTCATCTGAATGAGTATTCGCATAATCCCGCAAGATGAGCTGGAGAAGAGCGAGAAACGTACGGCGGATATGATTCCGCCGTTATTGTTCCCCCGGCTCAAAAATTTGTATAACCGCCGCGCCGAGCGTCTGCGCGAGCTGGCCGAAAACAACCCGCTGGGCGATTACCTGCGCTTTGCCGCGCTGATCGCACATGCCCAGGAAGTGGTGCTGTACGACCATCCGCTGGAGATGGATCTGACCGCGCGCATCAAAGAAGCGAACGCGCAGGGCAAACCGCCGCTGGATATTCACGTTTTACCGCGCGATAAGCACTGGCAGAAACTGCTGCATTCGCTGATTGCTGAGCTGAAACCGGAGATGAGCGGCCCCGCGCTGGCGGTAATCGAAAATCTGGAGAAGGCTTCGGAACAGGAACTGGAGCAAATGGCGAGCGCGCTGTTTGAATCCGATTTTGCCTCCGTCAGCAGTGATAAGGCCCCGTTTATCTGGGCGGCGCTGTCGCTCTATTGGGCGCAAATGGCCAGCCTGATCCCCGGTAAAGCCCGTGCGGAGTACGGCGAACAGCGTCAGTATTGCCCGGTATGCGGCTCAATGCCGGTTTCCAGCATGGTGCAAATCGGCACCACGCAGGGTCTGCGTTACCTGCACTGCAACCTGTGCGAAACCGAGTGGCATGTGGTGCGCGTCAAATGCAGCAACTGCGAGCAGAGTCGCGATCTGCACTACTGGTCGCTGGATAACGAACAGGCGTCGATTAAAGCAGAAAGCTGTGGTGACTGCGGTACTTACCTGAAAATTCTGTATCAGGAAAAAGACCCGAAAGTGGAAGCCGTCGCCGACGATCTCGCCTCACTGGTGCTGGACGCGCGCATGGAGCAAGAGGGCTTTGCCCGCAGCTCCATCAACCCGTTCCTGTTCCCGGGCGAAGGGGAGTAATTCTGACGTCAGGTCGGGTGGCGCGTGCCGCCCGGCTTATAAATGGTAAGGCGTAATGACTCCCGGAATCCCCGCGAAGTCCTTTGTATTGCGCGTCACGAGCGCAAAACGATGAATGTGCGCTGTAGCCAGAATAACCGCATCCGGCAACTTCATCCCGTATTCCTGCCTGAGACTGACACTTCTTTCGGCAATATCCTGTGAAACGCCGATAACGTTAAAAGCGCTCAATGCTATACGTGTGCGGGATTCCTGATGGTACTTTTTTGCCCCTACCATCACTTCCATCCAGGTAATGAGACTAATGGCATTCTGGGGTGAGTAAGCTTCGAGAGCCTTCTTCGCTTCACCACGCCCGCTAAATAAATCAATGAGAATATTGGTGTCAAACAACACCGGACCTTTAATCATCACCACTCCTCGCGAAGCTTCCTTTCGTATTCAACGCCATCTTCTTCGCAACCTTGCCAGAGCCCCATCGCATCGGAAATAGTGGTTTCGGCTTGTCCCTGCCTTTCCAGGTATTGTTCAACTGCTTCGCGTAATAGCTCTGCTCGCGGAAGATTACGCTGTTGTTTGAGGTCATCAAGCCGCTTGATAACCTCATCTGATAAATCAAGTAATATTCTGCCCATTTCCATCCCAGCCATCATACTCATATATACCTCCAGTATATCATTGGCGATTAATTTTCAAACAACATACACCGATGAAAGACCAGAAAAAAGACTTTATGAGCGCGATTTTTGCTTTTACGAGCCGCTTTCCAGAATTGCAACCTCGTCAGCACTCCCCGTTTCTTTTCGCTAAAAACCAAGTTATAACGCTGTATATCCATACAGATAAAGGGAGTAAAAATGGCACTGGAAAGCGGTATTGCACAGCTGGTTGAGGCGTTTATCGCTGCGGGTCGCCCCTCTTCACGGGCGCAAGATATTGATGATCGGAGGGCTGGCTATATCGCCAGTACAGTACTTGCCGGAGAGACAGAAATGCGTGTACAGGTTGACGATATTGAAATTGATGCAATGACATTTCGCGTGGTTTCGCCACTGGCCTCTTCTGAAACGCTGCCCTGCGTTATCTACTATCATGGCGGCTGCTTCGTCAGCGGCGGGTTTGCTACACATGATAACCAACTGCGACAACTGGCGTACCACAGCGGTTGCCGGATTATTGCGGTACAGTATCGCCTTGCCCCTGAGCATACTTTCCCGGCCGCGCATGACGATGCTGAAAAAGGGGCAAACATTATCTGGAATCATGCTGAAGAGCTTGGCATCGATCGCAAGCGTATTACCCTTGCTGGCGACAGCGCTGGTGGACACCTGGCACTGGTCACCGCATTACGCCTGAAGCAGGCAAATCACTGGCAACCCGTACAGCTTGTGCTTATCTACCCCATGCTTGACGCAACCGCAGGGTTTAACAGCTACACCCGTCATGGTCTGGATTACATCATCACCCGAGATACGCTGCTTTCCGGCTATGAGATGTACTTACAGCAGACTGACCGTCAACATCCTGAAGTTAGTCCTCTCTGGCGGGATGATTTCAGCACTCTGCCGCCAGTACATATTATTACGGCAGAATTTGACCCACTTTGCGATGAGGGTGAAGCACTTTATCAACGGCTCACGGAACAGGGCGTTGATTGTACCTGCCAACGCTACCTCGGCGTGATTCATGGATTTTTCCAGTTGGGCGGCGTTAGCCATGCCGCACGAAATGTAATGCGGGATATCGCCTGGCGTATTGGAAACCCATCTACAGGGACGATTTATTAATATCCACTTTTGTTTTCATCTTGAAAACATACCGTAGGACATTGTCGTTGATAGAGTTTCTGGTTGACCGTAACGATCTGGAAAACCCGTTGTTTGAGCTGCTATCTGCCCGCATCCGTGATTACGAAAAGCACGCGCCAGAGTTCAGAGCACTCAATCAATGCCTGGATGACCGTCGCTCATATAAAAGCGCTCTCTCTGAGCGCTTTAAACTTCCTGCTGAAGCCTTTATCGAATAAAGGAGGATTACCCCCTTTATCCTACTCTTCCTCGTTGCCGCCCTCTTCATAGGGGCCAAACGGTTTTGCCGGCAATACGATATAGATACCTTCAAAAACTGCGCCTGACGTCTCGTCGCCAAACAACTCCACTTGCAGCTGCACGCGTGCTTTACGGCCTCGCGCCAGCCTGTCCAGATCGCCGCTCAACGACCCCAGATCGGCAATTGCGCTGGGTTTGCCGCTGATGGGCCTGCTGTAGCGAATATGCGCATCGGCGAGAATAATCGTACCGCCCAGATGACGCTCGCGCAGCATGAGCCAGATCAGCCCCCAGCCGGTAAGCGTCGCCAGTGAAAACAAACTCCCGGCAAACAACGTGTGGTGCGGATTCTGATTGCCCATTTCAGGCATGGTCGTAATAAATTTCTGACCAGTGTACTGCTGAATGCGCACCCCCATTTTTTCACTTAACGGGATGTGCTCATACCAGGCCTGCTGAAGCTGCCCACACCAGTCGCCACGGTGCAAAATGTCATCCAGCGTCGCAACCGGTTTAATCATCAGAAAATGGCGAACCGGCGTGGTTTGTGGGGTCGTGATTTCCCCTTGATTCACAAAGCCAAGTTTGGCGAAGAACGCTACCGCATCTTCACGGGCGCTACAGGTGACGCGTTTTACCCCTTCCTGACGCGCTACAGACTCCAGAGTCATCGCCATCAACGTTCCCAGCCCTTTATCCTGAACAGACGGTTCAACGGCCATGAAACGAATAGAGGCTTCGTTATCCGCATTGATATACAAACGCCCTACCGCAACCAGGTTCCCCTCTTCATCCACCACCATTTGATGATGCGCCATCGCATCCCAGGCATCGCGTTCGGAACCTTTCGGCTGGTGGAGCGGTTTGCGCAGCATTTCCCAGCGAAACTGGTAGTAACGCGCTAATTCTTCTTCTGTTTGCGGTACTCGAAGGTGATACATAGCTGTACTCTCTCTTGTTACCCGCGGCCACGCCGGAAGCTGGCTCATACCTGTAGCCAGAACGTTACGGGGCCATCATTGACCAGCGAGACCTGCATATCGGCAGCGAAACGTCCGGTTTGCGTGTTCATTTCCTGTTGGCGGCAGCACTCAACAAAGTATTCATACAGCGCTTCGGCGCGATCCGGCACGGCGCCTCTTGAGAAGCCCGGTCGCATACCGCGTTCGGTATCGGCGGCCAGCGTAAATTGCGACACCACCAGCACGCTTCCCCCCGCCTGTTGCACGTTGAGATTCATCTTGCCTTCGGCATCGCTAAAAATTCGATAACCGAGCACGCGCTCGCACAGACGATTCGCTTTCTGTTCGTCATCATCCCTTTCGACACCTAATAACACTAAAAGTCCCTGGCCGATTTCACCCGTCACCTCGCCCTCCACGGTGACGCTGGCACGGGTTACGCGCTGAATTAATGCAATCATGATTGGTCTGCTTCTTCTTGTTCTGCGGCTTGTTTGAGTTTGCGGTATTCCCCGAGAGTGACAGTTATTTCGGCACCAAGCAAGACGATACACCATGTCCAGTACACCCAGACAAACAAAATGGGGATAACCGCCAGCACGCCGTAAATCAACTGATATGACGGGAACATGGTGATATAAAGCGCGAATCCTTTCTTTCCTGCTTCGAACAGTACCGCTGCGACAAAAGCGCCGACGACGGCATCGCGGTTTGGTACGCGCGTGGTCGGCACAATGCTGTACAGCAGCCAGAACGAAATCCAGGAGAGAATTAGAGGGAATACCCTCAGGACGTTATCGATAACCGTGTTGAGCTCGCTGGCCCAGCGCAGAGAAAGCAGATAGGAGCTGATCGCCAGGCTGGCGCCCGCCAGCAGTGGCCCCAGGGTCAGAATCATCCAGTAAACGGCAAAGGAATACACCTTTGGACGCGTGCGTTTGCTACGCCAGATGGTGTTCAGGGCGCTGTCGATGGCATACATCAGCAACAGCGCCGTGACGATCAGTCCACAAGAGCCTACCGCCGTCATTTTGTTGGAATTTGCGACGAACTGCTCAATATAACGCTGAATAACATCTCCCGTCGCCGGGATGAAGTTAGCAAAAATAAAATGGCGTAACTGGAGGCTGACATCGGAAAACATGGGAAAGGCGGCGAAAAGCGCAAAAACGACGGCGATCAACGGCACTAACGAGAGCAACGAGACATAGGCCAGGTTCCCCGCCAGGGTGGTCATATTGTCCTCGTCAATGCGCTGCCACAACAGTTTAAGCCAGGCCCTGACTGGACGCGTATGATGCCTGGCTTTTTGATGCACGTTTTTTAGCATAACAACTTCGCGAAATAATTCGGGATGGTCGTTTTATCCGTCACCAGAATACTGCTGATCCCCAACTGGTTAGCCCCTTCTATATTATCGGCGTTGTCGTCAAAAAAGACCGTATCGGCAGCGGAAAAACCTTCTGTCTGCAAAACATGCTGGTAAATCCGCACCTCAGGTTTACGCATGCCCAATTCCTGGGACAGATAAATATGATTGGCAGCCTGGCGAACTTCAGGGTATTCATCTGGCCAGAAGGTCGTATGCAGACGGTTGGTATTAGACAATACGACGACACGATGCCCCTGCTCGCGAAGCTTATGCATGATGTCGATAACCTCGGGCCGTAATGCGACAAATACCGCCTGCCAGCCGTGGGAAAATTGCTCATAGCTCAGCGGCAACGCCATCTCATGGCACAATGCTTCTGCGAAGGCTTCATCAGTGATCTCCCCCCGCTCATGCTGATGAAACGCCTCTCCCATCGTAAAACTTTGCTTCAACGAAGCCAGCGGGACACGGCTCAGGTCACTCCATGCACCTAACACGCGGTTGAAGTCGATATCGACAATCACATTACCTAAATCAAAGATATAGAGCATGATCCTCTCCTTGCAAGCCGTGGATGAATAACTGTAGCGGGAAAGCAGGAGTTTGACTATGCGCCGGACAGGGAAAAAATCGACTAACGCAAACGGAAAAAAGGCGATGCAATGCATCGCCTTAACACTTTTCGCCGGATGGCGGCTTTGCCTTATCCGGCCTACAAAACAGTCCGTAGGCCCGGTAAGCTATCTGCCATTATGGTTCAGAAACTGTATTTCACCCCCAACATCGCTGCGGTATCGCTGTAACTGTTGTCGCCTACCTGCTGAGCTACATTCCCCCACACCTGCAAACGCGGGTTAATTTGCCCTTCCACACCAACTTTCAACTCACCAATATTTTTGGTGCCGCTGATTTCATCCCGGATCGCCCCCATCTGGACGCTCTGGTTATGGGTATTGTGGAGCCAGTTTGCTTCAACAAACGGCTGAAACTCGCGGTCTTTGCCGTCATCAATGGCGTTATGGCCTTTCAGGTATGCACGCACACCGAGTCGGGTCATCAGGTTGCCGTCAGTTTTGTCTTTCACCTGAGTGCCGTTGCTTTCACGGTGCGAGTCAGCCTGCACGTCCATCCAGATCACCTGGGCTTTTGGCTGGAGCCAGTAACTCGTACGCTCGCTTTCGCCTATCAGGAAGGTGTATCCCCCTTCGATGGATGCCGTGATACCGTCAGATTTGTATTTTTCACTGGCAAGATGGTCACCCTGCACGGTGTTATCAAACCAGTTATAGAGCACCCAGCTATCCAGATACGTCCCGGTTTTATCCGCTTCATTCGCATACCACGTCGCATACAACCCCGCGCTGTAGCCGTTCACATGACCGCGTGAAGCGTAGCCATTATGGGTGTTATGCGTTTTACTTTTCTGATTGGCGTAACCTGCCATCACACCCAGATGCCAGCGGTCGAGACCATCGCTGTTCCACTGCGCCAGGTCGCCGCCAATCTGCAATACATAGCGATTAGCCTGCGTTTTCAGCTGCTTGCTGCCATCAGTAAAGCGCATATGACCACCTACGTTACGCATCCACATGCTGGTCACTTTCTGCTCGCCCGTTAATATGTCGGTGTACTGGGTTTCACCCAGGCGATCGTGCAGACGGGTGATAAACAGCGTATTAGCGGCATAGTTGTTCGCCAGATAGCTACCAAATTCAGGGCGGTATTGATGTTCACCAGGTTCAGGCGCTGGCGGCAGCGGCGGCTCTGGTGGCGCAGGGGGATCAACAGGATCGACCGGTCCTGGCGGCGTTGGTGGTTCCACGGGATCAACCGGCCCTGGTGGTGCCGGCGGGTCCACCGGGTCAACCGGTCCCGGCGGTGTTGGTGGATCGACCGGGTCCGGGTTTTCTGGTTCCGGCTCCGGCTCAGGTTCTGGTTCTGGCTCCACCGGGCTTAGCTGGCTGGTGAGATACCAGTTACTGGCATTTTTCACCACGTCATAGTCATAGCCGCCCGCCACAATACGTCCGGCTTTGGTGAACGTTCCGTCGGAAACGCCCTCAACGTCCACAATCTCAATGCCGTTAAGGGTCAGATCGCCCACACCGCCGATGTTATTGATGCCTACGTTGGTATTGCCGGAGGTATCCCCTTTGACGATCAGTTTATCGGTAAAAGAGTCATCGCCTTCAAGCACGGTGTTCAACACCAGTAACGCATCTGTGCCGGTGTGGTTGCCCATCACAGTCAGGGTTTTAAAGGTACTTTCGTCATCGCGGGACACGCCGTCTGCTCTATAACGCAATGTGGCCTGGTTCAGCGTCAGAGTAGAGACCACAGAGTTCCCGGTCATCGTCCATTCGCTGTTAGCACCGTTTATATCCAGATCCAGCGTACCATGGTAGTTCGCGTTACTATTTTGTTGTGAAGAATCCGTTTGCCCCACAAAACGGCTCCCCTCTTCCATCCGCAGATCCATCGTACCGCCGTAATATGCGCGTAAATTTCCTTCAATGTCGTATACGCCAGAGCCAGCACTATCGGTAGCATAATCCCACGAGCGAACCAACGCCTGTGAACCATAGGCGTAAATGGCATAAGCGCCGCTATCAGTAACCTGAATTTTACTATCACCGCTAAGGTTCACCGTTGCAGAATCAGTAGATGAATACGCATAAACGCCATGTGCGCTCACGCCGGAGGTTTTCAAATCCACATTATTAAGGTTTATTAACCCCTTACGGGCCACATATACCGCATGAGCACTACGCCCTGACGTCGCGACTGATGCGGTGCCATTAACCGTAATACTCGCATCGCCTTTTGCTGTACCTGTAAATTGCGCGGGATCTCTACCTGCATAGATCCCGTATCCCGTATTCGCACCACCAGGACCACGGGTAACAATATCAGTATCACCATGGATAATTATTGATGACTGGGCGTTGTCTTTATTCGCAGACGCATTGGCGCGTAGCCCCATTCCATTTTCAGCATCAACCGTTACATCACCATTGACTTCAACAATTGAATAATCAGCCTGTAATTCGCGACCAATATTTATTCCATCAGCACTACTTCCTGTTGCGGTAATATAGATATTATCTGCGACCAGTTTACCGCCTGCATTTTTAGAGTGGATTCCATCTGCTGCGGTGCCTGTTGTATTGATAACCAAATTTTTAAATTTATAGCCAATGTTATCAATATAGACACCCCAGCCAGTTAATCCTGAAGTGGTTCCTTCTGAGGTAGTATCAATACGGACTTCATCAAATCCACTGTAATCCCTTGCAGCTCCTCCGAGCGGATTACCATAGTGATATATAGTTGTATTGTCACAAAATAGTTGTGCGGTAGACGTGTAACTACATCCTGCTACAGCCTGCCCGCTCAACGCCAGTGCACTGGCGATACAGAGCGCAAGCTTTGCCGGGATCGGCGTTTTTTGAATAAGACGAGAAGATTTCATGAGAGCCACCTTTTCCGTAAGGCTTTTTTATTCGGATAAAAGCATCAAAGACGCGTGCATAAGATATTTATAAAAGGCGAAATCCATCCGCTCATCTTTAAATAATTAAAGAGTCAGAGTTCAAAGGCGTAATGAATTGTCACCTTAGCAGAATAAATACAAGTATTCATTTAATCTGTCAATGTACGGCAGGGGCCCATGAGATAACAGTAAATAAAATGCACCTTATTTATTTGCATTATTCTTAATGACTATTTTTATAAAATAAAAGCATCTCCGGCAGGAAAATAAATGCCTTATAAAACAACAGCTATCAGGGTAACAATAAGCAGGTGGCTTTTATTTTAAGATTTTTATATCACCACCAGGATGATTATATATTTAGCAAAAAGGTGAAAAAGAACCGTCTAAAAAGACGGTTCTGTTTATAACCCCTTCAGACTGACGTTGCGTCATCCTGGCCTGGGCTAACCTGGACAATCTCAACCTGCTGTGACTGAAGCAGGTTATGCAATGCCGGGCCAGGGTACTCATCAGTAAACAGCGCCGTTACCTGCGACACGTTGCCAATCTCTACCGCTGCGGAAGCATGGTATTTCGTATGATCGGCAGCAAGGAGGATATGCCGGGAGTGAGCCATCATGGTTTTCACCACGCTGGCTTCATTGACGTCAAACTCCAGCAACGCGCCATCGCTTTCTATCGCGCCGACGCTGGTGACAAGATAGTCCGCACGAAACCCCGCCACAAACGCCGTCGCAGAAGGGCCGATAATGCCGCTGTTATGCGGGCGAAGCGTTCCGCCGGGCACCATCACTTCAAAACGCGGATTATTGTACAGAATATGCGCCACACGCAGGCTGTTAGTGATAATTCGCAGATGATTGTGGTTTAACAGCGCCCGCGCTACCTGCTCAACGGTCGTACCAATGGTGATAAAGACCGTGGAGCCGTCTGGAATATAGTCCGCCACCGCTTCCGCGATGGCTTTTTTCTCTTCCGTCCAGGAGACTTCTCGCTGCTCAAAGGCGGTATTCACAACGCTGGAAGCCCGTCCCGCGCCACCGTGATGACGCGTAATCAATCCCTGATCGCTCAGTTTGCGGATATCGCGACGCACGGTCTGCGTGGACACATCCAGCAGGCCAGCCAGTTCGTCAATATTCATGTAACCGCGCTCGCCAATCAGCGCCAGCAACTGATCATGCCGTGGGTTACCGGTCAGTTCAGTAAGACTCATGCAAATTCCTCGAAAAACCATTGCCTTACATTTTATACAAAAAGTGACAGAAAAGATCGGGTTTGATCACAGTCAGGGATTCCAGCACGCCCGCCTGGTCGGGTGCATTTCAATGCGGCCACGCCGCTGGCAAACCTGACGGCCTCTTCGACTGGCGCTCCGCCCGCCAGGCTAAAGGCGAGCGCACCGTGAAAAACATCCCCCGCGCCGGTGGTGTCAACCACCTCTACCGGGAATCCGGGTTGATGCCGAAAGACATTATCGTCTAACCAGTCGCATCCTTCACTGCCGCGCGTGACATAGACATGTCCATTTGTGAGCATTTGTGATTTTTTTAACGCGCTTACGGTATCCTGTATTCCCGTCAGGCGCGTCAGACCCGGTTCAGAGAAGGCGGCATGATCGCTTAACGCCACCAGCTCGCTGATGTCCTGTGGCGTCACATCTCCATCCAGAACCGTCATGACTCCGGCCCGGCGCGCCAGCGTGAACGCCCGTTTCGCCCCTTCATGCCAGCGAACATCCGCCAGCACCACATCCCATTGAGAAAAGTCGATCTCATTAAGCCAGTCAGCGTCATGCAATAAATCCGGGCTGGGATAATTGACGATAATCCGCTCCCCTTTCGCATCGACGATGACCGCAGACTGTGAGGACTTCGCCCCCGCGTAACGCCGGGTATAGCGGGTATTTACCCCCAGGGATTCCAGCTCCGCCAGCAGGCTGTTTCCGGTGTCGTCATCTCCCACACGCCCAATAAAGTCCACCTGCGCCCCCAGTTTCGCCGCAGCCACTGCGGCAGTTGCAGCAGGCCCGCCGCCCACTTCCGTATAACGTTTCGCCACATATTTACCTCCTTCAGTCGGTAAACCTTCAACGTAATAGATGCGATCCATCACGGTGATACCCACACAAGCAACACGAATCATGGTCATTCCTTAAGCATTTCGGGATGCGATTATTTTAATTTCGCAAAATGTTTAAAAAGTGACGGCTGTCAATTTTTTGACCATAAATTACAAATACGATCAAAAACAGACAAAATCAGCGTCACACAAGTGACAAAAAATGACATCCACGTTTCAGGAGAACGATATGGCAGTGATTGCATTTGTCGGATTAGGCCAGATGGGTTCGCCCATGGCGAGTAATTTGCTCAAGCAGGGCCATCAGCTCAGCGTCTTTGATGTGAACCCCGACGCCATACAGACCCTGGTGGAAAAAGGCGCTCGTCCTGCCAGCAGCCCGGCGCAGGCGGCGAAAGAGGCCGAGTTTGTCATCACAATGCTGCCTAATGGCGATCTCGTTCGCAGCGTGTTATTCGGCGATCAAGGCGTTTGCGAAGGCTTGTCACAGGACGCGCTGGTGATCGATATGTCCACCATCCATCCGCTACAGACGGACAAACTTATCGCAGATATGCGCGCCAGAGGGTTCAGCATGATGGATGTCCCGGTCGGTCGAACGTCCGATCACGCCATTGCGGGGACGTTGCTATTACTGGCAGGCGGCAGCGCAGAACAGGTGGAGCGCGCAACGCCGGTACTGATGGCGATGGGCAATGAATTGATTAACGCTGGCGGCCCCGGCATGGGGATTCGCGTAAAGCTTATCAATAACTATATGAGCATCGCGCTGAATGCGCTTTCTGCCGAAGCCGCCGCGTTATGCGAAGCGCTGGGCCTCTCCTTCGACGTCGCGTTAAAAGTGATGAGCGGAACCCCGGCAGGCAAAGGCCACTTCACCACCTCCTGGCCCAACAAAGTGCTGAAAGGCGACCTTTCTCCCTCCTTCATGATCGATCTGGCGCACAAAGACCTGGGGATTGCGCTGGATGTTGCCAACCAACTGCATGTGCCGATGCCGCTCGGCGCCGCATCCCGTGAAGTTTATAACCAGGCTCGCGCCGCCGGTCGTGGCCGGGAAGACTGGACAGCCATTCTCGAACAGGTGCGTAACAGCGCCGGATTACCGAACAAATTCAAAATGTAACGACTGAATAAAGGAAAACTGAATGAACAACTACACCATCAAAGACATTACGCGCGCATCCGGCGGCTTTGCCATGCTGGCGGTCGATCAGCGTGAAGCGATGCGCTTAATGTTTGCAGCTGCTGGTGCGAAGTCTCCTGTTGCCGACAGCGTACTGACGGATTTCAAAGTGAATGCCGCAAAAGTGCTGTCTCCTTATGCCTCCGCCATTCTGATTGACCAACAGTTCTGTTACCGCCAGGTGATGGAGCAAAACGCGATTGCGAAAAACTGCGCCATGATCGTCGCCGCCGATGCGTTCATCCCCGGCAATGGCATTCCTGTCGATAGCGTCGTCATTGATAAAAAAATCAATCCACAAGCGATAAAGCAAGATGGCGGTAAAGCGCTAAAACTGCTGGTGCTCTGGCGCAGCGATGAAGACGCCCAACAGCGTCTTGATATGGTCAAAGAATTTAATGAGATGTGCCACAGCAATGGTCTGGTGAGCATTATCGAACCGGTTGTGCGCCCACCTCGCCGTGGCGATAAGTTCGACCGCGAACAGGCCATCATTGATGCCGCAAAAGAGTTGGGCGACAGCGGCGCGGATCTCTACAAAGTTGAAATGCCGCTGTACGGCAAAGGCGCGCAGCACGACCTTCTCGCCGCGTCACAGCGCCTGAACGAGCATATCAATATGCCGTGGGTCATCCTCTCCTCCGGTATTGATGAAAAATTGTTCCCTCGGGCGGTCAGAGTCGCAATGACCGCGGGCGCATCCGGTTTTCTGGCGGGTCGCGCCGTCTGGTCATCGGTGATTGGCCTGCCGGATACCGAACTGATGCTGCGTGATATTTCTGTGCCTAAGTTGCAGCGTTTGGGTGAGATCGTCGACGAAATGATGGCCCGCCGTCGTTAATGTGAGGATGAAAGCATGAAATGGTTTAACACGTTGAGCCACAACCGCTGGCTGGAGCAAGAAACCGATCGCATTTTTGACTTTGGGAAAAAATCCGCAGTACCTACCGGTTTCGGCTGGCTGGGAAACCAGGGACAGATCAGAGCGGAGATGGGTACGCACCTGTGGATTACCGCCCGTATGCTGCACGTTTATTCCGTTGCCGCATCGATGGGCCGTCCGGGCGCATATCAGTTAGTCGACCATGGTATTAACGCGCTGAACGGCGCGTTACGCGATCGGCGCTACGGCGGCTGGTATGCCTGTGTAAACGATGAAGGCGTGATGGACGCCTCCAAACAGGGATATCAGCATTTCTTCGTCCTGTTAGGGGCGGCAAGCGCCGTCACCACGGGCCATCCACAGGCCAGAAAACTGCTGGATGACGCGATCGAGGTCATCGAAAAATACTTCTGGAGCGAAGAGGAGCAAATGTGCCTGGAGTCCTGGGACGAAGCCTTCAGCCAGACCGAAGATTACCGTGGCGGCAACGCCAACATGCATGCCGTAGAGGCTTTTTTGATCGTGTACGACGTGACCCACGATCGTAAATGGCTCGACCGCGCGCTGCGCATCGCCTCCGTCATTATTCACGATGTGGCCCGCAACGGCGACTACCGCGTCAACGAGCACTTCGATGCGCAGTGGAACCCCATCCGCGATTACAACAAAGATAACCCTGCCCACCGTTTCCGCGCTTACGGCGGCACGCCGGGGCATTGGATCGAGTGGGGTCGCCTGATGCTGCACCTGCATGCGGCCCTGGAAGCGCGTTTTGAAACTCCTCCCGCCTGGCTGCTGGAAGATGCCAAAGGGTTATTCCACGCCACCCTTCGCGACGCCTGGGCGCCCGATGGCGCAGACGGCTTCGTCTACTCCGTGGACTGGGACGGCAAACCGATTGTACGTGAAAGAGTGCGCTGGCCGATTGTGGAAGCAATGGGCACCGCTTACGCCCTGTATACCCTCACCGGCGATAGCCAATACGAAGCCTGGTATCAGAAGTGGTGGGATTACTGCATCACTTATCTGATGGACTACGAGAACGGTTCGTGGTGGCAGGAGCTGGATACCAATAACCAGGTGACCACCAAAGTGTGGGACGGCAAGCAGGATATTTACCACCTGCTGCACTGCCTGGTGATCCCGCGCCTGCCGCTGGCGCCGGGGCTGGCACCCGCCGTTGCTGCGGGCCTGCTGGATAGCAACGCGAAATAACAATATGACATGCCGGATGGCGACGTTAAGGCGTCTTATCCGGCCGACGAGCGCCGTGCTAACCGTAGGCAAGAGCGCTGCCGTCCGGCAACATTGAGGATAGAAAACTTATGCATACCCTACACAATATCACCCTGACAACAACCGATGACGGCTTCACCCTGAGCTGGCAAGATCGTCTGCTGCTATCCCACAGCGCAGAAAATCCCTGCCTGTGGATCGGCGCCGGCGTCGCCGATATCGACATGTTTCGCGGTAATTTCAGCATAAAAGATAAGCTGAATGAGAAAATCGCGCTGACTGACGCAACGATAAGCCAGTCCCCGGATGGCTGGTTGATCCATTTCAATCGCGGCGATGCCATCAGCGCGGCGTTACACATCGCCACCGATGAGGCGGGCCGCCTGACGCTGAAACTGCAAAACAGCGCTCTTACCCATAACCGCATCTGGTTACGCCTGGCCGCCCAGCCAGAAGATCACATCTATGGCTGCGGCGAACAGTTCTCTTATTTCGATTTGCGCGGCAAGCCTTTCCCGCTCTGGACCAGCGAACAAGGCGTCGGGCGTAACAAAAACAGCTATGTCACCTGGCAGGCGGACTGCAAAGAAAACGCGGGCGGGGATTACTACTGGACCTTTTTCCCACAGCCCACTTTTGTCAGCACGCAAAAGTACTACTGCCACGTCGATAACAGCTGCTACATGAATTTCGACTTTAGCGCGCCGGAATACCATGAACTGGCGCTATGGGAAGACAACGCCACCCTGCGTTTTGAATGCGCCGACAGCTACATCGCCCTGCTGGAAAAATTGACGGCGCTGTTAGGCCGCCAGCCGGTGTTGCCGGACTGGGTTTACGACGGCGTGACGCTCGGCATTCAGGGCGGCACCGACGTCTGCCAGCAGAAGCTGGACACCATGCGCAACGCAGGCGTGAAGGTGAATGGCATCTGGGCGCAGGACTGGTCCGGCATCCGCATGACCTCTTTCGGCAAACGCGTGATGTGGAACTGGAAGTGGAACAGCGACAACTATCCGCAACTGGATACCCGTATCAAGCAGTGGCAAGAAGAAGGCGTGCAGTTCCTCTCCTACATCAATCCTTACGTCGCCAGCGATAAAGATCTTTGCGCCGAAGCAGCCAGACACGGTTATCTGGCAAAAGACGCTGCGGGCGATGACTATCTGGTTGAGTTCGGCGAGTTTTATGGCGGCGTCGTGGATTTGACCAATCCTGAAGCCTATGACTGGTTCAAGAATGTCATCAAGAAAAACATGATTGAGCTGGGTTGCGGCGGCTGGATGGCGGATTTCGGGGAATACCTGCCAACCGACACTTACCTGCATAACGGCGTCAGCGCGGAAATTATGCATAACGCCTGGCCGGCGCTGTGGGCGAAATGTAACTACGAAGCGCTACAAGAGACCGGCAAGCTGGGCGAGATCCTGTTCTTTATGCGTGCGGGTTATACCGGCAGCCAGAAATACTCCACCATGATGTGGGCGGGCGATCAGAACGTCGACTGGAGTCTGGACGACGGTCTCGCCTCCGTGGTGCCTGCCGCATTGTCGCTGGCGATGACGGGTCACGGTCTGCATCACAGCGATATTGGCGGTTATACCACCCTGTTCGACATGAAGCGCAGCAAAGAGCTGCTGCTGCGCTGGTGTGACTTCAGCGCCTTCACCCCGATGATGCGTACCCACGAAGGGAACCGCCCCGGCGATAACTGGCAGTTTGATGGCGACGCGGAAACCATCGCCCACTTTGCCCGTATGACAACCGTCTTTACCACCCTGAAACCGTATCTCAAACAGGCGGTGGCGCAGAACGCCAGAACCGGTCTGCCGGTCATGCGCCCGCTGTTCTTGCACTACGAGGACGATGCGCAGACCTACACCCTGAAGTATCAGTATCTGCTGGGTCGCGACCTGCTGGTTGCGCCGGTCCACGAACAAGGACGCCGCGACTGGACGCTATATCTGCCTGAGGATAACTGGATCAACGCGTGGACGGGCGAAACGCTTCGCGGCGGCGAGATTACCGTGGACGCGCCGCTCGGCAAGCCTCCGGTCTTTTACCGTGCAGAGAGCGAGTGGGCATCTCTGTTTGCCTCTTTACGCACTATCTAATACGGCTCGCCCGTGGGGAAACTCACGGGCATATGGAGAAAAATAATGAGTCAAACGTCATCAAATCCGGCGACCCTACGCTTGCCGTTTAAAGAAAAACTTGCCTATGGGATGGGTGATTTAGGCTCCAATATCCTGCTGGATATTGGTACGCTTTATTTACTTAAGTTTTATACCGATGTGCTGGGTCTACCGGGCACGTATGGCGGTATTATTTTCCTGATCGCCAAATTCTTTACCGCCTTCACCGATATGGGCACCGGGATTATGCTCGACTCGCGGCGTAAAATCGGCCCGAAAGGCAAGTTCCGTCCGTTCGTGCTCTATGCCGCGTTTCCGGTGACCCTGCTGGCCATCGCCAACTTTGTCGGCACGCCGTTTGAAATCACCGGTAAGACGGTGATGGCGACGGTGCTGTTTATGCTGTACGGCCTGTTCTTCAGCATGATGAACTGTTCGTATGGCGCGATGGTGCCCGCCATTACCAAAAACCCGGATGAGCGCGCCTCGCTTGCCGCCTGGCGTCAGGGCGGCGCCACGCTCGGCCTGCTGCTGTGCACCGTCGGTTTTGTTCCGGTGATGAATCTGATCGAAGGGAACGCACAGCTAAGCTATATTTTCGCCGCCACGCTGTTCTCACTGTTTGGCCTGCTGTTTATGTGGCTCTGCTACGCAGGCGTCAAAGAGCGTTATGTGGAGGTAAAACCGGTTGAAGCGACCGAAAAACCGGGGCTGCTCCAGTCGTTTCGCGCCATTGCCGGGAACCGTCCGCTGTTCATTTTATGTATCGCGAATCTCTGCACCCTGGGCGCTTTCAACGTTAAGCTGGCGATCCAGGTGTATTACACCCAGTACGTACTGAATGACCCGATCCTCCTCTCCTGGATGGGCTTTTTCAGCATGGGCTGCATTTTTATCGGCGTCTTTTTAATGCCCGGCGCGGTAAGACGCTTCGGCAAGAAAAAGGTCTACATCGGCGGCCTGCTGGTTTGGGTTATCGGCGATCTTCTCAACTACTTCTTTGGCGGCGGCTCGGTCAGTTTTGTCGCGTTTTCCTGCCTGGCGTTTTTCGGTTCAGCGTTTGTGAACAGCCTGAACTGGGCGCTGGTCTCCGACACGGTGGAATACGGTGAATGGCGCACCGGCGTGCGTTCAGAAGGAACGGTATACACCGGTTTTACCTTCTTCCGTAAGGTGTCTCAGGCGCTGGCGGGCTTCTTCCCCGGCTGGATGCTGACCCAAATCGGCTACGTGCCCAATGTGGTGCAATCGGCAGGTACTGTCGAAGGTTTGCGGCAGCTGATCTTTATTTATCCGTGCGCGCTGGCGGTGATAACCATCATCGCAATGGGGTGTTTCTACAACCTCAACGAGAAGATGTATGTCCGCATCGTTGAAGAGATAGAAGCCCGTAAACAAACGGCTTAACAATGATAATAAAGGCGCCCTTCGGGGCGTTATTGAGGAGCGATTATGTCTGACCATGATCCGCTGACGCTAAAACTGAGCCTACGGGAAAAATATGCCTATGGCATGGGTGACTTCGGCTCAAATTTGATGCTGTGTATCGGTACGCTGTATCTGCTTAAGTTTTATACCGATGAACTGGGGATGCCCGCATATTACGGTGGGATTATCTTTCTGGTGGCGAAGTTCTTTACCGCGTTCACCGATATGTTGACGGGAGTGCTGCTGGATTCCCGTCGTCATATTGGCGCTAAAGGTAAGTTTCGCCCTTTCATTCTGTATGCATCATTTCCTGTCGCGCTGGTTGCCAGCGCGCAGTTTCTCGCCACCGATTTTACACTGACGGTCAAAACAGCGCTGGCAACCGTACTGTTCATGCTGTTTGGCCTGTTTTACAGCCTGATGAATTGCTCATACGGGGCGATGGTGCCCGCTATCACCAGAAACCCGCATGAGCGCGCCCAACTCGCAGCATGGCGTCAGGGCGGCGCAACGCTCGGTCTGTTGCTGTGTACCGTTGGCTTTATGCCGATTCAGGCGCTCTTTACCCAGTCATCTTCTCTGGGTTATCTGGTAGCCGCGTTGATTTTCTCCGTTTGCGGCCTGTTCAGTATGTGGTGGTGTTTCAGCGGGGTGAAAGAACGGTATATCGATATCGTTCCGGCTCACCATAAGCCCAGCATTCTTAAATCCTTCTGTGCGATTTTCCGCAATCCGCCGCTGCTGGTGCTCTGCGTGGCCAACTTATGTACGCTGGCCGCGTTTAACATCAAACTGGCGATTCAGGTCTATTACACCCAGTACGTGCTGAACGACATCCATTTGCTGTCATGGATGGGATTTTTCAGTATGGGGTGCATTCTGGTCGGCGTACTGCTGGTGCCCGTAACCGTAAAACGGTTTGGGAAAAAGCAGGTCTATCTCGGCGGCCTGACGCTGTGGGCTATCGGCGATGTGCTGAACTTTCTCTGGGGTGGAACCTCTTTCCTGTTCGTGATCTTCTCCTGCATGGCGTTTTTCGGCACCGCGTTCGTTAACAGCCTGAACTGGGCGCTGGTTCCTGATACGGTCGATTACGGCGAATGGAAAACAGGTATTCGTGCGGAAGGGTCGGTCTATACCGGTTATACCTTCTCACGAAAAATTTCTGCGGCGCTGGCGGGTTTCTTGCCCGGCATTATGCTGACGCAAATTGGCTACGTGCCGAACATAGCGCAAAGCGCGGAGACGTTACTTGGCCTGCGTCAGCTGATATTTCTCTGGCCATGCGGCCTGGCGATTATCGCCGCACTCACAATGGGCTTTTTTTATAAGCTCAATGAAAAACGTTTTGCTTTTATTATTGAGGAAATTAGCCAACGAAAGAAACAATCGATACAAACCGGCGTTGTAAGCCATTAAAAAACCTCTGTTCTAATTAAATAAAATAATTGCCGCTCTATCCATTTCGATGGATAGCGGCTCCCTACGCTTAAAAAATGGATTTACTATGAAAACGTTGAACACAATAATGCTGTTATCCTCTGTTATCTCCACTTCTGTTTTTGCGGGCGCTTATGTGGAAAACCGCGAGGCCTATAATCTGGCATCCGATCAAATGGAATTCATGCTGCGCGTTGGCTACAACTCCGATATGGGGGCTGGAATTATGTTGACCAACACCTATACGCTACAGCGTGATGATGAATTAAAGCATGGTTATAATGAAATTGAGGGTTGGTATCCGTTATTTAAACCGACGGACCGGTTAACCATTCAACCCGGTGGTCTGATAAACGATAAAAGCATCGGTTCTGGCGGCGCTGTTTATCTGGACGTCAATTATAAATTCACGCCGTGGTTTAACCTGACGGTTCGTAACCGTTACAACCATAATAACTACAGTTCTACTGATTTAAATGGTGAATTAGATAATAACGATAGCTATGAAATCGGCAACTACTGGAATTTCATCATTACTGATAAATTTTCTTATACCTTTGAGCCACACTATTTTTATAATGTGAATGATTTTAACAGCAGCAACGGAACCAAACACCACTGGGAAATTACCAATACTTTCAGATACCGGATTAACCAGAACTGGCTGCCGTACTTAGAGTTACGTTGGTTGGATCGCAATGTGGAGCCCTACCATCGGGAGCAAAACCAGATTCGTGTCGGGGTAAAATATTTCTTCTGAACAGGATAATAAAAAAGCCGCTGAAATCAGCGGCTTTTTGTTGCCGGATGGCGGCTAACGCCTTATCCGGCCTACGAATCGGAGTTATCAGGCCGATTTTGTAAGCCCGTATTACTCTTCTTTCGCGCCACGCATTGCACGACGACGATCGTTTTCCGTCAGGTGACGTTTACGAATACGGATAGAGGTTGGAGTCACTTCTACCAGTTCGTCGTCATCGATGAACTCCAGAGCCTGCTCCAGGGTCATCTTGATCGGCGGAACCAGAACCGTTGCTTCGTCAGTACCAGACGCACGCATGTTGGTCAGTTTCTTACCGGTCAGGCAGTTTACGGTCAGGTCGTTAGAACGGCTGTGAATACCGATGATCTGGCCTTCGTAAACTTCCGCGCCGTGACCCAGGAACAGCTTACCGCGATCCTGCAAACCGAACAGTGCGAACGCAACCGCTTTACCCTGACCGTTGGAGATCAGTACGCCGTTCTGACGCTGGCCCACTTCGCCCGGACGGATATCGTCGTAGTGGCTGAAGGTGGAGTACAGCAGACCCGTACCGGAGGTCATGGTCATGAACTCTGAACGGAAACCGATCAGACCTCGGCTTGGGATCACGTAGTCGAGACGTACGCGGCCTTTGCCATCTGGATTCATGTTTTTCAGGTCGCCTTTACGCTCGCCCAGCGCCTGCATCACAGAACCCTGGTGCTGCTCTTCGACGTCCAGCGTGACGTTTTCGTACGGCTCCTGTTTACGGCCGTCGATTTCGCGGAAGATAACTTTCGGACGGGAAACCGCCATCTCGAAACCTTCACGACGCATGTTTTCAATCAGAACGGACAGGTGCAGTTCACCACGACCGGATACACGGAACGCGTCCGCATCTTCGGTTTCTTCAACGCGCAGCGCAACGTTGTGTACCAGTTCTTTGTTCAGACGCTCAAGGATCTGACGAGAGGTCACGTATTTACCTTCTTTACCGCAGAACGGAGAGGTGTTTACGCAGAAGAACATAGAAACGGTCGGCTCATCAACAGACAGCGCTGGCAGCGCTTCAACATTCTGCGGATCGCAGATGGTGTCGGAGATGTTCAGCTCGCCCAGACCGGTGATTGCAATGATATCGCCCGCTTCCGCCAGGTCGCTATCAATACGTTCCAGACCCAGGTGAGTCAGCACTTTGCCCACTTTACCGTTACGGGTTTTGCCTTCGCTATCGATGATAGTGATCTGCTGGTTCGGCTTCACTTTACCGCGCTTGATACGACCAATGCCGATAACGCCAACATAGTTGTTGTAGTCCAGCTGAGAGATCTGCATCTGGAGCGGGCCGTCCAGGTCAACGTCCGGTGCCGGTACGTGGTCAACGATCGCCTGATACAGCGGGGTCATGTCTTCCGCCATATCTTCGTGATCCAGACCTGCGATACCGTTCAGCGCCGAAGCGTAGATGATCGGGAAGTCCAGCTGTTCGTCGGTCGCGTCGAGGTTAACGAACAGGTCGAATACCTGGTCTACAACCCAGTCAGGGCGCGCGCCAGGACGGTCAACTTTGTTGATAACAACAATCGGCTTCAGGCCATGAGCAAAGGCTTTTTTGGTCACGAAGCGCGTCTGCGGCATCGGGCCGTCAAATGCGTCAACCACCAGCAGCACGGAGTCTACCATGGACATTACACGTTCAACTTCACCACCGAAGTCGGCGTGTCCTGGGGTATCAACGATGTTGATACGGTAATCATTCCATTTGATAGCAGTGTTTTTAGCGAGGATGGTAATCCCACGCTCTTTCTCCAAATCGTTGGAGTCCATCACACGCTCTTGAGTTTCGGCACGCGCATCAAACGTACCGGATTGCTGTAGCAGCTTATCGACCAGGGTAGTTTTACCGTGGTCAACGTGCGCGATGATGGCGATGTTACGCAAATTTTCGATCACAACTTTGCCTCAGGCATTAGAAATAGCGCGTTATTGTACACGGATTAATCGCACTACAAAACAGGATCACAGAGATCCTCCGCAAACAAGTATTGCAGAGTTTCTTTGTGATCGCTTTCACGGAGCGTTAAAAGGGTCACTCACTGTCCATTGCACCAACATGGTGCTTAATGTTCACATTAAAGCACTATATTGGTGCAACATATCCACTATGGTGCGGCCCTTTTGCACGATGGTGCGCATGATAACGCCTTTTAGGGGCAATTTAAAAGTTGGCACAGATTTCGCTTTGTATTTTTTACGGCGACACGGCCAATTTTTGCAGAATTGAAGACTTCGTTACCACGACGACAATGACCAATCCGGGAGAGTTAAGTATGTCCGCTGAACACGTTTTGACGATGCTGAATGAGCATGAAGTGAAGTTTGTTGATTTGCGCTTCACCGATACCAAAGGTAAAGAACAGCACGTCACGATTCCTGCTCATCAGGTGAATGCCGAATTCTTTGAAGAAGGCAAAATGTTTGACGGCTCCTCGATCGGTGGCTGGAAAGGTATCAACGAATCCGACATGGTTCTGATGCCGGACGCATCCACTGCGGTCATTGACCCGTTCTACGCTGATTCTACGCTGATTATTCGTTGCGACATCCTGGAGCCAGGCACCCTGCAAGGTTACGATCGCGACCCGCGTTCCATCGCCAAGCGCGCGGAAGAGTACCTGCGCTCTACCGGCATCGCAGACACCGTTCTGTTCGGGCCAGAGCCAGAGTTCTTCCTGTTTGACGATATCCGCTTCGGTTCTTCTATCTCCGGTTCCCACGTCGCTATCGACGATATCGAAGGCGCATGGAACTCCTCCACCCAGTACGAAGGTGGCAACAAAGGTCACCGTCCGGCAGTAAAAGGCGGTTACTTCCCGGTTCCGCCGGTAGACTCTTCTCAGGACATCCGTTCTGAAATGTGTTCCGTTATGGAGCAAATGGGTCTGGTTGTAGAAGCACACCACCACGAAGTGGCAACCGCAGGTCAGAACGAAGTGGCAACCCGCTTCAACACCATGACCAAAAAAGCGGACGAAATTCAGATCTACAAATACGTTGTGCACAATGTCGCTCACCGTTTCGGTAAAACTGCGACCTTTATGCCAAAACCGATGTTCGGCGATAACGGTTCCGGTATGCACTGCCACATGTCCCTGTCCAAAAACGGGACTAACCTGTTCTCCGGCGACAAATATGCGGGTCTGTCTGAGCAGGCGCTGTACTACATCGGCGGCGTAATCAAACACGCAAAAGCGATCAACGCCCTGGCGAACCCGACCACCAACTCCTACAAACGTCTGGTTCCGGGTTATGAAGCACCGGTCATGCTGGCCTACTCCGCCCGTAACCGTTCTGCCTCTATCCGTATTCCGGTTGTGGCCTCTCCGAAAGCGCGTCGTATCGAAGTGCGCTTCCCGGACCCGGCTGCAAACCCGTACCTGTGCTTTGCCGCTCTGCTGATGGCGGGTCTTGACGGTATTAAGAACAAGATCCACCCAGGCGAAGCGATGGACAAAAACCTGTATGACCTGCCGCCGGAAGAAGCGAAAGAGATCCCACAGGTTGCAGGCTCTCTGGAAGAAGCGCTCAACGAGCTGGATATTGACCGCGAATTCCTGAAAGCAGGCGGCGTGTTCACTGATGAAGCGATCGACGCGTACATCGCCCTGCGCATTGAAGAAAATGACCGCGTGCGCATGACGCCGCACCCGGTAGAGTTTGAGCTGTACTACAGCGTTTAATCGTTGAGTTGCCGTGGAACTTTTAGCCTGTTCAGGCAGGTTTGAGATTGATGGCGAATGATAAGACGCCTGATGGCGCAAGCTTATCAGGCCTACCGGTAACATCACCTTGTAGGCCGGATAAGGCAAAGCCGCCATCCGGCACAACGTTTGCCACTCATCTGTAGCCCATCACACGATGGGCTTTTTTCTCCACCAACGTTCTGATCCCACGCGCTTTTTACACGTAAAAAGCTATAATGCACTAAATTGGTGCAAACTATTCCAGGAGACTGCTAAATGGCAACAGGCACGCAGCCCGATGCTGGGCAGATCCTCAATTCTTTAATCAACAGCATTTTACTGGTCGACGACGAGCTGGCGGTGCATTACGCCAACCCGGCCGCACAACAGCTGCTCGCCCAAAGCGCCCGCAAGCTGTTTGGTACGCCGCTGCCTGAGCTGTTGAGCTATTTTTCATTAAATATTGGGCTGATGCGCGAAAGCCTGGAAGCAGGTCAGGGATTTACGGACAACGAAGTCACGCTGGTGATCGACGGGCGCTCTCATATTCTCTCGTTAACCGCCCAGCGCCTGCCGGATAACTTCATCCTGCTGGAAATGGCGCCGATGGATAACCAGCGTCGCCTGAGCCAGGAACAGCTTCAGCATGCCCAGCAAATCGCCGCCCGCGACCTGGTGCGCGGTCTGGCGCATGAGATCAAAAACCCGCTTGGTGGTTTACGCGGCGCGGCCCAGCTGCTCAGTAAAGCCCTGCCTGACCCGGCGTTGCTGGAGTACACCAAAGTCATTATTGAGCAGGCCGACAGGCTGCGTAATCTGGTTGACCGACTGCTGGGGCCGCAACAGCCGGGTATGCACGTCACGGAGAGTATCCACAAAGTCGCAGAACGCGTCGTCGCACTGGTGTCGATGGAGCTGCCGGAGAACGTCACGCTGATTCGTGATTATGACCCCAGTCTGCCAGAACTGCCTCACGACCCGGACCAGATTGAACAGGTCCTGCTGAACATCGTGCGTAACGCCTTACAGGCGTTAGGGCCGGAAGGCGGTGAAATCATTCTGCGTACCCGTACCGCATTCCAGCTGACGCTGCATGGCGTGCGTTATCGCCTGGCGGCGCGCATCGACGTTGAGGACAACGGGCCGGGTATTCCGTCCCATTTACAGGACACGCTGTTTTACCCGATGGTCAGCGGTCGCGAAGGCGGCACCGGGCTGGGCTTATCCATTGCCCGTAATTTGATTGATCAGCATTCCGGCAAAATTGAATTTACCAGTTGGCCGGGTCATACCGAGTTCTCGGTTTACCTGCCTATCAGGAAATAAAGGTGACGTTTATGCAACGAGGGATAGTCTGGGTAGTCGATGACGATAGTTCCATCCGTTGGGTGCTTGAACGTGCGCTCGCCGGGGCGGGATTACATTGCACCACATTTGAAAGCGGCAACGAAGTGCTGGACGCGCTGGCGAGTAAAACGCCGGATGTCCTGCTGTCGGATATCCGTATGCCGGGAATGGACGGACTGGCGCTGTTAAAACAGATCAAACAGCGTCACCCCATGCTTCCGGTCATCATAATGACGGCGCATTCCGATCTTGATGCCGCCGTCAGCGCTTATCAACAAGGCGCGTTTGATTATCTGCCAAAGCCTTTTGATATTGACGAAGCGGTCGCGCTGGTTGAACGCGCGATCAGCCATTATCAGGAGCAGCAACAGCCGCGCAATGTCCAGATCAACGGCCCGACAACCGATATCATCGGCGAAGCGCCCGCGATGCAGGATGTCTTTCGCATTATTGGCCGCCTCTCACGCTCGTCTATCAGCGTGCTGATCAACGGCGAGTCCGGGACCGGTAAAGAGCTGGTCGCCCATGCGCTGCATCGCCATAGCCCACGCGTTAAAGCTCCCTTTATCGCCCTGAATATGGCGGCTATTCCGAAGGATTTGATCGAGTCCGAACTGTTTGGTCATGAAAAAGGGGCGTTCACCGGGGCGAATACCATTCGTCAGGGGCGCTTTGAGCAGGCCGACGGCGGCACACTGTTTCTCGATGAGATCGGCGATATGCCGCTGGATGTGCAGACGCGTTTGCTACGCGTCTTAGCCGATGGGCAGTTTTACCGCGTTGGTGGCTATGCGCCGGTGAAGGTTGATGTGCGGATTATCGCCGCCACCCATCAGAACCTGGAATTACGCGTACAGGAAGGTAAGTTCCGTGAAGATCTTTTCCACCGCCTGAACGTGATTCGCGTACATTTGCCGCCGCTGCGCGAGCGCCGGGAAGATATTCCACGCCTGGCGCGGCATTTCCTGCAAGTGGCTGCCCGCGAGCTGGGCGTCGAAGCCAAATTGCTCCACCCGGAAACAGAAGCGGCGCTGACGCGTCTGGCCTGGCCTGGCAACGTGCGTCAACTGGAGAATACCTGCCGTTGGTTAACGGTGATGGCCGCCGGACAGGAGGTTCTAATTCAGGACTTACCCGGCGAGCTGTTTGAAGCCACGGTGCCAGACAGCCAGTCGCACATACAGTCAGACAGTTGGGCCACATTGCTGGCGCAGTGGGCGGATCGCGCGTTGCGTTCCGGTCATCAAAACCTGCTTTCTGAAGCGCAGCCTGAGCTGGAGCGTACGCTGTTAACCACCGCGCTGCGTCATACCCAGGGGCACAAACAGGAAGCGGCACGGCTGCTGGGATGGGGTCGTAACACCCTGACTCGCAAGCTAAAAGAGCTGGGTATGGAGTGACGATTCGTCGTTGTGTAAAGATTAATATTTAAGCGCAAATTGCCGTTATTTTGCGCTTTACTGTTCCGATGAGTTGAGTATGATCATGCCCGGAAAACAGGGGGAATCATCATGCTGGAATCATTAATCAATCTGGTATCGAGCGGAGCGGTCGACAGCCACACGCCACAAACTGCGGTTGCCGCAGTGCTGTGTGCAGCGCTGGTTGGGCTGTTTAGCTAAATGCGTGCCGGATGGCGCTACCGCTTATCCGACCTACGGTTGATGTTAACTTGTAGGCCCGGTAAGCGGTAGCACCACCGGGCAACGCCACTAAATCACCCGTGAGAACTGCTGCATCCGCGCTTTCTGGCGCAGATAAGCATCAAAGCACATACAGATGTTACGGATCAGCAGACGGCCTTTCGGCGTAACCTGAATCCCCTTATCATCCACATCCACCAGCCCATCTTTCGCCAGCGGCGCCAGCAGCGCTAAATCTTCCGCAAAGTACGCCGCGAAGTTGAGATCCCACTGCTGTTCAACCGCTGCGTAATCGAGACGGAAGTTGCAGATCAGCGACTTAATAATATCCCGACGAATGCAGTCATCGCGGGTCAGCACAATGCCACGCCATAACGCATTCCCCAGCTCATCCACCTGCTGATAGTAGCGCTTCAGCTCTTTCTGGTTCTGCGCGTAGCTGTCGCCAATCATACTGATGGCGGAAACGCCCATCCCCAGCAGGTCCGTATCGCCCTGAGTGGTATAGCCCTGGAAGTTACGATGCAGAACGCCCTCACGCTGGGCAACGGCCAGTTCGTCATCCGGGCGGGCAAAGTGATCCATCCCGATGAACTGATAACCCGTCTCCGTCAGCGACGAGATGGTCTCTTGCAGGATATCGAGTTTTTGCTGCGCGCTGGGCAGGTCAGCCTCTTTGATTTTGCGCTGAGCGGCGAATAACGTGGGCAAATGAGCGTAGTTAAAGACGCTCAGGCGATCGGGGCTCAGCTCTGCCACGCGTCTGAGCGTAAAGGCGAAGCTTTCCGGCGTTTGCTTTGGCAGCCCGTAAATCAGATCGATATTCGTCGAGGTGAAGCCTATCTCGCGCGCATGATTGAGCAGCGAGAAGATAAACTCTTCATCCTGCTCGCGGTTAACCAGACGCTGAACGTCTTTATTGAAGTCCTGCACTCCCATACTCAGGCGGTTAAACCCTTGCGCGCGTAAATGATCGAGCACATCCAGCTCAATTTCACGGGGATCGACTTCGATCGAGATTTCGACGTCGTCGTTAAAATGAAAGTTTCCACGCAGAAGCGTCATTAACCGACTGATTTGCGCTTTATTCAGGTACGTTGGCGTTCCGCCGCCCCAGTGCAGTTGACTAACGCGACGTCCGGCAAACAGCGGCGCGCGATGAATAATTTCTTGTTCAAGCGCATCGAGATATTGGTCGGCCTTATGCTGCTGGCGGGTCACAATCTTGTTGCAACCGCAGAAGTAGCACAATTTATGGCAAAACGGGATATGAACGTACAGAGACAGCGGACGTTCAGGGTAACGCGCCACAGCGTGCTGAAATGCCTCTTCGCCGTAGTCTTCCGAAAACTCCAGCGCTGTGGGATACGAGGTATATCGTGGCCCGGAATAGTTATATTTCTGGATCAGGGCCAGATCCCAGTCTATCAACTGTTCAGACATGCTCACTCCTTCCGATGGCGTCGCTGGCGGGTACGGCGTACCGGCTTTACCCCACTACGGGTAATAAACCGGTTGCGCAGCCACTTCTGTCGCCGCGACAACCGCTGTAGTTTAACGAATAACCACACCAGATAACATACAACCGGAAGGGTTATAAGCAGGACGGGAAGGCCCACGGTGTAAACCCGTTAGTTGCCGCCCCGGAGCAGGCGCATCATATCTTCCTGCTTTTCGTCCTCTTCCTCTTCTTCGTCGTCATCATAAGAGAGGCCCAACTTCTGCATCAGCTCATCAATACGATCCAGTTTGGCATCTACCCAGGTTTGGTCTTCCGCACTCAGAGTTTCGCCTGCTTCCAGACGTTCCAGCAGCGCATCCAGGCGCTCATCCGTTTCCAGTAAATCCAACTCAGCCTGCGGTGAAAGCATAGGTTTCTCACTCTTCGGTTTGTGCTGTTTGGTGACTTTTTCGGTCACACCCAGGGGAATGGGGGTTTTACTGCCAATACGTGGATCTTTCTGCTTGTTCTGGTTTTTACCGCCTGAAGCCGCGTTGTCACCTGTCGCACGGCTCCCCGCCGCATGACCACGGTGTTTTTTCTGACGCTTACGGTCGCGCGCTTCCTGATTCAGCTCTTCGCGTGTTTTACGACGCGCTTTTGCGGGACCTTTACCGCGTGGTGTAGAAGTTGATTTCATAGTGATTCGTCTTTGGCTGTTTTAGTCAGTATATACTCTAAATAATTCGAGTTGCAGGAAGTCAACGCACATGCAACCTGAAGTATGACGAGTTTCATTTGCCGCGGAATCTAGCAGAAACCCTATAAAGAAAAAAGGCGACAGAGTAATCTGTCGCCTTTTTTGCTGTCTAACAACCCTAACGGGCTCTACGATCCCTGTTGGCTACCAACACGCCCTGTTTTTCCCTTAGCCTGAAACATTCCGTGTTGTTTCCATTTCCTTTTACTAACGTCTCCGAACGTTTGTCTTCCTGACAAATCCTGCGTCTTCGCCTCCTGGCGCTCCTGACCCTCATCCTGAGTCGTAATCCTGACAGCTTCCTCGCTATGGATGCTACTTTACTCTTCTGGCATAAACGCACAAGTAATCGAAACGCGAATGTCCACTTTTCAGAATATTGCCTGAAACATAACGTTATGATTTTATTATTTTATCTTAATTTTTGACCTGCGCTTACTCTGAAATTTCGCATAAGAACAATCGGCAATATCTCACAAAGAGCATGGTTTTAGCTTACACACATCCCCATGCTGAAAAATCCGTCTTTTGCCGCTGTTCAGGTATAATCGCTGCAAAGCTTTGACTGACGGAGACGACCGCTTTGACTAATTTGAATTATCAACAGACGCACTTTGTGATGAGTGCGCCTGATATTCGCCATTTACCTTCCGATACCGGAATCGAAGTGGCTTTTGCTGGCCGTTCCAATGCAGGCAAATCCAGCGCGCTGAACACGCTTACGAATCAGAAGAGTCTGGCGCGTACATCCAAAACACCGGGCCGTACTCAGCTCATCAACCTGTTTGAGGTGGTTGAAGGCAAACGTCTGGTTGACCTGCCCGGCTATGGCTATGCAGAAGTCCCGGAAGAGATGAAGCGTAAGTGGCAACGCGCGCTAGGCGAATATCTGGAAAAACGTCAGAGTCTGCAAGGCCTGGTGGTACTGATGGATATCCGTCACCCGTTAAAAGATCTCGACCAGCAGATGATCCAGTGGGCCGTAGAGAGCAACATTCAGGTTCTGGTTTTACTCACCAAAGCGGACAAACTGGCCAGCGGCGCACGTAAAGCGCAGCTGAATATGGTGCGTGAAGCAGTACTGGCCTTTAACGGCGATGTGCAGGTAGAAACGTTTTCTTCCCTGAAGAAGCAAGGCGTGGATAAATTACGTCAGAAACTGGATAGCTGGTTTAACGATCTAGCTCCCGTAGAAGAGACGCAGGACGGGGAATAACCCACCGATATGCCGGATGGCGCCGCTGCGCGTCTTATCCGGCCTACAGTTCTTTATTCTTGCTCTAAGGCGGCAACACAGCAAATCCTCAGGAGCTTACATAAGTAAGTGACTAGGGTGAGCGACAAATCTGTCTGGAACAGATTTGAACGCCGCGAAGCGGCGGCCCGTAAGGGTGAGGCTCATGGATGAGCCGAATAATTCGAAGCCAACGCGTATGCAGCTTGAAGTATGACGAGCAAAATAAAAAACGCCCCAGTCATTACTGACTGGGGCGGCTAAAATATTCAGCCAAATCCGATTACGTGAAGTAAAAGGTCTGAAAGATAGAACATCTTACCTCTGTACCCTACGCGAATAACTTTACTCTTTTTTGAGCAGCTCAGAAAGCACTTTTTGTAATTTTTTTTCATTCTTTACATAGGGAATTCTAATGATCATCACAAAACGTTCTATCTTATGTTGCTTAGTTACGAAAAAAGCGCGTTATTCAGTAAAGCCTTAGTGCGCTTGATCCCAGTTTTCGCCGCTACCCACTTCCACCAGCAACGGCACATCAATACGCGTGCAGTTTTCCATCAGTTGATGGATCTTTTTCGATACCACGTCGAGATCATCTTTATGCACTTCGAACACCAGTTCATCGTGTACCTGCATGATCATACGCACGCGCGGCTGTTCATCTTGCAGCCATTTATCAACGGCAATCATAGCGCGCTTGATGATGTCTGCTGCCGTCCCCTGCATCGGAGCGTTGATGGCGGCACGTTCCGCACCGGCACGACGTGCAGCATTGCTGGATTTAATATCCGGCAAGTAGAGACGACGCCCTTCCAGCGTTTCAACATAACCTCGCTCTTTTGCCTGAGCGCGCGTGCGTTCCATATATTCCAGTACGCCAGGGTAGCGTTCGAAGTAGAGATCCATGTACTTCTGCGCCTCTTTGCGCGGAATATTGAGCTGACGCGCCAGACCGAATGCGCTCATGCCGTAGATCAGACCAAAGTTAATCGCTTTGGCGCTGCGGCGCTGTTCAGCCGTAACGCTCTCCAGCGGCAGTCCAAACACTTCAGCAGCCGTCGCCCGGTGGATATCTTTTCCTTCAGCAAAGGCTGTCAACAGACCTTTATCGCGGGAAAGGTGCGCCATAATACGCAGTTCAATCTGCGAGTAGTCCGCTGATGCGATGACATAATCTTGCGGAGCGATAAACGCCTGACGAATACGGCGCCCTTCCTCGTTACGTACCGGAATATTTTGCAGGTTAGGATCGGTAGACGATAAACGCCCCGTCGCGGTCACCGCCTGATGATAAGAGGTATGCACTCGCCCGGTTTTCGGGTTGATCATTAGCGGGAGTTTATCGGTGTAGGTCGATTTCAGCTTCGCCAGCCCGCGATATTCCAGAATCACCTTCGGCAGCGGATAGTCCAGCGCCAGCTCTTCCAGCACCTCTTCCGAGGTGGACGGCGCACCGCCCGGCGTTTTCTTCAGCGGCTTAATACCCTGTTTTTCAAACAGAATGGTTTGCAACTGTTTGGTAGAAGAGAGGTTAAATTCTTCTCCGGCGATCTCATGCGCCTTCTTCTCCAGCTCCGCCAGACGCAGCGTGATCTCCTCTGAATGCTTGTGCAGCACGGCAGGGTCGATTTTTACACCGTTACGCTCTACGCGGGAAAGCACCGGCACCAGCGGCATTTCGATATTCTCGAAGACATTCAGCGGCCCTTTGTACTGCTGTAGCTCTGGCCACATTTTCAAATGCAGCTGTAACGTAACGTCCGCATCTTCTGCGGCATAACGTCCGGCCTCTTCCAGGGCAATCTGGTTAAAGGTCAGCTGATTTTTGCCTTTACCGGCAATCTCTTCAAAAGTGATGGTCTTATGCTTCAACCAGCGTTCGGACAGGCTGTCCATATCATGGCGGCCAGCAACGCTGTTCAGGATGTAGGATTCGAGCATAGTGTCAAAAGCAATACCGCGCAGCTCAATGCCATAGTTTTGCAATACGCCGCGATCGTACTTCAGGTTTTGCCCAACCTTACGCGCCTTCTCATCTTCCAGCAGCGGCTTCAATAGCTCCAGCGCTCGCTCGCGGGAAATCTGATCGGGCGCATCCAGGTAGTCATGCGCCACAGGAACATAGGCCGCCACGCCCGGTTCAATAGCAAAAGAGAGACCAACCAGATTCGCCGCATGGTTATCCAGGCTGTCCGTTTCGGTATCAAATGCAAAAACGGGCGCCTTTTTCAGCGTCTCAATCCAGCTTTCCAGCGTCGCTTCATCCAGGATAGTGACGTAGTTATCGTAAGAAAGCGCGGTCGCAGGCACGTCTGGCGTTTCATCAATAACAATGGATTCCTGCGGTTTTGCTGCGGGCTTCGCACCTTTCGCCTGTAGCCATTTACCCGCTTCCACATCGGTGGTCCAGCGCTTAAATTCATATTTCTTAAACAGGCCAAGCAACTCTTCAGCCGCTGGTTGTTGTACTTCAAGCTGATCGCAGCTTAGCTCCAGTTCGACATCCGTTTTGATGGTAGCCAGTTGATAAGAGAGGTAAGCCACCTCTTTATTCTGCTCAAGCTTCCCGGCCATGGTTTTCGCGCCACGGAAGGTTAAGCCCGCAATTTTATCTGATTCGGCATACAGGGTATCCAGCCCGCCTAACCCCTGAAGGAGCGCCTGAGCGGTTTTTTCACCCACGCCCGGCACGCCAGGAATGTTATCGGAAGAGTCGCCCATCAGCGCCAGGAAATCGATGATCAATTCGGGTGGAACACCGTACTTGTTCACGACTTCATCCGGGCCCAGAATCGTATTGGTCATGGTATTAATCAGCGTGATATTTGGCGTCACCAGCTGGGCCATATCTTTGTCACCGGTGCTGATCAGCACCGGACGGCCCACCTTCTCGGCTTCACGCGCCAGCGTACCGATAACGTCGTCCGCTTCCACGCCCGAAACGGCCAGCAGCGGCAGGCCCATCGCTTTTACCATCGCATGCAGCGGTTCAATCTGCGCACGCAGGTCATCAGGCATCGGCGGGCGATGCGATTTGTAATGTTCGAATAACTCATCACGGAAGGTTTTACCCTTGGCATCAAATACCACTGCGGCATGCGTCGGCTGATACTGCATAATCAGGCTGCGCAGCATGTTGAGAACACCGTACATCGCCCCTGTAGGCTCCCCTGCGCTGTTCGTCAGAGGAGGAAAGGCGTGATACGCGCGATAGAGATAAGATGAGCCATCTACAAGGATAAGTGGGTTTTCTGGGATCTGAACCATAATGTCCGTGCCTGTTTATCAGATTATGGGTAAAGGATGCCACAGACAGGATGAAAACATGAGTTTTTCGCCGCATTTGTCGAAAAAGTTTTGTAGATCTTCTGGATCGCTCGCAAAGCGCGCTGTGGATAACTTTGTGCATAAATTATTACATTTCATTTAATTTCATTCTGATGATTTAATTTTCATTAAACTTAATCATATTTTTCAATATGTTAATTAAATCACCAGAACTTTATCCCATTATTCAGCGTTATCTCAGTGTGTGGATAGATATCAATATTTTTTCTGTTTCGCTAAGACCCGTCATTTGATGCGTTTTCTGATAAAATCAGCCCCTTGCGTCTCTTTCGCGCACTATTTATGGCTAACCCGTTGAATAATTTAATTATGACAAGAATACTCGCTGCGATAACGCTGTTGCTGAGTATCGTATTGACCATTTTGGTCACTATTTTTTGTTCTGTGCCGATCATCCTTGCCGGGATCGTGAAGCTCCTTTTGCCCATTCCTGTCGTCTGGCGCAAGGTATCCGTTTTTTGTAATTTCATGATGTACTGCTGGTGTGAAGGGTTGGCGCTGCTGCTGCATCTCAATCCGTGGCTTAAATGGGACGTGGAAGGGCTGGAAGGCCTGAACAAGAAAAACTGGTATCTGCTTATTTGTAACCATCACAGTTGGGCCGATATCGTGGTGCTTTGCGTTCTGTTCCGTAAGCACATTCCAATGAACAAATACTTTCTTAAGCAGCAGCTGGCCTGGGTGCCGTTTATCGGCCTGGCCTGCTGGGCGCTGGATATGCCGTTTATGAAACGCTACTCGCGCGCTTATTTGCTCCGTCATCCCGAACAACGCGGTAAAGATGTAGAAACAACCCGCCGTTCTTGCGAGAAATTTCGCGCGCATCCCACAACGATCGTAAATTTTGTCGAAGGTTCGCGTTTTACCGAAGAGAAACGTCGGCAAACTCGCTCGCCATATAAAAACCTTCTCCCACCAAAAGCGGCGGGGATCGCGATGGCGCTAAACGTATTAGGGTCTCAGTTCGATAAGCTGCTCAACGTTACCCTCTGCTACCCGGAAAACGATCGGAAACCATTCTACGATATGTTGAGCGGTAAACTGACGCGCATCGTGGTACGTATCGATCTGGAGCCGATTAAAGAAGAGCTGCACGGTGACTATGTGAATGACAAAGGATTCAAACGCCGTTTCCAGCTTTGGTTGAATGCACTCTGGAATGAAAAAGACGAACAGATAGAAAAGATTAAAGCGGAAAACAAAAACGCCGGTCAATGACCGGCGATTTTTTTATTTCTTTTCAACCAGATGTTTCACGGTATCGGCGTACTGTTGTACGAAGATGTCCATGCTGCTGGTATCCATCCCTTGCGGGTTAACCTGATATTTGCCGTTTACAAACATCGCCGGTACACCCTGAAGCTGGAGATCAGCGGCCGCTTTTTCTTGCTGTGCAACCAGTGATTTCACCACGAAGCTGTTCCATGCCGCATCGTAGTCTTCACCTTTCACACCCGCATCAACGAATACTTTGCGAATATCGGCAGCAGACTGAACGGTCTGGTTTTTCTGTACTGCTTCAAACATCGGCGCAGTGATTTTATCCTCTACGCCCAGTGCCATCGCCACAGCCCATGCCTGCGTCAGGTCCTTACCCAATGGGCCCAGGAACTCAACGTGGTATTTGGTCATTTTGGTGCCTTCAGGCAGCTTTTTCTTCACGTTATCAGAAACGTGCAGCACTTCTTCAAACTGATAGCAGTGCGGGCAGTAGAAGGAGAAAAACTCCAGAACCTGAGGCTCGCCAGCAACGGGCTTATCCAGTGTGATGTATTGCTTACCATCACTGAACTGCGCTGCCGATGCGCTAAAAGCTAAAATCATACCAGCCAGCGCCAGCCAAATCTTTTTCATGATCAACTCTCTCCTGATGTGTCCGTTTAATACATTGGCGTTAATTGTAAAGGGGGTTCTTGCAGCACTTTTGCCTGCTCAAGAAATGTCGCAGTCTGCCGTTGCCAGTAATCTTCCCCGGTTAACCACGGGAAATTTTTAGGAAACGCAGGATCAGCCCAGCGACGCATCAGCCAGGCAAGATAATAAACCAAACGCATCGCGCGTAAAGGCTCAATAAGTTCTATTTCAGCAGTATCGAACTCGCTAACTTCTTCATAAGCCTCGATAATCGTTTCAAGCTGCATCCGCTGCTCGGCTTTATCGCCATTCAGCAGCATCCACAGATCCTGAACGGCAGGGCCATTGCGGGCATCATCTAAATCAACAAACAGCGGGTCATCACGCCAGAGGATATTTCCGGCATGACAATCCCCGTGTAAACGCAGCGTCTCAAAACGGGTATGCCAACGTTCGGTAACGGCGGCAATAAGAGTGTCCGTCGCGTTCAGGAAAGCCGCTTTTTGCCCCGAGGGAATCAGTGATGCGCCTTCGAAAAGTTTACGAGGTTCAATGAGATACTCTTCCAGGCCCATTGTCGGCCGGAAGGCAAAAGGGTGTTTACGCCCAGTCTGATGCAGGCGACCCAGATAGCGTCCTACCGCTTCCATCTGATCGATATTATCCGCTTCGAACTGTCGCCCACCGACGCTTGGGAAAATCGCGTAGTGGAATCCCTGGTGGTTCAGTAGCGTCTGCCCATTGAGGACAAGCGGCGCCGCAACCGGCACCTCATCTTTTACCAGTTCCAGTGCAAACTGATGCTCTTCCCGTATTTGATCGGCAGACCAACGCTCAGGGCGATAAAACTTAACGACAAAGCGCCGACGGTCTTCGTCCTGAAACTGATAGACGCGGTTTTCATAGCTGTTGAGCGGGGTAAGACCGGAATCCACCCGGATTCCCTGTTCAAACAGCGCATCCATGATGGTATCCGGGTGTAATGTCTGGAAAGTAAAAGCGTTATCGTTCATCCCATCATCCGGAAAATACTACGAATGATTCAGGATATCATTTTGTGGCGATTTCGGTGGCGCCGCTTACAAGGTTTTACTCTTTAATCACGCCGCGTGCGCGTAATAGCGCTGTTTTGAAATCTTCTTCATAATCTTTCTGAATGCCAGGAATCACCGCATTTTTTGCGGAGTCACGCATTTTCAGGTGATAGATCAGAATGTCGTCGGTTAAATCCGCCAGTTCACCGTCAAAACCTGACTCTTTCGCCAGTTTCTGTAAAAATTGCAGCAGATTAAGATCGGGCTCTTTCTGCCAGGCTGGTTGCAGGAGTTCAATGACTTCATTCAGGCGTTTACATTTCATGGCTGTGCTCCTTAATTTGATGTAGATACGTTAGCAGGGTCAATCCCACAATAAAAGAGGCGATATCAGTGAATCTGGAGAGTGCAATAACGGGGGTTGTGCTGGCAGGCGGTAAGGCCAGGCGAATGGGGGGGGCAGATAAGGGTCTGCTTGAGCTGGATGGCAAACCACTCTGGAAGCATGTTGCTGATACGCTGGCGTCTCAGCTTGAAACCGTCGTGATTAACGCGAATCGTCATCAGGATATTTATCAACAAAGCGGTCTGAAAGTGATCCCCGATTCACTGGCCGATTTTCCGGGTCCTCTGGCGGGTATGTTGTCTGTTTTACAGCAAGAGAAGGGAGACTGGTTTCTGTTTTGCCCTTGCGACACGCCTTACATTCCCCGCGATCTGGTTGCGCGTTTAAAAGCTCAGCGTAATAACGCGCCTGTCGTATGGGTTCACGACGGCGAGCGGGACCACCCGACAATTGCACTGGTTAATCGATCCGTAGCACCTTTCTTACAGGAGTATCTCCGGTCAGGTGAACGGCGGGTCATGGTCTTTATGCGCCAGGCCGGTGGTCATGCTGTTGATTTCAGTGATTTTAAGCAGGCATTTGTGAATGTGAACACGCCGGAAGAACTCGCCAGATGGCAGGAGAAATCATGATCCCACTACTCGGCATAGCCGCATGGAGCGGCACCGGTAAGACTACGCTGCTCAAGAAATTGATTCCAGCGTTATGCGCCAGAGGGGTTTGCCCAGGATTAATTAAACATACCCATCACAATATGGACGTAGATAAGCCCGGCAAAGACAGTTACGAGTTACGCAAGGCAGGCGCAGCACAAACGCTTGTCGCCAGTCGGCAACGTTGGGCGCTGATGACAGAAACACCGGAAGAACCTGAGCTGGATTTAACGTATCTGGTGAGTCGAATGGATGCTTCTAAGCTGGATATAGTGCTTGTTGAAGGTTTTAAACACGAAGCGGTGGCGAAGATCTTATTATTCCGACAGGGGTGTGGGCATGAAGTGGATGAGCTGACCATTGATGAACATGTGATCGCCGTCGCCAGCGACATTCCGCTTTCCCTGGATGTCCCGCTATTAGATATCAATGATATACCACAGATCGCTACATTTGTTTTGCGTTGGCTGGGACGATAGTACACGGGCAGCACAGGTTTTTTGCAGGCAGGATAAGCGCAGCGTCATCCGGCTGCGCCCGGGCGCATGAACGCAAAAAGGCCATCCCTCAGGATGGCCTCTTCACTTAATTAATGCCTGGCAGTTCCCTACTCTCGCATGGGGAGACC
>NZ_JAOWGF010000026.1:0-600168 GCF_030333285.1 Citrobacter sp. CK199 | reverse complement strand
CCATGCCGAACTCAGAAGTGAAACGCCGTAGCGCCGATGGTAGTGTGGGGTCTCCCCATGCGAGAGTAGGGAACTGCCAGACATCAAATCAAGCGAAGGGCCCGGTCGAAAGATCGGGCCTTTTTGCGTTTACGCGCCCTGAGAACTGCTGGATGGCGGCGGTGCCTTATCCGGCTCGCGTTCCACCTGATAAGCGCAGCGCCACCAGGCAGTTAGTGAATGACTTGCGATAAAAACGCCCGGGTGCGCTCTGATTTAGGATGGGCAAAGAACTCTTCCGGTGGCGCCTGCTCAACAATTTCACCACGATCCATAAAGATCACCCTGTCTGCTACCGTTCGGGCAAAGCCCATTTCGTGGGTGACGCAAAGCATTGTCATCCCGGACTGTGCCAGACCAATCATGGTATCCAGCACCTCTTTCACCATCTCAGGATCCAGCGCGGAAGTCGGCTCATCAAACAGCATAATTTTGGGCTTCATGCATAGCGAACGTGCAATAGCCACGCGCTGCTGTTGCCCGCCGGAAATCTGCCCTGGAAACTTATGGGCGTGCTCAGCGATGCGCACACGTTCCAGGTAATGCATCGCCAGTGCTTCAGCTTCTTTCTTTGGCATCTTCCGTACCCAAATCGGCGCCAGAGTACAGTTTTGCAATACCGTCAGATGTGGGAAGAGGTTGAAGTGCTGGAACACCATACCGACTTCCTGTCTTACCCGCTCGATATTGCGAATGTCTTCATTGAGTTCAATACCGTCTACCACAATCCGTCCTTGTTGATGTTCCTCCAGATGATTAATACAGCGAATGGTCGTGGATTTACCCGAGCCGGAAGGGCCACACAGCACGATACGCTCCCCCTGTTTCACGTTCAGATTAATGTCTTTCAGAACATGAAACTGACCGTACCATTTATTGACGTTTTCCAGCGTGATCATCGCGTCGGCAGGTTGAATTAATAATTGGCTCATAAAATCCTCAGTGCGGCGTACGCCCGGTGTTAAAACGTTTCTCCAGATGCTGGCTGTAACGCGACATGCTGAAGCAGAAAATCCAGTAAATCAGTGCGGCAAAAACATACCCTTCGGTCGACATCCCCAGCCATGCAGGGTCAACAGTTGCTTGCTGAACGCTACTGAAAAGGTCAAATAAACCGATAATGATCACCAGGCTGGTATCTTTAAACAGGGCGATAATGGTGTTCACCAGACCCGGGATTACCAGCTTCAACGCCTGGGGGAGAATGACCAGTCCCTGGGTTTTCCAGTACCCGAGCGCCAGAGATTCCGCGGCCTCATACTGCCCTTTCGGTAATGCCTGTAACCCTCCGCGTACGACCTCTGCGACGTAGGCAGACTGAAAAAGGATCACCCCGACCAGCGCCCGGATAAGTTTGTCGATACTGGTTCCTTCCGACATAAACAGCGGCAACATGACCGAAGACATAAACAGCACGGTGATTAACGGTACGCCTCGCCAGAACTCGATAAAGATAACGGAGAGCATCCGAACGATCGGCATATGAGAGCGACGGCCCAGCGCCAGCAAAATTCCCAGAGGAAGGGCACCCGCAATACCGACGGAAGCGATGATCAACGTGAGTGTTAATCCTCCCCATTGCCGCGTTTCTACCCGCTCCAGCCCGAAGAAACCGCCATACATCAGCCACCAGACAACAATGGGATAGATAACCGCCCATACGGCGATGTAGCGCCCGCGACGGGGCATTGCTTTCCAGAACATCGGCACAATGGAGGCCAGACCAACGAGTAATGCCAGGTTGATGCGCCAGCGTTGGTCATGTGGATAAAGCCCATACATAAACTGACCAAAACGTTCGTGGATAAATACCCAGCAGGCACCCGCTTTCGTGCAATCAGCACGCGTCGAACCCACCCAGTTAGCCTGTAGAAACGCCCAGTTCAGCAAGGGGGGAATGAGTATCCACATGAGCCACAGACAAAAAAGGGTTAGCAGGCTATTGGACCAACTGGAAAAGAGATTTTTACGTACCCACAAAATTATGCGACCTGCGCCGTTATTGGCCGGGCGCATGGGATGAGACAGAAGAGCTTTTGTCATCATGGTTCCTTAGCGCTCAATCAGGGCGATACGGCGGTTATAAATATTCATCAGCAGGGAAATACTGAGGCTGATGATCAGATATACCGACATGGCGATGGCGATGGTTTCAATGGCCTGACCCGTCTGGTTCAGTACCGTTCCGGCAAACAGGGAAACCATATCCGGGTAGCCGATAGCGGCGGCAAGCGATGAGTTCTTCACGATATTCAGATACTGGCTGGTCAATGGAGGAATGATCACGCGCAGTGCCTGGGGAATGATGACCTGACGTAGCGTTACCGGATTAGGGAGGCCCAGTGAACGCGCGGCTTCATGCTGGCCGTGGGGAACCGCCTGGATACCGGAACGGATGATCTCAGCAATAAATGCCGAGGTGTATACCGAAAGCGCCAGCGTCAACGCAGCCAGTTCTGGAATTAATGCCATCCCTCCCCGGAAGTTAAACCCGCGTAACTCGGGCACATCCCAGTGCAGCGCCGCGCCAAATAGCCACTGAGCGACAGCCGGCAATAGTACGATAAGCGCCAACGCTGTAGGCCATGTTCGGCGCAATTGCCCCGTCTTAATCTGGTGCGTTTTATTGAAGCGAAAGAGTCCAGTGGAGATGACGATCGCCAGAAGGATTGCCATGCAAAAAGCGATAACGCCTTCACCCAGCTGTGGTGCCGGAATATAGAGTCCCCGATTACTCAGAAAAACCAAATCCAGCGCGCTGACCGCCTGCCGTGGCCCGGGTAAATTACGCAGGACGGCAAAGTACCAGAAGAAGATTTGCAGCAATGGCGGAATATTGCGAAAGGTTTCGATGTAAATGGTCGATAACTTACGCAATAACCAGTTATCCGACAGGCGTGCAAGGCCGAGGAAAAAACCTAAAAATGACGCAAAAACAATACACAGTGCGGAGACCAACAGGGTATTGAGCAAGCCGACCAGAAAGACGCGACCGTATGTATCCCCTTGCTCGTAGTCGATCAGGTGCTGAACAATACCAAACCCGGCGCTGCGATCGAGAAACGCGAATCCTGAGGTAATCCCCCGGCTGCTCAGATTGTTAATCGTATTATGAATTAAATAGACCGCAACACTGACAACCGCAATAACGGCGAGTATTTGAAATAACCAGGCGCGGACCGCAGGGTTAGAAAAGGAGAGCATTCCTTTCACGGTTGAGCGGCGATGGGACATAAGAAAACCTCGGTAACCATAACTCTGGGCTGAGCGCCGCAGGTGCGGCGCCCGTTACATCACAACGGCTTAGCGTACGGGTGGTGCGTACTGAATGCCGCCGTTATTCCAGAGATTGTTCTGGCCTCGTTTGATCTTCAGCGGGCTTTCCGATCCCACGTTACGTTCAAAGATCTCCGCGTAGTTACCAACCTGTTTAATGATGTTGTAGGCCCATTTGTTATCCAGCTTCAGATCCTTACCGTAATCTCCTTCTTTGCCCAACAAATGCGCCATGTCCGGTGTTGCCGGATTCGCCGCTTTCTCATCTACGTTCTGCGAGTTAATTTCCATTTCTTCAGCATTCAGCATAGCGAACAGCGTCCAGCGGACGACAGAGAACCACTCATCATCGCCACGGCGCACAACGGGGCCCAGAGGCTCTTTTGAGATGACTTCAGGCAAGACGATCCATTCGGCAGGGTCGCTCAGCTTGATTCGCAGGGCATATAACTGAGACTGGTCAGAAGCCAGCGTGTCACAGCGGCCCGATTCCAGCGCTTTGGCTGACTCATCAGAGCGATCAAAGGTGACCGGGGTGTATTTCATTTTGTTGGCTTTAAAGTAATCGGCCACGTTCAGTTCGGTATCCGTGCCAGCCTGTATACAGACGGTGGCGCCGTCCAGCTCTTTAGCGCTTTTTAACCCCGCTTTGTTATGCGTCAGGAAACCAATCCCGTCGTAATACGTCACGCCAGTGAATGACATGCCCATACCTGCGTCGCGTGAAGAGGTCCAGGTTGTATTACGGGATAACAGATCGACTTCGCCGGATTGCAAGGCGGTGAAGCGTTCCTTTGCAGTGAGTGGGGTATATTTTACTTTTGTATCATCGCCAAAGACGGCTGCGGCAACGCCACGACAAACATCGACGTCAATACCCGTGAATTTACCGCTTGCATCTGCATAAGAAAAACCAGGCAGGCCGTCACTGATCCCACATTGTACGAATCCTTTTTTCTTTACGGCATCCAGTGTTGCGCCAGCATGCGCCTGATTTGCAACAGCAAGCAGCACGCCGACCGCAGCCAGGCTGGCTATCATCATCTTTTTCATAATGCATCCTGTGTGGAGAAATTATCGTTATAGAGAGACGTTCTGGAACGTCTTTACCTGTCTGTGGCTTTGGCCATACTCTTTTAAGCAAAGGTAGTGCCAGGTTTTGCGAACGAATGCTCGACGCAATATGCAGAGTGTAGACAGGAAAAAATAAATGCAGCGCCCTGAAATGGTGCGAAAATGAAACGTAAGCCACATTTTGGAGCAAAATATTTAAATTTACGGGTGCTGTACGGAATAACGATTTCGCCCGTTAATATCGGCAGGATAAGTATGATAAATGCAGTTTCACTAAGACAGAATAATGAAAAACGCCAATCTTATAGAGTAGATATGTGAGAGAAATCTATAATTAATGATTAATAATAAATCGATTATCCAGAGCTTTGCCTTATATTAAAAGCGCGGGTTGCCGCGCTTTTAATAAAACCTATTTCGTCAGGGCAACAATCCCCAGCGTCAGGCCTGCGACAGCGGCTGCGCCACCGGCAATCGCCCCCGCTGTTTCCCAGTTATCCTGCGTGGTGCCCTTCATACAGGTATTGGTATGAACCAGACGACCCTGGTCGTCATAAACCGGAACGCAAGGAGAGTCATGCGCACACCCCGCCAGCAAGGTTGTGAGCAATGCAACAGGAATTAATCTTTTCATGGTGTTACCTCAAAAATAAACGTTTCGCTACATCCAGCAAAGTCGAATGCTCCGCTAGCTGCGAACCCGACGCTATTTTATCACGCCTTAAAAAGGCACCCGCATATGGAATAATTTCAATTCATGTGGATTGTAAAAATAATGGAGAAAAGGATGGCTAAGCGGTGCATGTCTGGTAAATAGCAGGGAAAATAAATGACTATCTTTTTAATACATAAATGGATAATTATTTTGGAAAAAGGCGCCCGAAGGCGCCGTAATTTTAGTGGTTAATCATGATGCCGGTTAAAACGACGTCTTACGACCACAAAGAAGACCGGAACGAAGAAGATTGCCAGCAATGTCGCCGTCAGCATTCCTCCCATAACCCCCGTTCCCACCGCATTTTGCGCGCCACTGCCTGCGCCATGACTGATAACCAGCGGCATAACGCCGAGGATGAACGCCAGAGATGTCATCAGGATTGGGCGTAAACGCATACGCGACGCTTCAAGCGTTGCCTCAATCAACCCTCGTCCCTCTTTCTCCATCAGATCCTTGGCAAACTCCACAATCAGGATGGCGTTTTTAGCAGAAAGGCCAATGGTTGTGAGCAGGCCAACCTGGAAGTAAACGTCGTTATTCAGTCCGCGAAGCGAGGCGGCCAGCAATGCGCCGACCACGCCGAGCGGTACGACGAGCATAACGGAGAACGGAATGGACCAGCTTTCATACAATGCAGCCAGGCAAAGGAAGACCACAATCAGTGAGATTGCATACAACGCCGGAGCCTGGTTGCCGGAGAGGCGCTCCTGATACGACATGCCTGTCCAGTCATGACCAATACCGTTCGGTAATTTTGCCGCCAGGCTTTCCATTAATGCCATCGCTTCCCCGGTACTTCTGCCGGGCGCCGCTTCACCCAACAGCTCCATTGAAGGCATACCGTTGTAGCGTTCCAGACGTGGTGAGCCGTAAATCCACCGTGCCGAACTGAAGGTGGAGAACGGAACCATTTCACCGTTTGCGCTACGGACATACAGATTGTTGATGTCACCGGGCAACATGCGGAACGGCGCATCCGCCTGGACATAGACTTTCTTCACTCGTCCATGATCGATGAAATCATTCACGTACGTGCCGCCAAGCGCGGTGGAAATCGTCTGGTTGATGTCTGACAGGTTGACTCCCAGAGCCTGTGCTTTTTCCTGATCGACATCCAGCTTGAACTGTGGCGTATCTTCCAGTCCGTTAGGGCGTACGCGAACCAGCAGGTCGGGATGCTCTTTTATCATACCCAGCAACTGGTTCCGGGCTTTGGTGAGCTCCGTGTGGCCCAGGTTCGCCTGATCGATCAGTTCAAAGTCAAACCCCGTTGCCGTACCCAGCTCAATAATCGCGGGCAGGTTGAACGGGAAGACAAGACCATCCTTTATCTGGCTGAATGCCCTGGTTGCGCGGGCAACGATCGCTTCTACGCCATTTTCTTCGCCGGGGCGTTCTTCCCAGGGCTTCAGGCTAATAAAGACAATACCGGAGTTCTGCCCCTGTCCGCTAAAGCTAAAACCATTCACGGTAAAGACGGATTCAACGTTGGCTTTTTCCTGGTTCAGATAGTAGTTCTGAATCTGATCCAGCACTTGCTGCGTACGCGTCTGCGTCGCGCCAGCAGGTAACTGCACCATCGTCATGAATACGCCCTGATCTTCTTCTGGCAGGAAGGAGGTGGGTAAGCGCAGGAACAAAATGGCCATGCCGCCGACGATAAGGACATACAGCAGCAAATAACGCCCGGTCTTGCGCAAAATACCGCTGACGCTGTTACTGTAATGCCCGACGCTTTTCTCAAACAGCGTGTTAAACCACCCGAAGAAGCCACCTTTCTTTTCATGGTGATCGGCAGACGCAGGCTTAAGCAGCGTGGCGCAAAGCGCAGGCGTCAGGATGAGCGCAACCAGTACAGAAAGCGCCATTGCAGAAACGATAGTCAGCGAGAACTGGCGGTAAATTGCGCCAGTTGAGCCGCCAAAGAAGGCCATCGGCACAAATACGGCGGAAAGCACCATCGCGATCCCCACCAGCGCGCCCTGAATCTGCGACATTGATTTCTGAGTCGCTTCTTTGGGCGGTAGCTTTTCTTCCACCATCACGCGTTCGACGTTTTCCACGACGACGATAGCATCATCGACCAGCAAGCCGATGGCGAGCACCATCCCGAACATTGTTAACGTATTAATAGAGAAACCGAACGCCGCCAGGATGGCGAATGTACCCAGCAGTACAACCGGCACCGCAATGGTCGGTATCAACGTCGCGCGTATGTTTTGCAGGAAAAGATACATGACCAGGAAAACGAGGATGATTGCTTCAAACAGCGTTTTCACCACTTCATGAATCGATATTTTCACAAACGGCGTGGTGTCATACGGGTAGACCACTTTCAACCCTTGCGGGAAAAACGGTTGTAGTTCCGCAAGCTTTGCTTTAATGGCCGCTGCCGTATCCAGCGCGTTCGCGCCGGTTGCCAGCTTAATACCCAGACCTGTCGCCGCCTGGCCATTAATCTTCGTCACCATGTTGTAGTTTTCGCCGCCCAGTTCGATGCGGGCCACATCTTTAAGATGGACCATCGAACCATCCTGATTCACTTTCAGCGTGATGCGGCCAAACTCTTCAGGCGTTTTCAGGCGTGTTTGCGCGATGATAGAGGCGTTAAGCTGCTGTCCCGGGATGGAAGGCGTCCCGCCCAGTTGGCCTGCGGCAATCTGGTTGTTCTGCGTTTTCAGCTGGTTAATAACATCTAACGGCGTCAGTTGGTATTTGTTTAACGCATTGCTGTCGAGCCAGATACGCATCGCGTACTGCGCGCCAAACAGTTGGACGTCGCCGACGCCGGATGTCCGGCTGATGGTATCTTTAACGTTAGACGCCACATAATCGGAAATGTCATCCTGCGTCAGGTTCTTATTGTCGGAAACAAAACCGGCCACCAGAAGGAAGCTACTGCTTGATTTCTCGACGCTGATACCTTGCTGCTGTACTTCCTGCGGCAACAAAGGCATGGCCAGTTGCAGTTTATTTTGTACCTGAACCTGCGCGATATCCGGGTCGGTACCGGACTGGAACGTCAACGTAATAGTTACGCTACCGGACGAGTCGCTGGTGGACGACATATACATCAGGTTATCGATACCGTTCATATTCTGTTCGATAACCTGCGTTACGGTATCCTGCACCGTTTGCGCGTCCGCTCCCGGGTAGGTTGCGGAAATCGCAACGGCGGGCGGCGCGATGGTCGGGTACTGCGCAACGGGCAGCTGCATGATCGCCAGGGCGCCGGCCATCATGAGAATGATGGCCAGAACCCAGGCAAAAATCGGGCGATTAATAAAAAAGTTTGCCATGTCCGGTTACCTTATTGCGCTGCATTCGCCGCAGGGGCATCGGTGGTGGCTTTAACCTGTTCGCCCGGGCGGGCTTTCTGCAAGCCGCTGACGATAACTTTGTCGCCCGGTTGCAACCCTTTGCTGATTAACCATTTATCGCCGATCGCCTGAGTAGCGATAACGTCGCGCGCTTCAACCTGATCTTTATCATTGACGATCATCACCATCGCATCGCCACGCGGCGTACGCGTTACGCCCTGCTGTGGAACGAGAATGGCATTGGGCTGAATGCCTTCATCAATTCGCGCGCGGACAAACATACCGGGAAGCAGGGTGTGCTGAGGATTGGGGAAAACAGCCCGAAGGGTGATAGAACCGGTACTTTCATCTACCGTAACGTCGGAAAATTGCAGCGTGCCTTTCAGCGGGTACGCCTGACCATTTTCCATTACCAACTCGACGTTGCTGCGGGTGTTGTCTTTGTGCAGGCTACCCTGCTCGACGGACTGCCTGAGACGCATAAAATCGCTGCTGGACTGCGTCACATCAACGTAAATAGGGTCAAGCTGTTGCACGGTCGCCAGTTCGGTTGCCTGACCATTGGTCACCAGCGCGCCTTCGGTGACACTGGATTTACCAATGCGGCCGCTGATCGGTGAAGTCACTTTGGTGTAGGTGAGGTTGATGCGCGCGCTTTCTACTGCGGCTTTTGCGGCGATAACGGCGGCATCGGCCTGACGAGCATCGGCGATGGCCTGGTCGTACTCTTGTTGGCTAATGTATTTTGTGCCAACCAGCGGAACGTAGCGTTTAACCGTTAAGTGTGCAATGGCGGCGGCAGCTTCGCTTTTTGCCAGCTCGCCTTTGGCGCTGTCGTAATCAGCCTGATAAGTCGCCGGGTCAATCTGATAAAGCGACTGGCCTGCTTCGATATCGCTACCTTCGGTGAAATTCCTTTTCAGTACAATGCCGCTGACCTGAGGCCGGACTTCCGCAATACGAAATGGCGTCGTGCGCCCCGGCAGCTCGGTCGTCACCGCTAAGGGAGCAGATTCGACTACGTGGACGGTGACTTGCGGCTCAGCAGGGTGAGCTTGCGTATCTCCCTGATCGTTACAACCGGCGAGTAACGCTGCGGAGATTATGATGAATGAGGGCAGGAGTGCAAACCTGGCATGTTTCGTCATTACTGTTCCTTAGAAAACCGAAGCTCGTTATTTACCGGATAACGGTAAGGCGTTAACGCGCACAAATAAAATAGCAGTTGGCTATCCTACAAATTATCAGCTCGTGATGTAAGCAATACTTATTTCTGGTCGTCATGCACGGCACGTAAAAGCAAAAAAAGATTAATATCCCGTCGTTTCATAATGCGGTGGAAAAGTAAAACCCTGTCTTTCATTAACACAAATAGAAATATACATTCTTTTGGTGAATAGTTTTATTTGATTCATTTGTATTTATTATTTATTTGGATGTATTGTGCGTAATAATACACGAGGACTCTCGTTTAAATAAAAATGAAGTGATACATTTGCGCGTTATCCCTGAACAGTATTTACTGTCATCCTCCGGTTTCAGACACATTTCATTATGGCCAGGAAAACAAAAGCGGACGCCCTCAGAACCCGACAACACTTGATTGAAACAGCGATCGTACAGTTCGCCTTGCACGGGGTCAGCAGCACCACGCTAAACGACATTGCAGACGCCGCGAATGTTACGCGGGGCGCTATCTATTGGCATTTTGAGAACAAGACGCAGTTGTTTAATGAGGTATGGGGTCAGCAACCACCGCTACGCGATCTCATTCAGGACAGGTTAACAACGTGTGGGGGCGATAATCCGCTACAGAATTTGCGTGAAAAACTGATTGCCGCTTTGCAATATATTGCTGAGGTGCCCCGGCAACAGGCATTAATGCAGATTTTATATCATAAATGTGAATTTCATAATGATATGATATCAGAACAGGATATTCGGGAAAAAATAGGCTTCAGTTATCAGATAATGCGTGAAGCATTACAGCAATGTATGAATAAAGGACTGATTGCGACCGGTCTTGATGTCGAGGTCAATTTAATTGTGCTTCATGGCAGTTTTAGCGGAATCGTAAAGAACTGGTTAATGAATCCTTCCAGTTATGATCTCTATAAGCAGGCGCCGCAATTAGTGGATAATGTATTAAAAATGTTAGTTCCGAATGGCAATGTGATGGTATTAACGCAGAATAACAAGCCGGTCGTGGAAGCGTAACGGTTATCCCCAACTGTGCGTCGGCATAATTTGCATAGAACTGGCTGGCGTACTACTCAAGGTCGGCGCAGTTGACGAGTTTGAGCGGGTTAACCGAATTCATGTTGCGGCATTTATCGTATTCCGTTGTCATCAGTTCGATCCACTGCATGAGTAATGCGTCAAAAAGGAAAACGGAGACTGCGAAAACAACCAGCCACCAATACTTACGAATCATTGCCAAATCCTGTGTATTCATGCCCAAGCGTGCAAGGAATATACACGAAACAACGCGGCAGAAAAGCAGACTTACAATGCTTTTACTTCACCTGAGACGTATCCGTCATTTCGGTCATTCGGCTCTTTTTGGACAGGTTTGTTGTCTTGCGCTTTTTCACCTTTGCCAGCTCGTTTTCCGCATAGTGAGAGGTGACGTTCAGCCTTCTGATGCCCATTTTTACGTATTCATTGTTGATTTCGATGCCGACAAATTTGCGCCCGGTTTCCACGGCTACGGCGCCCGTCGTGAAGCTTCCGGCGAAGGGATCTAACACCGTGTCGCCCGGGTTTGAGGAGGCCAGGATGATCCGGCTCAATAGCGCTCTGGGTTTTTGCGTGGGATGGTTCTCATACTCATCCATTAAGTAGCGGACGCGGGGAAAATCCCAGACGTTTCCGGGGACTTTTTGCGTGTTGTAGGGCTGGGGCGGATTTTTGCGGTAATCGATCAACGCTCTTTTTGCGCCGGTTTTGGTTTCAACCAGGATGTCATCACGATTAAACGTATAGTTCTTCGCATCTTTTACCATCATCAGGATGGGTTCATACATTGAGCCAAAATACTTTTTGGCCTGCACGCCTGAGCTGTCGTACGACCATATGATGCGGCTTTTGATATCGAACAGTTTCCTGCATTTGAGGTCGAGATAGGGCATGTTCTCTGTGCTGTTCATGATGTACATCGTGCCGTGTTTTTTCAGCACCCGATGGCACTCATCAATGCATTCAAACAGCCAGGCCAAAAAGGTCTCTTCGTCCCAGGACTCCACCAGACCGTCAAAATTTTTTCCGATGTTGTAGGGCGGGTCGGCAAAAATTAAATCGGCACTTTCCGGGGGCAGTTTTTTCAATTCTGAAAGCGCATCACCGTGAATGATCTTCTTCGATTCATCGCCAAAATATTGCGGCTCAAATCCGACATTCATGAACAAACTCCTGTCTGACGCGAATAAAAAAGGCGCTTCCCCATGCCGAGTAGCGCCTTTTTAAACAAGCAATTAGCTAATCGAAATTAGTTCATGCCGTATTTTTTCAATTTTTTACGCAGCGTACCACGGTTGATGCCCATCATCAGGGCAGCACGGGTCTGGTTACCACGGGTGTATTGCATCACCATGTCCAACAGGGGCTGTTCTACTTCAGCCAGTACCAGCTCATAGAGGTCATTAACATCCTGACCGTTCAGTTGAGCAAAATAGTTCTTCAGTGCCTGTTTAACCGAGTCACGCAGGGGCTTTTGAGTCACCTGATCCTGAGAGTTAACGGTAGAAACGGTCAGTACGTCAGAATTTACGCGTTGTTCGAACATAGTTCTGTCAGCTCTTTATTTCATTACGCAAAATTTTCGAAGTATGCCTCCAACGCCTCCAGCTGTTCGCTGGCATCCTCAATGGCGTTGAATGTGCGCCGAAACTGGTCATTTGGAGCGTGCTCCTGGAGATACCAGGAGACGTGTTTACGTGCAATTCGGTACCCTTTTGCCTGGCCATAAAAGTCATGCAGTTCCCGAACATGCGCGCAAAGCAAGCGCTTAACCTCTGCCAAAGGCAGGGGGGGTAGCAACTCCCCAGTGTCCAGATAATGCTGGATTTCCCGAAAGATCCAGGGTCTTCCCTGAGCTGCGCGGCCTATCATCAGGGCATCCGCCCCCGTATAGTTGAGCACAGCTCTGGCTTTATGCGGGTCAGTAATGTCGCCATTCGCGATAATCGGAATGGAAACTTTCTGCTTAACTGCCCGAATACTGTCGTATTCAGCATCTCCATTGAACAAACAGGCGCGGGTGCGTCCATGAATGGTCAGAGCCTGAATGCCACAGTCTTCAGCCAGTTGGGCAATCTCTACGCAGTTACGGTGTTCCGGGGCCCAGCCGGTGCGAATCTTCAGGGTGACAGGAACGTCCACTGCACTCACGACCTCGGTTAGTATCGACTTCACTAAATCCGGGTACTGCAAGAGGGCTGAACCTGCGAGCTTGCGATTCACTTTTTTAGCCGGACACCCCATATTGATATCAATAATCTGGGCGCCGCTTTCCACGTTAATACGTGCGGCATCAGCCATCTCAACAGGGTCGCTACCGGCGATTTGCACCGTGCGAACGCCTGGCTCATCAACGTGCACCATCCGTAAACGAGATTTGTCGCTTTCCCAAACCTGCGGGTTAGAAGACATCATCTCGGATACCGTCAATCCTGCTCCCATCTCATAGCACAGCGTCCGAAAAGGTCTGTCAGTAATGCCAGCCATGGGCGCTGCGATCAGGCGATTTCTAAGCTGGTATTGTCCGATGCGCATGAGTTAAGAAATGACCATACTGTGACTGCAAGGCGGCGTATATTACGCATTTTTTGCACGAGATGAAAGGCCAAACTTTGACCAATCCTCTGAGGTGGATCAAAGAATCGCAGTTAAGATGAATGATGAGAATTAATTAACTTTATAAATCATTGCGTTATAAAATGAGGCCGAATTTTTATACGCTTACAATTTTGCGTAACTTCTCATTTTTTCTTCTATGGCTGACGGCTGGACAACATAATCTGCTGATTTAACCAGCAGATTATCGTTTCATAGTGTGATCACCGCCTCATTTCAGGACAGGATCGCGAAGCGTCGGTATCGACCATTCGTTAATGACGCGGCCATTCAAAGGCTGGACAGGGCGATTGTTGGCAGGGTGTATCGTATGGCGAAATTTTTCCAGTTGACCGGCAGAAAGCGTCATAGGCTGTTTCAGGACAATCCAGGTTACGCCTTCGCTACAGGGAGGCGTCGTTAACGAACCGCTAAAGCGCCAGTAGGTTCTGTCTTCCGGCAACAGCAGATTGATATCGACGGGGGAAAGCAACGGTATGCTGTCGCCCGGGGTTGCCGGGATGGATTGCCATAAACGTTCAATTGCCTCATTTGGCTCACCGATATCAAACATGACGGCAACGACGGCAATCTCACCTTCCTGGTTTTTGTGCGTCAGGTGCAGCTCCATCGCATAGTGTTTACCATTGATGGTATTTTCACTTGGGGCATGAAAATGAAATTCTGCTAAAGCATAAGGCTGATCGTCAATCTGAGCGAAAGCAGAAGAATAGGGGTTCATTGTTACCTGAAGAGTGTGGTTAACGTTCAGGAGCATGTCGGCGCGATCGATGTACTGTACGTTAAGCGGCGGGAGCTGGATTTCATTCGTGGTGAGAATATCAACAGGGGACTGGCTCATCCCGGTCTGGCACAGTTTGTATGCTTTATTGATTTCACCCCAGTGCGCGGGAGAGGTGTCGCCTTCATAGCTCCAGTCAGTTGCCGAACCGGATACGGGCATCATACAGATTGCCAGAAAGGCAGTGGCCAAAGAAATTAACTTCATGCATTTACCCGATGAATTGAAAACAACATAACATTATGTAAATCAATCAATTATAAAGAATATTGTATCGATGACGAGCAGGAGAGGAAAGCGAATCGTGTGAAAAAGGCGTGGCCAGATGACCACGCCGGAAAGGACTGATTATTTTTTACGACCGGTAATGCGGCACCACTCTTCTTTCTCTACCACCGGGTCGAGCGTAAAGAGTTCGGTATAGGCTTCGCATACGCTTTCCGCCTGGCTGGCCAGGATGCCGGAAAGCCCCAGTAAACCGCCCTCAACGGGCAGTACGCTGATTAACGGGGCCAGTTCACGTAATGGGCCAGCCAGGATGTTAGCGACCACCACATCGGCTTTCATGGCTTCTGGCTGGTCTTTGGGGAGGTAGAGCTCCAGACGCTCAGATACGCCGTTGCGCTCTGCGTTATCACGGCTGGCCTGGATCGCCTGCGGATCGATATCGATCCCGATAGCTTTCGCAGCGCCCAGTTTTAATGCGGCAATCGCCAGGATGCCGGAACCGCAGCCAAAGTCGATCACCGTCTTACCGTTCAGATCAAGCCCGTCGAGCCATTGCAGGCAGAGGGACGTGGTGGGATGCGTGCCGGTACCGAAGGCCAGACCCGGGTCCAGCATGACGTTGACGGCGTTCTCATCCGGTACATCGCGCCAGCTCGGGCAAATCCACAGACGCTCGCCAAAGCGCATCGGGTGAAAGTTGTCCATCCATTCGCGTTCCCAGTCTTTATCTTCCAGTTGCTCAATCTTATGCGCGAAACCCGCGCCCAGCAGCGGATGATGCTCAAGGATTGCCACCACCTCTTTCATGTCGGTTTCGGCATCGAACAGGCCGATAACGTCGGTATCGCCCCACAGACGCGTTTCACCTGGCAACGGTTCAAATACCGGCGTGTCGTGCGTGTCCTGGAAGGTCACAGAGACCGCGCCGGTTTCCACCAGCGCATCGCTAAGTTCTTCGGCGTTCGTACCGGTCGTATTCAGTTTCAGTTGGATCCACGGCATGGCAAAACTCTTTATTTATCAGTAGTCAATAAGGTGGCTTGCTGGGCAGATGAACCAAAACGGTTTCCGGCCAGAAAAGCCAATAAACTGAGCAGTAGCGAGGGCACGATGGGGTGAAAGCCCAGGTACTGAACGTTAAAGGTGGCGAGCACGGCATACAACACGCCGCCAATGATCATAGCGCTTAGCGCGCCTGTCGCGTTTGCACGCTCCCAGTACAGGCCCAGCACCAGCGGCCATAAGAACACCGCTTCCAGGCCGCCGAAAGCCAGCAGGTTAAGCCAGATAATCATTTCCGGCGGTTTCCAGGCCGCGAGCAGCAGCAGCGCGCCTAACAGCAGCGTGATGATGGCTGACATCCGCTTCAGGCGAGTTTCGTTATGCATTTGCTCCGGGCGAATATTCAGATAGAGATCTTTAATGATCGTAGCGGAACTTTGCAGCAACTGGGCATTGATTGTCGACATAATGGCCGCCATCGGCGCGGCGAGAAAGATGCCGGCGGCAATCGGCGGCAGAACCTTAACCATCAGCGTTGGAATGACCAGGTCCGGTACGGTCAGGTCAGGGATCACCGCCCGTCCCAGCGCGCCCGCCAGGTGCATACCGAACATCAGGATCGCCACCACAATCGTGCCGATGATAATGCCGCGATGCACCGCTTTACTGTCTTTATAGGAGATGCAACGCACGGCAGTATGCGGCAGGCCGATCACGCCAAAGCACACCAGCACCCAGAATGAGGTCATAAAGGTCGGTGACAGAATGTCATCCGCGCCCTGCGGCGTCACCAGTTTCGGGTCGATCGTTTGCAGGGTTTCGACTGCGTGTCCGAGGCCGCCTGCCGCATGAACCACGCCGACCAACAGGACGATGGTGCCAATCAGCATGACCATGCCCTGCATCGTATCGTTGAGCACGCTGGCGCGAAAACCGCCAAATGCGGTATACAACGCGATGCTGACGCCAAAGATTAACAGCCCTGTTTCGTAGGGGATGCCCGCTGCGGTCTCAAGCAGACGCGCGCCGCCAATAAACTGTACGGTCATCGCCCCGACGAAAGCCACCAGCAGGCTGAGGCTTGCCAGCCAGACCAGCAGACGGCTTTGATAGCGGGCAAACAGCATATCGTTAAGGGTGACGGCGTTGTAGCGCCGCGCCAGAATAGCGAACTTCTTACCCAGAATACCCAGCGAGAGCCAGACGGCGGGTAGCTGGATCATCGCCAGCAATACCCAGCCCAGGCCGTATTTATAGGCCGCGCCCGGGCCGCCGATAAATGAGCTGGCGCTGATGTAGGTGGCGGTCAGCGTCATCGCCAATACAATTCCGCCCATCGAACGGCTACCGAGGAAATACTCATTCAGGAAGGTGCCCGTCGTCCTTTTTCGCATGGCATAGACCGACAGACCAAACACCACCAGCAGATAGGCGATAAGCGGCAGAATGACTTCAAGCTGCATCATCGTCCTCCAGAGGAATGTCGCGATAGATAAATTTCACCATAGCCCAGCACAGTAAAATGAAAACAAGCGGCGTCAGCAGGCAGGCCATTTCAAACCAGTGCGGAAGGCCCGTTATGCCGGGTGCCGCACCTGGTAAGTAAGCAGTCACCAACCACGCAGCCAGATACAGAAGGGTCAGCCACAGCGCCCAACGCGCCTCTTTGTTGGCCTGAACAAAACGCGTGTCCATTTTTTGTCCCTTGTGGATGAAGAAAGCGGGGATTGTACCTTATGGGATGTACCGGAGGGAAAAAAACAAAAGGCCGGAAAACCGGCCTTTTTCAGTTAACGCACGCTTATTTTTCCTGAAGACCGAGTTTCTTCTCCAGATAGTGGATGTTGGTGCCACCGTGCTGGAAGTGCTCGTCGTTCATGATGCGGGTTTGCAGGTCAATGTTGGTTTTGATGCCATCAATGATCAGTTCCTGCAATGCGTTTTTCATACGGGCAATCGCCACGTCACGGTTTTCACCGTAGCAGATCAGCTTGCCGATCATGGAGTCATAGTACGGCGGTACGGTGTAACCCGCGTAGATATGGGACTCCCAGCGTACGCCAAAGCCGCCCGGCGCGTGGAAACGCGTGATTTTACCCGGGCTTGGCAGGAAGGTGTTCGGGTCTTCGGCGTTGATACGGCATTCTACCGCATGGCCTTTCACCACAACTTCTTCCTGCTTGATGGACAGCGGCTGGCCCGCAGCGATACGCAGCTGTTCTTTGATCAGGTCAACGCCGGTGATCATTTCAGTAACCGGGTGTTCTACCTGAATACGGGTGTTCATTTCGATGAAATAGAACTCGCCGTTTTCGAACAGGAACTCAAACGTACCTGCTCCGCGATAGCCGATATCGACACACGCTTTGGAGCAACGCTCGCCGATGTAACGACGCAGTTCCGGGGTAATGCCCGGCGCTGGCGCTTCTTCGACCACTTTCTGGTGACGACGCTGCATGGAGCAGTCACGTTCTGCCAGATAGATAGCGTTACCCTGGCCGTCAGCCAACACCTGAATTTCGATGTGGCGTGGGTTTTCCAGGTATTTTTCCATGTACACCATGTCATTGCTGAAGGCTGCTTTCGCTTCCGCTTTGGTCATGGAAATGGATTGCGCCAGTTCGGCATCGCCGCGCACAACGCGCATACCGCGACCGCCGCCGCCGCCGGACGCTTTGATAATAACCGGGTAGCCGATGCGTTTTGCAATGGCGCGGTTTTTATCCATATCGTCGCCCAACGGGCCGTCAGAACCCGGTACGCATGGAACGCCAGCCTGCTTCATTGCGCTGATTGCGGACACTTTATCGCCCATCAGGCGGATGGTGTCGGCCTTCGGGCCAATGAAGATAAAGCCGGAGCGTTCAACCTGCTCAGCGAAGTTGGCGTTCTCAGACAAGAAGCCGTAACCCGGATGGATTGCCACCGCGCCGGTGATTTCAGCGGCGCTGATGATAGCCGGGATGTTCAGATAGCTTTTTACGGACGGAGCCGGGCCAATACAGACCGTCTCATCCGCCAGCAATACGTGTTTTAAATCGCGATCCGCGCTTGAGTGCACAGCCACGGTCTTGATACCCAGTTCTTTACAGGCACGAAGAATACGCAGTGCAATCTCGCCACGGTTGGCGATGACAATTTTATCCAGCATGTTCGCCTCGTTATTCGATGACGACCAGCGGCTCGTCAAATTCTACCGGCTGACCACTTTCGACCAGAATTGCTTTCACCACGCCGGATTTATCGGCTTCGATCTGGTTCATCATTTTCATGGCTTCAACGATGCACAGGGTATCGCCCGCGTTAACTTTCTGACCGACTTCGACGAATGCTTTCGCATCCGGGCTCGGGGTGCGGTAGAAAGTACCAACCATTGGGGAACGTACGATGTGACCACTGATTTCCGCTGATGCAGCAGGCGCTTCCATTGCTGGAACAGCCGCCGGAGCGACAGCGTTAGACAGAGCTGGCTGCTGCATTGGCGCAGCATAAGCTTGTTGCATCACCGGAAAACCTGCGTTTGGCGCGGTGCGGCTGATGCGCACAGACTCTTCGCCTTCAGAAATTTCCAGTTCGGAGATGCCTGATTCTTCAACCAGCTCGATCAGTTTTTTAATCTTACGAATATCCATGAGTGGGTTCCGTACTCTTTGTTTAGTGTGATTGTGACAGGCGTTTTACCGCCGTCTGTAAAGCGTATGAGTAACCGTCAGCGCCGAATCCGCAAATGACGCCAGCCGCAATATCGGAAAGATACGAATGCTGGCGAAACGGTTCCCGCGCATGTACGTTGCTCAGGTGAATCTCGATAAACGGGATGCTCACCGCGAGCAGCGCATCGCGAATCGCAACACTGGTGTGCGTAAACGCGGCCGGATTAATCAGGATATAGTCCACAGTGTCTTTAGCCTGATGAATACGGTCGATGAGTGCGTACTCCGCGTTAGACTGCAAATGATCCAGCGTCACATTCAGCGCGTCGGCCTCTGCATTCAAACGGTTAACAATTTCCGTTAGTGTCAGGGTGCCGTACTTATCGGGTTCACGGGTGCCGAGCATATTAAGGTTCGGACCGTTTAAAAGCAAAATGTGTGATTTGTCGGCCATCGTGCAGCTATCTCCTGCGATTCTCCGGTAAAAAACAAAATATACCTTTGATGCGCGATTGTCACCCTTTCAGCGGCTTAAAAACCCTGTCCGGGAAACCAAGGTCGCACATTATAACGATTTCGTAGCATTTGGCAGCTAAATACTGGTCTTATCAGGGAAGATTATCAACTGCTAACACGCAAAGACCCAAGGCGAGTCCTGGTTTTGCAACAAACCGCACATAACGGAGGCGTTACAGCATTTTGCCCGCAAACGACCGCCACCACTGGCGAAATGTCTTGTAGCGCCAGGCTAAAAGCACCAGCGCCAGCAGGGCATAAATGACTGGCTGCGGCGATAAAATTTTTACCGACCACAGATAATGAATGGGAGCCAGAATCGCGACAAGATAAACGAAGTTATGCAAACGTTGCCAGCGTTTCCCCAGTTTTCGTTGCGCCGCCTGCGTGGAGGTCAACGTAAGGGCGAATAAAATGAACCAACTGATAATGCCCAACGTTAAATAAGGACGAGTGATTAACTCCTGGCCCAGCAGCGCCAGATTATTTATGCCCAGTTCAAGTAGCGCATAGCTGGTTAAATGCAGCGTGGCCCAGGCGAAGCACCATAACCCTAACAAGCGGCGGGTGCGGATCAATAATGGCTGTTTAGCGTAACGCGCCAGCGGTGAAACCAGCAAGGTGGCGAGCAAGAATTTCAGCGCTGTCCTACCGGTAAAGTGTTGAATATCTTTGACCGGATCGGCGCTGAGCCCTCCCTGATTCACCGCCCAGACGAGCCAGAGAAACGGTAATAATCCGGCAAGATGCAGCAGTACTTTTAGCCAGACGATCTGTTTTTGTGTCAGACGCACTTAGAAATTCTCCCGCAGATCCAGACCGCGATATAAAGACGCCACTTCACTGGCATAGCCGTTAAACAGCAGCGTCGGCTGTCTTTGTACATCCAGAATGCCGCCCGCGCCAATAAAACGCTCGGTCGCCTGTGACCAGCGCGGATGATCAACGTGCGGATTCACGTTGGCGTAAAATCCGTATTCGTTTGGCGCGGCCAGATTCCAGGTGGTCGGCGGGCGTTCGCGGGTCAGTTTAATACTGACGATCGACTTAATCCCCTTGAACCCGTATTTCCACGGCACCGTCAGACGGATGGGCGCGCCGTTTTGCGGCGGCAGCGCTTTACCATAGACGCCGACAGTCAGCAGCGTGAGCGGGTGCATTGCCTCGTCCAGACGCAATCCTTCGACGTAAGGGTATTTTAGCCCGCCGCCGATAAAGCGATCTTTTTGTCCCGGCATATCATCGGGCGCGTAGATCGTTTCGAACGCCACATAGTTGGCATTGCTGGTGGGTTCGACCAGTGCGAGCAGTTTATGTAAGGGGAAGCCAATCCAGGGAACCACCATCGACCATGCTTCAACGCAGCGCATACGATAGATTCGCTCTTCCAGCGGGAAACGCGTCGTGAGCGCATCGTGATCGAGCGTTAGGGGTTTCGCCACTTCGCCGCTAATTTTCAACGTCCAGGGATCGGTTTTCAGGCTACCCGCGTTGGCGGCCGGGTCTGCTTTATCGAGGCCGAATTCATAGAAATTATTATAACCGGTGACTTTGTTTTCCGGCGTTAACGGGAGGTCGTTTTGCCAGGCGGCGGGTTTGCTGAAATCAAGCGGCTTACCGGCAGGCGCAGGGGGACGATCGTTGCCTTTAAACCAGCTCAGCAGGTCGGCCTGGGCGGTGGCGGGCAGAGAAAGGGCGGCCGCGCTGATGCCTAAAGCTTTCAGTACCTGGCGGCGCTGCAACATAAAAACGGACTCCGCGGTTACGTCGGCTTCCGTCAGTTTTTTCATTTTCATAGCATCCTCCGTCATGCGTTTTTTTAAGCATGACGGAGGCGAAACGTTAACGCGAATATGTCACGAAAATTTGAAGATTAGGCAATCTTCACCAGCGTACGGCCCTGTGCCTGGTTATTGATGATGGCATCGGCGAATTTTGGCGCGTCTGCCAGCGTGATTTCTGTTGCAGCCTGCGCATAGAAAGAGGCTGGCAGGTCGTTGACCAGGCGTTTCCAGGCTTCTGCGCGGCGGGCAGGCGGAGTCATCACGGAATCCACGCCCTGCAAGCGGACATTACGCAGAATAAACGGCATGACCGTGGTGGGGAGCGCGAAGCCGCCCGCCAGACCACAGGCCGCAACGCAGCCGCCGTAGTTCATCTGCGCCAGCACTTTCGCCAGCACTTTATCGCCAACGGTGTCGATGGCACCGGCCCAGAGTTGTTTTTCCAGCGGGCGGGATTCGGCAAACTCATCGCGCCCCAGAATGCGGTTGGCGCCCAGGTTACGCAGGTAGTCGTGGGTGCTTTCGCGTCCTGACACGGCCACAACCTGGTAGCCCAGCTTATGCAGCAACGCAACGGCAGTGCTGCCCACGCCGCCGCTGGCGCCAGTCACGACAATCTCGCCATCTTCAGGACGAATGCCCGCGTCTTCCAGCGCCATCACGCACAGCATGGCGGTAAAACCGGCGGTGCCGATAATCATCGCATTTCGGCTATCAAGACCTTTCGGGAGAGCAACCAGCCAGTCGCCTTTTACGCGGGCGCGCTCAGCCAGGCCGCCCCAGTGGTTTTCGCCCACGCCCCAGCCGGTCAGTAAAACCTCCTGACCGGCATGGAAGCGGGGATCTTCACTGGCGCGTACGGTTCCGGCGAAATCGATGCCAGGAATCATCGGAAAGTTACGGATGATTTTCCCTTTCCCGGTGATGGCCAGAGCATCTTTATAGTTCAGGCTGGACCAGTGGACATCTACCGTTACATCCCCTTCCGGTAGCCGACTTTCTTCAAGGGTCTGAACGGAAGCAAGGGTTTTACCGTCCTGCTGTTCTAAGATCAAAGCCTGCATAACCTGTCCTCAATTTGCATAGTGGATTGGAAAAATATTTATGAAGACTATACTCGCTAATCAAAACGTGATGCCGATTCAACGCAATAAATTGCCAGATAGACCTGATTTGGTAGTATGCCCGCTTAGCTGTGCAATTTAACGGACTTCGCGTTCAGAGTTGCTCTTTCATGTCGTTTATAACTGTCGGAGTTAACACACGGATGCGATTAACGACGAAATTCTCAGCCTTTGTCACGCTGCTTACCGGGTTAACGATCTTCGTTACGCTCATCGGCTGCTCGCTGAGTTTTTACAATGCCATCGAGAATAAATTCACCAGCCGCATTCAGGCGGTCGCCACCGCTATTGACACGCATCTTGTCTCCTCTGATTTTGTCACGCTAACGCCGCAGATTAATGAACTGATGGTATCGGTTGATATCGTGCGCGTCGATTTGTTGCAGGATGGCCGCCAGGTGTATAGCCATTCGCGCAACAGCAGCTATCGGCCAGCGGGAAGCAACAACCTGTATCGTGAGCTGACGATTCCGCTGGTAAAACATCCCGGCACCTCGCTGCATGTGGTGTTTCAGGACCCGATGGGCAACTATTTTCACTCGCTCGTGACCACCGCGCCGCTCACGCTGGCGATCGGCTTTATCGTTCTCATCCTGTTCTTATCGGTACGCTGGCTACAGCGCCAGCTGTCCGGGCAGGAGCTGCTGGAAATTCGTGCAACGCGTATTCTGAACGGCGAGCGCGGGCCGAATGCGCGAGGGTCGGTCTATGAATGGCCCGCGCGTACCAGCAGCGCGTTGGATATGCTGCTGTCTGAAATTCAGTTTGCCAGCGAACAGCGCAGCCGTCTGGATACGCTTATCCGTTCTTATGCGGCGCAGGATGTCAAAACCGGGCTGGGCAATCGCCTGTTTTTTGATAACCAACTGGCGACGCTGCTGGAAGATCAGGAAAAAGTGGGATCGCATGGCGTGGTGATGATGATCCGCCTGCCAGACTTTAACCTGCTTCACGACAGCTGGGGGCGCGATCTCGCGGAAGAACAGCTGTTTGCGCTGATTAATCTGCTGTCGACATTTATTATGCGCTACCCGGGTTCGCTGCTGGCGCGCTACCACCGCAGCGACTTTGCCGTCCTGTTGCCGCACCGCACATTGAAAGAAGCGGAGAGCATCGCCGGGCAGTTATTAAAAGCGGTAGATGCATTACCGGTTAATAAAAAGCTCGATCGTGACGATATGGTACATATCGGCATTTGCGCATGGCGTAGCGGTCAGTCAACGGAGCAGGTGATGGAACATGCCGAAGCCGCGACCCGAAATGCCGTGTTGCAGGGAGGGAACAGCTGGGCGGTGTATGACGATTCGCTGCCGGAAAAAGGCCGAGGCAACGTACGCTGGCGCACTCTTATTGAGCAGATGCTCAGCCGGGGCGGGCCGCGGATTTATCAGAAACCGGCGGTAATGCGTGAAGGACGCGTACACCACCGGGAGCTGATGTGCCGTATCTTTGACGGCGCCGAAGAGGTGATTTCGGCGGAATACATGCCGATGGTATTGCAGTTCGGTTTATCGGAAGAGTATGACCGCTTGCAAATTAGCCGTTTGATCCCGCTGCTGAAATACTGGCCGGAGGAAAATCTGGCGATGCAGGTAACGGTAGAATCGTTGATCCGCCCACGGTTTCAGCGCTGGCTGCGTGATACGTTGATGCAGTGCGAAAAATCGCAGCGAAAACGTATTATTTTTGAACTTGCCGAGGCAGATGTTTGTCAACACATCAGTCGGTTACAGCCTGTTATTCGTTTAATGAATGCGCTTGGCGTTCGGATCGCGGTGACACAGGCGGGTTTGACGCTGGTGAGTACCAGTTGGATTAAAGAACTTAATGTGGAATTACTGAAACTTCATCCGAGTCTGGTAAGAAACATTGAGAAACGAACGGAAAACCAGTTACTGGTACAGAGCCTGGTGGAAGCCTGCACGGGAACGCATACGCAGGTTTACGCGACAGGCGTCCGTTCGCGTAGCGAGTGGCATACGCTGACGGGGCGCGGAGTGGCGGGCGGACAGGGGGATTTTTTTGCCTCCTCCCAACCACTTGACACCAACGTGAAAAAATATTCGCAAAGATACTCGGTTTAACCTGCCGTTTAATTTGTTTTCACGTAGAATAACGCGCGCTGTGCCTCATGGGGGTGTGCTTGTCTGCTCGCCAGATTGTTGCAGCAAATATGCAGGTAAACGACCTTTTACAGGTTGCAAATGAAGGCCAGGATTGCTGCTGATGTATTCAGTTCTGATGGACCCAGACAGAGATTTGTAACAAAGGAAACGTACTGCGCTAATTTTCACCGTAGCAGATGATTTTTGCGCCTTGTCGCTGCTGCGTGTGGTTGGTAAAGTAAGCGGATTTTGTTTTCCGCCCCAGCTTTCAGGATTATCCCTTAGTATGTTGAAAAAATTTCGTGGCATGTTTTCCAATGACCTGTCCATTGACCTGGGTACTGCGAATACCCTCATTTACGTAAAAGGACAAGGCATCGTATTGAATGAGCCTTCCGTTGTGGCCATTCGTCAGGATCGTGCCGGTTCACCGAAAAGCGTGGCCGCAGTAGGTCATGATGCGAAGCAGATGCTGGGTCGTACGCCGGGCAATATCGCTGCTATTCGCCCGATGAAAGACGGCGTTATCGCTGACTTCTTCGTGACTGAAAAAATGCTCCAGCACTTCATCAAACAAGTGCACAGCAACAGCTTTATGCGTCCAAGCCCTCGTGTGCTGGTGTGTGTACCGGTAGGAGCGACCCAGGTAGAGCGTCGTGCGATTCGTGAATCCGCACAGGGCGCTGGCGCTCGTGAAGTGTTCCTGATCGAAGAACCGATGGCTGCGGCAATCGGCGCCGGTCTGCCGGTGTCTGAAGCAACCGGTTCAATGGTTGTCGATATCGGTGGCGGTACGACGGAAGTGGCCGTTATCTCTCTGAACGGCGTGGTTTACTCTTCTTCTGTGCGTATTGGCGGCGACCGCTTCGACGAAGCGATCATCAATTACGTGCGCCGTAACTACGGTTCTCTGATCGGCGAAGCGACCGCAGAACGTATCAAACACGAAATCGGTTCTGCGTATCCGGGCGACGAAGTGCGTGAAATCGAAGTTCGCGGGCGTAACCTGGCGGAAGGCGTTCCACGCGGCTTTACCCTGAACTCCAACGAGATTCTGGAAGCGTTGCAGGAGCCGCTGACCGGTATCGTGAGCGCGGTGATGGTTGCGCTGGAACAGTGCCCGCCGGAACTGGCGTCTGATATCTCCGAGCGCGGTATGGTGCTCACGGGCGGCGGCGCGCTGCTGCGTAACCTTGATCGTCTGTTAATGGAAGAAACCGGCATTCCTGTCGTTGTTGCTGAAGATCCGCTGACCTGCGTGGCGCGCGGCGGCGGCAAGGCGCTGGAAATGATCGATATGCACGGCGGCGACCTGTTCAGCGAAGAGTAATCGGATACCGGCAGGGTGATGGTTTGATTACCCTGCCGACTCTGATACGAGAATACGCAAACTTATGAAGCCAATTTTTAGCCGTGGCCCGTCGCTACAGATTCGCCTTATTCTGGCGGTGCTGGTGGCGCTCGGCGTGATTATAGCCGACAGCCGCCTGGGGACGTTCAGCCAAATCCGCACGTACATGGATACCGCCGTCAGCCCTTTCTACTTTATTTCCAATGGTCCCCGTGAATTACTCGACGGCGTGTCGCAAACGCTGGCTTCGCGTGACCAACTCGAACTTGAAAACCGGGCGCTGCGCCAGGAACTGTTGCTGAAAAACAGCGAATTGCTGATGCTGGGGCAATACAAACAGGAGAACGCGCGTTTGCGCGAGCTGCTGGGTTCGCCGCTGCGTCAGGACGAACAAAAAATGGTGACTCAGGTCATCTCCACGGTTAACGATCCTTACAGCGATCAGGTGGTGATCGACAAAGGAAGCGTGAACGGGGTCTATGAGGGGCAACCGGTCATCAGCGACAAAGGCGTAGTGGGCCAGGTCGTTGCGGTGGCGAAACTGACCAGCCGCGTTCTGCTTATTTGCGATGCGACACATGCGTTGCCGATTCAGGTGCTGCGTAACGATATCCGCGTCATTGCCGCCGGTAACGGCTGCACGGACGATTTACAGCTTGAGCATTTGCCGGCAAACACCGATATTCGCGTTGGCGATGTGCTGGTAACGTCGGGTCTGGGCGGCCGTTTCCCGGAAGGGTATCCGGTGGGCGTGGTTTCGTCCGTCAAGCTGGACACCCAACGTGCTTACACCGTGATTCAGGCGCGTCCGACTGCGGGTTTACAGCGTTTGCGTTATCTGCTGCTGCTGTGGGGAGCCGATCGCAACGGCGCTAATCCGATGACGCCGGAAGATGTGCATCGCGTCGCTAACGAACGACTGATGCAGATGATGCCGCAGGTTCTGCCTTCGCCAGATGCGATGGGGCCGCCAGCGCCAATGCCGGACCCTGCCACGGGGATTAGCCCGGCGCCTGCCGCGCCTCAACAACCGGCGGCTACGCGCGCAACGGGGGGGCAATAGTGGCAAGTTATCGTAGCCAGGGTCGCTGGGTTATCTGGCTCTCGTTTCTTATTGCGCTATTGCTGCAAATCATGCCCTGGCCGGATGACATCATCGTTTTCCGGCCAAACTGGGTGCTCCTTATCTTGCTGTACTGGATCCTCGCACTGCCGCACCGCGTAAATGTGGGTACAGGTTTTGTGATGGGTGCCATACTGGATCTGATCAGCGGCTCCACGCTTGGCGTGCGGGCCTTGTCGATGAGTATCATTGCTTATCTGGTTGCACTGAAATTCCAGCTATTCCGTAACCTGGCGCTCTGGCAACAGGCGCTGGTGGTGATATTGCTCTCACTGGTCGTGGACATTATTGTTTTCTGGGCCGAGTTTTTAGTGATCAACGTCTCTTTCAGACCGGAAGTATTCTGGAGTAGTGTAGTAAACGGTGTGCTCTGGCCCTGGCTTTTCCTGCTGATGCGCAAAGTGCGCCAGCAGTTTGCTGTGCAGTAAAGGTTTCTATGACTGACGTTTATCTTGCTTCCGGTTCACCTCGCCGCCAGGAGCTGCTTGCGCAGCTGGGCGTCTCTTTTGCACGTATCGTTACGGGAATTGAAGAAACGCGTGGCGAAGGCGAAAGCGCGCAACAGTATGTCTCCCGTCTGGCGCGGGAAAAGGCGCTGGCAGGCGTGGCGCAAACGGCGCGCGACTTGCCGGTGCTGGGCGCCGATACTATCGTGATTCTTAACGGTGAAGTGCTGGAGAAACCGCGCGATGCAGAACACGCGGCGCATATGCTGCGCAAACTGTCGGGGCAGACGCATCAGGTGATGACGGCCGTCGCGCTGGCGGACAGCCAGTACGTGCTGGATTGTCTGGTGGTGACGGAGGTGACGTTCAGGGCACTGAGTGATGAGGACATCGCGGGCTATGTCGCCAGCGGTGAGCCTATGGATAAAGCTGGAGCATACGGTATTCAGGGGCAGGGTGGCTGTTTTGTCAGGAAGATAAACGGCAGCTATCACGCCGTGGTCGGCTTACCGCTGGTTGAAACGTATGAGTTGCTGAGCAATTTTAACGCACTGCGTGAGAAAAGGGATAAACATGACGGCTGAATTGTTGGTAAACGTAACGCCATCGGAAACACGCGTGGCGTACATTGATGGCGGTATTCTTCAGGAAATTCATATTGAGCGTGAAGCGCGACGAGGCATCGTAGGCAATATCTACAAAGGCCGTGTAAGCCGTGTACTTCCGGGTATGCAGGCGGCTTTTGTAGATATTGGACTGGAGAAAGCCGCGTTTCTTCATGCTTCAGACATTATGCCGCATACCGAATGCGTGGCGGGTGAAGAACAAAAGAACTTCACCGTACGCGACATCTCTGAGCTGGTGCGTCAGGGGCAGGATCTGATGGTGCAGGTGGTAAAAGATCCGCTTGGCACCAAAGGCGCGCGCCTGACGACGGACATCACGCTGCCTTCCCGCTACCTCGTCTTTATGCCCGGCGCGTCGCACGTTGGCGTTTCTCAGCGTATTGAAAGCGAAACCGAACGTGAACGCCTGAAGAAGGTGGTGGCGGAATATTGCGACGAGCAGGGCGGATTTATCATCCGTACGGCGGCGGAAGGGGTGTGCGAAGAGGATCTGGCGTCGGACGCCGCTTACCTCAAACGCGTCTGGACGAAAGTCATGGAGCGTAAAAAGCGGCCGCAAACGCGCTATCAGATGTACGGCGAACTGGCGCTGGCGCAGCGCGTACTGCGTGATTTTGCCGATGCCGAGCTGGACAGAATCCGCGTGGATTCGCGTCTGACATACGAGGCATTGCTGGAATTTACTGCGGAATATATCCCCGAGATGACCAGCAAGCTCGAACACTACAGCGGTCATCAGCCGATTTTCGATCTCTTTGATGTTGAAAATGAGATTCAGCGCGCGCTGGAACGCAAGGTGGAGCTGAAATCCGGCGGTTATCTGATTATCGATCAAACCGAAGCCATGACCACCGTTGATATCAATACCGGGGCGTTTGTCGGGCACCGTAATCTCGATGACACGATCTTCAATACCAATATTGAGGCGACGCAGGCGATTGCGCGGCAGCTGCGTCTGCGCAATCTGGGCGGTATCATCATCATCGATTTTATCGACATGAATAATGAAGATCATCGCCGTCGGGTACTGCATTCTCTGGAGCAGGCGCTGAGCAAAGATCGCGTGAAAACCAGCATCAACGGCTTTTCGCAACTGGGTCTGGTAGAGATGACCCGCAAGCGTACCCGCGAAAGCGTGGAACATGTGCTATGCAATGAATGTCCAACGTGTCATGGACGCGGTACGGTGAAAACGGTGGAAACCGTCTGCTATGAAATTATGCGTGAAATCGTGCGTGTGCATCATGCCTACGACTCCGATCGTTTCCTCGTTTATGCTTCTCCGGCGGTGGCGGAAACGTTAAAAGGCGAAGAGTCGCACGCGCTGGCAGAGGTGGAAATTTTTGTCGGCAAGCAAGTTAAAGTCCAGATTGAACCGCTCTATAACCAGGAGCAATTTGACGTCGTAATGATGTAAAAGACCGCCGTTTCCAGGCCGGATAACGGGTTTGTGAGTCACATTTTTGGCAGACAAGGAGAGACGCGTGAGGCGATTGCCGGGGATATTACTGCTCACTGGAGCCGCGCTCGTCGTCGTCGTTGCGCTGCTGATCAGTGGATTGCGCCTTGCGCTCCCCCATCTGGATAGCTGGCGCCCGGCGATCCTCAGCAAAATTGAATCTGCCACGGGTATTCCTGTTGCCGCCAGCCAGTTGCATGCGAACTGGCAAACCTTTGGCCCCACGCTTGAGGCCCGGGACATCCATGCCAGTTTGAAAGATGGCGGCGAGCTTTCAGTAAAGCGCGTCACGCTGGCGCTGGATGTCTGGCAAAGCCTGTTGCACATGCGCTGGCAGTTTCGCGACCTCACCTTCTGGCAACTGCACATCCGCACCAATACGCCGATCCAACGCAGCGACAGCGACGAAGGCATTGAAACCAACCGTATTAGCGATCTTTTCCTGCGTCAGTTTGATCACTTCGATCTCCGGGACAGTCAAATTAGCTTTCTGACCTTATCAGGCCAGCGAGCCGAACTGGCGATCCCGCAGCTTACCTGGTTGAACGGCAAAGACAGGCACCGCGCGGAAGGTCAGGTCAGCCTCTCCAGCCTGACCGGGCAGCATGGCGTGATGCAGGTTCGTATGGATCTGCGTGACGACGACGGGCTGCTGAACAATGGTCGGGTCTGGCTACAGGCCGACGATATTGACGTGAAGCCGTGGCTGGGCAAATGGATGCAGGATAACGTGGCGCTGCAAACCGCGCGCTTTAGCCTGGAAGGCTGGATGACGCTCACGAAAGGCGAAGTCTCCAGCGGCGATATCTGGCTTAAGCAGGGCGGCGCGAGCTGGCAGGGCGATAATCATTCGCACACGCTTTCCGTTGATAACCTGACCGCGCACATTACGCGCGAACAGCCGGGCTGGCAGTTTTATATTCCTGACACGCGTATCACGCTGGATAGCAAACCCTGGCCGCGCGGCGCGTTAACGCTGGCCTGGGTGCCGGAACAAGAAGTTGGCGGTCAGAACAACATACGCAGCGATGAATTGCGTATTCGCGCCAGTAACCTTGAACTGGCTGATATGGACGGGCTGCGTCCGGTGGCGGCGAAACTCTCGCCTGCGCTGGGCGACATCTGGCAGGCCACACAGCCACGCGGAAAAATAGACACCCTCGCGCTGGATATCCCGCTACAGGCGACGGAGAAAACGCGTTTCCAGGCGTCGTGGGATAACCTCGCCTGGAAGCAGTGGAAGCTCTTACCGGGCGCGGAACACTTCTCCGGCACCTTGTCCGGCAGCGTGGAAAACGGCGCGCTGACCGCCTCGATGCAGCAGGCCGAAATGCCGTATGAAACCGTCTTTCGCGCACCGCTGGAAATTGAAAACGGCGTGGCGACGCTCACCTGGCTGAAGAATGACAAAGGGTTTCAGCTGGACGGGCGCAACATCGATGTGAAAGCGAAAGCCGTACATGCGCGCGGCGGTTTTCGTTACCTGCAACCCGCCGGAGAGGAGCCCTGGCTGGGGATTCTGGCAGGGATCAGCACCGATGACGGTTCACAGGCCTGGCGTTATTTCCCGGAAAACCTGATGGGCAAAGAGCTGGTTGATTACCTTAGCGGCGCGATTCAGGGCGGCGAAGCGGATAACGCCACGCTGGTGTATGGCGGCAATCCACACCTTTTCCCCTACAAACATAATGAAGGTCAGTTTGAAGTGCTGGTGCCGCTGCGTAACGCGAAGTTTGCTTTCCAGCCGGACTGGCCCGCGCTGACCGACCTCAACATTGAGCTGGACTTCCTGAACGACGGCCTGTGGATGAAGGCGGATAGCGTCAATCTGGGTGGTGTTAAGGCCAGCAATCTGACCGCAATAATCCCGGACTATGCCAAAGAAAAGCTGCTGATTGATGCCGATATCAATGGGCCGGGTAAAGCGGTCGGCCCGTATTTTGACGACACGCCGCTGAAAGATTCTCTCGGCGCCACGCTGGAGCAACTCCAGATTGATGGCGATGTGAATGCTCGCTTACATCTTGATATTCCGCTGGATGGCGAGCTGGTCACCGCCAAAGGGGACGTCTTGCTGCATAATAATAGTTTGTTCATTAAGCCGCTCGACAGCACGCTGAAGAACCTGAGCGGTAAGTTCAGCTTCAACAACGGCAATCTTAAGAGCGAACCGTTAACGGCAAACTGGTTTAATCAGCCGTTGAACGTGGATTTCTCCACCAATGAAGGGGAAAAGGCCTATCAGGTCGACGTCAACCTTGACGGCAACTGGCAGCCGGGCCGTATGGGCGTGCTACCTGCGCAGGTGAACGATGCTATAAGCGGCGGTATGGCGTGGAACGGTAAAGTGGGCATTGCGCTTCCTTATCACTCTGGTGCGACATACAACGTAGAACTGAAAGGCGACCTGAAGAATGTGAGCAGTCACTTACCGTCACCGCTCGACAAGCAGGCCGGGGAATCCTTGCCGGTGAGCATTAAGGCTGACGGTAACTTGCGTAGCTTCGCGCTGACCGGCAGCGCCGGGAAAAATAATCACTTTAACAGCCGCTGGCTGCTGAATCAGAAACTGACGCTGGATCGGGCAATCTGGACAACGGATAGTCGCACCACGCCGACATTGCCTGACCGACAAGGCGTTGAGCTTAATCTTCCGGCAATGGATGGCGCAGAGTGGCTGGCGCTGTTCCAGAAAGGCGCGGCGGATAACGTTGGCGCAAAGACCAGTTTGCCGCAGCGCGTGACGCTACGAACGCCTTCGCTGTCGCTGGGCGGGCAACAGTGGAATAACCTGAGCATTGTCTCTGAGCCGTCGCTGAATGGTCAGAAGGTCGAAGCGCAGGGGCGCGAGGTTAACGCCACGCTGGCGATACGCAATAATGCCCCGTGGCAGGCGAACATCAAATACCTGTATTACAACCCGAGCGCGGCGAAGCGTACAGACGGCGCGCAGGCGACCTCGCCGTTCTCCTCCCTTGAGCGAGTCAGTTTCCGCGGCTGGCCTGATGTGCAGTTACGCTGCGTTGAATGCTGGCTGTGGGGGCAAAAATATGGGCGTATTGACGGCGACGTCGCGATTCAGGGAAATACGCTGACCCTGAGTAACGGGCTGCTGGATACGGGCTTCTCCCGGCTGACGGCTGAGGGTGTCTGGGTGAACACGCCGGGTAGCGAGCGCACGTCGCTGAAGGGGAAACTGCGCGGCCATAAAATTGATGCCGCAGCGGGATTCTTTGGCGTTTCAACCCCTATCCGCAACGCCTCGTTTAACGTGGACTATGACTTACACTGGCGTAACCTGCCCTGGCAGCCGGATGAGGCTTCCCTTAATGGCATTTTACGTACCCGCCTGGGGAAAGGTGAAATTACCGAGCTGAGCACCGGTCATGCGGGGCAGCTTCTGCGTCTGCTGAGCTTTGACGCACTGCTGCGTAAGCTGCGGTTTGATTTTAGCGATACGTTCAGTGACGGTTTCTACTTTGACTCTATTCGCAGTACGGCGTGGATCAAAGACGGCGTGATGCACACTGACGATACGCTGGTGGATGGGCTGGAGGCCGACATCGCCATGAAAGGTTCTGTCAATCTGGTGCGTCGGGAACTCGATATTGAAGCCGTCGTCGCACCGGAAATCTCCGCCACGGTAGGGGTTGCCGCCGCGTTTGCGGTGAACCCGATTGTCGGGGCGGCGGTATTTGCCGCGAGTAAAGTGTTGGGGCCGTTGTGGAGCAAAGTCTCCATTCTGCGCTATCGCATCACGGGCCCGGTAGACAAACCGCAGATTAACGAAGTCCTGCGCCAGCCGCGTAAAGAAAGCCAGCAATGATTTGACGGGGGCGAGTAATTGCCCCAATCTCAGTAAATAGAAATGAATGACGAACTGCAAAAGCCGGATGGCGCTGCGCTTATCCGGCCTACATAACTTCTACCGCAGTCCGGCATTGAAGCGCCTGATGGCGACGCAGGCGCGTCTTATCAGGCCTACAACAGTAACTAACGAGTAGCAAAACGATGAGTCTGAACCTGGTAAGTGAACAATTGCTAGCGGCGAACGGCCTGAACCATCAGGATTTGTTTGCCATTCTGGGCCAACTGGCCGAACGCCGTCTCGATTACGGCGATCTCTATTTTCAGTCGAGCTATCACGAATCCTGGGTTTTAGAAGATCGCATCATCAAAGATGGTTCTTACAACATCGATCAGGGCGTTGGCGTGCGCGCTATCAATGGTGAAAAAACAGGGTTTGCCTATGCCGATCAGATCAGCCTGCAAGCGCTGGAGCAGAGCGCGCAGGCCGCGCGTACCATCGTGCGCGACAGCGGCGACGGCAAAGTAAAAACACTGGGCGCGGTAGAGCACCCGATGCTCTATACCGCCATTGACCCGCTACAGAGCATGAGCCGCGAAGAGAAACTCGACATTCTGCGTCGCGTGGACAAGGCGGCGCGTGAAGCCGACAAGCGCGTACAGGAAGTGACGGCCAGCCTGACCGGTGTGTATGAGCTGATTCTGGTGGCGGCGACCGACGGTACGCTGGCGGCGGATGTGCGCCCGCTGGTGCGTCTGTCTGTCAGCGTGCAGGTAGAGGAAGACGGTAAACGCGAGCGCGGCTCCAGCGGCGGCGGCGGTCGTTTTGGTTATGACTTTTTCTTAGGCGATTTGGACGGTGAAGTACGCGCCGATGCCTGGGCGAAAGAGGCGGTGCGCATGGCGCTGGTGAATCTGTCGGCGGTTGCCGCTCCGGCGGGAACATTACCCGTTGTGCTGGGCGCGGGCTGGCCTGGCGTGCTGCTGCACGAAGCGGTAGGCCACGGACTGGAAGGGGATTTCAACCGTCGCGGTACGTCGGTGTTCAGCGGCCATATCGGTGAACTGGTCGCGTCTGAACTGTGTACCGTGGTTGATGACGGCACGATCGCCGATCGCCGTGGTTCGGTCGCCATTGATGATGAAGGTACGCCGGGCCAGTACAATGTGTTGATTGAAAACGGCATCCTGAAAGGGTACATGCAGGATAAACTCAACGCGCGTCTGATGGGCGTTGCGCCGACCGGTAACGGACGTCGTGAATCATATGCGCATCTGCCGATGCCGCGTATGACCAACACCTATATGCTGGCCGGGAAATCCACGCCGCAGGAGATTATCGAGTCTGTGGAATACGGTATCTATGCGCCTAACTTTGGCGGCGGGCAGGTGGATATCACCTCCGGGAAGTTTGTGTTCTCGACTTCAGAAGCGTACCTGATCGAAAACGGTAAGGTGACGAAACCCGTGAAAGGGGCGACGCTGATTGGTTCTGGTATCGAAGCGATGCAGCAGATCTCTATGGTCGGGAACGATCTGAAACTGGATAACGGCGTTGGCGTCTGCGGTAAAGAAGGGCAGAGTCTTCCGGTAGGCGTGGGCCAACCGACGTTAAAAGTGGATAACCTGACCGTGGGCGGCACCGCGTAAAGTCGTTTTGTAGGCCCGATACGCCATTGCGTTATCGGGCATTTTGCCGGGCGCGGCGTGAACGCCTTATCCGGCCTGCCTGTTCTGTAGTCGGGCTGTTGATCACTTCTCTTTCCCTCGACCGTACATTCCCTGAAATAGCTGCGCGACATCGACAAAATAGTCTGTCAGATAGTTAATCACCACCTGCACCTTCAGCGGCAACTTATCTTTTTCGGTATACAGCGCGTAAACCGGGCGTGGATCGGACTGGTAGCGGGGCAGCAGGATCTCCAGCTCTCCGCTGTTGATCTCATTGATCACCCACATCAACGGAACGTAGGCGATCCCGGCGCCTGCGGTCAGCCAGCGGCTGAGCGTCATCGGATCGTTGGTGACGAAGCGCCCTTGTGGGATCAGCCGGGTGGAGATCCCTTCCGGCGCAATCAACTCAAACTCGTTATCCGGGCGCACGCTGTATTCCAGCCATGAGTGATTGCTGAGGTCGGCGGGTTTTTCCGGCACGCCAAATTGCGCGAGATAACTTTTGGCGGCGCACACCACCATCGGCATTGCCCCCAGACGGCGTGAAAACAGGCTGGAGTCCTGCAACGCACCGACGCGAATCACCACGTCCAGACCATCGGCGATCAGGTCCGGCGCCGGGATGCCGGTCACCAGGTTAACCGTCAGGCCAGGGTACTCTTTCAGCATTTTGGCCGTTAACCCGGCGAGGACATTTTGTGCCATGGTTGAAGAACAACCAATTCGCAAGGTGCCGATAGGCGTGTTGTTGAAGGCATAAAGCTGCTCATGGACATCCTGCACTTCGTGCAGCATCCGACGGCAACCCTGATAATAAATTTTACCGGCCTCGGTCAGCCCAATGCTGCGCGTACTGCGGTTTAGCAGCTTAACCTGTAGCTCATCTTCCAGTTTTGCCACGGTCTGGCTGATAGAGGAAACGCTCATTTGTAGCTGTCTGGCAGCGGCGGTAAAGGAGCCAAATTCAACGACTTTGGCGAACACCGACATGCGTTTTAATCTTTCCATTATTCACTCTGGCTTAAAAGTGATTTAGATCACATATTATAGATAACAGCATAACAGTTACGTTAATATATTATTATTCAAATAACCGCTATGCCGCTCTCGCCTGGCTTTCCACGCCCTTCCCTGCGGTGGCATTGGCTGAAAACTGTATCGCCTGCACTCTCTTTATAAATCAAGGTCAACATGAGTCTGTTTCCCGTTATCGTGGTGTTTGGTCTCTCCTTCCCACCGATATTTTTCGAATTGCTTTTGTCACTGGCGATTTTCTGGCTGGTGCGCCGGATGCTGGTTCCAACCGGCATTTATGACTTCGTCTGGCATCCGGCTCTGTTTAATACCGCGCTGTATTGCTGCCTGTTCTATTTAATATCGCGCTTGTTCGTTTGAGGTAGAAGTGAAAACACTAACAAGAAAACTCTCTCGTACGGCCATCACGCTCGTACTGGTCATTCTGGCCTTCATCGCAATTTTCCGTGCCTGGGTCTATTACACCGAGTCGCCGTGGACGCGTGACGCGCGCTTCAGTGCCGACGTGGTTGCCATTGCGCCAGACGTCGCGGGCCTTATCACCAACGTGAGTGTGCATGATAACCAGCTGGTGAAGAAAGACCAGATACTGTTCACCATCGATCAGCCGCGCTATAAAAAAGCCCTCGAAGAAGCGGAAGCTGATGTTGCCTACTACCAGGTGCTGGCACAGGAAAAACGTCAGGAGGCTGGCCGCCGTAACCGCCTTGGCGTCCAGGCGATGTCGCGTGAAGAGATCGATCAGGCCAATAACGTTCTGCAAACCGTATTACATCAGCTTGCCAAAGCGCAGGCGACGCGCGATCTGGCAAAATTAGACCTCGAACGTACCGTGATTCGCGCCCCTGCTGACGGTTGGGTCACCAACCTGAACGTCTACACCGGCGAGTTTATTACCCGTGGCTCAACGGCGGTTGCGTTGGTGAAACAGCACTCTTTCTACGTGCTGGCCTATATGGAAGAGACCAAACTGGAAGGCGTCCGTCCAGGCTATCGCGCAGAGATAACGCCGCTTGGCAGTAACAAGGTGTTGAAAGGCACCGTTGACAGCGTGGCGGCTGGGGTCACTAACGCCAGCAGCACGCGTGACGCCAAAGGGATGGCGACCATCGACTCCAATCTGGAGTGGGTACGTCTGGCGCAGCGTGTTCCGGTACGTATCCGTCTGGACGATCAGCAGGACAACCTGTGGCCTGCCGGGACAACCGCAACCGTTGTGATTACCGGCAAGCAGGATCGTGATGAAACGCAGGACTCCTTCTTCCGTAAAATGGCGCACCGTCTGCGCGAGTTTGGTTAATCACCATGGGTATCTTCTCCATTGCCAACCAGCATATCCGCTTTGCGGTAAAACTGGCATGCGCCATCGTCCTGGCGCTGTTTGTTGGCTTTCACTTTCAGCTTGAGACGCCGCGCTGGGCGGTGCTGACCGCCGCGATTGTCGCCGCAGGCCCGGCATTCGCCGCCGGTGGGGAACCCTATTCCGGCGCGATTCGCTATCGCGGGATGCTGCGTATCATCGGGACATTTATTGGCTGTATCGCCGCGCTGACCATTATCATCACCATGATTCGCGCGCCGTTATTAATGATTCTGGTGTGCTGTATCTGGGCGGGATTTTGTACCTGGATCTCCTCGCTGGTACGGGTTGAAAACTCCTATGCATGGGGGCTGTCCGGGTATACGGCGCTGATCATCGTCATTACCATTCAGGCGGAGCCACTACTGACGCCGCAGTTCGCGGTTGAACGTTGCAGCGAGATCGTGATTGGTATCGTCTGCGCTATTATGGCGGATCTGCTCTTTTCGCCGCGTTCAGTGAAACAGGAAGTGGATCGTGAAGTCGACGGCCTGCTGGTGGCGCAATACCAGCTGATGCAGCTGTGTATTAAGCACGGCGACAGTGAGGAAGTGGACAAAGCCTGGGGCGATCTGGTGCGGCGGACGGCGGCGCTGGAAGGCATGCGCAGCAATCTCAATATGGAGTCATCGCGCTGGGGGCGCGCCAACCGCCGCCTGAAAGCGCTGAATACGCTCTCGTTGACGCTGATCACCCAGTCCTGTGAAACATACCTGATTCAAAACACTCACCCGGAGTTGATCACCGACACTTTCCGCGAGCTGTTCGAAACGCCCGTCGAAACCGCGCAGGACGTACATAAACAGCTTAAGCGGATGCGCCGCATCATCGCCTGGACCGGCGAACGTGAAACGCCCGTAACCCTTTACACCTGGGCCGGTGCGGCGACGCGCTATCTGCTGCTAAAGCGCGGCGTGATTGGCAACGCCAAAATCAGCGTGACGGAAGAGGAAGTGTTGCAGGGCGAGCCCGTCGTGAAGGTGGAATCTGCCGAGCGCCATCACGCGATGGTTAACTTCTGGCGCACCACGCTGTCCTGTGTGCTGGGCACCTTATTCTGGCTGTGGACGGGCTGGACGTCGGGAAGTGGCGCGATGGTGATGATTGCGGTCGTCACGTCGCTGGCGATGCGCTTACCCAACCCGCGCATGGTCGCAATCGACTTTATTTACGGGACGCTGGCGGCGCTGCCGTTGGGTCTGCTCTATTTTTTAGTGATCATCCCGAATACGCAGCAAAGCATGTTGCTGCTGTGTCTGAGCCTGGCGGTGCTGGGATTCTTCCTCGGGATCGAAGTCCAGAAACGGCGGTTGGGTTCGATGGGGGCGCTGGCCAGTACCATTAACATCATCGTGCTGGACAACCCGATGACCTTCCACTTCAGCCAGTTCCTTGACAGCGCGCTCGGGCAGATTGTGGGGTGCATGATGGCGTTTATCGTCATTCTGTTAGTTCGTGATAATTCACGCGACAGAACCGGACGTGTGCTGCTTAACCAGTTCGTTTCCGCAGCGGTGTCTGCGATGACCACCAACGTTGTGCGCCGTAAAGAGAACCACCTTCCGGCGCTGTATCAGCAGTTGTTCTTGTTAATGAACAAATTCCCGGGCGACCTGCCGAAGTTTCGTCTGGCGCTGACGATGATCATTGCGCACCAACGTCTGCGTGATGCGCCCATCCCGGTCAATCATGATTTATCTGCTTTTCACCGCCAGCTCCGGCGTACGGCCGATCATGTGATTTCAGCCGGAAATGACGATAAGCGTCGGCGCTACTTTGGACAACTGCTGGATGAGCTTGATGTCTATCAGGAAAAATTGCGAGTCTGGGAAGCGCCGCCACGGGTGACGGAGCCGGTAAAACGACTATCTGGCATGTTGCACAAATATCAGCACGCCTTGACGGATAACTAACACTCAGGAGCCGACGCCAAAAGCGTCGGTTTTTTTGTGGCTATACTTATCTGACGTGCGGAAAACATGACATCAGGAGGAGAAAGAACCATGCAAACGCTCCAGGACAACGAACTTTTTCAGACGGGATATCTGGTTGATGGACTTTGGAAAACGCTGGATAACACCTTCGATGTTCTTAATCCGGCAACCGGTGAAACGATAGCCGCCGTCGCCAAAGCCGGTAAAAAAGAGACCGAAGAGGCGATTGCGGCGGCGGCAAAAGCCTTCCCTGCCTGGCGGGCCAAAACGGCAAAAGAGCGCTCGGCCATTCTGTATCGCTGGTATGAACTGATCATTGAGCATAAATCCTGGCTGGGCCGTCTGATGACCACTGAGCAGGGGAAGCCGTTGAAAGAGGCGGAAGGCGAAGTGGAGTACGCCGCCAGTTTCATCCAGTGGTTTGCTGAACAGGCCAAGCGGGCGAATGGTGAAATAATCCCGCCGATCAAACCCGGATCGCGGATCTTTGCCACCCGTGAACCGATTGGCGTCGTGGCGGCGATTACGCCGTGGAACTTCCCGATGGCAATGTTGACCCGTAAATTAGGCCCGGCGCTGGCGGCAGGCTGTACGGGGGTCATTAAACCGGCGAATAACACGCCGCTTAGCGCATTCGCCCTACTGACGCTGGCGAAGAAAGCTGGCGTACCTGACGGCGTGTTGAACGCCGTCGCGGGCAATACCCCAGAGATCAGCGACGCCATTATGGTCAGCCACGAGGTGCGCAAAATCTCCTTTACCGGATCGACCGCCGTTGGGAAAACGCTGGTGCGTAATGCGGCTGACACGATGAAGAAAGTCTCGATGGAACTGGGGGGCAATGCGCCGTATATCGTGTTTGACGATGCGGATATTGACGCTGCGGTACAGGGGGCGATCGCCAATAAATTCCGCAACGCGGGGCAGGTGTGCGTCAGCGTTAACCGTTTCTATATCCATGAGTCGGTCTATGACGAATTTACCCGCAAGCTGGCGGATGCCGTACAAAAACTGAAGGTCGGAAATGGTCTGGAGGAGGGCGTGATCGTCGGCCCGCTGATTGAACCGGCGGCTGTCGATAAAGTGCGTGAGCACGTTGAGGACGCTATCGCAAAAGGGGCGAAGGTGCTGGCAGGCGCTAAAGCGCATTCGTTAGGCGGGAATTTCTGGCAGCCCACCGTACTGGGCGACTGTAGCGATGGGATGAAACTGGCCAGTGAAGAGACCTTCGGGCCGGTCGCGGCCTGCTTTCGTTTTACCAGTGAAGACGAGGTCATTCAGCGCGCCAACAATACGCCGTTTGGCCTGGCGGCTTACTTCTACACGCAAAATTTACAACGCGTATTCCGTGTTTCCCAGGCGATTGAAAGCGGCATGATTGGGATTAATGAATGCGCCGTATCAACCGAGCTGGGGCCATTTGGCGGGGTGAAAGAGTCGGGTCTGGGACGTGAAGGATCGGTGCTGGGGCTTGAAGAGTTTCTGGAAGTGAAGACCCTGCACATCGGCGGCCTGTAATGTGACTGCGTCGGGGATGGTGGCTGGCTATGAACATCTATACCTTTGATTTTGATGAAATAGAAGACCAGAACGATTTTTACCGCGAGTTTACGCGGATGTTTGGCCTTGCCAGAGAGAAAGTCGGCGATCTTGATTCTCTATGGGATACTCTCATGAGCGAGGTGCTGCCATTGCCGCTGGAGATTGAGTTTGTTCATCTGCCGGAAAAACTGCGCAGGCGCTACGGCGCGTTGATTTTGCTGTTTGATGAAGCAGAAGAGGAACTGGAAGGACAGCTGCGGTTTAATGTTCGCCATTCGTGACGACAAACATAAAAAAGCCCCCGGCAGTCGGGGGCAAGTCGTCGGACTAGACGACGAGGGTTTATTTGTAAAGTTCTGCCGTAGCGTGCCAGTTGTCACCGCTACGTGCTTCAGTAATCTGATAGGCGGATGCGCCGTTTGCTTCTGCTTTTTTGTTCAGCATTTCATGCATATCCATCGGGGAAGAACCGATAGCGCTTACGGAAACAGAGCCGATAGCCTGACGGCCTTGCGCTTGTTCTGCGTTGATGGATTCGGCTGCGAATGCGCCAAAAGAGAGAACGGACAGAACGCTTAATGCTGCAACAGTAGTTTTGATTTTCATGATTTTTACCTCGTCGAATTCTTTTATTAGGGTCTGTGTTTCGTGACCCTCATCACAAAATCAAGTATACACTAATCACGCGATTAATTAATACCACGCTAATGGTTTCATGGGTTATTGTGTGTTAATGATTTGTTTTTTTATAACCGTATGGAATTAAAAACGTGTTAAAAAGCATGCTGTTAAGATTAAATTCAATAAAATCATAAGGATATGAAATTTTGCAATTTGTGCGTTTTTTCCAATGCACATTCACCATGTAAATGATTTTTGACGGTTAAACGCACTATTTGTTAAATGACAGGCAGTGGAAAATGACGGCGGAAGAGGTGGCGGCAGGTTTTTTCCCCGTCGCGCTTAACGACGGGGAGAAGGGATTACAGCTCTTGTTCGAACAGTTCCAGAATGGCTTCGTACAGATCTTTCACCGTAAAGCCATTCGCGGGAGTGGTGAAAATGGTGTCGTCACCGGCAATGGTCCCGAGGATGCCTTCCGCTTTCCCCAGCGAGTCCAGCAGACGCGCGATCAGCTGTGCGGCGCCAGGACTGGTATGGATCACCACAACAGCATCGTTGTAGTCGATATCTAACACCAGATTCTTTAAAGGGCTGGAGGTGGTTGGCACGCCTAGCTCAGCCGGGAGACAGTAGACCATCTCCATTTTTGCGTTGCGGGTACGCACCGCGCCGAACTTGGTCAGCATGCGCGAGACCTTGGACTGGTTGATGTTATCAAAGCCCTGATCCTGTAACGCGAGGACGATTTCGCCCTGTGAACTGAATTTTTCTTCTTTGAGTAGCGCTTTGAACGCCTTGACTAATTCTTCTTGTTTAGCCGAGCTTCGCATAAGTCACCCGTAATATGAGGATGGAAACAACATTATTATGCATACAGATGAATTTTTATGCAAACAGTCTGCCTCACCGGAGGCTGAAATAATGTTATGAAAGAGCGGAATTCTATCAAATTCCGTTATCAAGAAACATGCCTGCGTCACGGCGCGCAAATAAGCTTAAAAGTAAATTAAATGTTATCAAATTGATGTTGTTTTGGAGGGGCAGTAGAGTATATTGTCAGCACCTGTTGGAAAGTTGTTCTGTGGTTCAGGCGCTTTTGAATTACGTAAATTAGCTTTTCTATTACGTAAGTTAAATGCATAAAAGCCAAATTTGCGTGACTACGCATTCTTGACGCGTGGTGGTTGTATTCATTGGATTTGTGAATTATGGTCGCCGCCGCGGAGCAACAAACACTTAGCTTATCAATATAATAAGGAGTTTAGGATGAAAGTCGCAGTCCTCGGCGCTGCCGGCGGTATCGGCCAGGCGCTTGCACTACTGTTAAAAACCCAACTGCCTTCAGGTTCAGAACTCTCCCTGTACGACATCGCTCCAGTGACCCCAGGTGTGGCCGTTGACTTGAGCCATATCCCTACAGCAGTAAAAATCAAAGGTTTCTCCGGCGAAGACGCGACCCCGGCGCTTGAAGGCGCAGACGTCGTACTGATCTCGGCTGGCGTGGCGCGTAAACCGGGTATGGATCGTTCCGACCTGTTTAACGTCAACGCAGGTATCGTGAAGAACCTGGTACAACAGATCGCAACGACCTGTCCGAAAGCCTGTGTGGGCATCATCACCAACCCGGTGAACACTACCGTCGCTATCGCTGCTGAAGTGCTGAAAAAAGCCGGCGTTTACGACAAGAACAAACTGTTTGGCGTGACCACGCTGGACATCATCCGCTCCAACACCTTTGTCGCGGAACTGAAAGGCAAACTGCCGACCGACGTTGAAGTTCCGGTTATCGGCGGTCACTCTGGCGTGACCATTCTGCCGCTGCTGTCGCAGATCCCGGGCGTCAGCTTCACCGAGCAGGAAGTGGCTGACCTGACCAAACGTATCCAGAATGCGGGTACGGAAGTGGTTGAAGCGAAGGCTGGCGGCGGATCGGCAACCCTGTCTATGGGTCAGGCTGCTGCGCGCTTTGGTCTTTCTCTGGTGCGCGCGCTGCAAGGCGAGAAGGACGTGGTGGAATGTGCCTACGTTGAAGGTGACGGCCAGTATGCGCGTTTCTTCTCTCAGCCGTTGCTGCTGGGTAAAAACGGCGTGGAAGAGCGCAAGTCTATCGGCAAACTGAGCGCGTTTGAACAGAATGCGCTGGAAGGTATGCTGGATACGCTGAAAAAAGATATCGCCCTGGGCGAAGAGTTCGTTAACAAGTAAGCGCTTTTGTGCAGGCCGGATAAGACGCGTTTGCGTCGCTGTCAGGCCTGGCGATAATGCCGGATGGCGGTGTAAACACCTTATCCGGCCTACAAGTTAACCGAGACACAGTAAAAAACCGGAGATGACTCCGGTTTTTTTATTACGTTAATTTGTCGCCGGGTATTCCTGAATGGTGACCTGGAGCGTCAGCTTTTTATCGTCACGCATCACAATCACCGGGATCACCGAACCTGGACGTATTTCAGCAACCTGATCCATGGTCTCCAGAGCGGAAACGGCAGGTTTGTTGTTGACTGAAATGATCACATCATTGACCTGAATACCCGCCTGCGCAGCCGGGCCGTCCGGCGACACTTCATTGACCACAATCCCCTGGATTTGATCCATTCCGGCGCCCTGCGCATGCAGCGGCGCGATTTCTCGCCCACCGATGCCGATATAACCGCGAATCACGCGACCATCGCGGATCAGCTTATCCATAATCTTGGTCGCTAACTGGAACGGGATTGCAAAACCGATCCCTTCCGGCGTCTCGCCGTCGTTACTCTTATCAAATGACAGGGTGTTAATGCCCATCAGTTCGCCCAGCGAGTTAACCAGCGCTCCGCCGGAGTTACCGTGGTTGATGGAGGCGTCCGTTTGCAGGAAGTTTTGTCGTCCGGTCGGGTTCAGACCGATACGCCCGGTGGCGCTGATGATCCCCTGAGTAATGGTCTGCCCCAGGTTATACGGGTTGCCGATGGCCAGAACCACATCACCAATATGCGGTGAGCGTTTCGTGTTGATCGGGATTGTCGGCAGACCACCCGTGGCATTAATCTTTAACACCGCCAGATCCGTCAGCGTATCCGAACCAACCAGCAGCGCTTCAAACACGCGTCCATCCTGTAGGGCGACGATGATCTGATCCGCATCGTTGATCACATGCTTATTGGTGATGATGTAACCGCGCTGATCCATGATCACGCCCGATCCCAACGTGCGGATCTCAAGCTGATTATGCGTGGTGCTGTTCATACTGCGGTTATAAACGTTGACGACGGCAGGCGCGGCGCGGCGAACCGCCGAATTATAGCTGGCTGGCGTCTCATCCGCGCTGTCGAATTGCGGTGTGGTCAGGGTATTTATTTTGCGCAGCGAGGGCATGGCCGCCAACAGAATGGCACCCACAATAAGACCAATTGCGACCGAACGTAAGATCTTCACAAACATGATGGAGGCGTCATTAAAAAAGGGAACGGCAGCAGCATACCACGAGTTAACCGGACATCGCACGCGGGGCTGATGTCCGGTTAACGATGACTTAACGCAGGAGCAGGTAAATGTTCTCGTTACCGCGTACGACCTGTAGCGCAATAATCGACGGTTTCGCTTCCAGCACTTTGCGCATTTCCGCAATCGAGTGCACGCGATCGCGGTTAACGCTAATGATCACGTCATCTTTGTGCAAACCGGCCTGGGCGGCGGGACTGCTTTTTTCAACGTTATCAATTTTGATGCCTTTATTGCCGTCTTTTAACTGACCATCGCTCAGCGTTGCGCCCTGCAATGCCGGGGCGATCATCTCCGCGCTGGCGGAGGATGACGTGCTGGTGTCGAGGGTGACTTCGACTTCCAGCGGTTTGCCGTCGCGTAACAGACCGAGCTTCACTTTCGTGCCGGGTTCCGTCGTTGCGATGCGTGAGCGCAGTTCGGCAAAGCTGCTCAGCGGCTTGCCGTTGAGACTGGTGATCACGTCGCCGGATTTCACACCCGCTTTCGCGGAACCTGAACCCGGGAGCACTTCGCTGATGAACGCCCCGCGCTGTACATCCAGCTTGAAGGCTTTGGCGATATCGGCGGTCAATTCCATGCCTTTAATTCCCAGCAGGCCGCGTTTAATTTCACCAAACTGAATCAGCTGTTGCGCCAGCGTGCGCGCCATATTACTCGGAATCGCAAACCCAATGCCGATGCTACCGCCGCCAGGTGCCAGAATAGCGGTGTTGATGCCGATCAGCTCGCCGTTGAGATTCAGCAGCGCGCCGCCGGAGTTGCCGCGGTTAATCGAGGCGTCGGTCTGAATAAAGTTTTCCAGCCCTTCCAGATTCAGCCCGCTCCGGCCAAGCGCGGAGACAATGCCGGAGGTGGCGGTTTGCCCCAGACCAAACGGGTTGCCTACCGCGACGGCAAAGTCGCCGACGCGCAGTTTGTCGGAGTCGGCGATGGCGATTTGCGTCAGGTTGCTGGCGTTCTGGATTTGCAGCAGCGCGATGTCGCTCTGGTCGTCGCTGCCGATCAGTTTAGCGTCAAACTCGCGTCCGTCATTTAACTGAACGCTGATCTTCTGTGCCTGATTAATGACATGGTTATTGGTCAGAACGTAGCCTTTGGCGGCGTCAATGATGACGCCCGACCCCAGCCCTTCGAACGGCTGAGAGGGTTGATCAGGCAACTCGTCGCCAAAAAACTTTTTAAACTCTTCTGGAACCTTCTGGCTTTGGGTCGCGGTTCCCTCAACCTTCACGCTAATCACGGCCGGCAGCACTTTTTCCAGCATTGGCGCGAGACTAGGGAGCGCCGCCTGACCGGGAATCTGCGCGGGTATCGATGCGACGGCCTGAAACGGTGCCGAGAGCGTTAACCCGACACTTAACGCTAATGCACTTAACAACGGGATTTGTTTTTTCATGGAGCCTGCTCTCGTACCTTGAGTGAACGGAAAGACGATTCAAAACAGTTTGATGTTATTGAATTTTCGGCCTGGTAACAATGAGGTTAATGACTAAATAATAGCTGGGACAGGAGAGAAGAGACGGGCGCAACCGCTGCGCCCGAAAAATTTCTTAACGATGTGCGATTAGTCGCGTTTTGCGCCACTACGCAGCAGGCCGGAAGCGCCTTCGGAATAGTCACGCGGCATCTGGACCGGCGCCTGATCGTTACTGGCTTCAGACTCCGCCAGACGGTTACGGAACGGGTTCGATTCCGCAGACAGTTCCGGCAGCAGGCTGCTGGAGCTTTTCGCCATGTGCTGATACAGCTGACGATAATCATGCGCCATGGTATCCAGCAGCTCGGCGCTGCGGGCAAAGTGGCTGACCAGCTCTTCACGATACTCTTCCAGCTCAGCTTTATTCTTTTCCAGTTCGTACTGCAATGCCTGCTGTTGGCGTAATTTACGATTACCAAAACGCATGGCTACGGCACCAATGATGATACCGACGACTAACCCAATTAGCGCATATTCCCAGGTCATGAACATCTCCCGTTGTCTTTTGTTTCCGTAGGGTGTTGGCTTTAGGCTCCATGCCTGCGCCTGATTATGCCACTATAACCGCTAATCCCGTAGAAGTGGAATCCCGTGTTTATATCACGTAATGTAGAACGGCCTTTTTTTCGTCAGCCGTGAACGTCGGCACATCGATTTTCAAGGAATAACAATAACATCATGCAAAGCATTTCCCCCACATCGCGTTACCTTCAGGCCCTCAACGATGGCAGCCATCAACCCGACGACGTGCAAAAAGATGCGGTCAACCGACTGGAGTCGATTTACCAGGCGCTGATCGCCAAAACGCCTCCGGCGCCGCAAACCGGCGGACTGATGGCCCGTTTCGGTAAACTGCTTGGCAAACGTGAACCGTCAGCGAATGCGCCGGTGCGTGGTCTGTATATGTGGGGCGGGGTCGGGCGAGGGAAAACCTGGCTGATGGATCTCTTCTATCATAGTCTGCCGGGCGAGCGGAAACAGCGTCTGCATTTCCACCGCTTTATGCTGCGCGTGCATGAGGAGCTAACGGCGCTACAGGGGCAGACCGACCCGCTGGAGATTATTGCCGACCGTTTCAAAGCCGAAACGGATGTGCTCTGCTTTGATGAGTTTTTTGTTTCCGACATCACCGACGCGATGCTGCTTGGCGGCTTAATGAAAGCGCTGTTTGCCCGCGGCATTACCCTGGTGGCGACCTCGAACATCCCGCCGGATGAGCTGTACCGCAATGGCCTGCAACGTACCCGCTTCCTTCCGGCTATCGACGCTATCAAAGCGCATTGCGACATTATGAATGTGGATGCCGGGGTGGATTATCGTCTGCGCACGCTGACGCAGGCGCATTTGTGGCTCTCGCCGCGTAATGACGAAACGCAGCAACAGATGGATAAACTCTGGCTGGCGCTGGCCGGTGCGAAACGTGAGAATGCGCCAACGCTGGAGGTGAATCATCGTCCGTTACCGACGATGGGGGTGGAAAACCAGACGCTGGCGGTCTCCTTCATCACCTTATGCGTGGACGCTCGCAGCCAGCATGACTATATTGCGCTGTCGCGCCTGTTCCACACGGTTCTGCTGTTTGATGTACCGGTCATGACGCCGCTGATGGAAAGCGAAGCGCGCCGTTTTATCGCGCTGGTGGATGAATTCTACGAGCGCCATGTGAAGCTGGTGGTGAGCGCCGACGCGCCTTTATATGAGATCTATCAGGGCGAACGCCTGAAGTTTGAGTTCCAGCGCTGTTTGTCGCGTTTGCAGGAGATGCAGAGCGAGGAGTATCTGAAACGCTCGCATATGCCGTAGGCCGGATAAGGCGTTTCGCCGCCATCCGGCGCAGGTTGCCTGGTGACGCTTCGCTTATCAGACCGGCAGAAATGCCCCGCACAAAACCCATTGCAAATCACAAAAAGGGGTCGATCTTTGCCCCTGACTTCTCTATAATCCTGCGACCCCACGTTACAAGAAAGTTTTTTTCCCAAAACTTTTTGTGTGCTGGCATTGGCTATTCGAAGGGGTAGGTTTGCCGGACTTTGTCGTGTGAACCTCAACAATTGAAAACGTTTGGGTGTTCACCAACGTGTAACTATCTATTGGGTAAGCTTTTAATGAAAACTTTTACAGCTAAACCAGAAACCGTAAAACGCGACTGGTACGTTGTTGACGCGACCGGTAAAACTCTGGGCCGTCTGGCTACTGAACTGGCTCTTCGCCTGCGCGGTAAGCACAAAGCGGAATACACTCCGCACGTCGATACCGGTGATTACATCATCGTTCTGAACGCTGACAAAGTTGCTGTAACCGGCAACAAGCGTACTGACAAAGTGTACTATCACCACACCGGTCACATCGGTGGTATCAAACAAGCGACCTTTGAAGAGATGATTGCTCGCCGTCCTGAGCGTGTGATTGAAATCGCGGTTAAAGGCATGCTGCCAAAAGGCCCGCTGGGTCGTGCTATGTTCCGTAAACTGAAAGTTTACGCTGGCAACGAGCACAACCACGCGGCACAGCAACCGCAAGTTCTTGACATCTAATCGGGATTATAGGCAATGGCTGAAAATCAATACTACGGCACTGGTCGCCGCAAAAGTTCCGCAGCTCGCGTGTTCATCAAACCGGGCAACGGCAAAATCGTTATCAACCAACGTTCTCTGGAACAGTACTTCGGTCGTGAAACTGCCCGCATGGTAGTTCGTCAGCCGCTGGAACTGGTCGACATGGTTGAGAAACTGGATCTGTACATCACTGTTAAAGGTGGTGGTATCTCTGGTCAGGCTGGTGCGATCCGTCACGGTATCACCCGCGCTCTGATGGAGTACGACGAGTCTCTGCGTTCTGAACTGCGTAAAGCTGGCTTCGTTACTCGTGACGCTCGTCAGGTTGAACGTAAGAAAGTCGGTCTGCGTAAAGCACGTCGTCGTCCGCAGTTCTCCAAACGTTAATGGGTTTCTGCTCCGGCAGATTACCATTGGCGAAAAAACCCGCTTCGGCGGGTTTTTTTATGGAAAAAATGCGCGTGTGTCCAAAGTAATCCTCTGATTGCCACCTCTTTTTCCCCATTTCCAGAATCGACTCACCACAAAGGTCACAAAATCTGGTAAACTATCATCCAATTTTCTGCCCAAATAACGGGTATTGTTCATTTTTTGTTTGCTTTTTGAACAATGATGACTTTTCCGCAGGCGGGTGACATAACTTCTGGCTGGCCACGCGGTGGCTGGTAGCAGTAAAAATTCTGAATATACCTGGAGGTTTTCATGGCTGTCGCTGCCAACAAACGTTCGGTAATGACGCTGTTTTCTGGTCCTACTGACATCTATAGCCATCAGGTCCGCATTGTGCTGGCGGAGAAAGGTGTTAGTTTCGAGATCGAGCATGTGGAGAAGGATAACCCACCTCAGGATCTGATTGACCTCAACCCGAGTCAGAGCGTACCGACCCTGGTGGATCGTGAGCTGACCCTGTGGGAATCTCGCATCATTATGGAATACCTGGATGAGCGTTTCCCTCATCCGCCGCTGATGCCGGTTTACCCGGTTGCGCGTGGCGAAAGCCGCCTGTACATGCACCGTATCGAAAAAGACTGGTACACGCTGATGAACGTCATCGTGAACGGGTCCGCTTCTGAAGCTGACGTTGCGCGTAAACAACTGCGTGAAGAGTTGCAGGCGATTGCGCCTGTGTTTGGTCAAAAACCGTATTTCCTGAGCGATGAGTTCAGCCTGGTTGATTGCTATCTGGCGCCGCTGCTGTGGCGTTTGCCGCAACTGGGTATTGAGTTCAGCGGTGCGGGCGCTAAAGAGCTGAAAGGCTATATGACCCGCGTCTTTGAACGTGACTCGTTCCTCGCTTCTTTAACTGAAGCTGAACGTGAAATGCGCCTCGGTCGGGGTTAATCAGTATGGATTTGTCACAGCTATCCCCACGCCGTCCATATTTGCTGCGTGCATTCTATGAATGGTTGCTGGATAACCAGCTCACGCCGCACCTGGTGGTGGATGTGACGCTGCCTGGTGTGCATGTCCCTATGGAATATGCGCGCGACGGGCAAATTGTTCTGAACATTGCTCCCCGTGCGGTTGGCAATCTGGAGTTGGCCAACGACGAAGTGCGTTTCAACGCGCGCTTTGGCGGCGTCCCACGCCAGGTCTCCGTACCGCTGGCTGCGGTACTGGCGATCTATGCGCGTGAAAACGGCGCAGGCACAATGTTTGAACCTGAAGCCGCTTACGATGAAGACGTCGCCAGCTTAAATGATGACGATGTAACGCCGGGCGCGGAGAGCGAAACGGTCATGTCCGTGATTGATGGTGATAAGCCCGATCATGACGATGACAACAATCCTGATGACGATCCGCCGCCGCCGCGTGGTGGTCGACCCGCATTACGCGTAGTGAAGTAACCAAGACAGACAGGCCCTGAGGGCCTGTTTTTTTTCACGCCTGCCACGATTTCACCCCACTTTCGATCCTGTGATAGGATGGCCTTAGTTGCTGTTTTCCTCGACGATTTACATAATGGACGCTATGAACGCATTTGATTCGCAAGCAGAAAATTCTCCGCCAACCATCGGCCGTAGTTTGCGCAGCCGTCCGCTGGCGCGTAAAAAACTGTCGGAAATGGTAGAAGAAGAGCTGGAGCAGATGATTCGTCGCGGTGAATTCGGCGAAGGGGAGCAGCTGCCGTCTGAGCGGGAGTTGATGACCTTCTTCAACGTGGGCCGCCCATCGGTGCGTGAAGCGCTTGCCGCGCTCAAGCGTAAAGGTCTGGTGCAAATCAATAACGGCGAACGCGCCCGCGTGTCGCGGCCTTCTGCTGATACCATCATCAGCGAACTTTCCGGCATGGCGAAAGATTTCCTCTCGCATCCCGGCGGTATCGCCCACTTTGAGCAACTGCGCCTGTTCTTTGAATCAAGCCTTGTGCGCTATGCGGCGGAACACGCGACGGATGAGCAAATTGATCTGCTGGCGAAAGCCCTGGAGATCAATAGCCAGTCGCTGGACGATAATGCGCTCTTCATTCGTTCCGACGTCGAGTTTCACCGCGTGCTGGCGGAAATCCCCGGCAATCCGATCTTCATGGCGATTCATGTCGCGCTGCTGGACTGGCTGATCGCTGCGCGTCCTGCGGTCTCCGGGCAGGAATTACATGAGCATAATAGCGTGAGCTATCAAGAGCATATCGCTATTGTCGATGCTATTCGTCGGCGCGATCCCGATGAAGCTGACCGCGCGCTGCAAACCCACCTCAATAGCGTATCCGCCACCTGGCACGCCTTCGATCAAAAGAAAAAATTGCGTTAGCGATCGCGATCCTGACGATCGTTTAGTGAAGTAGATCGCACTCTGTGCGTTCTGTACTGGGGTGCTGCTTATTTGATCTGGTATAACAGGTATAAAGGTATGTAGTCAGATAACACTAATCATCGACAGAGGTCGTTATGGCAAAAGATTTACGAGGCGTAATGCCAGCGTTGTTAACTCCTTTTGATAACCAGCAGAAACTGGATATTGAGAGCCTGCGCCGTCTGGTGCGTTTCAACATTGCGCAGGGCATTGATGGGCTGTACGTCGGCGGCTCGACCGGGGAAGCGTTCGTTCAGAGCCGCGCAGAAAGGGAGCAGGTCCTGGAAATTGTGGCGGAAGAGGCGAAGGGCAAAGTGACGCTGATTGCCCATGTCGGTACGGTCAGTACCGAAGAGAGCCAGCAACTGGCCAGCGCGGCGCATCGTTACGGTTTTGATGCCGTTTCCGCCGTGACGCCGTTTTATTATCCGTTTAGCTTTGAAGAGCATTGCGATCACTACCGCGCCATTATCGATTCCGCTGAAGGATTACCGATGGTGGTGTACAACATTCCTGCGCTGAGCGGCGTGAAGCTGACGCTGGAGCAAATCAACACGCTGGTTACGCTGCCCGGCGTTGGCGCGCTGAAACAAACCTCCGGCGATCTCTATCAGATGGAGCAGATCCGCCGTGCGCATCCTGATCTGGTGCTCTACAACGGTTATGACGAAATCTTCGCTTCCGGTCTGCTGGCAGGCGCAGACGGGGGAATCGGCAGCACTTACAACATTATGGGCTGGCGTTATCAGGGGATTGTTAAGGCTTTGCAGGAAGGCGATGTAGCGAAAGCGCAGCATCTGCAAACCGAGTGCAATAAGGTCATCGATCTGCTCATTAAAACCGGCGTGTTCCGTGGGCTGAAAACGGTGCTGCACTACATGGACGTGGTCTCCGTACCGCTGTGCCGTAAGCCGTTTGCGCCGGTTGATGAGAAGTATCTGCCTGAACTGAAAGCGCTGGCGCAGCAGTTAATGCAGGAACGCGGTTGACCGGTTGCCGGATAGCGCTAACGCTTATCCGGCCTACAAAATATGAAACGTAGGCCGGGTAAGGCGCGGCGAAGCCGCCATCCGGCAAAGCGACAATAAAAATCGTCGGGAGAATGAAAAATGAGTACTTCTACCCAGAATATCCCGTGGTATCGCCATCTCAACCGGGCGCAGTGGCGGGCATTTTCCGCCGCCTGGCTGGGATATTTGCTTGATGGTTTTGATTTTGTGTTGATTGCCCTTGTTCTGACGGAAGTGCAGGGCGAGTTTGGGTTAACGACGGTTCAGGCGGCCAGCCTGATCTCGGCGGCGTTTATTTCCCGCTGGTTTGGCGGGCTGATGTTGGGCGCAATGGGTGACCGCTATGGCCGACGTCTGGCGATGGTCACCAGTATCATTCTTTTCTCTATGGGGACGCTGGCCTGCGGTTTTGCGCCCGGCTATACCACCATGTTTATCGCCCGTCTGGTGATCGGTATGGGAATGGCGGGCGAATATGGCTCCAGCGCCACCTATGTCATTGAAAGCTGGCCGAAGCACTTACGTAATAAAGCCAGTGGATTCCTGATTTCCGGTTTCTCCGTCGGGGCGGTCGTGGCGGCGCAGGTTTACAGCCTGGTGGTTCCGGTCTGGGGCTGGCGCGCGCTGTTCTTCATTGGCATTCTGCCGATCATTTTCGCGCTCTGGCTGCGTAAAAACATCCCTGAAGCGGAAGACTGGAAAGAGAAACACGAAGGCAAAGCGCCGGTGCGCACGATGGTGGATATTCTCTACCGGGGCGAACATCGCGTCGTCAATGTGCTGATGACGATCGCCGCCGCAACCGCGCTGTGGTTCTGCTTTGCGGGCGACCTGCAAAACGCGGCGATCGTGGCGGTGTTAGGGTTACTGTGCGCCGTTATCTTCATCAGTTTTATGGTGCAAAGCAGCGGCAAACGCTGGCCAACGGGCGTGATGCTGATGATCGTGGTGCTCTTTGCTTTCCTCTATTCATGGCCGATTCAGGCGCTGCTGCCAACGTATCTGAAAACTGAACTGGCTTACGATCCTCACACCGTTGCGCAGGTGCTTTTCTTTAGCGGCTTTGGGGCGGCAGTCGGCTGCTGCGTGGGCGGTTTCCTCGGCGACTGGCTGGGTACGCGCAAAGCCTACGTTTGCAGTTTGCTGGCTTCCCAGGTGCTGATCATTCCGGTATTTGCGATTGGCGGCGCAAACGTCTGGGTACTGGGTCTGCTACTGTTTTTCCAGCAGATGCTGGGGCAGGGGATCTCCGGGATCTTACCGAAACTCATTGGCGGTTATTTTGATACCGACCAACGAGCGGCAGGTCTGGGCTTTACCTATAACGTCGGCGCACTGGGCGGCGCGCTGGCCCCTATCCTCGGGGCGCTGATCGCACAGCGTCTGGATCTGGGCACCGCGCTGGGATCGCTCTCCTTCAGCCTGACCTTTGTGGTGATCCTGTTGATTGGGCTGGATATGCCGTCCCGCGTACAGCGATGGCTGCGTCCTGAAGCATTGCGTATGCATGATGCTATCGACGGAAAACCGTTCAGCGGGGCCGTGCCGTTTGGCGGCGACAAAAGCGCCTTTGTAAAAACCAAAAGCTGATGAGGTTTGCCCGGCCAGTTTGCCGGGCGACCTGCGTAAGGAAGTGGATATGTCGTTACTTGAACAACTGGATAAAAACATTGCCGCCAATGGCGGGTTGATTGTCTCCTGCCAGCCGGTTCCTGGCAGCCCGCTCGATAAACCGGACATCGTGGCTGCGATGGCGCTGGCGGCGGAGCAGGCTGGAGCCGTCGCGCTACGCATTGAAGGCGTGGACAATTTGCGGGCGACCCGTGCGCTGGTCTCCGTACCGATTATCGGTATTCTCAAGCGTGACCTTGACGACTCCCCGGTTCGCATCACGCCATTCCTTGAGGATGTGGATGCGCTGGCACAGGCCGGGGCGGATATTATTGCGGTTGACGGTACTGACCGCGTACGTCCGGCGACCGTCGATGCGCTGCTGGCGCGTATTCATCAGCACCAGTTGCTGGCGATGACCGACTGCTCGTCACTGGAGGATGGATTAGCCTGTCAGCGACGTGGCGCGGAAATTATCGGCACCACGCTGTCAGGATACACCACGCCGGACACGCCGGACGAACCTGACCTCGCGCTGGTCAAAGCCCTGCATGATGCCGGATGCCGGGTGATTGCCGAGGGGCGTTACAACACGCCGGCACAGGCCGCTGAAGCCATGCGTCACGGCGCGTGGGCGGTGACGGTGGGATCTGCCATTACGCGGCTGGAACATATTTGTCAGTGGTACAACACGGCATTGAAAAAGGCGACGTCATGAGCACGCTGGCGATCGATATTGGCGGCACCAAGCTGGCTGCCGCGCGGGTGGATGATGATTTACGCATCCGCGAGCGACGTGAATTACCGACCCCCGCCAGCAAAACGCCGGATGCGCTGCGAGAGGCGCTAAAAGTGCTGGTTGAACCGCTGCAAACGACCGCGCAGCGGGTGGCGATAGCCTCTACCGGCATTATCAGAGAAGGCGCGCTACTGGCGATAAATCCGCATAACCTGGGTGGTCTGCTGCATTTTCCGTTGGTGCCGACGTTAGAAGATCTTACCGGTCTGCCGACGCTGGCGGTGAATGATGCGCAGGCGGCGGCATGGGCGGAATACCATGCCCTTACGTCTGATGTCCGCGATATGGTGTTTATTACCGTGTCGACCGGCGTTGGCGGCGGCGTGGTGAGCGACGGCAGATTGCTCACCGGGATGAGCGGTCTGGCCGGGCATCTGGGGCATACGCTGGCCGATCCGCAGGGGCCGGTTTGCGGTTGCGGACGACGCGGCTGTGTGGAGGCTATCGCCTCAGGACGCGGCATCGCGGCAGCGGCGCAGGGTTCCCTGGCCGGGTGCGACGCCAGAACTGTCTTTGCACATGCGGCTGCCGGGAACGAACAGGCTGTGCGTCTGGTTCAACACTCCGCGCAGGTTGTCGCGCGGTTAATTGCCGATGTTAAAGCGACAACGGATTGCCAGCAGGTGGTTATTGGCGGCAGCGTAGGGTTAGCTGAGGGATATCTGGCGCAGGTACGCCACTTTCTGGCGCAGGAACCGGCGGTTTATCAGGTGGCGTTAAGCGCAGCGCATTACCGACATGACGCGGGGCTACTGGGCGCCGCGTTGTTAGCTCAGGGAGATAAATGATGTTGATGGGAGAAATTCAGTCGTTACCGTCTGCCGGGCTGCATCCGGTATTGCTGGATGCGTTAACCCTGGCGCTGGCGGCAAGGCCGCAGGAGAAAACGCCCGGGCGCTACGAATTGCAGGGCGACGATGTGTTTATGAATGTGATGCAGTTTGCCACGCAGTCGCCGCAGGAGAAAAAAGCGGAGCTGCATGTGCAGTACATCGACATTCAGCTGTTATTGACGGGTGAGGAGCGCATTTTGTTCGGCGTAGTCGGGTCAGCGCGCGAATGCGAGGAGCTGCATGGTGAAGAGGATTACCAGCTTTGCCGCCGCATCCATGAACAGCAGTCCATTACGCTGACACCGGGGATGTTCTCCGTGTTTATGCCGGGGGAACCCCATAAGCCCGGGTGTATGGCTGGCGAGTCAGGGGAGATTAAGAAAGCTGTAGTGAAGGTGCGCGCCAGCTTATTAGAGGTATGAAAATACCGGATGGTTTATAGCCATCCGGTGTAACGCTTTATATCTCCCAATAGTGCATAATTCCGTCAGTCGAGTTGTTGAAAATTCAGCTCGTGACGCAGTGCTTTTCCTGATGTGCAAAGTAAATTGGTTATTCAGTTGATTCAACTTGCTGTGCAGTCAGTGCTATTTGTGAACGAATGAGCTCATCTGCCAGTAGTTTTTCGTCAGGCAACTGCACTTTGTACTCGCTCGCCATGATGGTATTCGGCAGGCCGTTTAGCGCGTAATGCGCTTCCCCCGCGCCTTTTCCTGCGCACAAAACCAACCCGACGGGCGGGTTTTCTCCCGGCATTGTCCAGTGCTCTTTGGCATAGTTCAGGTACATATTCATCTGCCCGGCATCCGCATAACTGAATTTGCCGACCTTCAGGTCAACGAGCAACAGGCAGCGCAAGCGGCGATGGAAGAACAACAGATCGACGCGGAACCAGCTATCGTCTATGCGTAATCGGCGCTGGCGGCCGACAAAAGCAAAATCGTCACCAAGCTCCAGCATAAAGTCCATCAGGTGACTGAGCAGCGCTTCTTCGAGATCCGACTCGGAATACTCGTCCCTCAGGTTAAGAAATTCCAGAATGAACGGGTCGCGTATGGCTCGCTCCGGCAAGACTGTTGGCTCGGCGGGCGCAGGCTGCTGCAACATGGCGGATTTGTCATGGGACAGTAGCGTCCGTTCGTAGAACTGGGTGGAGATTTGCCGATCGAGTTGCCGCACAGACCAGCCGTTACGTAGCGTCTCTTTCTCGTAAAAAGTGCGGGCATCGGGATTTTTTACCGATAGTAAACGCACGTAAGCTGACCAGGGAAGCGGAAAAACTTTAGCGAGGTAAATGAGATTTGAAGATTCACCAGACAGTGTCTGCTGAATTTCAATATCTTGAAAATAAAGATAAAACATGCGCATTTGTCGTAGGTTTGCGGTGGAGAACCCACGCTTATAGCGCTGGCTTAAATCTGCGGATAACCGCTCAATGAGTTGAATACCATAAGCCGCTCGTGCTTCGCCGCCTTGTTCAAACTCGACAATTCTCCTGCCGATTTCCCAGTAGGTTGCTGTCATCAAAGCATTAATACTGCGGACGGCCTCGGTATGGGCATTGTCCACTAATCGAATAATACCGTCATGGATTTGCTGATAATCGTCAGCGTGTTGAAGTGGTGTTGGTACAGTCATGTCATCCCTGGTGCGATAGTTGCGAAATGAAAAATATATCGCTACCAATACGCTTCAGGCATATCCCGGTCAATCCAGGAGAGGTGTATTACATTGAGTTACAGCCGTATTTGCGAGCGGCTTTCGAAGAATGAATTCGCATATATTTAGCAGAGAAATATTGGCTCCCCATCCATCAGCGTCAGGCTGTGGCAGGGGAGCCAGAAGTATTACACTTCCAGGTAGTTCAGGATACCGTCTGCCGCTTTACGGCCTTCGGCAATTGCCGTGACTACCAGATCCGAGCCGCGCACGATGTCGCCACCGGCGAAGATTTTCGGGTTGCTGGTCTGGAAGGCGTTTTCATTGCCTTCCGGCGCGATAATCCGCCCCTGGGAGTCCAGTTCCACGCTGTGTTTCGCCAGCCACGCCATGTTGTGCGGGCGGAAACCAAACGCCATTACCACCGCATCTGCCGGGATCACATGCTCGGAACCGGCGACGATTTCCGCACGACGACGGCCTTTCGCGTCCGGCGCGCCCATTTCGGTACGCACCATCTTCACGCCGCTTACTTTACCGTTGGCATTCACTTCTACGCCCAGCGGCTGCACGTTGAACTGGAATTCGACCCCTTCTTCGCGCGCGTTTTTCACTTCGCGTCTGGAGCCTGGCATGTTCTCTTCGTCACGACGATAGGCGCAGGTGACGTGCGTCGCGCCCTGTCGAACCGAGGTACGCACGCAGTCCATCGCGGTGTCGCCGCCGCCCAGTACCACGACGCGTTTGCCTTCCATACTGACGAACGGTTCGTCAGTGGTTTCGCCAAAGCCCATGATCTGTTTGGTGTTGGCAATCAGGAACGGCAGGGCATCGAACACGCCGTCGGCATCTTCGTTTTCCAGCCCGCCGCGCATTGATTGATAGGTGCCAACGCCGAGGAACACCGCATCGTACTCTGCCAGCAAGTCGTCCAGCTGCACGTCGCGACCCACTTCGGTATTCAGTTTGAACTCAATGCCCATGCCGGTGAAGATCTCACGACGGCGGGTCATCACCTCTTTTTCCAGCTTGAAAGCCGGGATGCCGAACGTCAGCAGACCGCCGATTTCCGGGTGACGGTCAAAGACCACCGCCTTCACGCCGTTACGGGTGAGTACGTCGGCACAGGCCAACCCTGCCGGGCCCGCGCCGATAATCGCCACGCGTTTGTCGGTCTGACGCACGCCAGTCATGTCCGGGCGCCAGCCCATTTCGAACGCTTTATCGTTGATATAACGCTCGATGTTGCCGATAGTCACTGCGCCGAACTCGTCGTTGAGCGTACAGGAGCCCTCGCACAAACGATCCTGCGGGCAGACGCGGCCGCACACTTCCGGCAGCGTGTTGGTCTGGTGAGACAACTCCGCCGCTTCGAAAATACGTCCTTCGTTCGCCAGCTTCAGCCAGTTCGGGATGTAGTTATGTACCGGGCACTTCCACTCGCAGTACGGGTTGCCGCAGGAGAGGCAGCGATCCGCCTGCGCTTTGGCCTGGCCTTCGGAAAACGGTTCGTAAATTTCAACAAACTCGATTTTGCGGATCTTCAGCGCCTTCTTCGGCGGATCAACACGTTGCAGGTCGATAAATTGGTATACGTTCTGACTCATTGCTCTACCCCTTACTGCGCCTGCACACGCAGCTCAGCTGCGCTACGACTACGGTGACCCAACAGTGCTTTCACATCACTGGACTTCGGCTTAACCAGCGCGAATTTGGTTGAGAATACTGACCAGTTAGCCAGGATCTCTTCACCGCGCTGGGAACCTGTATGCTGCACATGCTCGGTAATCAGACCGCGCAGATGTTCTTCGTGGATGGCCAGGTCATCGACGTTCAGCACTTCCACCAGCTCCGGGTTCACGCGTTTGCGGAACTCGCCGTCTTCATCCAGCACGTAGGCGAAGCCGCCCGTCATGCCAGCACCGAAGTTAACGCCCGTTTTGCCCAGTACGCAGACAATACCGCCCGTCATGTATTCACAGCCGTTGTCGCCAATGCCTTCTACCACGGTGATGGCCCCGGAGTTACGTACTGCGAAACGTTCGCCCGCGCGGCCCGCCGCATACAGACGACCGCCGGTCGCGCCGTACAGACAGGTATTGCCGATGATGCTGGCCTCATGACTGCGAAACGCTGAACCCACCGGAGGACGCACCGCCAGCAGACCGCCTGCCATGCCTTTACCGACGTAGTCGTTGGCATCGCCCGTCAAATACAGCTCCACGCCGCCCGCGTTCCAGACGCCGAAGCTCTGACCTGCGGTGCCGCTGAAGTGTGCCTTGATCGGGTCAGAGGCCAGCCCCTGATCGCCATGCGTCTGAGCGATATAGCCAGAGAGCGACGCGCCCACGGAGCGGTCGGTGTTGCGAATGTCGAACCAGAAGGTTTTGCTCTGGCGTTCATCGACAAACGGCTTCGCCTGTTGCAGCAGTTGCGCGTTCAGCACGCCGTTATCAAACGGCGGGTTATGTTCGGTGCAGTACAGCGCTTTACCCGGATGAGGCTCAGCGGTTTCCAGCAGTCGGGACAGTTCCAGCTTCTGCTGCTTAGCGGTAAACCCTTCCAGCTCTTTCAACAGGTCGGTACGGCCAATCAGATCCACCAGACGCTTCACGCCAAGCTGCGCCATTAGCTCGCGGGTTTCGCGGGCGATAAACTCAAAGTAGTTGGTCACTTTGAACGGCAGGCCGTGGTAGTGGTTCTTACGCAGTTTGTCATCCTGAGTCGCCACGCCCGTCGCGCAGTTGTTCAGGTGGCAAATACGCAGGTATTTACAGCCCAGCGCCACCATCGGGCCGGTGCCGAAGCCAAAGCTTTCCGCGCCGAGAATCGCCGCTTTGATGATGTCGAGGCCGGTTTTCAGGCCGCCGTCCACCTGCAAACGGATCTTGTGACGCAGACCGTTAGCCACCAGCGCCTGCTGGGTTTCCACCAGGCCCAGCTCCCACGGACAGCCCGCATATTTCACGGAGGAGAGCGGGCTGGCGCCGGTGCCGCCGTCATATCCGGCGATAGTGATCAGATCCGCATAGGCTTTCGCCACGCCGGTAGCGATGGTGCCGACGCCCGGTTCAGAAACCAGCTTCACGGAGATCATCGCTTTCGGGTTGACCTGTTTCAGGTCGAAAATCAGCTGCGCCAGATCCTCGATAGAGTAGATATCGTGGTGCGGCGGCGGAGAAATCAGCGTCACGCCCGGTACGGAATAGCGCAGTTTGGCGATGTACGGGGTCACTTTGTCACCCGGCAACTGGCCGCCTTCGCCCGGCTTCGCGCCCTGAGCGACTTTAATCTGAATGACGTCAGCATTGACCAGATACGCTGGCGTTACGCCGAAGCGGCCGGAAGCGACCTGTTTGATGCGCGACACTTTGTTGGTGCCGTAGCGCGCCGGGTCTTCGCCGCCTTCGCCGGAGTTGGAGTTACCGCCGATGCTGTTCATCGCTTCCGCCAGCGCTTCGTGCGCTTCCGGGCTCAGCGCGCCGATGGACATCGCGGCGGTATCGAAGCGTTTAAACAGCTCGTTTGCCGGTTCAACATCGTTGATGCTGATGGCGTTATCGCCAGGATTGAGCGCCAGCAGATCGCGCAGCGTTGCCGCCGGACGTTCGTTAACAAGCGCGGCATATGCCTGGTAATCGCGATACTCGCCGCTCTGCACCGCCTGTTGCAGGGTGCGCACCACATCCGGGTTATAGGCGTGGTATTCGCCGCCGTGCACGTATTTCAGCAGGCCGCCCTGATCCAGCGGTTTACGCGCCAGCCAGGCACGTTTCGAGAGGTTCAGCAGATCCTGCTGGAAGTCGGCAAAACCGGCGCCGCCAATGCGGCTGACCACGCCCTGGAAGCAGTGGCTCACCACGTCGTCATGCAGACCGACCGCTTCAAACAGTTTGGAGCAGCGGTATGAGGCGATGGTCGAAATGCCCATTTTGGACATGATCTTATACAGACCTTTATTGATGCCGTTACGGTAGTTCAGCATCACGGTACGGTAGTCTTTGGCGATGGCCTGGGTGTCGATCAGACGGCCCAGCGTCTCATAGGCGAGATACGGATAGATCGCCGTGGCGCCAAAGCCCAGCAGCACGGCAAAGTGGTGCGGGTCGCGCGCGCTTGCGGTTTCTACGATGATGTTGGCATCGCAGCGCAGGCTCTTATCCACCAGACGAGTCTGTACCGCCCCGACAGCCATCGGCGCTGGAACCGGTAAACGGTTTTTGGCGATGTTACGGTCAGAGAGCACCAGCAAGACGGTGCCGTTACGCACCATCTGTTCAGCCTTATCGCACAGCGCTTTCACCGTTTCTTCGAGCGAGGTTTCCGTCACATCGAAGGTGATATCCAGCGTATCGGCGCGATAGTGCTCCTCTTTCATGGTGGTGAGCTGTTTGAAATCGGAGTACAGCAGAATTGGCGATTTAAAGCTCAGACGGTGCGCCTGTCCTTCCGCTTCGCAAAAGACGTTCATCTCGCGGCCAATGCTGGTGGCCAGCGACATGACGTGCGCTTCACGCAGCGGGTCGATTGGCGGGTTGGTCACCTGCGCAAACTGCTGGCGGAAGTAGTCGTAAATAATGCGCGGCTGGCTGGAAAGCACGGCGAAGGGGGTGTCATCACCCATTGAACCGACCGCTTCCTGGCCGTTTTCGCCCAGTACGCGGATGACGGAATCCAGCTCTTCGGCGCTGTAGTTAAACTGTTTCTGATAGCTGGCGAGCATGTCGTCGTCCAGCTCGCGGTTTCCGACCTGATCGTCGGCCAGATCTTCAAACGGCACCAGGCGGCGGACGTTCTTCTCCATCCACTCTTTATACGGATGGCGGCTTTTCAGATCGTCATCGGTTTCCGCAGAGTGCAGGATGCGCCCGCCACGGGTGTCGATCACCATCAGTTCACCGGGGCCGACGCGGCCCTTTTCCACGACTTCGTCAGGCTGGTAGTCCCAGATCCCCACCTCAGAGGCGCAGGTGATCAGTTTATCTTTGGTGATGACGTAGCGCGCCGGACGCAGACCGTTACGGTCGAGGTTACAGGCAGCGAAGCGACCGTCGGACATCACGATGCCCGCCGGGCCATCCCACGGCTCCATGTGCATGGAGTTAAAGTCAAAGAAGGCGCGCAGGTCCGGGTCCATATCCGGGTTGTTCTGCCATGCGGGCGGCACCAGCAGGCGCATGGCGCGCACGATGTCCATCCCGCCTGCCAGCAGCAGTTCCAGCATGTTATCCAGCGAGCTGGAGTCGGAACCGGTCTCGTTGACGAACGGCGCGGCGGATTGTAAATCCGGGATCAGCGGCGTCTGGAATTTATAAGTACGGGCGCGCGCCCACTGACGGTTGCCGGTAATGGTGTTGATTTCGCCGTTGTGCGCCAGGTAGCGGAACGGCTGCGCCAGCGGCCAGCGCGGCACGGTATTGGTGGAGAAGCGCTGGTGGAACAGGCAAATGGCCGATTCCAGACGCAAATCCGCCAGGTCCAGGTAGAAGCGCGGCAGATCCGCCGGCATACACAGACCTTTATAGATGTTCACCAGGTTCGACAGGCTACAAACGTAGAAGTCTTTATCGTCCTGAAGGCGTTTCTCAATGCGGCGGCGGGCGATAAACAGGCGGCGTTCCATATCCCGGGGACGCCAGCCCGCAGGCGCGTTAACAAAAATTTGCTCAATACGTGGCAGGGAGGAGAGGGCGATTTCACCGAGGACACCTTCGTTGGTCGGCACATCGCGCCAGCCCACAATCGACAGGGTTTCCCGCTGTAATTCTTCTTCGACGATACGACGTGATGCCGCCGCCAGCTCAGGGTCCTTATTCAGGAAGAGCATGCCGACAGCGTAGTTTTTGGCTAAACGCCAGCCGCGCTCTTCTGCAACGATGCGAAAAAAGCGATCGGGTTTTTGCAGCAGCAAACCGCAACCGTCGCCGGTTTTACCGTCAGCGAGGATCGCGCCACGGTGCTGCATACGGGCCAGTGCGTGTATGGCGGTACGCACTACCTTGTGGCTAGGTTCGCCTTCTATGTGGGCGATCAGGCCGAAACCACAGTTATCCCTCTCAAGGGATTTATCGTACAACATATCAGTGAACCTCCCCAGGCTCTGCGGGACTCCCATCCGATACCGATTGCGCACGGGCACAGAAAGAGCGTGGCGACGGGGGTTGCGTATCATACGCTTACCTCGCATTCGCCCTCTTTTATCCTTTTCGCATCGGTAAATACGTTTAAGAGGGAATCTCAATTACTGCATAAATATGATGAGCAGGCTGCTCATCCAGAAAGCTTCCAGCGGATTTCCAACTTATCGGGAATCCACACACAGGTCAAATGGCAATCTTATTTATGCAAAAATGTGCTATGGGTCGATTAACTTTATGAATGTATTGAAAATAATGACTTTTTTACATTGATTTGATGCGGCATAAGCGCGGGGGAGAGTGTGATCTGTCTCACTATCATAACGGCCTGTTAACCCTTATCTCACCTTGATTATCCGTAATGCTTAGCATTTTATGCTGGTTTAAGCGGCGCAGGCATTTCATGATACTGTTTTTTAGCCAGTGTCATCAGAAGATAAAAAAAGTGTGCAGTTATAAGGAAAAGTAATTAGCTATGGAGTGAATGAAATTGCGGTAATTTTGCTTGATTATGCAATAAATAAAAGCCTGCCGGAGCGATTGATCCAGGTCATCGCCGACAAAGGCTAAAAATGGCAGGCTTTGGCCTCTTTTCAAGGCGCGGTCTATCAGATTATGCAGTTACAGAAATTAGTCAATATGTTTGGTGGGGATCTTTCTCGTCGTTATGGGCAAAAAGTTCATAAACTGACGTTGCACGGTGGATTTAGCTGTCCAAACCGCGATGGCACCATCGGACGTGGCGGGTGTACTTTCTGTAATGTCGCCTCTTTCGCCGATGAGGCGCAGCAGTATCGCTCTATTGCCGAACAACTGGCGCATCAGGCGCATCTGGTCAATCGCGCCAAACGTTATCTGGCCTATTTCCAGGCGTACACCAGTACCTTTGCCGAAGTGCAGGTGCTGCGTTCTATGTATCAGCAGGCGATAAGCCAGGCCAGCATTGTCGGGCTGTGTGTCGGGACGCGCCCCGACTGTGTACCGGATGCGGTGCTCGATCTGCTCTGCGAATATAAAGACCAGGGCTATGAAGTGTGGCTGGAACTGGGATTGCAAACCGCGCATGACAAAACGCTGCGCCGTATTAATCGCGGCCATGATTTTGCCTGTTATCAGCGAACCACCCAACTGGCGCGCGAACGCGGGCTGAAAGTGTGCTCGCATCTGATTGTGGGTTTACCCGGCGAAGGGCAGACGGAATGCCTGCAAACGCTGGAGCGCGTGGTGGAAACGGGCGTGGATGGCATTAAGCTGCACCCGCTGCATATTGTAAAAGGCAGCATTATGGCGAAAGCCTGGGAGGCGGGACGCCTGAACGGCATTGCGCTGGAGGCGTATACGCTGACGGCGGGGGAGATGATCCGCCATACGCCACCGGAGGTTATTTATCATCGCATTTCCGCCAGCGCCCGTCGTCCGACGTTGCTCGCCCCGCTATGGTGTGAGAATCGCTGGACGGGCATGGTGGAACTGGACCGCTATCTTAACGAACATGGTGCGCAAGGCTCCGCGCTTGGCACTCCGTGGATTCAGCCGGGGAGCTAACCATCCGTAGGCGTGTAGGCCTGATAAGCGAAGCGCCATCAGGCAGCCTGGCGCACATTGCCGGATGGCGGCTATGCCTTATCCGGCCTACCGCCTACCCGGTCATTTCACCGATAACCTCCGCATTTATTGCACAATTTTCAACGTACTGCTCAGAATTGAGTATTATTGTGCGAAGTTGTCGTGAAGGAATCCCCTATGAAGCAAATTCGTATGCTGGCGCAATACTATGTCGACCTGATGATGAAGCTGGGTCTGGTGCGCTTTTCGATGCTGTTGGCATTAGCGCTGGTGGTGCTGGCGATAGTGGTGCAGATGGCGGTCACCATGGTGTTGCATGGTCAGGTCGAAAGTATTGATGTCATCCGCTCCATCTTTTTTGGCCTGTTAATCACGCCCTGGGCTGTCTATTTCTTGTCGGTGGTGGTGGAGCAACTGGAGGAGTCCAGGCAGCGCCTGTCACGGCTGGTACAAAAGTTGGAAGAGATGCGCGAGCGCGATCTCAAACTCACGGTACAACTGAAAGACAATATTGCTCAGCTTAATCAGGAAATTGCCGATCGCGAAAAAGCGGAGGCTGAGCGCCAGTCGACCTTCGAACAGCTAAAAGTGGAAATCAAGGAGCGTGAAGAGACGCAGATTCAGCTTGAACAGCAATCCTCTTTCTTACGCTCTTTCCTCGATGCGTCGCCGGATTTGGTTTTTTATCGCAATGAAGATAAAGAGTTTTCCGGCTGTAACCGCGCGATGGAACTGCTGACCGGCAAGAGTGAAAAACAGCTCGTCCATTTAAAACCGGCTGACGTCTATTCCCCCGAAGCGGCGGAAAAAGTGATTGAGACCGACGAAAAAGTCTTCCGCCATAACGTCTCGTTGACCTATGAACAGTGGCTCGATTACCCGGACGGGCGCAAAGCGTGCTTTGAAATTCGCAAGGTGCCCTATTACGACCGCGTTGGTAAACGTCATGGCCTGATGGGCTTTGGGCGCGATATTACGGAACGTAAGCGTTATCAGGATGCGCTTGAACGCGCCAGCCGCGACAAGACCACGTTTATCTCTACGATCAGCCACGAGCTGCGTACGCCGCTGAACGGCATTGTCGGCTTAAGCCGCATTCTGCTGGATACCGACCTTACCAGCGAGCAGGAAAAATACCTGAAAACCATCCATGTCTCTGCGGTCACGTTGGGGAATATTTTCAACGATATCATTGATATGGATAAGATGGAGCGGCGTAAAGTCCAACTGGATAACCAGCCGGTAGATTTCACCAGTTTCATGGCGGATCTGGAGAATCTTTCCGGCCTGCAAGCGCAGCAAAAAGGGCTACGCTTTGTGCTCGATCCGACGTTGCCGCTGCCGCATAAGGTAATCACCGACGGCACACGTTTGCGCCAAATTCTGTGGAACCTGATCAGCAACGCCGTGAAGTTTACCCAGCAAGGGCAGGTGACGGTGCGCGTACGCTATGACGAAGGCGATGTGCTGCATTTTGACGTGGAAGATTCCGGCATCGGTATTCCGCAGGATGAGCAGGATAAAATCTTCGCCATGTATTATCAGGTGAAAGACAGTCATGGCGGTAAACCCGCGACGGGGACCGGGATTGGCCTGGCGGTATCGCGCCGTCTGGCAAAAAATATGGGCGGCGACATCACCGTTTCCAGCCAGCCGGGTAAAGGTTCCGTCTTTACGTTAACCGTACATGCGCCCGCCGTGGCGGAAGAGGTCGAGGACACGCTGGAAGAGAATGACATGCCGCTGCCTGCGCTGCATGTGCTGCTGGTCGAGGACATTGAGCTGAACGTCATTGTGGCGCGTTCAGTGTTGGAAAAACTGGGCAACAGCGTTGACGTGGCGATGACCGGGAAAGCCGCGCTGGAAATGTTCACCCCGGGTGAATACGATCTGCTGCTGCTGGATATTCAACTGCCGGATATGACGGGTCTGGATATCTCCAGAGAACTTACCCGCCGCTATGCGCGGGAAGAATTACCGCCGCTGGTCGCACTCACTGCTAACGTCCTGAAAGACAAGAAAGAGTATCTGGACGCGGGAATGGACGATGTGTTGAGCAAGCCGCTGTCGGTTCCGGCGTTAACCGCCATGATTAAAAAATACTGGGATACCCGTAACGAAGAGGAGAGCACTGTGACATCTGAAGAGAGCAGTAAATCGCAAGCGTTGTTAGATATCCCGATGTTAGAGCAGTATATCGAACTGGTCGGCCCGAAATTAATTACGGATGGACTGGCGGTGTTCGAAAAAATGATGCCGGGTTACTTAAGCATTCTGGAGTCCAACCTGACGGCGCGAGATACCAAAGGCGTTGTTGAAGAAGGGCACAAAATTAAAGGCGCGGCGGGCTCTGTTGGGTTGCGTCATCTACAGCAGTTAGGCCAGCAAATTCAGTCGCCGGATCTTCCTGCCTGGGAAGATAATGTGGGTGAATGGGTTGAAGAGATGAAGCAGGAGTGGCAGCACGACGTCGCGGTGCTGAAAGCCTGGGTGGCAAACGCGGAAAAAAAATGACCCCGGATTGACCGGGGTGCGCGAATACTGCGCCAACACCAGGGAAATCGTGGCTGCGCCGTAAGTTATGATTGTTTTTTACACAGGCGCAGCTCTGCTTTTCAGGCCGCACGCAGTTAAGATAGCAAATCTTAAATGTTTTGTTACATGAATCAGTTAAATGTGTGAAGCGCAGCATTTTAATCAGAATTATTAATACGCTTCAGTAAGTTGCGAAAAGGATCATCACGATGAAAAAAATTGGCGTAGTGCTCAGTGGATGTGGCGTATACGACGGCGCCGAGATTCATGAAGCCGTTCTGACCCTTCTGGCGATTGCCCGCAGCGGCGCGCAGGCCATCTGCTTTGCGCCGGATAAACAGCAGGCTGATGTGATTAATCACCTGACGGGCGAAGCGATGGCGGAGACGCGAAATGTCCTGATCGAAGCCGCGCGCATTACGCGAGGGGAAATTCGTCCACTTGCTCAGGCGGTCTCCAGCGATCTGGACGCGCTGATTGTTCCGGGTGGATTTGGCGCGGCGAAAAACCTGAGTAATTTTGCCAGCCAGGGCAGCGAGTGCCGGGTAGATAGCGACCTGGCCGCGCTGGCAATCGCCATGCACCAGTCGGGTAAGCCGTTAGGGTTTATGTGCATTGCCCCGGCAATGCTGCCCCGGATTTTTGGTTTCCCGCTTCGTCTGACGATTGGCACCGATATCGATACGGCGGAAGTGCTGGAAGATATGGGGGCCGAGCATGTGCCATGTCCGGTTGACGATATTGTGGTGGATGAAGATAACAAAATTGTCACCACGCCTGCTTACATGCTGGCGCAGGATATTGCACAGGCGGCGACCGGCATTGAAAAACTGGTGTCTCGCGTACTGGTTCTGGCTGAATGAGTAAAGGGCGTTTCACTCCGCTGGCGTCCCTGCGCCGTTTGCTCCTGCGCATCCTTGTGGTGCTGGCGGTTTTTTGGGGCGGCGGCATCGCGCTGTTCAGCGTCGTTCCGGTGCCTTTTTCCGCAGTGATGGTGGAACGGCAGATTAGCGCGTGGCTGCAAGGCGATTTCGGCTATGTTGCGCATTCCGACTGGGCTGGCATGGATGAGATCTCGCCGTGGATGGGGCTGGCGGTGATTGCGGCGGAAGATCAGAAATTCCCGGAGCACTGGGGCTTTGATGTTTCGGCCATTGAGAAGGCGCTGGCGCACAATGAGCGCAATGAAAACCGAATTCGTGGGGCGTCCACGCTTTCTCAGCAAACGGCGAAGAATCTCTTTTTATGGGATGGCCGCAGTTGGGTGCGTAAAGGGCTGGAGGCCGGGCTCACCGTCGGGCTGGAAACCGTCTGGAGTAAAAAACGCATCCTGACCGTCTACCTGAATATTGCGGAGTTTGGCGACGGCGTGTTTGGCGTGGAAGCGGCATCGCAGCGCTATTTTAATAAACCAGCCAGCCGGTTAAGTATGTCAGAAGCCGCGCTATTAGCGGCGGTGCTGCCAAACCCTTTACGCTTTAAAGCGAACGCGCCTTCAGGCTACGTGCGTAGCCGTCAGGCGTGGATTTTGCGTCAAATGCGCCAGTTGGGCGGCGAATCGTTTATGACGCGTAACCATCTGTATTAAGATTGCGCTGACGCGCGGCCTCAAGAGAGGGGAGCGGCAGCGCGCTTTTGTCTTCTTCCTGGCGGTTCATCTTCAGCGCCGCCACCAGACCCGGTTGGGCAATCAACCGTTCCCACTGTCTTTCCTGTTTGCGATGGCAAAACCAGGCTGACCAGCTTGCCAGCGGGATCAGCGTGCTCTCGCCGATGTTGTCGCAGATCACCGGGATCGCTTCGGATTCGCTAATGCGGTGACACAGAATATTTTGCGGCTTCAGGGTCATGGTGACGATGCGGTTATTGTAGATATAACGCTTGAGCGTTTTCAGCAACTGGCGCAGGACGGCGGCATCTTCGTCATTGCGGCACTGCGCTACAAATTCAGTCAGCGTGACGGACGGTTTGCCATCGAAATCGGTTATCACATCGTAGACGTAGCCCGTACCACAATCGGTCTCTACCGTACCGTGATAGCGCGGGATGCCGCTCCAGTCTTGCAGGTAACGTGACAGATGCGCGTAATATTTCAGCTCGCGGCGGATCTCTTTCTTGCCGCTGCGGTCGGCATTGTAAATGATCTTAATGCAGCGTTGGGCATCGCCCGGATGCGCATAACATTTACGATGGCGTCCGGTGCCCAGGGGATTTTGTTCAGATAAAAGTATCATGAGATCTCCTGGTAATGTTGCTAATAGAACCAGTATGAACGCTCAACTTAAATAGAACGTAAACAACCCCTCTTAAGGTTTTCTTAAGGTTTAATCAGGACGGAAAAGCGCACGGAATGTACAATATCGACGCAGGCAGAAAGGCGAGGGAATAAAAAAACGCCGGGTGGCGTTTTCTGGGGGAAAGGAGGAGACGAAAGCGAAATGGCCTAATCTTCGTCGAATCCTGAATTGAACAGCGCGATCACCGCCGCCAGCGCTTCGACCTCCTGCGGGCCGGTAGCTTCAATTTCTATCTGGCGACCTTTAGCAGAGTCCAGCATCAGCAGGGCAATGACGCTATTGGCTTCGGCTTCGGTGCCTTCATCATTGCGTAACAGCACTTCGGCCTCAAAACCCTGCATTAATTCAAACAGTTTCATGGCAGGCCGGGCATGCATACCCAGCTTGTTCGTGACTTCTACAGTCTGCTTCACGGTCATGTTTTGCGTTTTTCCAGCGTTCTATGGCGTGACTGCACGTTCTTACCGCGTGAGCGGAAGTAGTCTGCCAGCTGTTCTGCAATATACACCGAACGGTGTTTCCCGCCGGTACAGCCGATGGCTACGGTGAGATAGCTACGGTTGTTTGTCTCCAGCATGGGTAACCATAACTCAAGATAGCTGCGAGTCTGGTAGATAAAATTGTGTACTTCTGTGTGCCTGTCGAGGAATGCCGCAACTGGTTTATCGAGGCCGGTCATTGGACGCAGTTTCGGGTCCCAGTGCGGGTTAGGCAGGAAGCGCACGTCAAAAACATAATCGGCATCAATTGGAATACCGTGCTTGAAGCCGAAGGACTCGAACACCATTGTCAGCTCGCGTTCGCGCTTGCCCAGCAGACGGGTACGCAGCATTTCCGCCAGTTCATGCACGGACATTTCAGAGGTATCGACAATCAGATCGGCGCGGGAACGCAGCGGTTCCAGCAGATCGCTTTCCTGGTCGATGGCGCTCTCCAGGGAGAGATTTTTGCTGGAAAGCGGATGCAGACGGCGCGTATCGCTGTAACGGCGAATCAGCGTGTTGCGATCGGCATCAAGGAACAGAAGCTGTGGTGAAAACGCATCGGGCAGGTTGTTCATCGCCTGCTCGAAAATTTCAGGGGACTCAGGCATGTTACGCACGTCAATGCTGACGGCCGCAGAAATCTGGCGATCGGCCAGCGTACGAGCCAGATCGGGCAACAGCACCACGGGGAGATTGTCCACGCAGTAAAAACCCATATCTTCCAGCGCACGCAGGGCGACAGATTTCCCTGACCCTGAACGACCGCTGACGATCATCAGTACCATGTACCGTTTCTCCTCACAACAGATGCCATTGGGTGGTTATGCCTCATCTTTTCCACCTTCGGTGTCAGTGATGATTTGATACAGCTCTTCGTCACTCTGCGCGGCGCGCAGACGGCGGCAGATGGTTTTATCCGCCAGACGTTTAGCGACCAGCGACAGTGTATGCAGATGCGTTTTGGTTTGATCTGCGGGCACCAGCAGGGCGAAAAGCAGATCGACCGGTTGATTATCAATGGCATCGAAAGCGATAGGCGTTTCGAGTTGGACGAACACGCCGACGGCGCGCAGCGTATCTTCTTCCAGCTTGCCGTGCGGGATGGCGATACCATTGCCAATGCCGGTACTGCCCATTTTCTCACGCGTCAGGATTGCTTCAAATACCACCTGCGGAGGCAGGCTGAGCTGTTTTGCCGCCAGTTCACTGATAATCTCCAGCGCACGTTTTTTGCTCTGGCAGTGAACGCCGCTGCGCGTACATTCCTGGTTAAGTACGCTGCTCAGTTGTAGAGTCGTATCGTTATTTGTCATAATTTCACCTAAGAACCTGTTCCATCAGAATGATTCCTGATGAGGCAGATTCGGAGCGCTAACTGTACAAATGGCCTGTTGTGCGTCACAACAGGCCGTCCTGCACTCGCTAACTGCCCGGACAATTAGTGTTGTTTCAGTTTATCTTTGTGTTTCGTTAGCTGCCTTGCCAGTTTATCGATCAAACCGTCAATGGCGGCATACATATCCTGACCTTCCGCGCTGGCGTGAATTTCGCCACCGTTTACATGCAGTGTCGCATCCGAGATGTGTGTTACCTTCTCCACTTTCAAAACAACGTAGACCTGATTAATCCTGTCAAAATACTGCTCAAGTTTGGCGAATTTGGTTGAGACAAAGTCGCGCAGGGCTTCAGTAATTTCGACGTTATTTCCAGTGATGTTGAGCTGCATAGTGTCTTCCTTATCGGTTGGTTCAAACCAGCTGTTTGCGCTGATTGGACGGCGGAATGGATAAAGACTCTCGGTACTTCGCAACGGTGCGGCGCGCCACCATGATACCCTGATCCGACAACATAGAGGTTAACTTGCTGTCGCTCAGCGGCTTCGCGGGGTTCTCCGCAGCAATTAATTTCTTCACCAGCGCACGTATCGCTGTGGAAGAGGCTTCGCCTCCGCCTTCGGTATTCACATGGCTGGAAAAGAAATACTTCAGTTCAAAAATGCCGCGTGGACTGTGCAGATACTTCTGCGTGGTCACACGGGAAATCGTCGATTCGTGCATCTCGACGGCCTGGGCGATGTCCGCCAGCACCATCGGTTTCATAAACTCTTCGCCTTGCTCGAAGAAGGCCTGCTGCTGCTCAACAATACAGCGGCTCACGCGTAACAGGGTGTCGTTGCGGCTTTCCAGACTTTTGATCAGCCACTTCGCATCCTGAAGGTTGCTGCGAATGAACTGGCTGTCGGCATCATTACGCGCGCCGTTGCACAGGGCGGCATAATGTTGATTGATCTGTAGACGGGGAATGCTGTCGCCGTTCAGCTCCACCATCCAGTAACCGTTATGCTTACGCACCAGCACATCCGGGATCACATATTCAGGTTCGCCGGTCTGGATAGACTGACCCGGTCTGGGATCGAGCGACTGGATAAGATTGACTGCCTCTTTCAGCACCTCTTCTTTCAGCCGCGTAACGCGCATCAGGGTACGGAAGTCATGATTGGCCAGCAGATCGAGGTGATCGCTGATGATCAACCGGGCGTCTTCCAGCCAGGGCGTGGATTTATCGAACTGTGAGAGCTGGATCAGCAGGCAGTCACGGAGATCTTTCGCCGCCACGCCGATGGGATCGAAGCGCTGAACGCGTTTGAGTACCGCTTCTATTTCATCGAGGCCGATCTCTTCATCGCCGATGCTTTCGAGAATGTCATCCAGCGAAATGGTGAGATAGCCGGTATCATCAACGGCATCGACAATTGAGGTGGCAATCGCGCGATCGGTATCCGAGAACGGAGTCAGCCCGACTTGCCACATCAGGTAGTCCTGGAGGGACTGCGTGGTTTCGCCCTGGTACACCGGCAGCTCGTCGTCGATGTAGTCGCCGCTGGTGCCGGACGGCGTACCTGCGGTGTAAATCTCATCCCAGCTGGCGTCAAGCGGCAGCTCTTCGGGCATCTCTTTCTGTTCGAGCGCGTCTGCGGTATCCAGGGCTTCGTTGTCCTGGGTTTCGCGCGTGTCGATTTCATCGTGAAGATCGGTTTGCTCAAGCAGCGGATTACTCTCCAGCGCTTGCTGAAGTTCCTGCTGAAGTTCCAGCGTAGACAACTGCAACAGACGGATGGCCTGTTGTAGCTGGGGCGTCATCGCCAGTTGTTGGCTGAGCCTGAGTTGCAAACCTTGCTTCATGTTCAGAGTCGTTTTCTCCCGCTGTGACGTCGCAGTCTTCTACCCTATCAGAGTCTGAAGTCTTCCCCAAGGTATACGCGCTTAACGTGCTCGTCTTGCAGGATTTCTGTCGGTGTGCCGTGTGCGATCAAATGCCCCTGGCTGACAATATACGCGCGTTCACACACCGCCAGCGTCTCACGAACGTTGTGGTCGGTAATCAGAACGCCGAGACCGCTGTCGCGCAGGTGCTCGATAATGCGTTTGATGTCGATGACGGAAATCGGGTCAACGCCTGCAAACGGTTCATCCAGCAGGATAAATTTCGGATTTGCGGCCAGCGCGCGGGCAATCTCCACACGGCGGCGTTCACCGCCGGACAACGCTTGTCCGAGGCTGTCGCGCAGATGCTCAATGTGGAACTCTTCCATCAGTTCATTGGCGCGGTCTTCACGCTGTTCGGTCGTGAGATCGTCGCGAATTTGCAGCACCGCCATCAGGTTATCAAACACGCTCAGACGGCGGAAAATGGAGGCTTCCTGCGGTAAATAGCCAATACCGCGACGCGCGCGGGCATGCAGCGGCAGCAGGCTGATGTCTTCATCGTCAATAATAATGTTGCCAGCGTCGCGCGGCACAATGCCCACCACCATGTAGAAGGTAGTGGTTTTGCCTGCGCCGTTCGGCCCGAGCAGACCGACGATCTCCCCGGAATTCACGGTCAGGCTGACATCTTCCACCACGCGACGGCCTTTATAGGCTTTCGCAAGATTCTTTGCAGTTAATGTTGCCATAACGAATTAGTTACCCTTCTTCTGTGCCGGGGTCTGGTCTTTGTTTTTGTCCTGCAACTGCGACGGCACCAGAACCGTCGTTACACGTTTGCCTTTTTCGCTGAACGCCTGCATTTTCTGCTCTTTCACCAGGTAAGTGATCTTATCGCCGGTGATGTTGCTGTCGAGCTGCTCCAGGTAGGCGTTACCGGTCAGGACGACGAAATCTTTCGCCAGCTCATAATGCATTTTTTGGGCATGGCCTTTTACCGGCTTGCCGTTGTCCTGCATCTGATAAAACGTCGCCGGGTTGCCGAAGCCGTCGATCACCTCTTTGCCTTGCTCGCCGCCCGGACGGGTGACGACCACTTTGTCGGCATTGATTTTGATGGTGCCCTGAGTCACGACGACATTTCCGGTAAACGTCACCACGTTACCCTGCATATCCAGTGACTGCTGGTCCGATTCAATATGAATCGGTTGTTCGGTATCGCCGGTGACCGCGAACGCCGGAAGACTGGCGGCCAGAAGTGTGCTGGCAAGCACAAGATTAAGGCTGAGTTTGTTTGTTTTGAATTTCATAGGAGGTTCTAACCTTTTCAATCAGCTCGGCGTTCTTGCTGCGTAAGTTGCCGCGCATTTTCAGTCCGCTGGAGTTAAATGTTGTTCCGTATAACGTGACCAGATCTTCAGAGGTGACATCCTGCGTCACCAGGTTGATCGTCGCGTTATCCGTCGTGATTCTGCGTAGTTGAGCGTCAGGCGCCAGCGCATTGACTTCAACGTGACCATACAGATAGAGCATCCGGTCTTCGGTCAATTTCGCCTTATCCGCTTTAATCGACCATGTCGGGACTTTATCTTTATCAAAGGTGGTTAATACCGGTTGGGTAAACCACGAAAGCGCCTGTTCTGAATAATATTCAACGTGCTGCGCAATAAGACGATAGTTCAACGCGCCTTCCGGGCTATAGACGACCGTATCGGTATGCTCGCTCTTATAAGTCGGATCGCTGGTGTTCACCACAACCTGAGCAGGATCGTCTTTATCCGCCAGATTAATTCCGATCAACACCAGTACGGCCAACGACAGTAGAATGATAACCCAACGTCTGGTTTTACTCATATCGATTGCCCTTTGGCCTCATCAAGCTTACCCTGCGCCAGCAAGAGTAGATCGCACACTTCCCGCACCGCGCCGCGTCCACCGGCGATATGCGTCACATAGTCGGCGCGGGGGATCAGGAGCGGATGCGCATCAGCGACCGCAACGCTCAGACCCACTTTTTCCATCACCGGCCAGTCGATCAGATCGTCACCGACGTAAGCCACATTTTCAGGCGCAACGCCCAGCTTATCGAGCAGGTCGCCAAACGCGATAAGTTTGTCCGACTGCCCCTGATAGAGATGCGTGATCCCCAGGGTGGCACAGCGATCTTCTACAAGTTTAGCCTTTCGTCCGGTAATAATAGCGACCTCAATCCCGGAAGTGAGCGCACAGCGAATGCCGTAGCCATCACGGACGTTAAAGGCCTTCAGCTCTTCACCGTTGTTGCCCATATAAATCAGACCATCAGACAGCACGCCATCCACATCGAGGATGAGCAGACGGATGTTTTCCGCCTGGGCGATAACCTGTGTACTGACGGGGCCATAACAGGTCGCAAGCGACGCACCTGCTTTACTCATTTCTTTTATCCTTGAGTTTCTACACTACGCCTGCACGCAGTAAATCATGCATATGTAACACACCCAGTAACTGGTCGCCATCAGCAACCAAAACGGAGGTGATATGACGGGACTGCATTAAGTTCAGGGCGTTAACGGCGAGAATACCGGGGCGAACGCGAATTCCCCCTGGCGTCATGACGTCGGCAATCCCTAACTGGCGAACATCCACACCCATATCGAAAACACGACGCAAGTCGCCATCGGTAAAGATGCCGTCAATCTTCATTGTGTCATCACAAATGACGGTCATGCCGAGATTTTTACGCGTAATTTCCAGCAGGGCATCACGCAGGCTGGCGTTTTTATTCACATGCGGGATTTCATCACCGGTGTGCATGATATCGTTAACGCGCAGCAGAAGTTTACGGCCAAGTGCGCCGCCCGGATGCGACAACGCAAAATCTTCGGCGGTAAAGCCGCGGGCTTTTAATAACGCGACCGCGAGCGCATCGCCCATGACCAGCGTAGCCGTGGTGCTGCTGGTCGGCGCCAGACCCAACGGGCAGGCTTCTTTCGGCACTTTAACACACAGATGCACATCCGCCGCACGCGCCATGCTGCTTTCTGGCCGCCCGGTAATACAAATCAGCGGCACCTGCAAGCGTTTGAGAACCGGGATTAATGCGGCAATCTCATTGGATTCGCCAGAGTTGGAAATCGCGATCACCACATCCTGCGAGGTGACCATGCCGAGATCGCCATGCGCGGCCTCGCCCGGGTGAACAAAAAAGGCGGAAGTGCCGGTGCTGGCAAAGGTGGCGGCCATTTTCCGCCCGATATGACCTGATTTTCCCATCCCCATGACAACGACTTTGCCTGTGCACGAGAAGATTTTTTCACAGGCGAGCGTGAAGTTCTGGTCGATGTATTGATCAAGCTCCGCCAGGCCTTCACGTTCAATCTCCAGGACGTCTTTGCCTGCTTTCTGAAAGTCAAAACCCGGTTGTAACGCTAAGTGCGACATAGTCCGTTTTCCCGTTATCCAATAAGAAGCGGCGATAGCCAGTACAGCATCGCCAGCCATACGATAAAACCGCCGGTCAGCAGCACGCCTGCGCCCCGACCAATCTGGCGCGGACGCCGCCAGCACAGCAATGCCAAAACAATGCTCACTAACAGCATCACGCTATAGTCACGCCCAAACGCCAGCGGGTTGACGTCGCCTGGCGTAATCAATGCAGGCAGCCCCAGAACGATGGCGATATTAGAAATATTGGCGCCGATAATGTTGCCAATGGCGATATCATTTTCACCTTTGCGGATGCCCGCGATCGCCGTCGCCAGCTCCGGCAGGCTGGTGCCAATCGCAATCACCGTCAGGCCGATAGTCAGTTCGCTCATGGCGAAGTAGTTCGCCAGTACGGTGGCGTTATCAACCACCATCCGCGTCGCCATCGGCATAATAATCAGCGCGATACCCAGCCACAAAAACGCGACGGGTAAGCCGCCTTCGCGCGGCAGCTCCGCCACCTGCTCCCGGGTGAGGCTGTCATTTCCCTGTCGCTCCGCCAGGCGCGCGATCTTAACAATGAACAGCAGCCATAGCACGGCCAGCAGCAGAAGAAAGATTCCGTCGCTACGGCTCAGCTCGCCATCGTGCAGGACGGAACCCGCCAGCACACTGACAAATAACATTAGCGGCAATTCGCGGCGCAAAACATCAGAATGCACGGTAAAAGGGTGAAACAGCGCCGCCAGGCCCAGAATCAGCAAGATATTGATGATGTTGGAGCCGAGCGCGGTGCCTACGGCTAAGTCCAGTTGCCCGTGAAGCGACGCGGCAACCGAGACAATTATCTCCGGTAATGATGTTCCGATACTGACGACCGTCATCCCGATAATGAGCGGAGGAATCCCCACTGCCCGGCACAAAATCGATGCGGCAAACACCAGACGATCGGCGCTGTAGACCACCAGAAGTAAACCAATAATTAACAGCGCCGTAGCTAAAAGCATCTAAAGTCCTTTCTTCAGGTATACTCGCCGGTCCACTGGAGGGATCTTCTGGAAGCCGTAACGAAGTCTTAATTTTGACTTTATGCGGCTAAAAAGTAAAACAAATGCCAGCTTTAGCTAACCAGGGCAGGTAATATTCTGTAAATATGTTGGGTTCATGGCTAAATTCAGCGCCATGCTTAGATCAACAAGGCGATACAAAGGATGAATCAATGGGTCAGTCTGTGGCGAATTTAGTCGATATGCGCGACGTCAGCTTTTCGCGTGGCGACCGCTGCATTTTCGATAATATTTCCCTGACCGTGCCACGCGGGAAGATCACGGCGATCATGGGGCCATCGGGGATCGGTAAAACCACGCTGTTACGACTGATTGGCGGACAAATCCCGCCGGATAGCGGGGAAATACTGTTTGATGGCGAAAACGTACCTGCTATGTCTCGCTCGCGGTTGTACACGGTACGAAAACGGATGAGCATGCTGTTTCAGTCGGGGGCGCTGTTCACCGACATGAACGTGTTTGATAACGTAGCCTACCCACTGCGGGAGCACACGAATTTACCCGCGCCGCTGTTGAAAAGCACGGTGATGATGAAACTGGAAGCCGTTGGTCTGCGCGGCGCGGCAAAGCTCATGCCTTCTGAACTGTCCGGGGGGATGGCGCGGCGTGCGGCATTAGCCCGTGCTATTGCGCTGGAACCCGACCTCATTATGTTCGATGAGCCGTTTGTAGGTCAGGATCCGATTACGATGGGCGTACTGGTGAAGCTGATTTCAGAACTGAACAGCACGCTGGGCGTAACCTGCGTTGTCGTGTCCCACGATGTGCCGGAGGTGCTGAGCATCGCCGATCACGCCTGGATTATGGCGGACAAAAAAATCGTGGCGCACGGTAGCGCAAAGGAACTGCAAGAAAATGCCGACCCGCGCGTCCGCCAGTTCCTGGACGGTATTGCCGACGGGCCGGTTCCGTTCCGCTATCCGGCGGGCGATTATCACTCCGATTTACTCGAAACAGGGAGTTAAGCCACTCATGCTGTTAAATGCGCTGGCATCGCTCGGACACCGGGGGATCAAAACCCTCAGAACGTTCGGGCGTGCCGGGTTAATGTTATTCAATGCGGTGATTGGTAAGCCGGAATTTCGCAAGCATGCGCCGCTGCTGGTGCGTCAGCTCTATAATGTGGGCGTCCTGTCGATGCTCATTATTATCGTCTCTGGCGTTTTTATCGGCATGGTGCTCGGGTTGCAGGGCTATCTGGTTCTGACGACCTACAGCGCGGAAACCAGCCTGGGTATGCTGGTGGCGCTTTCATTGCTGCGTGAACTGGGGCCGGTTGTCGCGGCGTTGCTGTTTGCCGGGCGCGCAGGGTCTGCGCTGACCGCAGAAATTGGTCTTATGCGAGCGACTGAGCAGCTCTCCAGTATGGAAATGATGGCCGTCGATCCGCTGCGCCGGGTGATCTCTCCGCGCCTGTGGGCGGGGGTGATTTCGCTGCCGCTGCTGACGATTATCTTCGTGGCTGTTGGCATCTGGGGTGGATCGCTGGTTGGCGTTAGCTGGAAGGGGATCGATGCCGGTTTCTTCTGGTCGGCGATGCAGGATGCCGTCGACTGGCGTCTGGATCTCGTGAACTGTTTGATTAAGAGCGTGGTGTTCGCCATCACGGTAACGTGGATTGCGCTGTTCAATGGGTATGACGCGATTCCGACCTCTGCCGGGATTAGCCGCGCAACCACGCGCACCGTTGTGCACTCGTCTTTGGCCGTTCTGGGTCTGGATTTTGTGTTGACCGCACTGATGTTTGGGAATTGAGTTCATGCAAACGAAAAAAAGTGAAATTTGGGTAGGGATCTTCTTGCTGGTTGCGTTGCTGGCGGCGCTGTTTGTTTGCCTGAAAGCGGCCAATGTCACTTCAATGCGCACGGAGCCGACCTACACGATTTATGCGACCTTCGACAATATTGGCGGCCTGAAAGCGCGCTCTCCGGTGCGCATTGGCGGGGTGGTTGTCGGCCGGGTTGCGGATATCTCGCTGGATCCGAAAACCTACCTGCCGCGCGTCACGCTGGATATTGAAGAGCGCTATAACCACATTCCTGACACCAGTTCGCTGAGTATCCGCACCTCTGGCCTGCTGGGGGAGCAATATCTGGCGTTAAACGTCGGGTTTGAAGATCCTGAACTGGGAACGTCTATCCTCAAAGATGGCGACACTATTCAGGACACCAAGTCCGCGATGGTGCTTGAAGACATGATTGGTCAGTTCCTTTACAACAGCAAAGGGGACGACAATAAGAATTCTGGCGATGCGCCAGCGCCAACTGAAGGCAATAATGAAGCGACACCGCCTGCGGGCGCAACAAATTAATCACAGGAGAATCGATGTATGTTTAAGCGATTAATGATGGTAGCGCTGCTGGTCATTGCACCGTTGAGCGCGGCAACCGCGGCGGACCAGACTAACCCGTATAAATTGATGAATGAGGCGGCGCAGAAAACCTTCGATCGTCTGAAAAACGAACAGCCGAAAATCCGTGCCAACCCGGATTACCTGCGCGACGTCGTTGACCAGGAACTGCTGCCGTATGTGCAGGTGAAATACGCGGGCGCGCTGGTACTGGGTCGTTACTACCGGGAGGCGACGCCGGCGCAGCGTGACGCCTATTTCGCGGCGTTCCGTGAATACCTGAAACAGGCTTATGGTCAGGCGCTGGCGATGTACCACGGCCAGACTTACCAGATTGCGCCGGAACAACCGCTGGGCAATGCGACCATCGTGCCGATCCGCGTGACGATCATCGATCCGAATGGCCGTCCTCCGGTTCGACTGGATTTCCAATGGCGTAAAAACACCCAGACCGGTAACTGGCAGGCTTATGACATGATCGCGGAAGGCGTCAGTATGATCACCACAAAACAGAATGAGTGGAGCGATCTGCTGCGTACTAAAGGCATCGACGGCCTGACCGCGCAGTTGCAGTCAATTTCTCGTCAGAAAATTTCGCTGGAAGAGAAAAAATAATGACGCAGTCACTTAGCTGGACGCGCGAAGGTGACACGCTGGCATTAGCGGGAGAGCTGGACCAGGACGTGCTGAACCCTCTGTGGGATGCGCGCGTTGATGCGATGAAAGGCGTAACCTGCATCGATCTGAGCCAGGTCTCCCGGGTGGATACCGGTGGTCTGGCGTTACTGGTGCATCTTGTCGATCAGGCGAAGCGACAGGGCAACAGCGTTTCGCTGCAAGGGGTAAACGAGAAGGTTTACACGCTGGCGAAGCTCTATAATTTGCCTGCTGACGTGCTTCCACGTTAATTTTTGTAGGCCGGATAAGGCCTTGTGCCGCCATCCGGCAAAACCCCTAAGTGGGATTTGCCACCAAAGCCTTGCCTGATTTATCAGCTGGGCTTTTTGCTTATTTATGACAGCGCCACTTTGCTCTAAGATGTTGGGCTGTTTTCCCTATTTGACGAATGAAGAGCCCATGGAAAATCATGAAATTCAGAGCGTGCTGATGAGCGCACTCTCCCTCCAGGAAGTCCACGTCTCTGGCGATGGCAGTCACTTTCAGGTTATCGCCGTGGGTGAGATGTTTGACGGCATGAGCCGGGTCAAGAAGCAGCAGTCTGTTTACGGCCCGTTGATGGAGTTTATTGCGGATAACCGTATCCATGCCGTATCGATCAAAGCGTATACCCCAGCGGAATGGGAACGCGATCGCAAACTTAACGGTTTTTGAGCGACGGGCGACACGCCGGTAGCAGATATGAATTCTTAACAGAGAACAGAATAATGGATAAATTTCGTGTACAGGGGCCGACAACGCTCCAGGGCGAAGTCACAATTTCAGGCGCTAAAAATGCCGCATTGCCGATCCTTTTCGCGGCGCTGCTGGCAGAGGAGCCGGTAGAGATCCAGAACGTTCCAAAGCTGAAAGACATCGATACGACGATGAAACTGCTCAGCCAGCTTGGAACGAAAGTGGAACGTAACGGTTCTGTCTGGATTGACGCCAGCCAGGTCAACATCTTCTGCGCGCCTTATGAACTGGTAAAAACCATGCGCGCGTCGATTTGGGCGCTGGGGCCGCTGGTTGCGCGTTTTGGTCAGGGGCAGGTTTCTCTGCCAGGTGGTTGCGCCATCGGCGCGCGTCCGGTCGATCTGCACATCACCGGCCTGGAACAACTGGGCGCTGAGATCAAGCTGGAAGAAGGCTATGTGAAGGCGTCTGTTAATGGTCGTCTGAAAGGCGCGCATATCGTGATGGACAAAGTCAGCGTCGGTGCGACGGTGACCATCATGTCTGCGGCAACGCTGGCCGAAGGGACCACCGTGATTGAAAACGCCGCGCGTGAGCCGGAGATCGTCGATACCGCGAACTTCCTGGTGACGTTGGGAGCGAAGATCAGCGGTCAGGGCACCGATCGTATTACCATTGAGGGCGTTGAGCGTCTGGGCGGCGGCGTATACCGTGTTCTGCCCGATCGCATTGAAACCGGCACCTTCCTGGTCGCGGCGGCGATTTCCGGCGGTAAAATCGTCTGCCGTAACGCGCAGCCGGATACGCTGGATGCCGTACTGGCTAAACTGCGTGACGCCGGAGCGGATATTGAAACCGGTGAAGACTGGATCAGCCTGGACATGCATGGCCAGCGTCCGAAAGCTGTGAATGTGCGCACCGCGCCGCACCCGGCTTTCCCGACCGATATGCAGGCGCAGTTCACGCTGCTGAACCTTGTCGCGGAAGGGACGGGTTTCATCACGGAAACCATTTTCGAAAACCGCTTTATGCATGTGCCTGAACTGATCCGTATGGGTGCGCACGCGGAAATCGAGAGCAACACCGTGATTTGCCACGGCGTTGAAAAACTTTCCGGGGCGCAGGTGATGGCGACCGACTTGCGTGCGTCTGCGAGCCTGGTGCTGGCGGGATGCATTGCAGAAGGCACGACGCTGGTCGATCGTATTTATCACATCGATCGTGGCTATGAGCGCATTGAAGACAAACTGCGCGCGCTGGGCGCGAATATTGAGCGTGTGAAAGGCGAGTAATTTTTTCCGCATGCACTGGTAGCCCCTGTTCGGGGGCTACCGTTCAGAGCGTTATCCGTTCCTTACTTCTCTATTTCCCTTTTCGAGCCCGCATCAGACGCGTTCTGTCAATGAACTCATGGGTTTCTGGGTCATGATAGCGCGACGGCCAGATCACCCAGGGTTCTGTACCCAGCGCCTTCGCAATGATGAGCTCTCCTTTCGGCCACGGTCGGGTCAGGGCGTTTGCCAGCGTCGAGGAACTTAATCCATTCTTGCGTGATTCCGCCGCCATAGATGTCCCTTTTTTACGTAATCCGGCAATGATGTCTGCGGGATGCCAGTCAATGAGTTTATTTTCCATTATTCCCTCACTCCTTCGGTCAGTCAGTCGCTTGCGGCCTGGATAATCAGCCTGTGAGAAATACTATACGCCAGGTGATAGTATTGCTCTAATATGTTCCTGTAAAGAGTATGCATATTCATAAAATGTGACAGCATACGTGCGATGGTAAAAGGGCTGGCTAAAGAAATGAGTAACTGGAATTTACTGGAACTTAAAGATTCATCCCGCGCAGAGCACGGGATGAGAAGGGAGGGTTAACGATCGCGTTGTACGGCGATGTGCGCCAGACCGATCAGGGCTTCGCGCCACGGCGTATCAGGCAGAATCTGTAGGGCGGCGATGGCTTTATCGGCCTCGTCTTCTGCACGCTGACGCGTCCATTCCAGTGAACCGCAGGCGGTCATGGCTTCCAGAACGGGTTCCAGAAGGTGGCGACCATTGCCTTGTTCAATGGCGGTACGGATCATTTGTGCCTGCTCTGGCGTACCGTTACGCATAGCGTGCAGCAGCGGCAGCGTTGGTTTTCCTTCGTTGAGGTCATCGCCGACATTTTTACCTAACTGCTCGCCATCAGCGCTGTAATCGAGTAAATCGTCAATCAGCTGAAAGGCCGTACCGAGATAACGACCATAATCCTGCAACCCTTTTTCCTGCTCAGGAGTACAGCCAGCAAGAATACCGGAACACTGCGCCGCAGCTTCAAACAGGCGCGCCGTTTTGCTGTAAATCACGCGCATGTAATTTTCTTCGGTGATGTCCGGGTCGTTGACGTTCATCAGTTGCAGCACTTCGCCTTCGGCGATGACGTTCACCGCTTCTGACATTACTTCCAGCACTTTCAGCGAGCCAAGGCTGGTCATCATCTGGAACGCGCGGGTGTAGATAAAATCACCGACCAGGACGCTGGCGGCGTTGCCAAATGCCGCATTCGCCGTTGCCTTCCCACGACGCATATCGGATTCATCCACAACATCGTCGTGTAGCAGAGTGGCGGTGTGGATAAACTCGATTAAGGCAGCGATCGTGACGTGCGCATTTTCCTGATAACCAACGGCGCGCGCAGCGAGTACGGCAATCATCGGGCGGATACGTTTTCCGCCGCCGCTAACGATGTAATACCCTAACTGATTGATCAGTTGGACGTCGGAATTGAGCTGTTCAAGGATTGTCGCATTGACACCCGCCATATCTTGCGCGGTTAACTCATTGATTTTTTCTAAATTCATCGCAAAAGCCGGGCTTATCGCCCCGATTAACTCATCATGGGATGAGATAACTAAGGGTTTAGGGTTAGGAATATATGCTGATTGTACTGAAAAAACGGCGCAGATAAACGTTACCGTACACGTTGTGTTTTTTTTCTTCATGTATTGACGGTAGCACTTGTCAAAGGCTCGCGTTTTGCGTAATATTCGCGCCCTATTGTGAATATTTATAGCGCACTCTGAATCATTGAAAAGGCGTGCGCGGAAGCGGAGTTTTTTATGTACGCGGTTTTCCAAAGTGGTGGTAAACAACACCGAGTAAGCGAAGGTCAGACCGTTCGCCTGGAAAAGCTGGACATCGCAACTGGCGAAACTATTGAGTTCGCTGAAGTTCTGATGATCGCAAACGGTGAAGAAGTCAAAATCGGCGTTCCTTTCGTTGATGGCGGCGTAATCAAAGCTGAAGTTGTTGCTCACGGTCGTGGCGAGAAAGTTAAAATCGTTAAGTTTCGTCGTCGTAAACACTATCGTAAGCAGCAAGGCCACCGTCAGTGGTTCACTGATGTGAAAATTACTGGCATCAGCGCCTAAGACCTGAGGAGAGATTTAAATGGCACATAAAAAGGCTGGCGGCTCAACTCGTAACGGTCGCGATTCAGAAGCTAAACGCCTGGGCGTTAAGCGTTTCGGTGGCGAAACCGTTCTGGCGGGTAGCATCATCGTTCGTCAACGTGGCACCAAATTCCACGCTGGCACTAACGTAGGTTGCGGTCGTGACCACACTCTGTTTGCTAAAGCAGACGGTAAAGTGAAATTCGAAGTTAAAGGCCCGAACAATCGTAAATACATCAGCATCGTTGCTGAGTAAGTTCTTCGTGGTCCGGTAACGGATTAAAGCCCCGCAACGTGTTGCGGGGCTTTTTACATTGAAAACCCGGAAAATTTTCTTGTAGGGAAAACGGGCATGAAGCAGCAGGCTGGCATTGGCATCCTTTTAGCACTCACCACTGCAATGTGTTGGGGCGCCTTGCCAATTGCAATGAAGCAGGTGCTGGAGGTGATGGAACCTCCGACCATTGTCTTCTATCGCTTTTTAATGGCGAGTATCGGCCTCGGCGCGATCCTGGCAGTTAAAAGAAAGCTCCCGCCATTGCGTATTTTTCGCAAACCGCGCTGGCTGGTGTTGCTGGCGATTGCAACAGGTGGACTTTTCGGGAATTTCATCCTGTTCAGCTCTTCCCTGCAATATTTGAGTCCGACGGCATCGCAGGTTATCGGTCAACTGTCACCGGTTGGCATGATGGTCGCCAGCGTCTTTATTTTGAAAGAAAAGATGCGCGGCACGCAGGTGATTGGCGCGCTCATGCTGCTTTGTGGGCTGGTGATGTTCTTTAATACCAGTCTGGTCGAGATTTTTACCAAACTGACCGATTACACCTGGGGTGTGATCTTTGGGGTCGGTGCGGCGACGGTCTGGGTGAGTTATGGCGTCGCGCAAAAGGTGTTATTGCGTCGTCTGGCCTCACAGCAGATCCTGTTTTTACTGTACACTTTATGTACGATTGCGTTATTGCCGCTGGCGAAGCCGGGGGTTATCTCGCAGTTAAGCGACTGGCAGCTCGCGTGTTTGATTTTCTGTGGGCTGAATACGCTGGTAGGATATGGCGCCCTGGCGGAAGCGATGGCGCGTTGGCAGGCAGCGCAGGTAAGTGCGTTAATCACGCTCACTCCGCTGTTTACGCTGTTATTTTCAGATCTATTATCTATGGCCTGGCCCGATTTCTTCGCCAGACCGATGTTAAACCTTTTAGGTTATCTCGGTGCGTTTGTCGTGGTTGCGGGCGCGATGTATTCCGCCATTGGTCATCGTATTTGGGGCGGTTTACGCAAGCATGAAACGGTGGTTTCGCAACCCCGCTCAGGCGAATGATTTACGGAGAGTAAAATGAAGTTTGTTGATGAAGCATCGATTCTGGTCGTTGCTGGCGATGGCGGTAATGGTTGCGTGAGCTTCCGCCGCGAAAAATACATCCCGAAAGGCGGCCCGGATGGCGGTGATGGCGGCGATGGTGGCGACGTCTGGCTGGAAGCCGACGAAAACCTGAACACGCTGATCGATTACCGCTTTGAAAAATCGTTCCGCGCTGAACGTGGTCAGAATGGCGCAAGCCGTGACTGCACCGGTAAACGTGGGAAAGATGTCACGATCAAAGTGCCTGTCGGTACGCGTGTTATCGATCAGGGCACCGGCGAAACCATGGGCGATATGACCAAACACGGTCAGCGTCTGATGGTTGCCAAAGGCGGCTGGCACGGCCTGGGCAATACCCGCTTTAAGTCCTCTGTTAACCGTACTCCGCGTCAGAAAACGATGGGTACGCCGGGCGATAAGCGCGATTTGATGCTGGAGCTGATGCTGCTGGCGGACGTGGGTATGCTGGGTATGCCAAACGCCGGTAAATCAACCTTTATCCGCGCGGTATCTGCGGCAAAACCGAAAGTGGCGGACTATCCGTTTACCACTCTGGTGCCGAGCCTTGGCGTTGTGCGTATGGACAACGAAAAGAGCTTTGTGGTTGCCGATATTCCGGGGCTGATTGAAGGCGCGGCGGAAGGCGCGGGTCTGGGGATTCGCTTCCTGAAGCACCTGGAACGTTGCCGCGTACTGCTGCACCTTATTGATATCGATCCGATCGACGGTTCCGATCCGGTGGAAAACGCCCGTATCATTATCGGCGAACTGGAAAAATACAGTCAGGATCTGGCTGCTAAGCCGCGCTGGTTAGTGTTCAACAAAATTGATTTGCTGGACCAAGCCGAAGCGGAAGAAAAAGCGAAAGCTATCGCGCAGGCGCTGGGCTGGGAAGATAAGTACTACATGATTTCCGCTGCCAGCCAGACTGGCGTGAAAGATCTCTGCTGGGATGTGATGACCTTTATCATCGAGAACCCTATCGTTCAGGCTGATGAAGCGAAACAGCCGGAGAAAGTGGAGTTCATGTGGGACGATTATCACCGTCAGCAGCTCGCTGAAGTCGAAGATGAAGCAGAAGATGACTGGGATGACGACTGGGACGAAGACGACGAAGAAGGCGTCGAGTTCATCTACAAACGTTAATCTGGTTCAAATGCCCGGTGGCGCTTACGCTTACCGGGCCTACGGATAGTAGGCCGGATAAGGCGCAAAGCGCCGCCATCCGGCACTATCCTCACCTAGTTGTTCTGATAAAGATCTTTGTACAACCGGCTTTCAAAACGTACTAACGGAATACGACGATTGCGCTGGTCAGCTGGCGTAACGGCATACCCGGAAAGATACTGAACAAACGCCATCCGTTGTCCACTTGCCGTTGTAATAAATCCCGCCAGATTATAGACCCCTTGCAGCGAGCCTGTTTTCGCCGAAACTTTACCATCGACCCCAGCCTGATGCAGACCCGCACGGTATTGCAGAGAGCCGTCATATCCCGCCAGTGGCAGCATGGAGATAAAGTTCAGCTCGTTGTCGTGTTGGGCGATGTATTGCAGCACCTGCATCATGGTGGCCGGGGCAATCAGGTTGTGGCGAGAGAGGCCCGAACCGTCAGCGATGATGGTATTGCCAATATCAACGCCAGCCTGCTGACGCAGGATCTGGCGTACGGCATCAGATCCCGCCCGCCATGTGCCGGGAACGTTGAAGCGTGCGTGGCCGATCATGCGAAAGACGGTATCGGCAATCATGTTGTCCGATTTTTTCAGCATAATCTTAAGCAAATCATGCAGCGGCGCAGACTGCTTGCTGGCAACCACCGTTCCGGGTTCGTTGACCTGCGTCTGGCGTAACAGCGTACCACTGTAGGTAATACCTGCTTGTTTTAACTCGTCTTTCAGGATCGCTCCGGCATAGCTGGCGCCGTCCTGAATGGCGAAGGCCAGCGGTAACGGTTCGGCGCGCTGCGGCAGACAGCCTGTCAGCGTGAAGCGGTTTAAATCCCCCGGAACGACATCCAGCTCACAGTATTGCGCTTCCGCAGAGCCGCGTGGGAGGGTGCGAACCTGACTGAACATGGTCACCGGGTAATAGGACGCCACGCGAATATACGCTAAGTCATTCGGTTTTTGCGCGCTGTAGAGGGAGATGGAAAAGCAGTTGCGATCGACAATGGCGGCTGCGGGGGGGGCGCTAAAACATTGCGTCATGTCATTCCAGGGCCAGCCTGGCGCTTTGTCATGGCTGGCGAAAATGGAGGTGTCGATGAGCACATTTCCCGCAATTTGCGTCACGCCGGATTTTTTCAGCGTCGCGACCATATTGCGAATATCCTGGCGTTTTAGCGTCGGATCGGCACCAAATCGCGCCACTAAGTCCCCTTTTAAGACGCCATTGTCCACGTTGCCTTTTGTCTCCAGCGTGGTGGTAAAACGAAAATCGGGGCCGAGCTGAATCAATGCCGCGAGGGCCGTGATCACTTTTTGCGTACTGGCGGGCAGCGCCATCTGCTGGCTATGGTAATCAATCGCGGGCGTGGACGCGCCGACCTTCTGAGCCATGAAAGCAAGGTTGGCCCCATCAGGGAGCTGATTGATGTATTCATCAACATTCGCGGCCTGGACGCTGAACGCTATACTGGTGGTCAATCCGATGATAAATCTGGAAAATCGCATAATCTCGCGCTAACAACCTGGAAACAAGCCGTCATACTACGGCGCAATGCCCTGGAAAGTAAACGATGACCCATAGGGAACTCCAGGGTAAAATACGTATCAAATTGAGAATTGTAGCTGACCTGGGGCTTTGTACCCGGGTCGGTATTTTTTTGCTTCTGGCTTTGGTAGAACGCATACCGGAGCAGGCTTAGCAGCCGAGGTGGGGTCAATCACCCCCTACAGGAATGTTCAAGAGGTATAACAAATGCAAGCTATTCCGATGACTTTACGTGGTGCCGAAAAACTGCGCGAAGAGCTGGATTTTCTGAAATCTGTGCGCCGTCCTGAAATCATCGCCGCTATCGCGGAAGCGCGTGAGCATGGCGACCTGAAAGAGAACGCCGAGTATCACGCTGCGCGTGAACAGCAGGGTTTCTGCGAAGGACGTATCAAGGATATCGAGGCGAAGCTGTCGAATGCGCAGGTGATCGACGTGACGAAGATGCCGAACAACGGACGTGTTGTTTTCGGCGCAACGGTAACTGTTCTGAATCTCGATAACGATGAAGAGCAGACCTGGCGTATTGTCGGCGATGACGAAGCGGATTTTAAACAGAACCTGATTTCCGTGAATTCACCTATCGCGCGCGGCCTGGTTGGCAAAGAGCAGGATGACGTCGTGACCATCAAAACGCCTGGCGGCGAAGTGGAATACGAAGTGATTAAGGTGGAATACCTGTAAGAATTACCCAATACTCAAGATGTTGATGTATTGTAAAGAAAGGAAAAAGGCCGCTATGCGGCCTTTTATCAACGAAGAGAGCGTGGCATTTTGCTCTCCTGCTTGCGGAAAACCCCTCGTTTTACACAGATTTTGTGTTCGACTTTAGGATATTCTTAGCGTGGCAGCGAGATTTTACGTTCTTTAGTTGGGCGATAAAGTACCAGCGTTTTACCGATGACCTGTACGTTACAGGCGCCGGTTTCGCGTACGATAGCTTCCACGATCAAGGTTTTGGTTTCGCGATCTTCCGAGGCGATCTTCACCTTGATAAGTTCATGGTGCTCTAACGCTTGTTCAATCTCGGCCAGTACCCCTTCGGTCAAACCATTGTTGCCAAGCATAACTACCGGCTTGAGCGGATGTGCCAGACCTTTCAGGTGCTGTTTTTGTTTAGTACTCAGATTCATCGTATATTTTTGCTTACGTTGGGATTGAAAACGGGTCATTCTACCGCCATCTCCCATATATCACCAAATGAGCGCGTAAAAATTTACGCTACGGGTAACGATGAATTGCCCCGACGGGAAAGTTAAATGACAGGTAAAAAGCGTTCTGCCAGCTCGAGTCGCTGGCTTCAGGAACACTTTAGCGATAAATATGTTCAACAGGCGCAGAAAAAGGGGTTACGTTCCCGTGCCTGGTTTAAACTTGATGAAATACAGCAAAGTGACAAACTTTTTAAGCCGGGGATGACGGTTGTCGACCTCGGTGCTGCGCCAGGAGGCTGGTCACAGTATGTGGTCACGCAGATTGGCGGCAAAGGCCGTATCATCGCTTGCGATCTTTTACCTATGGATCCTATCGTTGGTGTGGACTTTCTTCAGGGCGACTTTCGTGATGAACTTGTTATGAAAGCGCTGCTGGAACGCGTGGGTGACAGTAAAGTACAAGTTGTCATGTCAGATATGGCACCAAACATGAGCGGAACACCGGCGGTGGATATCCCCCGCGCCATGTATCTGGTGGAACTGGCGTTAGAAATGTGTCGTGATGTGCTGGCGCCAGGTGGAAGTTTTGTAGTGAAGGTGTTCCAGGGCGAAGGTTTCGATGAGTACCTAAGGGAAATTCGCTCCCTGTTTACGAAGGTTAAAGTTCGTAAGCCGGACTCTTCGCGTGCGCGTTCACGCGAAGTGTATATTGTAGCGACCGGGCGAAAACCATAACCGGGGGATTTCAGACGAAAGTTTGAAAGAAGCTGGATATAGAGTATCCTGACGCTGTTTTTAACACAGTTGTAATAAGAGGTTAATCCCTTGAGTGACATGGCGAAAAACCTAATACTCTGGCTGGTCATTGCCGTTGTGCTGATGTCAGTATTCCAGAGCTTTGGGCCCAGCGAGTCTAATGGCCGTAAGGTGGATTACTCTACCTTCCTGCAAGAGGTCAACCAGGACCAGGTTCGTGAAGCGCGTATCAACGGACGTGAGATCAACGTTACCAAGAAAGATAGTAACCGTTACACGACCTACATTCCGGTTAACGATCCGAAGCTGCTTGATAACCTGCTGACCAAAAACGTCAAGGTTGTTGGCGAACCACCTGAAGAGCCGAGCCTGCTGGCTTCAATCTTTATTTCCTGGTTCCCGATGCTGTTGCTGATCGGCGTCTGGATCTTCTTCATGCGTCAGATGCAGGGCGGCGGTGGCAAAGGCGCCATGTCGTTCGGTAAGAGTAAAGCGCGCATGCTGACGGAAGATCAGATCAAAACCACTTTTGCCGATGTCGCAGGTTGTGACGAAGCGAAAGAAGAAGTGGCTGAGCTGGTCGAGTATCTGCGTGAACCAAGCCGCTTCCAGAAGCTGGGCGGTAAAATCCCGAAAGGCGTCCTGATGGTCGGTCCTCCGGGTACGGGTAAAACCCTGCTGGCGAAAGCTATCGCAGGCGAAGCGAAAGTCCCGTTCTTTACGATTTCCGGTTCTGACTTTGTCGAAATGTTCGTCGGTGTTGGCGCATCTCGTGTGCGTGACATGTTCGAACAGGCTAAGAAAGCGGCGCCGTGCATTATCTTCATCGATGAAATCGACGCCGTAGGCCGCCAGCGTGGCGCGGGTCTGGGCGGCGGTCATGATGAACGTGAACAGACATTGAACCAGATGCTGGTTGAGATGGATGGCTTTGAAGGTAACGAAGGTATCATCGTTATCGCGGCGACTAACCGTCCAGACGTACTTGACCCTGCGCTGCTGCGTCCTGGCCGTTTCGACCGTCAGGTCGTGGTAGGTCTGCCAGACGTGCGTGGTCGTGAGCAGATCCTGAAAGTGCATATGCGTCGCGTACCGCTGGCGCCGGATATCGATGCGGCAATCATCGCACGCGGCACGCCGGGCTTCTCTGGCGCCGATCTGGCGAACCTTGTGAACGAAGCGGCGCTGTTTGCTGCCCGTGGCAACAAGCGTGTGGTATCCATGGTTGAGTTCGAGAAAGCGAAAGACAAAATCATGATGGGTGCGGAACGCCGCTCCATGGTGATGACGGAAGCGCAGAAAGAATCTACCGCTTACCACGAAGCAGGCCATGCGATTATTGGTCGCCTTGTTCCTGAGCACGATCCGGTGCATAAAGTGACGATTATTCCGCGCGGTCGTGCGCTGGGTGTGACCTTCTTCCTGCCTGAAGGCGACGCGATTAGCGCCAGCCGTCAGAAACTGGAAAGCCAGATCTCCACGTTGTACGGCGGTCGTCTGGCGGAAGAGATCATCTATGGCGTAGAGCATGTTTCTACCGGTGCGTCGAACGACATTAAAGTCGCGACTAACCTGGCGCGTAACATGGTCACCCAGTGGGGCTTCTCCGATAAGCTCGGTCCGCTGCTGTATGCAGAGGAAGAGGGTGAAGTGTTCCTGGGACGTAGCGTTGCGAAAGCCAAACACATGTCTGATGAAACCGCGCGTATCATCGACCAGGAAGTGAAAGCGCTGATTGAACGTAACTACAATCGCGCTCGTCAGATCCTGAATGACAATATGGACATCCTGCATGCAATGAAAGATGCGCTCATGAAGTATGAGACCATCGATGCGCCGCAGATTGATGACCTGATGGCGCGCCGCGAAGTTCGCCCGCCAGCTGGCTGGGAAGATCCGAACGGCACCAACAACTCTGACAACAATGGCACGCCTCGTGCGCCGCGCCCGGTTGATGAACCGCGTACGCCGAACCCAGGCAACACCATGTCAGAGCAGTTAGGCGACAAATAAGTTATCTGTTATTGATGACTCTGCTTCACCGAAACCCTGGGGCTTGCTCCGGGGTTTTTTATATTTGAAATAACATCAGAAGGATTAGCTATGAAACTCTTCGCCCAGGGCTCCACGCTGGATCTCTCTCACCCACACGTAATGGGCATCCTGAACGTCACGCCAGATTCTTTCTCCGATGGCGGGACGCACAATACGCTGGTGGAGGCGGTGAAGCACGCTAATCTGATGATTAACGCCGGAGCGACGATTATTGATGTCGGCGGTGAATCAACGCGACCGGGTGCGGCGGATGTCAGCGTTGAAGAAGAACTGGAACGCGTGATCCCGGTGGTTGAGTCCATCGCCCAGCGTTTTGAGGTATGGATTTCAGTGGATACCTCAAAACCGGAGGTGATTCGGGAATCGGCAAGAGTGGGCGCTCACATCATCAACGACATTCGCTCCCTCTCTGAACCGGGCGCGCTTGAGGCGGCGGCTGAGACTGGTTTACCGGTCTGCCTGATGCATATGCAAGGGCAGCCTAAAACAATGCAGGAAGCGCCAAAGTACGAAGACGTTTTTGCGGAGGTCAATCGCTACTTTATTGACCAAATAGCACGCTGTGAAAGGGCTGGCATCGCAAAAGAGAAATTGTTGCTCGACCCGGGATTCGGTTTCGGTAAAAATCTCTCCCATAACTATACGTTACTGGCACGTCTGGCGGAGTTTCATCATTTTAACCTGCCGCTGCTGGTGGGAATGTCACGTAAATCGATGATTGGTCAGTTGCTCAACGTCGGGCCCTCCGATCGTTTGAGCGGGAGCCTGGCGTGTGCGGTTATCGCCGCAATGCAGGGGGCGCATATCATTCGTGTCCATGACGTTAAAGAAACCGTAGAAGCGATGCGTGTGGTAGAAGCCACCCTGTCTGCAAAGGAAAATAAACGCTATGAGTAATCGTAAATATTTTGGCACCGATGGGATCCGTGGTCGTGTAGGCGATGCGCCCATTACTCCTGACTTTGTGCTTAAGCTGGGCTGGGCCGCAGGGAAAGTGCTGGCGCGTCATGGTTCACGTAAAATCATTATCGGTAAAGACACGCGTATTTCTGGCTATATGCTGGAGTCTGCGCTGGAAGCCGGTCTGGCGGCGGCGGGATTGTCTGCCTCTTTTACCGGCCCGATGCCGACGCCTGCGGTGGCTTACCTGACCCGAACCTTCCGTGCAGAGGCCGGGATCGTTATCTCCGCTTCGCATAACCCGTTTTATGACAACGGGATTAAATTCTTCTCCATTGACGGCACCAAACTGCCTGATGAAGTTGAAGAGGCTATTGAAGCAGAGATGGAAAAAGAGATCACCTGCGTGGATTCCTCAGAGCTGGGTAAAGCCAGCCGTATTGTGGATGCTGCGGGGCGCTACATTGAGTTCTGCAAAGGTACGTTCCCGAACGAACTGAGCCTGAATGAGCTGAAGATTGTTGTGGATTGCGCCAACGGCGCGACCTATCACATTGCACCGAACGTCCTGCGTGAACTGGGTGCGAATGTCATTGCGATTGGCTGTGAGCCGAACGGCGTCAATATTAATGAAGAAGTCGGCGCTACGGATGTGCGTGCGCTACAGGCTCGCGTGATCGCGGAGAAAGCCGATTTAGGGATCGCGCTGGACGGCGACGGCGATCGCGTGATCATGGTTGACCATGAAGGGAATAAAGTCGATGGCGATCAGATCATGTATATCATCGCCCGCGAAGGTTTGCGTCAGGGTCAACTGCGCGGTGGCGCAGTCGGTACGCTGATGAGCAACATGGGCCTGGAGCTGGCGTTGAAACAGCTGGGCATTCCGTTCGTGCGTGCTAAAGTCGGCGACCGCTACGTGCTGGAAAAACTGCAAGAAAAAGGCTGGCGTATTGGGGCGGAAAACTCCGGCCACGTTATTCTGCTGGATAAAACCACCACCGGTGACGGTATTGTCGCGGGGCTACAGGTTCTGGCGGCGATGGTGCGTAACCACATGAGTCTGCACGATTTGTGCAGCGGCATGAAAATGTTCCCGCAGATTCTGGTTAACGTACGTTATGCGGCCGGTAGCGGCGATCCGCTGGAGAATGACAACGTTAAGGCGGTGACGGCGGAAGTCGAAGCGGCGCTGGGAAATCGTGGTCGCGTGCTGCTGCGTAAGTCCGGTACTGAACCGTTAATTCGCGTAATGGTAGAAGGCGAGGATGAAGCGCAGGTTACTGAGTTTGCTCATCGTATTGCGGATGCCGTAAAAGCGGTTTAATCCTGGTGATAAGTGACTAAAAAGGCGGCGTTTGCCGCCTTTTTGTTGCAGGAAAAAGACCTTTTTGCTGTTTTTTTCCGCAGTTGATACAATGCACTAAAATTGCCCTTGCGAAGGTCATTCGCTTTGGTTAGTATTCACACCCGCTTCAGTGGGAAACAGTAAATTATCCCGCTTTATTGGTTGAAGCATTGGTATGCGGCAACTCCGCAAGGAACAGGTTGATTATGTACGAAGCTCTTTTGGTAGTTTTCCTTATTGTGGCAATTGGCCTGGTAGGCTTGATCATGCTACAGCAAGGTAAAGGCGCTGATATGGGAGCCTCCTTTGGAGCAGGCGCTTCCGCTACGCTGTTTGGTTCAAGTGGTTCTGGTAACTTCATGACCCGCATGACGGCTGTGCTGGCAACGTTGTTCTTCATCATCAGTCTGGCGCTGGGCAATATCAACAGCAACAAGACCAATAAAGGAAGTGAGTGGGAAAATCTGAGCGCTCCGGCAAAAACCGAGCAGACTCAGCCAGTTGCACCGGCACAGCCGAGCAGCGATATCCCACACTAAGATTTCCGTGCCGAGGTGGTGGAATTGGTAGACACGCTACCTTGAGGTGGTAGTGCCCAATAGGGCTTACGGGTTCAAGTCCCGTCCTCGGTACCAATATTCCGAAAAAAAGACGCTGAAAAGCGTCTTTTTTTTCGTCTGTATCTCGCGGGGGTTATAGACTTTGTTTTTGTTGGTTGGATAAGACGTTTACGCCGCCATCCGACATGTTACGTAATGTGCCTGATGGCACTTCGTTTATCAGGCCTACACCGCCCACAAAAAAGGCCGCTTACGCGGCCTTTAATCGTTGTCCGTTAACTTACTTGCCTTTGTTTTCCAGATTTTCAACCTGCGGCAAACCTGTCGCGGAAGAGGCGGAAAGCAGGCCCGACTGCGCATAACCAAACAGTTTTTCACGCGTATCGGTGATATCCAGGTTGCGCATCGTCAACTGACCGATACGGTCATCCGGCGAGAACACGGAGTCTCCTTTTTCCATCGTCAGACGCTCTGGTTTGTAGGTCAGATTGTCAGAGACGGTATTCAGGATCGAATAATCGTTACCACGACGCAGCTCCAGCGTGACTTCACCAGTAATCTGGCTGGCCACCCAACGTTGCAGACCGTCACGCAGCATCAGCGCCTGGGAGTCAAACCAGCGGCCCTGATACAGCAGGCGGCCTAACTGACGGCCATGCGCATGATACTGCTCGATCGTGTCTTCGTTGTGGATGCCGGTTAGCAGACGCTCGTAGGCAATATGCAGCAGCGCCATCCCCGGCGCTTCATAGATACCCCGGCTCTTCGCTTCGATGATACGGTTCTCAATCTGATCGCTCATACCCAGACCGTGACGGCCGCCGATACGGTTGGCTTCCAGCATCAGTTCAACATCATCGCTGAAGGTCTTACCGTTCAACGCGACAGGATGCCCCTGTTCAAAGCGCACGGTAACTTCTTCCGCCGGGATTTTCACGTTTTCATCCCAGAACTTGACGCCCATGATTGGATTGACGATCTTGACGCTGGAGTTCAGGAATTCCAGATCTTTGGCTTCATGGGTCGCGCCGAGCATGTTGGAGTCAGTGGAATAGGCCTTTTCGACGGACATCTTGTAGTCGAAACCGCAGGCAATCATAAACTCGGACATCTCATGACGACCGCCCAGCTCATCAATAAAGTCGGTATCCAGCCACGGTTTGTAAATCTGTAGCTCTGCGTTGGTCAACAGACCGTAACGGTAGAAACGCTCGATGTCGTTTCCTTTATAGGTACTGCCGTCGCCCCAGATGTTAACACCATCTTCCTTCATCGCGGCGACCAGCATCGTGCCGGTAACGGCGCGCCCCAGCGGCGTGGTGTTGAAATAGGTCAGTCCGCCGGTGGTGTTATGGAAAGCGCCGCACTGAATCGCGGCGATCCCTTCGGCAACCAGCTGTTTACGGCAATCAATCAGGCGAGCGTTCTCTGCGCCGTATTCCATTGCGCGACGAGGAATGGCGTCATAGTCATCCTCATCTGGCTGGCCCAGATTCGCAGTATATGCATAAGGGACAGCGCCTTTTTGTCGCATCCACAGCAGTGCAGCACTGGTGTCCAGGCCGCCGGAAAAAGCGATACCAATACGTTGACCTACCGGAAGATGCTTGAGAATCGTCGTCATAAATAAAACCCTGCTTGATAGACTGATGAAGAGATCGGCTTTCTGCTCTCAGTGCATTTTTATGCAAAATAAGTGAGTTTTCATTTAATCATCTTTTACGGATGACAGGAAGAGTTTAGTGATAATTTCGTTAAAAAACGGTATGGGGTGGCTTCTTTCCTGACTGGCGCGGCTTCTTAACGGAGGCCGGGTTGGTATTCATTCATGTGCATATTATTAACGCGGTTGACATATCGCATATCGAATCAATATAATACGCGCAGATTTTACGTCCCGTCCTCGGTACCAAATCCCAGCAGTATTTGCATCTTTTACCCAAAGCGAGTAAAATTTGCCACGTTTCAGGCGCGGGGTGGAGCAGCCTGGTAGCTCGTCGGGCTCATAACCCGAAGGTCGTCGGTTCAAATCCGGCCCCCGCAACCACTTTCCCTTAGAGTTCTTTTTCAAATATACTGTGAAGACTTAGGCCTTCGTAGCTGGATTTGAAAAAAATTCTTTCGGAAGGTTCTCCAGACCGCAGTTGCGGTTATAGGGTTCAGTTATCTAAAGCCCCGATTTATCGGGGTTTTTTGTTATCTGACTACAGAATAACTGGGCTTTAGGCCCTTTTTTTATGTCTTGGGGGTGGGCTTGTCCACATTAGAGCAAAAATTAACAGAGATGATTACAGCGCCAGTTGAAGCCTTAGGTTACGAACTGGTCGGCATCGAATTTATTCGCGGTCGCACATCCACACTGCGCATCTATATTGATAGTGAAGATGGCATCAATGTTGATGATTGTGCTGATGTGAGTCACCAGGTGAGCGCGGTGCTGGATGTCGAAGATCCCATCACTGTGGCATACAACCTGGAAGTCTCCTCGCCAGGTCTCGACCGTCCTATGTTCACGGCTGAGCACTACGCGCGTTTCCTGGGTGAAGAAGTGACGCTGGTACTTCGTATGGCGGTACAAAACCGTCGTAAATGGCAGGGCGTTATCAAAGCGGTTGACGGTGAAATGATCACTGTCACAGTCGAAGGTAAAGATGAAGTGTTCGCGCTGAGTAATATCCAGAAGGCGAACCTGGTTCCCCACTTTTAATAGTCTGGATTGAGGTGAAAAGCCCGCGATGAACAAAGAAATTTTGGCCGTTGTTGAAGCCGTTTCCAATGAGAAAGCGCTGCCACGCGAGAAGATTTTTGAAGCGCTGGAAAGTGCGCTGGCTACAGCAACGAAGAAAAAATACGAACAAGAGATCGATGTTCGCGTACAAATCGATCGTAAAAGCGGTGATTTCGATACCTTCCGTCGTTGGTTAATCGTAGAAGAAGTCACGCTGCCGACAAAAGAAATTACGCTGGAAGCGGCGCGTTTTGAAGACGAAAGCCTGAACCTGGGCGACTACGTTGAAGATCAGATTGAATCTGTCACCTTTGACCGTATCACCACCCAGACGGCAAAACAGGTTATCGTACAGAAAGTACGTGAAGCCGAGCGTGCGATGGTGGTCGATCAGTTCCGCGAGCACGAAGGCGAAATCATCACCGGCGTGGTGAAGAAAGTAAACCGCGACAACATCTCTTTGGATCTGGGCAGCAATGCTGAAGCCGTGATCCTGCGTGAAGATATGCTGCCGCGCGAAAACTTCCGTCCTGGCGACCGTATTCGTGGCGTTCTGTACTCCGTTCGCCCGGAAGCGCGCGGTGCGCAACTGTTTGTGACGCGTTCCAAACCGGAAATGCTGATCGAGCTGTTCCGTATTGAAGTACCGGAAATCGGCGAAGAAGTCATTGAGATTAAAGCGGCGGCTCGCGATCCAGGTTCCCGTGCGAAAATCGCGGTGAAAACCAACGACAAGCGTATCGATCCGGTCGGCGCCTGTGTGGGTATGCGTGGTGCGCGCGTTCAGGCCGTTTCTACTGAACTGGGCGGCGAGCGTATCGATATCGTCCTGTGGGATGATAACCCGGCGCAGTTCGTGATTAACGCAATGGCGCCAGCAGACGTCGCTTCTATCGTGGTGGATGAAGATAAACACACCATGGATATCGCTGTTGAAGCCGGTAACCTGGCTCAGGCGATCGGACGTAATGGTCAGAACGTCCGTCTGGCTGCGCAACTGAGCGGCTGGGAACTTAACGTGATGACGGTTGATGACTTGCAGGCTAAGCATCAGGCTGAAGCACATGCAGCGATCGATACCTTCACCAAATATCTCGATATTGATGAAGAGTTCGCAACCGTACTGGTTGAAGAAGGTTTCGCGACGCTGGAAGAACTGGCCTACGTGCCAATGAAAGAACTGCTGGAAATCGACGGGCTGGATGAACCGACCGTTGAAGCGCTGCGCGAGCGTGCCAAAAACGCACTGACCACTCTGGCACTGGCCCAGGAAGAAAGCCTTGGTGATAACAAACCGTCTGACGATCTGCTGAATCTGGAAGGATTGGGTCGCGACCTGGCATTCAAACTGGCTGCCCGTGGTGTTTGTACGCTGGAAGATCTCGCTGAGCAGGGCATTGATGATCTGGCTGATATCGAAGGGTTGACCGACGAAAAAGCCGGTGAGCTGATTATGGCTGCCCGTAATATTTGCTGGTTCGGCGACGAAGCGTAATAAACTGTAGCAGGAAGGAACAGCATGACAGATGTAACCGTAAAAGCGCTGGCCGCAGAGATACAGACCTCCGTGGATCGCCTGGTACAGCAATTCGCTGATGCCGGTATCCCGAAGTCTGCTGATGACTCTGTGTCCGCACAAGAAAAACAGACTTTACTGGCGCACCTGAATCGTGAAAATGGTTCAGGGCCGGATAAGTTGACGCTGCAACGTAAAACGCGCAGCACGTTGAATATTCCAGGTACCGGTGGAAAAAGTAAATCGGTACAAATCGAAGTCCGCAAGAAACGCACCTTTGTGAAACGCGATCCGCAAGAGACAGAACGTCTCGCTGCGGAAGAGCAGGCGCAGCGTGAAGCGGAAGAGCAAGCCCGTCGTGAGGCAGAAGAAACAGCCAAACGCGAGGCGCAACAAAAAGCTGACCGTGAGGCCGCAGAACAAGCTAAACGTGACGCCGCTGAAAAAGCGAAACGTGAAGCTGCGGAAAAAGACAAAGTGAGCAATCAACAGACTGACGATATGACCAAAACCGCCCAGGCCGAAAAAGCCCGCCGTGAAAATGAAGCAGCAGAGCTGAAGCGTAAAGCGGAAGAAGAAGCGCGTCGCAAACTTGAAGAAGAAGCGCGTCGCGTAGCAGAAGAAGCTCGCCGCATGGCGGAAGAGAACAAATGGACTGATAACGCGGAGCCGACTGAAGACACCAGCGATTATCACGTTACCACGTCTCAACACGCCCGCCAGGCCGAAGACGAAAACGACCGTGAAGTTGAAGGCGGCCGTGGCCGTAGTCGCAATGCGAAAGCAGCGCGTCCGGCGAAAAAAGGCAACAAACACTCTGAATCGAAAGCCGATCGTGAAGAAGCCCGTGCGGCCGTTCGCGGCGGTAAAGGCGGTAAAAACCGTAAAGGTTCTGCTCTGCAACAGAGCTTCCAGAAACCGGTTCAGGCTGTTAACCGTGACGTTGTGATTGGTGAAACCATCACCGTTGGCGAGCTGGCGAACAAGATGGCGGTAAAAGGCTCTCAGGTCATCAAAGCGATGATGAAGCTGGGCGCGATGGCAACCATCAACCAGGTCATCGACCAGGAAACCGCACAGCTGGTTGCTGAAGAGATGGGCCATAAAGTTATCCTGCGTCGTGAAAACGAGCTGGAAGAAGCGGTAATGAGCGACCGTGATACAGGTGCGGCGGCAGAACCGCGTGCTCCTGTTGTGACCATCATGGGCCACGTTGACCACGGTAAAACCTCTCTGCTGGACTACATTCGTTCAACGAAAGTTGCCTCTGGCGAAGCGGGCGGCATTACCCAGCACATCGGTGCTTACCACGTTGAAACCGACAACGGTATGATCACCTTCCTGGATACCCCGGGTCACGCCGCGTTTACCTCTATGCGTGCTCGTGGTGCGCAGGCAACGGATATCGTTGTTCTGGTTGTGGCGGCAGACGACGGCGTGATGCCACAGACCATCGAAGCTATCCAGCATGCGAAAGCGGCGGGTGTGCCGGTTGTGGTTGCGGTGAACAAGATCGATAAGCCAGAAGCCGATCCGGATCGTGTTAAAAACGAACTGTCCCAGTACGGCATCCTGCCGGAAGAGTGGGGCGGCGAAAGCCAGTTCGTCCACGTATCTGCAAAAGCGGGTACTGGCATCGACGAACTGCTGGATGCAATCCTGTTGCAGGCTGAAGTCCTCGAACTGAAAGCAGTTCGTAAAGGCATGGCGAGCGGCGCGGTAATCGAATCCTTCCTGGATAAAGGTCGTGGTCCGGTTGCAACCGTCCTGGTTCGTGAAGGTACGCTGAACAAAGGCGACATCGTCCTGTGCGGCTTCGAATATGGCCGCGTTCGTGCAATGCGTAACGAACTGGGTCAGGAAGTGCTGGAAGCGGGTCCGTCCATTCCGGTTGAGATCCTGGGTCTGTCCGGTGTTCCGGCTGCCGGTGATGAAGTGACCGTGGTTCGTGACGAGAAGAAAGCCCGTGAAGTTGCGCTGTATCGTCAGGGTAAATTCCGCGAAGTTAAACTGGCGCGTCAGCAGAAATCTAAACTTGAGAACATGTTCGCTAACATGACCGAAGGCGAAGTTCATGAAGTGAACATCGTACTGAAAGCGGACGTTCAGGGCTCTGTGGAAGCGATCTCCGACTCTTTACTGAAACTGTCTACCGACGAAGTGAAAGTGAAGATCATCGGTTCCGGCGTAGGTGGTATCACCGAAACCGACGCAACCCTGGCTGCTGCATCCAACGCGATCCTGGTTGGCTTCAACGTGCGTGCCGATGCCTCTGCGCGTAAAGTGATTGAAGCGGAAAGCCTGGATCTGCGCTACTACTCCGTCATCTATAACCTGATCGACGAAGTGAAAGCGGCAATGAGCGGCATGCTGTCTCCAGAACTGAAACAGCAGATCATTGGTCTGGCTGAAGTCCGTGACGTGTTCAAATCACCGAAATTTGGCGCTGTCGCAGGCTGTATGGTTACTGAAGGTACGATTAAACGCCACAACCCGATCCGCGTACTGCGCGACAACGTGGTTATCTACGAAGGCGAGCTGGAATCCCTGCGCCGCTTCAAAGATGACGTTAACGAAGTCCGTAACGGCATGGAATGTGGTATCGGCGTTAAGAACTACAACGACGTTCGCGTTGGCGATATGATCGAAGTGTTCGAGATCATCGAGATCCAACGTACGATTGCGTAAGGTCGGCCGGGTTGTAGGCCGGATAAGGCGTTTACGCCGCCATCCGGCAATGTAATGCCTGATGGCGCCATGCTTATCAGGCCTACAATTTATAGCCCACGCCACCCGGCATGAAATTTAAAAAGGGGCTTTTGGCCCCTTTTTTGTCTTTATTCTGGAGAATTTATTATGGCGAAAGAATTTGGTCGCCCGCAGCGCGTAGCCCAGGAAATGCAAAAAGAGATCGCTATCATCCTGCAACGCGAAATTAAAGATCCGCGTCTTGGCATGATGACCACCGTTTCCGGTGTGGAGATGTCCCGCGATCTGGCCTATGCCAAAGTGTATGTCACCTTTCTGAACGACAAAGATGAAGACGCGGTAAAAGCGGGCATCAAAGCGTTGCAGGAAGCGTCTGGCTTTATCCGTACCCTGCTGGGGAAAGCGATGCGTCTGCGTATCGTGCCGGAACTGACCTTCTTCTACGACAACTCGCTGGTTGAAGGGATGCGTATGTCTAACCTGGTGACTAACGTGGTGAAACATGACGAAGAACGTCGTGTGAACCCGGACGACAGCAAGGAGGACTAATGAGTCGTCCTCGTCGTCGTGGTCGCGACATTCACGGCGTCCTGCTGCTGGATAAGCCGCAGGGCATGTCCAGCAATGACGTCTTGCAGAAAGTAAAACGCATCTATAACGCCAACCGTGCCGGACATACCGGCGCGCTGGACCCGCTGGCGACAGGCATGTTGCCCATCTGCCTCGGGGAAGCGACAAAGTTTTCGCAGTATCTGCTGGATTCTGACAAACGTTATCGCGTGGTTGCCCGCCTGGGGCAGCGTACCGACACCTCCGATGCCGATGGTCAAATCGTGCAGGAACGTCCGGTGACCTTCAGCGCAGAGCAGTTAGCTGCCGTGCTGGAGACGTTCCGTGGCGATATCGAGCAGATTCCATCGATGTATTCGGCGCTGAAGTATCAGGGCAAGAAGCTCTACGAATATGCGCGTCAGGGGATTGAAGTTCCCCGTGAAGCCCGCCCGATTACCGTTTACGAACTGCTGTTTATTCGCCACGAAGGGGATGAACTGGAACTGGAGGTTCACTGCTCGAAGGGCACCTACATTCGCACCATTATCGATGATTTGGGTGAGAAACTTGGGTGTGGCGCGCATGTGATCTTCCTGCGACGTCTGGCGGTCAGTAAATATCCGGTTGACCGTATGGTCACGCTGGAACAGCTACGTGAGCTTGTTGAACAGGCGGAACGGCAGGATATTCCGGCTGCGCAACTGTTAGATCCGCTGCTGATGCCGATGGACAGTCCGGCTTCGGACTATCCAGTTGTCAATCTTCCTTTAACGTCATCGGTTTACTTTAAAAACGGTAACCCGGTACGGACGACAGGCGTGCCGCTTGAAGGGCTGGTTCGCGTGACTGAAGGTGATGACGAAAAATTTATTGGCATGGGCGAAATCGACGATGAAGGCCGCGTGGCGCCTCGTCGGTTAGTGGTTGAGTACCCGGCGTAATGCTGCTCCGTCTTGCGATAACAGGACGCTACGAGTAGAATACCGCCGCTTAACGTCACGTAAATTTTTTAACAAGTTCGCGCGGCGTTTACATGGGGTCGCTGAATTAGAGATTGGCACCCTTTCATTCTTTATTATTTTTGGAGTTCATCATGTCTCTAAGCGTTGAAGCTAAAGCTAAAATCGTTTCTGAGTTTGGTCGTGGTACTAACGACAGCGGTTCTACCGAAGTTCAGGTTGCTCTGCTGACTGCACAGATTAACCACCTGCAGGGCCACTTTGCAGAGCACAAAAAAGATCACCACAGCCGTCGTGGTCTGCTGCGCATGGTTTCTCAGCGTCGTAAACTGCTCGACTACCTGAAACGTAAAGATGTTGCACGTTACACCGCGCTGATCGAGCGTCTGGGTCTGCGTCGCTAATTCTTGCGAGTTTCAGAAAGAGGGGGCCTTCATGGCCCCTTTTTTCAACCAGACGGCAGCAATTCACTGGAAACTAATGTATTGTTGCTATGGATGATCTTCCGTTGCAGAGGTTCGCGCGGCTAATGAGAGGCTTCACCCAAAGAGCATGGGTTAGGGTTGTCATTAGTCGCGAGGATGCGCAGAAGATCGGGTATTAACGATGGCGCCTGAGTGTGCCGTCAAAAATTAAGAAAGGGTATTATTTTGCTTAATCCGATCGTTCGTAAATTCCAGTACGGTCAGCATACCGTTACGCTGGAAACTGGCATGATGGCGCGTCAGGCAACTGCCGCCGTTATGGTAAGCATGGATGACACTGCGGTATTCGTTACCGTTGTTGGTCAGAAAAAAGCGAAGCCGGGCCAGGATTTCTTCCCGCTGACCGTTAACTATCAGGAGCGTACTTACGCTGCTGGCCGTATCCCGGGCAGCTTCTTCCGTCGTGAAGGCCGTCCGAGCGAAGGCGAAACCCTGATCGCGCGTCTGATTGACCGCCCGGTTCGTCCGCTGTTCCCGGAAGGCTTCGTTAACGAAGTTCAGGTTATCGCAACCGTCGTTTCCGTTAACCCGCAGGTTAACCCGGATATCGTCGCGATGATCGGTGCTTCTGCCGCGCTGTCTCTGTCCGGCATTCCGTTCAACGGCCCGATTGGCGCCGCGCGTGTTGGTTATATCAATGACCAGTATGTACTGAACCCGACTCAGGACGAACTGAAAGAAAGTAAGCTGGACCTGGTGGTTGCCGGTACTGAAGCGGCTGTTCTGATGGTTGAATCCGAAGCAGAACTGCTGAGCGAAGACACCATGCTGGGCGCCGTGGTATTCGGCCACGAGCAGCAGCAGATTGTGATTCAGAACATCAACGATCTGGTGAAAGAAGCGGGCAAACCGCGTTGGGACTGGCAGCCGGAAGCGGTAAATGAAGCGCTGAACGCGCGCGTTGCTGCACTGGCCGAAGCTCGCCTGAGCGACGCTTACCGTATCACCGACAAACAGGAGCGTTATGCTCAGGTTGACGTGATCAAATCTGAAACCATCGCTGCGCTGGTTGCAGAAGACGAAACCCTGGACGAAAACGAACTGGGCGAAATCCTGCACGCTATCGAGAAAAACGTTGTTCGTAGCCGCGTTCTGGCCGGCGAGCCGCGTATTGATGGCCGTGAAAAAGACATGATCCGTGGCCTGGACGTGCGTACTGGCGTGCTGCCGCGTACTCACGGTTCCGCGCTGTTCACTCGTGGCGAAACGCAGGCGCTGGTCACGGCGACGCTGGGTACCGCTCGTGACGCGCAGGTTCTTGATGAACTGATGGGCGAACGCACTGACAGCTTCCTGTTCCACTATAACTTCCCTCCGTACTCCGTTGGCGAAACCGGCATGGTCGGTTCTCCGAAGCGTCGTGAAATTGGTCACGGTCGTCTGGCGAAGCGCGGCGTTCTGGCAGTTATGCCGGAAATGGACAAATTCCCGTACACCGTTCGCGTGGTGTCTGAAATTACTGAATCCAACGGGTCTTCCTCTATGGCTTCCGTGTGTGGCGCTTCCCTGGCGCTGATGGACGCAGGCGTGCCGATTAAAGCGGCCGTTGCGGGTATCGCGATGGGTCTGGTGAAAGAAGGCGACAACTTTGTTGTTCTGTCTGACATCCTGGGCGACGAAGACCACCTGGGCGATATGGACTTCAAAGTGGCGGGTTCCCGCGACGGTATCTCTGCGTTGCAGATGGATATCAAAATTGAAGGTATCACCAAAGAGATCATGCAGGTTGCGCTGAACCAGGCAAAAGGTGCGCGTCTGCACATCCTGGGCGTGATGGAACAGGCGATCAACGCGCCGCGTGGCGATATTTCTCAGTTCGCTCCGCGTATCCACACCATCAAGATCAACCCGGACAAGATCAAAGACGTTATCGGTAAGGGCGGTTCTGTTATCCGTGCTCTGACCGAAGAAACCGGCACCACCATCGAAATCGAAGATGACGGTACGGTGAAGATCGCGGCGACCGACGGCGAAAAAGCGAAACATGCTATCCGTCGTATCGAAGAGATCACTGCGGAAATCGAAGTGGGCCGTATCTACAATGGTAAAGTGACCCGCATCGTTGACTTTGGCGCGTTTGTTGCCATTGGCGGCGGTAAAGAAGGTCTGGTACACATCTCTCAGATCGCTGACAAGCGCGTAGAGAAAGTGACCGATTACCTGCAAATGGGTCAGGAAGTACCGGTTAAAGTTCTGGAAGTTGATCGCCAGGGCCGCGTACGTCTGAGCATTAAAGAAGCAACTGAGCAGTCTCAACCAGCTGCGGCGCCGGAAGCTCCGGCAGCAGAACAGGGCGAGTAAGGTTGCCATTTGCCCTCCGCTTTGGCGGAGGGCCTTTGACCCGGCAGGACGCCTTGTCAGCAACCGGGGAACAGGACGTTCATTCAATCGTTGTCTTCGGGAGTGGGAAATGAAGCCTTTTTTGCGCTGGTGTTTCGTTGCGACAGCACTCACGCTGGCAGGATGCAGCAACTCTGCCTGGCGTAAGAGTGAAGTCCTCGCGGTGCCATTGCAACCGACTTTGCAGCAGGAAGTGATTCTGGCACGCATGGAACAAATTCTTGCCAGTCGGGCTTTAACCGATGACGAACGCGCACAGCTTTTATATGAGCGCGGAGTGTTGTATGATAGTCTGGGTCTGAGGGCATTAGCGCGAAATGATTTTTCACAAGCGCTGGCAATCCGACCGGATATGCCTGAAGTATTCAATTACTTAGGCATTTATTTAACGCAGGCAGGCAATTTTGATGCTGCCTATGAAGCGTTTGATTCTGTACTTGAGCTTGATCCAACTTACAACTACGCGTACTTAAATCGCGGTATCGCATTGTATTACGGCGGTCGCGACAAGTTAGCGCAAGATGATCTGCTGGCGTTTTATCAAGACGATCCCAATGATCCTTTCCGCAGCCTGTGGCTTTATCTCGCTGAGCAGAAGCTCGATGAGAAGCAGGCGAAAGAAGCGTTAAAGCAACGCTTCGAGAAATCGGATAAAGAACAATGGGGATGGAACATTGTCGAGTTCTACCTGGGCAACATTAGCGAAGCAACGCTGATGGAACGCCTGAAGGCGGACGCAACGGATAACACCTCGCTCGCTGAGCATCTCAGTGAAACCAACTTCTATTTAGGTAAGTATTACCTAAGTCTGGGGGATTTGGACAACGCTACGGCATTGTTCAAACTGGCGGTGGCTAACAACGTTCATAACTTTGTTGAGCACCGATACGCATTGTTGGAATTATCGCTCCTGGGCCAGGACCAAGATGACCTGGCAGAATCGGACCAGCAATAGCTGACGTACACATCAGCCCGTAATCTTTTTGATTGCCATCACCTTCACGGGTGAGGGCGTTGTTGTTCGTTAATACACCTACTTTGAGCCGGTTCACACTTTTCAATGAAAATTGCAGATCAATTTCATGATGAGTTATGTAGACTGGCCGCCATTAATTTTGAGGCACACGTACTACATGGCTGAATTCGAAACCACTTTTGCAGATCTGGGCCTGAAGGCTCCTATCCTTGACGCCCTTAACGATCTGGGTTACGAAAAACCATCTCCAATCCAGGCAGAGTGCATCCCGCATCTGCTGGGCGGTCGCGATGTTCTGGGTATGGCCCAGACCGGTAGCGGCAAAACCGCAGCGTTCTCCTTACCGCTGCTTAACAATCTTGATCCTGAGCTGAAGGCACCTCAGATTCTGGTGCTGGCACCGACCCGCGAACTGGCGGTTCAGGTTGCTGAAGCCATGACGGATTTCTCTAAACATATGCGCGGCGTGAACGTGGTTGCCCTGTACGGCGGCCAGCGTTATGACGTGCAGTTACGCGCCCTGCGTCAAGGGCCGCAGATCGTTGTCGGTACGCCGGGACGTCTGCTTGATCACTTAAAACGCGGCACGCTGGATCTCTCTAAACTGAGCGGTCTGGTGCTGGACGAAGCCGACGAAATGCTGCGTATGGGCTTCATCGAAGACGTTGAAACCATCATGGCGCAGATTCCTGAAGGTCATCAGACCGCACTGTTCTCTGCCACCATGCCGGAAGCGATTCGTCGCATTACCCGCCGCTTTATGAAAGAGCCGCAGGAAGTGCGCATTCAGTCCAGCGTGACCACGCGTCCTGACATCAGCCAGAGCTACTGGACTGTCTGGGGCATGCGTAAAAACGAAGCGCTGGTGCGTTTCCTGGAAGCTGAAGATTTTGATGCGGCGATTATCTTCGTTCGTACTAAAAATGCGACCCTGGAAGTGGCTGAAGCGCTGGAGCGTAGCGGTTACAACAGCGCCGCGCTGAATGGCGACATGAACCAGGCGCTGCGTGAGCAGACTCTGGAGCGTCTGAAAGACGGTCGTCTGGATATCCTGATTGCAACTGACGTTGCGGCCCGTGGCCTGGACGTTGAGCGCATCAGCCTGGTTGTAAACTACGATATCCCGATGGACTCCGAGTCTTACGTTCACCGTATCGGCCGTACCGGTCGTGCGGGTCGTGCTGGCCGCGCACTGCTGTTCGTTGAGAACCGCGAGCGTCGTCTGCTGCGCAACATTGAACGCACCATGAAGCTGACCATCCCGGAAGTGGAACTGCCGAACGCAGAACTGCTGGGCAAACGCCGTCTGGAAAAATTTGCAGCGAAAGTTCAGCAGCAGCTGGAAAGCAGCGATCTGGATCAGTACCGCGCACTGCTGGCGAAAATCCAGCCGACCGAAGAAGGCGAAGAGCTGGATCTCGAAACGCTGGCTGCCGCACTGCTGAAAATGGCGCAGGGCGAACGCACGCTGATCGTACCGCCGGATGCGCCGATGCGTCCTAAACGTGAATTCCGTGACCGTGATGACCGTGGTCCGCGCGATCGTAACGATCGTGGCCCGCGTGCTGATCGTGGTGACCGTGAAGATCGCCCGCGTCGTGAACGTCGTGACGTTGGCGATATGCAGCTGTACCGCATTGAAGTGGGCCGTGATGACGGTGTTGAAGTGCGTCATATCGTTGGCGCGATTGCTAACGAAGGCGACATCAGCAGCCGTTACATTGGTAACATCAAGCTGTTTGCTTCCCACTCCACCATTGAGCTGCCGAAAGGTATGCCGGGTGAGGTGTTGCAGCACTTTACGCGCACCCGCATCCTGAACAAGCCGATGAACATGCAGCTGCTGGGCGATGCGCAACCGCATTCCGGTAACGAGCGTCGTGGCGGTGGTCGTAGCTTCGGTGGCGAGCGTCGTGAAGGCGGTCGTGGTTTTGGCGGCGAACGTCGTGAAGGTGGCCGTGGTGATGGTCGTCGTTTCAGCGGTGAGCGTCGTGAAGGCCGTGCGCCGCGTCGTGACGACTCCACCGGTCGTCGTCGTTTCGGCGGTGATGCGTAATTCACGCTAAATCGCGGTCTCGCACCGTAAAGTAAAATATACAGCCCCGATGATTGCGATCGGGGCTTTTTTTATTTCTTTTGTACTCGCGTACTGGTACAGTGCGACACAATAAAATGCAGTCGCAATATTATTCACTGGAGAGAGGGCTGAATGGCAACACTAACCACCACCCAAACGTCACCTTCGCTGCTTGGCGGCGTGGTGATCATCGGCGGCACCATTATTGGCGCGGGAATGTTCTCCCTGCCGGTGGTCATGTCCGGTGCGTGGTTCTTCTGGTCGATGGCGGCGTTGGTGTTTACCTGGTTCTGTATGCTGCATTCCGGGCTGATGATCCTCGAAGCCAACCTCAACTACCGGATTGGCTCCAGCTTTGACACCATCACCAAAGACCTGCTGGGTAAAGGCTGGAACGTGGTGAATGGGATCTCTATTGCCTTTGTGCTCTATATCCTGACCTACGCCTATATCTCGGCGAGCGGCTCGATTCTGCATCATACCTTTGCTGAAATGTCGCTGAACGTTCCGGCGCGGGCAGCAGGTTTTGCGTTTGCGTTGCTGGTGGCCTTTGTCGTCTGGTTGAGTACGAAAGCGGTTAGCCGGATGACGGCGATTGTGCTGGGCGCGAAAGTCATCACCTTCTTTCTGACCTTCGGCAGTCTGCTGGGGCACGTCACGCCGGCGACGCTGTTTAACGTGGCCGAAAGCAACGCGTCTTACACGCCGTACCTGCTGATGACATTGCCGTTTTGTCTGGCGTCGTTTGGTTATCACGGCAACGTGCCAAGCCTGATGAAGTATTACGGTAAAGATCCGCGTACCATCGTGAAATGCCTGGTGTACGGTACGCTGATGGCGCTGGTGCTGTATACCATCTGGCTGTTGGGTACGATGGGTAATATTCCGCGCCCGGCGTTTATCGGTATTGCGCAGCAGGGCGGTAATATTGATGTGCTGGTACAGGCGCTGAGCGGCGTACTGAACAGCCGCAGTCTGGATCTGCTGCTGGTGGTGTTCTCTAACTTTGCGGTGGCGAGTTCGTTCCTCGGCGTGACGCTTGGTCTGTTTGACTATCTGGCGGATCTGTTTGGTTTTGATGATTCGGCGCTGGGGCGCTTCAAAACTGCGCTGCTGACTTTCCTGCCGCCGGTGATTGGCGGTCTGCTGTGGCCGAACGGGTTCCTGTATGCTATCGGCTATGCGGGGCTGGCGGCAACCATCTGGGCAGCCATCGTTCCGGCTCTGCTGGCGCGAGCTTCACGCCAACGCTTCGGCAGCCCGAAATTCCGCGTCTGGGGCGGCAAGCCGATGATTGCGCTGATCCTGGTATTCGGTATCGGCAACGCGCTGGTGCATATTCTGTCGAGCGTGAACTTGCTACCAGTGTACCAGTAAGTTTGTTGTGCCGGATGGCGGCTACGCCTTATCCGGCCTGAACAATCTCGTAGGCCCGGTAAGCGAAGCGCCACCGGGCAAAACAACGCACTACCCCACCAACTCCTCTTTCACCTGCATCGCCAGGTCAAATGAATGCAGCCGCGCCTGATGATCGAAAATCTGCCCGTTGACCATAATCTCATCCGCCTGCGTTTCGCGCAGAATAGATTCCAGCCCGTGACGCACTTTGGCTTTATCGCCCACCAGCGACATGCTCAGCGCCTGCTGCACGCCATATTGCTCGGACGGCGACCAGAACTGATCCATATTTTGAATTGGCGCGGGTAGCTGCCCGGTCTCGCCGCGACGCAGTTTCACAAACGCCTGCTGCATAGAGGTAAACAGAAATTCCGCATCGCGATTGCTGTCAGCGGCGATGATATTGATGCACACCATCGCATACGGTTTTTCCAGCCGCGCGGACGGCTTGAACTGGGTGCGATAGAGATGCAGCGCCTGGAACAGCATATCGGGCGCGAAGTGGGAGGCGAAGGCGAACGGCAGACCACGCTGCGCCGCCAGCTGTGCGCCGTACAGGCTGGAACCCAGCAGCCACACCGGGATCTTCTCGCCATAGCCCGGAACCGGGCGTACATGTGGATTGGGATCGCGCGCGTCGAACCAGTCCACCAGTTCAGCAACGTCGCGCGGGAAATTATCAATATCGCCGCTCATATGACGGCGCAGCGCCATCATGGTGCGCTGATCGCTTCCCGGCGCGCGCCCCAGGCCCAGATCAATCCGTCCAGGATAGAGTGTATTCAGCGTACCGAACTGCTCGGCGATAACCAGCGGTGAGTGGTTGGGGAGCATCACCCCGCCAGAACCCAGATGCAGTGTGGTGGTATTGGCGGCCAGATAGCCAATCAGCACCGATGTCGCCGCGCTGGCGATACCGGTCATGTTGTGATGTTCCGCCAGCCAGTAGCGGTGATAGCCGCGCCGCTCTGCCAGACGGGCGAGATCCAGTGAGTGTGAGAAGGCCTCTTTCGCAGAGGAGCCTTCGGGGATCGGTGCCAGATCCAGCAGCGAGAATGGAATGGTTTTGTCAGTCATAACGGCTCACTTTGTCGTCGGTGAATCATTTAATACTGCATTAAAATTTGATTACCGTTGTTAACAAAGTGAGCGGTATAAGGCGGGGAGCAAACATCAACTGCCTGATGGCGCTTCGCTTATCAGGCCTACAAGCGCATTGTAGGCCGGATAAAGCATTTATGCCGCCATCCGGCAAGGTTCAGTTACACCTGTAGTTCCAGACCGGCCAGGCGTTTCCAGTAACCGTTGCAGTCGCTGTGCGCGGCCAGCGGCAACGGCGCGCTGCCGTTTTCATTGGCGCGGAAGGCGTCGAGCATGGCGAATATCTCCGTACCCAGCGGGGAAAGGCGCACAATGTCGACCAGCCCCTGCATGGAGGTCAGTTCGTTGCCGAGGTTATAAACGTAGCCGCTCATGGTCTGAATACCGTTAAGCACGAACACCTGCTGATTCTCCTGCGACAACACGTTGCGCCCGTTCGGGTACTTGATGCAGCAGGTTTCACACTCGTCTTTCGGGCGGTCTTCTGAACGCGCGGTAAAACAGCGGGCGGAGTACGCCAGCGGCAGATGACCGTAGCTCAGCACTTCCACTTCAAACTGATTGCGGATGCCGAGCTCATCGCACTGGTTCAGCAGATTCACCAGCCAGTCGCGGGAAAGCTCGACCGGCATGCACCAGCGCACCATGCCCTGTTTAAGCAGCAGACGCAGCGTTACCGCGTTATAGCAGTTAAGCGCATGACCGGCGACAAACGGCAACTTGCGCTCGGCGCACATATTCACGACGCCGAGATCGCTGGCCTCCAGCAGGAAGTCGCCGTTTTCCACATAGCGTTTTAGTTCGCCTAATTCAGAGGAGGCCTGTACCAGCGCCAGCGTGGAGAGCACGACCTGCTTGCCGCTTCCGGCAAGGGATTTCGCCATATCAAGCCAGTCGCCCACTTTGGTGGCGCGGCGTTTGCTGCATACCGCTTCGCCAAGGTAAATCACGTCGGCGCTGCTGGTGGCGGCCTGCTGATAAAATGCTTCCAGCGTCTCTTTCGGCCAATAGTAAAGCACCGGCCCTAAGGAATATTTCATTGCTTCTCTCACTGCCATTTACGGTGATACGCGCCAAGCGTGGTCTGAGTGCCTTCGGACATGGAGCCAAGCGTCTCCATCCAGGCGCTTTGCGGGACGAAGTTTTGCGGGTCGGCCATGCAGCGGTCGATCGCCTGACGCCACACTTTCGCCACCTGGCTGACATACGCCGGGCTGCGCTGACGTCCTTCAATTTTCACCGAGGCGATATTCGCCGCCAGCAGGTCAGGCAGCAGTTCCAGCGTGTTGAGGCTGGTAGGTTCTTCCAGCGCGTGGTAGCGCTCGCCATCAACCAGATAGCGACCTTTACACAGCGTTGGATAACCGGCGTTCTCACCGTCCTGATAGCGGTCGATGAGCACCTCGTTCAGGCGCGATTCCAGCCCCTGGGAGGTCTGTTGCCAGCGCACGAAGCGGGCCGGAGAGCAGGCGCCGACGGTATTGGGGGATTCACCCGTCAGATAAGAGGAGAGGTAGCAACGGCCCTCCGCCATAATGCACAGGCTGCCGAAGGCGAAGACCTCCAGCGGCACGGGCGTGACGCGGGCGAGCTGTTTCACCTGATGAATGGAAAGCACGCGCGGCAGGACGACGCGCGCAACGTCAAAGTTGCGATGGTAGAAGTTAATTGCTTCTTCATTCGTTGCCGATGCCTGAACAGAGACATGGCGCTCAATATGCGGATAGCGTTCTGCTGCATACTCAAGCATAGCAAGGTCGGCCAGGATCAGCGCATCCGCGCCCAGTTGCGCCGCCATATCCACGGCACGCTGCCAGCGAACATATCCATCCGGGTGTGCAAACGTGTTAATCGCGATGTGCAGTTTACGGCGATGTTGATGGACGTAATTCACCGCTTCCTGCAATTTTTTCTCAGTAAAATTAAGACCGGCGAAGTGACGGGCGTTAGTATCATCTTTTAGCCCGATATAAACGGCATCAGCACCGTTCTCAATGGCCGCCTTAAGCGCCGGGAGATTTCCGGCAGGGCAGAGCAGCTCCATAATTATTCCTGAATGTTGCGCCGTCCAGGCCGCAAAATTGTTAACGAAGAGAGATTTTAGTTAACCTTGCTGCGACAATTTTTGATTTAAGGCAGTTAAAGGCGTATTGGTTACACCTATAACTGGGTAACAATTTCGTATCGAATTGTTGATTTACGCCGCTATGTCGTTTATCTGATATGGCAAAATAACGGGATTATTGAAACAGGGAGTAAAGCTCGTGTTGGATAAACTGCGTTCACGCTTAGTACATTTTGGCCCGTCTCTGATGAGTGTTCCGGTTAAACTGACGCCCTTTGCGCTGAAGCGCCAGGTTCTGGAACAGGTTCTGAGCTGGCAATTTCGTCAGGCGCTGGCAGATGGGGAGCTTGAGTTCCTCGAAGGCCGTTGGTTAAGTATTACGGTGCGTGATATTGACCTCAGATGGTACACCTCTGTTGAGAACGGCAAACTGATTGTCAGTCAGAACGCTGAGGCCGACGTGAGCTTTAGCGCCGATGCCAGCGACTTGTTGATGATTGCGGCGCGTAAGCAGGACCCTGATACGCTCTTCTTCCAGCGTCGTCTGGTCATTGAAGGCGATACAGAGTTAGGGCTGTATGTGAAAAACCTGATGGACGCCATCGAACTGGAGCAGATGCCGAAAGCGTTACGCATTATGCTGCTGCAACTGGCGGATTTTGTTGAGGCGGGTATGAAAACCTCGCCAGAAACCAAACAGACCTCGGTAGGTGAACCATGCTGATTCGAGTTGAAATTCCCATTGACGCGCCCGGTATCGACGCTTTGCTGCGCCGCACGTTCGAAAGCGATGCGGAAGCGAAGCTGGTGCATGACCTGCGCGAAGATGGCTTCCTGACGCTGGGTCTGGTCGCCACTGACGACGAAGGTCAGGTGGTTGGCTATGTGGCGTTTAGTCCGGTCGATGTACAGGGTGAAGACCTGCAATGGGTGGGAATGGCGCCGTTGGCGGTAGATGAAAACTACCGTGGACAAGGGCTTGCGCGCCAACTGGTCTACGAAGGACTGGATTCACTCAACGAGTTTGGCTATGCGGCGGTCGTCACGCTGGGCGAGCCGGCATTGTACAGCCGTTTCGGTTTTGAACTGGCGGCGCACTACGATCTTCATTGCCGCTGGCCGGGTACCGAAAGCGCTTTCCAGGTACACCGCCTGGCGGAAGACGCGCTGGACGGCGTGACGGGCCTGGTGGAATACCACGACCATTTCAATCGCTTTTAAGCGTTGGGGTTTGCAGGCTGGCCAGTAGCGCCTCAAACCCTTCACCTTCTGTCACGAGGCGCTCCTTCTGGCGCTTTGTGAGTCTCTTGATGCGATACTCCATGCGCAGGGCAAGCGAGCGTTCGCCGACCTGCGCCGAAAACGCCAGGGTGAGTTCCCCTTTTCCGCGCAACGCTTTTGCGCCTTTACCACTTTGATGCTGCTTATAGCGGCGCGCCACATCGGTCGTAATCCCGGTGTAGAGGGCATTGTCTGCGGTGCGGATCAGATACAGATACCAGGGTGTCATCATGACCATTAGCGTGTTAATTTTCAGATGCCCAGTATAAGAGAGAATAACGATGGAAACACTCACCGCGATAAGCCGCTGGCTGGCAAAGCAGCATGTGGTCACCTGGTGCGTTCAGCATGAGGGCGAACTCTGGTGCGCAAACGCGTTTTATCTGTTTGATGCGCAAAAGGTCGCGTTTTATGTACTCACGGAAGAGAAAACGCGCCATGCGCAGATGTCCGGCCCGCGCGCGCTCGTTGCCGGAACGGTCAACGGCCAGCCGAAAACGGTGGCGCGGATTCGCGGAATACAGTTTAAAGGGGAGATCCGCAAGCTTGAAGGAGAGGAAAGCGATGCGGCGCGTCAGGCCTATCTCCGCCGCTTTCCTGTCGCCAGAATGTTGCCTGCACCAGTATGGGAAATCCGCCTGGATGAAATCAAATTCACTGACAACACGTTGGGATTTGGCAAAAAAATGCACTGGCTACGCAGCCCGATCCGTAGCCTATAGTTAGATGAATGGTTGAGGTTATGGAGCGCGCGATGACTCAGGTGTTAATTACAGGGGCGACGGGGCTGGTGGGAGGACACCTCCTGCGGATGTTGCTTAATGAACCCCGGATTCATTCGATAGCCGCGCCTACACGCCGCCCTCTGGCGGATATGGTCGGCGTTTATAATCCTCACGATCCTCAACTGACCGATGCGCTGGCGCAGGTGACCGATCCGGTGGACATTGTTTTTTGCTGTCTGGGAACGACTCGCCGTGAGGCCGGAAGCAAAGAGGCGTTTATTCATGCGGATTATACGCTGGTGGTGGATACCGCGCTGACGGGGCGGCGGCTGGGCGCCCGGCATATGCTGGTCGTGAGTGCGATGGGCGCAAATGCGCGATCGCCGTTTTTCTATAACCGGGTCAAAGGTGAAATGGAAGAGGCGTTAATCGCCCAGCAATGGCCGCGCCTGACGATTGCGCGTCCCTCCATGTTGCTTGGCGACAGAGCTAAACACCGGATGAATGAAACGCTGTTTGCGCCGCTGTTCCGGCTGCTGCCGGGAAACTGGAAATCCATCGACGCCAGAGATGTGGCGCGTGCGATGCTGGAAGAGGCTCTGGCGCCGGAGCAAGAAGGCGTTACCATCCTGACCTCATCCCAGTTGCGGGAAAGGGCGTTATAGCATCTGTTCACTGCCGGATGGTGGCTAACGCCTTATCCGGCCTGGGATTTCGTGGCGTTCTCCAGGCCCGATAAGCGTGAGCGCCACCGGGCATTTTGCCCCCATCCAATAAAAAACGACGTTTCCAAACATTTCCCAAAGGCGTAGTATTCACGGGCTTAATTATCTCAATAACTTCCTGGGGAATGCTATGGCTGGTCAGTCTTCATCTCAGGCGGTGACGCCATTTCAATGGTGGAAACCCGCACTCTTCTTTCTCGTCGTTATCGTTGGCCTCTGGTATGTGAAATGGCAGCCTTATTACGGCAAAGCCTTCACGGCTGCGGAAACGCACAGTATCGGTAAATCTATTCTGGCGCAGGCGGATGCGAACCCGTGGCGAGCGGCCTGGGACTACGCGATGATCTATTTTATCGCGGTCTGGAAGGCGGCGGTGCTGGGGGTGATCCTCGGTTCGCTGATTCAGGTGTTGATCCCGCGCGACTGGCTGCTACGTACGCTGGGGCAGTCGCGTTTTCGCGGCACGCTGTTTGGCACCCTGTTCTCGCTGCCAGGTATGATGTGTACCTGCTGCGCCGCGCCGGTGGCGGCGGGAATGCGTCGCCAGCAGGTTTCTATGGGCGGCGCGCTGGCGTTCTGGATGGGTAATCCGTTACTGAATCCGGCAACGCTGGTGTTTATGGGCTTTGTGCTCGGCTGGCATTTTGCGGCTATTCGTCTGGTTGCCGGGCTGGCGATGGTGCTGGTGGTGGCGACGCTGGTGCAGAAATGGGTGAAAGAGTCGCCGCAGGTAGACATTCCTCAGGAGATCGCCGTATCTGAACCGCAGGGCGGATTCTTTGCTCGCTGGGGAAAGGCATTGTGGGCGCTGTTCTGGAGTACGATCCCGGTTTATATCCTGGCGGTACTGGTATTAGGCGCGGCGCGCGTCTGGCTGTTCCCGCATGCCGATGGCGCAGTTGATAATACGCTGATGTGGGTTATTGCGATGGCCGTCGCGGGATGCCTGTTTGTGATCCCTACCGCCGCAGAGATTCCGATTGTACAAACGATGATGCTGGCAGGAATGGGAACCGCGCCTGCTCTGGCGCTGCTGATGACCTTGCCGGCGGTGAGTCTGCCGTCGCTGATTATGCTGCGTAAAGCCTTCCCGGCAAAAGCGTTGTGGCTTACAGGCGTACTGGTGGCGATTTCTGGGGTGATAGTGGGAAGTATTGCGCTGGTGTGAAGTGGAAATGCCGGGGGCGCTTCGCTTGCCCGGCCTACAAACGGCACTTTCCGTAGGCCGGATAAGGCAAAGCCGCCATCCGGCGCAATGCCCGATGGCGCTGGCGCTTACCGGGCCTACAAATGGTACTTCCCGTAGGCCGGATAAGGCGAAGCCGCCATCCGGCGCAATGCCCGGTGACGCTGGCGCTTACCGGGCCTACAAATGGTACTTCCCGTAGGCCGGATAAGGCAAAGCCGCCATCCGGCTAAAACGGCGGGTTATTTGATAAACGTAAAGGCGGTGGTGACGCGTTTCACACCGCTGACCCGGCTGGCGATGTCCGCAGCGGCTTTTGATTCACGCTCGGTGACCAGACCCAACAGGAAAACCTCGCCATTTTCGGTCGTCACTTTTACGTTGGACGATTTCACCTGATCGCTGGTCAACAGCTGCGAACGCACTTTGGTGGTGATCCAGGTATCGTTTGAAGCTGTACCAAGACCAATCGGCTGGCCCTGACGGATTTCGTTATACACTTCCGTCGCCCCATCGACACCCATCGCAATCTGTTTTGCCCGCGAGGAGAGTTCGCTATTCGGCGACTGACCCACCAGTAATACCTTGCCCTGATACGCCGTTACGTTGATGCGCGCTTCTTTCTTGATTTGTTCGTCTTTCGACAGCGCGCTGTTTACGCGCAGCTCCAGGGTTCCGTCATCCACCTGGGTGCCAACGCTACGTGGATCGGTTGCGGCTTTCGTACCCACAGCGGCGGTTCCAACCACCGCGGCAGCGACGCAACCTTGCAACAGCAACGCAGAAATAAGGACTGCGAGTGGCGAAAATGCCTTCATATGTACTCCTTAATCATCCTGGTGAGGGAAAAGCGTGTTGTCGATCAAATCGCACAAGCAGTTTACCGTCAGCATATGCATTTCCTGAATGCGCGCGCTGTGGTGTGAGGGAATACGGATTTCAACATCCTGCGGCCCTAATAATCCGGCCAGCTCGCCCCCGTCATAGCCTGTCAACGCCACAATGGTCATATCCCGAGTGACGGCGGCCTCAACGGCCTTAACGATATCGCGACTGTTGCCACGCGTAGAAATCGCCAATAAAACATCACCGGCATGGCCCAGCGCACGGACCTGTTTTGCATAGATTTCATCATGCAGGCGATCGTTGGCAATCGCTGTTAAGACCACATTATCGGTATTAAGTGCAATAGCGGGTAAACTGGGACGTTCTGTTTCAAAACGGTTGATCATGCTGGCAGCAAAATGCTGTGCGTTGGCGGCGGAAGTACCATTACCACAACAGAGAATTTTGTTGCCGTTGAGCAGGGAGTGAACCAGCGTCATGGCGGCACGGGAAATTGCATCCGGGAGAGCTTCTGCCGCAGCAATTTGCGTTTGAATGCTTTCTGTAAAGCAGACTTTAATTCTATCGAGCACGCTAATCCTTAAATCTTCAATTATGAGCGGTCGTTAAAGGCATCCTTAAACCACTCAACATCATTTCCGGTGAAGGCTAACACATCGAACCGGCAATCCACAGTATCAAAACTCCCATTGTGGCGAGCAAGCCACAAGCGGGCGGTCTGTAATAATTTGTGTTGTTTGCTCCAGGTCACACTGGCGGCCGCGCCGCCAAACTGTGCCGAGCGGCGATAACGAACCTCAACAAAGACCGTGGTTTTTCCGTCACGCATTATCAGATCGATTTCGCCGCCGCGCTCACGCACGTTGGCGGCAACAAAACGCAGTCCCTTGCTCTCCAGCCAGCGGCGTGCGGCGGCTTCCCACACGTCGCCGGTCTGTTTACTCGTTAACTGGCGGGGACGATTTGCCCTTGCTGGTATTTGAGCCATGATAACTTCCTGTTAATCACGCAATCCTGTGTGGCGGTTAACGCCCCGGTATTACCGTTAATTTCAAAACCCGGCACCTGGCGCATCTGCGAGAAGTGGTTCGCCAGCGACCACGCGTCTACGCCCATCGCGTACATACGGGCAAGGGAGTAGTCGTTGCGTACGGCGCCGAGCGCCTGCTGCATTAACGGCATGTTGCTACCGGCCAGCATAGGGATCTCGCTGTACTGCAAGCCTTCCATCTCCAGACGGAAGTCGGGGCCGGAAGTGCCCTGCGCGCTGCGCGAGCTGGCGTACAGCGTTGCGCCGCTTTGGCTGCCGTTACGCATGGCGATCATCGGTTTAATGAACCCGATCTCTTCCGGCGTCGCCAGAATGTAGACCGCGTCAACGCGACCGCCGCCGCCAGTGATCTGCGCATCTGTCGGTGGTGCCGGAATCGTCAGGCCGCCAATGGTGACGCCCGGCTGTGAGGGCTGGCTGGCGGCGACAGGGCTGCCCGTCAGGGCAATGCCGGAGCCGCCGTTGACGCCCATTCTCAGCTCAGCGGTAGAACCGAATTTCTGCTGCAACACCGTGCCGCCGCCCAGCTTCTGCCACTCCTGAGCGAAAGCGTTCGCCACGCGATCGCCCAGCCCGCTGCGTGGAATCAGCAACAGCGGATTTTGTTTGCCCTGGTCGTGAATATGATGCGCCGCGTCGCGGGCTTCATCTTCAGGTGAGAGGGCAAAGTAGCAAATATTGGCGTGGTTCTGCACCTTCTCAGGCTGATTAAGCGCCAGGACATTCAGCGGCGTATTGCTTTTGATCAGCTCTTCAACGTTATTTTTCAGCAGCGGCCCGACAACAATGCTGGCGCCGTCCTGCTGAACCTGCGTGAGGATCTGATCCAGCGGTTGAGAGGTGGTGTCGTAGATTTTCAGTTCAGCAGAAGGGTTGGCCGGCGCGCTCGCCGTAGCGGTCTGCGCCGGGGCGCTTACCGGTTGCTCGACAGGCTGCGTTTGTTCGTCGCCAGTCAAATCGTTCACCGCCGCCTGAGAAGGGCTGGCGACGCCGTCAGCGGCTTGCGGCTGGGCAGGTTCTGCCGACGCTGTCGGTTCCGCGACAGGCGCAGCGGCAGGCTGCGCGTCCACCGGTTGCGTCCCCAGATTTTTCGCAGCTTCAAAACCTTGCTGAATGGTGCGGCCAAAAATGGCGGCCTGGCCGTTCAACGGCAGCAGCAGGGCGATTTTGCTGGTGGAAGCCGGTTTAAAGCTTTGCACATTGACCAGTTGCGTGGGCAGCAGTTTTGCCCCTGGATTTTGCGGGTAGCGTTTTTGCCAGTCAGCAATCCCGGCTTTCATCATGTCCGGGTCGTTACGGTTATCGAACCAGACACGCTGTAAATCCAGCCAGCCTTGCAGGACGTTTTCATCGGCGTTAATGACCAGCGCCTGAGCCTGTTCCTGGGTCATAGAGGAGAGCGCTTGCCAGGTGGCGTCCATGTTCTTCTGCTTGTCTTTTGCAGACAGCAGCGGCTCCTGGGCGATTAACGCGCGCAGCAGTGAAAGAGAAGGGCGGCCCTGGCTGGCATCAATTTTCGCCTGCCAGTAACGCGCCTGTTGGTTCTGATCCAAATCAGCTGGAGTGAGTTTTTCCAGCAGCGCCTGCGCACCGGCGATATCTTTCTGCGCCAGTTTGATCTCAACTGCCAGCAGCGACTGTTCGCGACGCTGCGCATCGTTCAGGTTTTGCGGCAACTGGTTGAATAATTCGATGGCATGCTGGCTTTTGCCTTCTTTCAGCAGTGCACGAATGGCGAGTAATTGCCAGTTGGTCTTGCTATCATCTGAACTTTGCTGCATTTGTTGCAGATAAAAGCCGGAATCAGCTTGTGCTGTGCCCTGCATATGGGCAGCACTTTGATCCGGCGCCTGGGTGCCACAGCCCGCGAAGATCAATGCTGCCAGAATGACAGGCAGCGCGCGCGCGGCTTTCAAACGAGAAAATGTTGAGGGTACCATACTGTATCCAGTGATATTTTTTACGCAATGCTCAATATTAAATCGGCAATACGGACGACACAATGAAACAAAACGAATCGGCGGATAATTCTCAGGGCCAACTCTATATTGTACCTACTCCTATCGGGAATTTGGCTGATATTACCCAACGAGCGCTCGAAGTTTTGCAAGCCGTTGATTTAATTGCCGCTGAAGACACTCGTCATACCGGACTATTGTTACAACACTTCGCGATTAACGCCCGTTTGTTCGCTTTACATGACCACAATGAGCAGCAAAAAGCCGAGACGCTGGTGGCGAAGCTAAAAGAGGGGCAGAACATTGCGCTGGTTTCTGATGCCGGAACGCCATTGATCAATGATCCGGGTTACCATCTGGTGCGCACCTGTCGTGAAGCCGGCATCCGTGTGGTTCCGTTGCCGGGGCCGTGCGCCGCGATTGCCGCGCTGAGCGCCGCCGGGTTGCCGTCCGATCGTTTTTGCTATGAAGGTTTTCTGCCCGCGAAATCGAAAGGCCGCCGTGATGCGCTGAAAGCGATTGAAGCAGAACCACGGACGCTGATTTTTTATGAATCCACACACCGTTTGCTGGACAGCCTGGAAGATATGGTCGCCGTGTGGGGAGAATCTCGCTACGTGGTGCTGGCGCGTGAGCTGACCAAAACCTGGGAGACCATTTACGGCGCGCCGGTCGGCGAACTGCTGGCATGGGTGAAAGAGGACGAAAACCGCCGCAAGGGGGAAATGGTACTGATTGTCGAAGGGCACAAAGCCCAGGACGATGCGCTTCCTGCCGACGCGCTGCGAACGCTGGCGTTGTTACAGGCGGAACTGCCGCTGAAAAAGGCCGCCGCTCTTGCCGCCGAAATCCACGGCGTGAAAAAGAACGCGCTGTATAAGTATGCGCTGGAGCAGCAGGGGGAGTAACAGTGAGCACCTACCAACCACCTTTCGTCATCACTCCATTGATCCTCAATCAAGTCATTGAGGTTGGTGAGTTGATGGGGCATTGGGCTGCGATGGCTGGTAGGACATCTCCTCTTTTGCGCAAAGAGAATCGTATTCGCACTATTCAGGCCTCTTTAGCGATTGAGCATAATTCGTTGACTACGGAACAAGTCACCGCTCTGATGGAGGGGAAACGTATTCTGGCTCCTGCTAAAGATATACAGGAAGTTAGAAATGCGATTCTGGCCTATGAAAAGATGTCGGAATGGAAAAGTGAAAAATTATCTGACCTTTTACAAGCACATCGGGTCCTTATGCTCGGTCTGGTCGATAATCCGGGCCAGTTACGTACCGGAAATGTTGGTGTTTACAGGGAAAAACAGCTTATTCACATGGCTCCTCCGGCCTCACAAGTTTTTCGTTTGATGAATGATTTACTTGGCTGGTTAAAAACGACAGAGCTCCACCCACTGATTGCTGGTGCTGTTTTCCATTATGAGTTTGAATTTATTCATCCTTTTGCCGACGGAAATGGACGCATGGGGCGGTTGTGGCAGACATTAATCCTACGTGAGTGGCGATCGGAATTGGCGTGGCTACCTGTAGAGACGCTGATCCACTACCAACAGGACCGATATTACCAGGTGTTAGGGCAGTGCGATCGGCAAAGTAGCTGTACGCTATTTATAGAATTTATCCTGGAAAACATCATCTCTGCTTTGCAGGAGGGATTGGGAAAATCACCAGCCCTGTCGGAAGAAATGTCGGAAGAAATGTCGGAAGAAATGTCGGAAGAAATGTCGGAAGAAATGTCGGAAGAAATGTCGCCTGATTTACTGGATATAGAAAAACGCATTCTACAAATCTTGTCGAATCATCCGGGCAGATCCGCCAAAAGTATCGCTGATGAGTGTGAGCTCTCAGCCCGAACCGTAGAACGCTATCTGAAAGCGTTGCAGCTAAAAGGCAAACTGCAACGCGTTGGCGCGACAAAAGGGGGGATGTGGCGGGTAATTTAAACGACCAGCAGTTCAACGCCTGTTTTGGCCAGCGCTGATTTATCCTGTTTGCTGATGCTGTCGTCGGTTATTACACAGTTAATCTTCTCCATTGGAAGTACCTGATTAAAACCACGTCGGTTAAATTTTGTCGCATCCAGTACGGCAATGACCTTATGTGCCGCAGCAGCCATCACGCTACTAATCGAATAGCCTTCATTGAAAGTTGTAATGCCGTTAGTTGCATCAATCCCATCAGCTCCAACAAACATGAGATCCGCACTGATCCCATGTAGCGAGCGTTCCGCAATTGTGCCATGCATGGAATGCGTTTTGTGTCGCACGGTACCACCACAAACGACCAGGGTCAGGTCTTTATTGTCGGATAAGGTAAATGCGGCAGGTAAGCTATTTGTGATAACGGTGATATTGCTTTTTCGGGTTAATGCTTCAGCAATCAGCAATGTCGTACTTCCGCTATCCAGAATAATGGTCATCCCTTCTTCAACCATCGAGGCTGCGGCCTGGGCAATCCGTTTTTTAGGGTCGCTGGCGAGTTGATAGCGATCTTCGAGTATGACTTCCTGATTGTCGCCTTCAGCCAGATGACTTCCAGGTTTTGCCGCGCCGCCATGAAAACGTGTGACAAGCCCTTTTTCTTCCAGCAAACGCAGGTCGGCGCGGATAGTGACTTCAGAGATACCAAAGGTATTCGAAAGATCCATAACCAGTACGCTACCCTGCGTATTAATCAGATCGACAATTTTGTTCCTTCTCTCAAATGAGTTCATATTGATTTGCCTGACAATTAACTGTGACTAGTTTAATCGAAGGATTGCGAAAGGTGAACGCTAAATTTCGAAAGTAATTGTGAGCCAGCGCAGGTTGCTGGCTCATGATGTCAGGAGAGCTTAAGTAAGATTTTTCCCTGCATTGGCGCGCCGTTAAGCGCTTTCACTGCGTCAGCAAAACTGTCAGCATCACCGCGATGGGCAATTAACGGTTCAAGTTGTAGACGTTTTTCCGTGAGTAAACGCGCTGCGGTTTCCCACTCTTCACCAGGCCAGGGACTGGAATAGTTCATCCAACTACCAAGTATTGTTAACTCTTTACGCAGAATTTGCCCAAACACGCCTGATGTCAGCGTCAGGTCATGGTGCAATGTTCCTACCAGAGCTAACTGGGCGCGTGGCCCTGCTATTTCGATGGTCAGGGAGACCGTTTGCGGCGTACCTGCTGTCTCCAGAATCAATTGATCAAACTGAATATCAGATAGTGCGGTGTAGATCTCTGACGCGGTCATTTCACGACTGTTAAAGGTGTACGTTGCGCCCAGCTCTTTAGCCAGTTCAAGTTTCTGGGGATTAATATCAATTGCTGTAACGCTTTTGGCTCCCAACTCACGGGCGCACTGCATCGCCAGCAGTCCAATGGTACCTGCCCCTACGATAATAACGTTTTTACCTTTACAGCCTTGCGCCAGGTGAAAGGCGTGTAACCCTACGGTGATGGGTTCGATAAATGCGCCATCTTCAATTGGCATATCGGAAGGAAGCCGGAAGAGGTTGGCGCGTTTAACGACAACGTATTCAGCATTGCCCCCTTCACTACGTGAACCGACAAACTGGTATTGCTTGCATAATGAAAAATATCCCCGTTCGCATTGCGGGCAGTGAAAGCAAGGAAGAAGTGGAACACAGGCGACGGCATTGCCAGGCTGCATATCGGTAACACCTGAACCATAAGATTCAACGTAACCGCTAAATTCATGGCCTAACGTGATTGGATAATAATGCGCTCCGTGGGCGAAAATACGGGGGATATCTGAACCACAAAGACCCGAGCTAATAACCTTGATTAATACATCATCATCGGCCTGTATTTGTGGTATGGGACGTTCTTCAACGCGTACGTCTCCCTCAGCGTGAATCACCACTGATTTCATAAGTTTCTCCAAAGATGTTAAGGGGAGCGAATGCTCCCCTGGAATTAAGAGGCTGTTTGACTTTGCTGGGTAGCTGCTGCTTTTTCAGCGGCCATAAAGTTGCGGGCTCTGCGCCAGGTCAACAGAACGCCGGTAAAGTAGATGGCACCGATAACCACGAGACCAATAACATTTTGCCAGGTGAAAAGTTCAATGAGTAACCAGGTGACTGGAGAACCCCCCTGGTCCATGGAAGCTACCATCCCGCCAGCCTTCAGAGCCCCGGCATTAGCGGCGAGCTGGGTATGCAGGCCGATAGTTTGTGTGGCGATCCATAGCGTGATACCCATGATAATGACACCGGATATCAACGTGCGGAACAGGTTACCCTGATGTACTGCTACCGCCATTGCGACAAAGAAACCGATAGTGGCGAGATCACCGAATGGGAGTACCTGATTACCGGGCACCAGTACCGCGATCAGAATAGTCAGCGGAATAAAAATCAGGCTGGCGGAAACCACTGAGGTGTGGCCTAGTAATAGTGCAGGGTCCAGGCCAATCAGGAATTCCTGCCCGCCAAATTTAGCTTGCAGACGTTTGCGGGCATGCCTGGCAATAGGCGTTAAACCATCCATGATCGGTTTAATCACCCGTGGCATCAGGAGCATGACTGCTGCTGTTTTTACAGCCAGTTGCAGCACGCTTTTCACGTCATAGCCTGCCAACATACCGATAACGAGCCCCATGACGAAACCGACAGTAACGGGTTCTCCGAAAGGACCAAAGCGTTTTTGTACATCATCTGCGCTGAAGTGAATGCGATTCAGGCCCGGAATTTTTTCAATGATCGTATCAACCAGTACCGCTATCGGGCCAAGATAAGCAGACGAACCATGTGGGATGGCGATCCCCTCCAGACCAAAGAAATCGCGGGTATCTTTGGCAAACCAGTCACCCAGTTTGTAGACAAAGGCGGCATGAACAACGACGCCCAGGATACCCAACCAGTAAGAACCTGTCGCAAGATGCAGCATGGCGCCAGTAAATGTCATGTGCCAAATATTCCAGATATCGACATTCACAACGCGTGTCATTCGCGTGATCAGCATGATGACATTAACGCCAATAGCGACAGGGATGGCGATCAGTGCAATTTGCGACGCCCATGTCATCGGAGACGAACCCGGCCAACCGATATCAATAACATGCAGGTTTATCTGGAACTGTTCTGCCATGGCTTTCGCCGCAGGTCCGATAGAGTCGAGCATCAGACCAATCACCAGCCCAATACCAACAAAACCAATGCCGATGTGCAGACCGGATTTAAAACAATCCCCGAGCTTCATCCCCAGTAATTTAGAGAAGACGATAATCACCAGAGGCAGCATTACCGTGGGTCCTAAGTCCAGGATATAACGCATTATTTCGCTAAACATGACGTTACCCCTTAAGGATGCTCAGGATTTTTTGCTGCAATGCTTCAATACCCACGCCAGAAACAAATGGCATGCCGTGAACGACCGGGATATCGCCAAAGGTACGGTCAACGCGGGCGGTGGTACAAATAAGATCCGCGCCATCCATATAGGTTTCGATCTCCGTGACCCGGCATTGCACGAGATCAAGATCGATATTGTGAGCTTCACATAATTCTTTAATTTCTTCTGCGGCCATGGTTGAGGTCGCTACCGCACCGCCACAGGCCACGATTACTTTACGTTTCATAGGGTATTCCTTTTATTATCAGTTTGTTATTAGGCCTGGGCGCACGGCTCAGACTCAAGGATGGTTTCCCGGAAGAGCGTAGCCAGCTCGGAATCAGGTGCGCTCAGCAAGGCGTCAAGCATGCTCGGATTTTGTAGCTCACTAAAAAGACGGCGCAGAAGCTTCAGCTGTGCCGCAGGGTTTTCAACGATGAGTGCGATGATTAAAGAAACGGCGATCTCTTCGTCATCGTCGGCCTGTTGAAACTTCACCGGGTTATCCGGTCGAATCAGATAGATTGCGGGTGATTTAGCATGAATAGCTTCGCAGTGCGGAATGGCGACGGCATGACGTTCCAGCGCGATCCCTGTCGGGAAATTCGCCTCGCGTTCTACCAGTGCCTGCGGATAGCTTTCATGTACAACACCTTTTGCCAGCATCTCCTCTCCAATGTGTGCCAGCACTTGCTGGCACGAGTTAAAGTCAATTCCGGTTCGGACAAAAAGTTGGCTCATATATTCTCCGAATATCAGGCGGTTTCAGGCACACAACCAAAGCGGTAGGCACGCAGAACGTCCTGGATTTTGTCGATAATCAAGTTATGAGGTGTGGCGGTTAGTACCCCTTCGGACAGACGTTCAAACTGTACGGGCATAAACTGACTGATGAGTCCTGGCGGTAATGAAACCCCGTTCAGATTGGCAATTAATTTCTCCACACTTTGACGAATGCGTGGATGCGGCCAGTAGTAGCGAATACGATCGGATAAGCTGAAGTGAATATCGATCATCGCCTGGCTCCAGGTCGGACGATAATACTTCTTCCAGTAACCTGGCTCGTTAAGCATCACTTCATCGATCACTTCCAGTACCCGGCTGCGTTGTTCTGGAGAAATCAGTTCGTTCTCCATTTGCGCGAGTGCAAAAATCGCTTCACGTAAAGCAAAGGTCAGTGCCGGGCCGACTTTCAGAATGGCGTAGTGATCGCGTACCAGTGCGCGGTAGGCGTGACGTGTTTGATAGTCGGTAGAGTGGGCCTCATACACCATCGGCGTGTCTTTAATCCATGCGGAAAGCGCTTCAGCGGCCTGCGGTTGATAATGAATAATTTGGGAGTGATCGAATTCCACGCCAGGCTGTACCACAATGGCGATAATGCGAGTTAATGCTTCCTCGAGCCCTAATGCGCGAAAGGCGACCTGGTGCGTTTCCAGCGTACGGGCGGCATCTTCTTCACGCGTGACGTGAACGCGGCCGATGCTACTGGCTTCACCGCCGGGAACAGGAACTTCAGTGCCAATGACATAGGTTAAATGGCGCTTTTGTTCTTCAGTGGCCGTTGTTTCAGCGGCCTGGCAAAGTACAGCAGCGCGTTGGGCCACGACCATAGGATCAAGTGGGGTTGGATCGTCGGCACATGACATTGATGCATCCAGGTGGATTTTGCTAAAACCTGCGGCGACATAAGCCTTAATTAACTCAACAGATTTCTCCATTGCGGCGGCTGCGGATTCATTCTGCCAGCAGTTAGGCCCCAGGTGATCGCCACCCAGAATCAATCTTTCACGCGGGAATCCTGTTTCCTGTGCAATGTTATAAACAAAATCGCGGAAGTCGGCGGGTTTCATGCCGGTATAACCGCCGAACTGATTAACCTGGTTGGATGTTGCTTCAATCAAAACTTTATTGTTTGTCGCGAGATCAAAGCGTAGCGCCGCTTCAATCACTAACGGATGTGCTGAACAGACGGAACAAATGCCTGACGCTTCACCTGCCTTATGACGAGAGATTATCTCTTTCACATCTATCTCCGATATCTTTTGTTTATCTTCATAATATTTTTGGATTGAAGGCAAAGGGTAAAAGCGACTTTCGTGATCCAGCTATAAAAAGATACCCTTGACCAAAATCCTTACAATTCATGTAAATGAATGAGTTAAGAGGCTGTGATATAGCAGCCTTATAGCCTTCCTTCGCAACCGCAGTCGGTGATGACTTTACGTACGACATCTTTCATTGCGGCTTTGGCCGGAACCATGTAATGCCGTGGATCGCTGGCATCGGAATGTGTACGCAAATAATTTTTCAGGGCGTCGGAAAAAGCGATTTTTAGCTCGGTTGCGACGTTGACTTTACAAATACCCAGTGAGATAGCCTTGCGAATATCACTGCCGGGTAGCCCTGATGCGCCATGTAAAACCAAAGGGATATCAACATGCTGTCGGATCTCTGCCAGGCGTTCGAAATCCAGTTTCGGTTCTGCGGTATACAGACCATGTGCGGTGCCAATCGCTACGGCCAAAGAGTCGATACCTGTTTTAGCCACAAATTCTTGAGCCTGTTCTGGATGGGTATACAAAGCATCTTTGCCATCCACGATGAGATCATCTTCCTGTCCGCCCAGACGCCCCAGTTCTGCCTCAACACTGACGTCATAGCGATGGCAGTAATCCGTTACGTTTTTCACTAAGGCGATGTTGTCTGCAAACGGCAGATGCGAGCCGTCGATCATCACTGAGCGAACGCCTGCCCTGACTTTCTCTTCGATATCCATTGTTTTCTCATGATGATCGAGATGAATGGCCAGAGGATGGTTCCAGGTTTTTGCCAACTCGCTGGCAATTGCCACGATATTACTGACGCCAGCGTAGCTGAAGGTTCCTGGTGTTCCGGCAACGATCAATGGCGCGCGCATTTCAGCGGCGGTTTCCACCACGACCTGTAATGTTTCGAGGTTGTGGATGTTGAATGCGGGCACCGCGTAACCTTCACGCTGAGCTTTCTTTAGCATCGTTTTGGTTGAAATGATAAACATCCTTCCTCCGAATTCTTTCGTTTGTTTTCTTCGAAAGAATGTATAGGGTTTCGTAATGTTGTTTTGTGATTTTGATCTAATAAATGAAAGTTTCGAAAGTATCTGGAGGGTTGCGAAAGTCGTGCGATGAAAAGCGCTGTAAGAATGAAGTAGGGGTTGGGGGGCTTATCAATTCAGACGTAGAAAGAGGGAGGCAGCAGAAGATATAAAATGTAGGTCTTCAAAATGTAGAGTCTTTAAAAAGTGTTGCCGGATGGCGATGCGATCCCCATCCGGCCTTTTTTCGTCATCAGGTCACTGGCGCGGGGTTAAACACGGCCAGCTGGTTATGCAGCCCCCATTGGTCTGAGAAGGTTTTCTTACGACCGCTCGCGACGTCCAGAATAAAGTGGAACAGCTTCCAGCCCACGTCCTCAATGCTCTCTTCCCCTGTGGCAATGGTACCCGCGTTGATGTCCATCAAATCAAACCAGCGATTCGCCAGCTCTGTGCGGGTCGCCATTTTGATTACCGGAACCGCCATCAGGCCATATGGCGTTCCGCGACCGGTTGTGAACACCTGCACGGTGATCCCGGAAGCGACCTGCTGCGTGCCGCAGACAAAATCACTGGCGGGCGTGGCGGCGTAAATTAAACCGCGTTTTGTCGGTCGCTGACCGGGGGACAGCACTTCCACAATTGCGCTCTGCCCGGATTTTGCGATAGAGCCCAACGCTTTTTCCACCACGTTCGCGAGACCACCTTTTTTGTTGCCCGGCGACGGGTTGGCGCTGCGGTCGGTTTTCCCCATATCAAGATAATTATCGTACCAGGCCATCTCTTCCAGCAGGCGTTTGCCGACCTCTTCGTTAATCGCGCGTGGCGTGAGAAGGTGGATCGCATCACGGACTTCGGTGACTTCCGAGAACATCACCGTCGCGCCGCAACGCACTAACAGATCCGAGGCGTAACCCACCGCCGGGTTGGCCGTCACACCGGAAAACGCATCGCTGCCGCCGCACTGCATTCCGACCACCAGTTCGGAAGCCGGGCAGGTTTCACGCTGGCGCTGGTTGAGCTTCGCCAGGTGGCGTTCGGCCACCTGCAAAATATCCTCGACCATTGACTTAAAGCCGACGTGCTGCTCATCCTGCAAACGCACAATACTAGCGCTGTCCACCGGAATCCCTTTCACATCTTCCGTGCCTTCCAGCAGACGTTCCGGCTGAAGTTTTTCACAGCCAAGGCCGATGACCATAACTTCGCCGCCGAAGTTCGGGTTCAACGAGATGTTATGAATGGTGCGGATAGGCACCACGGCCGCTGGCGCGTTGATCGCCACGCCGCAGCCGTACAAGTGGTTCAGACCGACAACGCCGTCTACATTCGGGTATCCGGGCAGCAGGTCACGCTCAATGATCTTCACGACATAATCCACGACGCCCGCCACGCAGTGTACGCTGGTGGTGATGCCGAGTAGATTTTTGGTGCCGACGCTGCCATCCGCGTTGCGGTAGCCTTCAAACGTGTAGCCTTCCAGCGGCGGCAGCGGTTCCGGCACTTTCGTCGCCAGCGGCAGGGTGTGTAACGGCGGCGCTTTCGGTAGCTCAACCAGCGACTCATCTATCCAGCTGCCGCGTGCGATGTCGCGAACGGCATAGCCGATCACCTCGCCATAACGCACGATTTCGCCGTGGGCAGGAATCGCCTCCAGCGCCACTTTATGCCCCTGAGGAATATGTTCAACCAACGCCAGACCGTCCGGGAAACGCGTTCCGGCTTGCAGACCATTGTCATTAACAATAATTGCCACGTTATCGGTGTCATGCACTTTAATATAAAACGCGGTTGGCGATTCTTGTCTAATTTCGATATCGGCCATTGTCCAGTATTCTCCAGCCAGGTGGTGATAATAAATGTGTTAAAGAGAACAACTGCTTTTTATTGTCAGAATTAAAAATACGTTGCTGCTAAATAAAGAATGCCAGGAGTTTTTGTTTAAAAATGTGATCGCGATCGGCCATTATTCCCGATGGTACGGGCGCTGGGCGAGTAATGTACAAATCTGTGCATCACCGCCCATGACGTTGTGCAAATGCTCAAAATATTATTCATTGTGAATATTAAAATTGAGCAATACAACAATGTTTAGCGGCGTAAGTATGATTATACTGATTCACGACTTTCATTATCCGCTATCGATAAAATATCAGCGTAATTCCTTAGATGAGCAAATCGAAATATCTCCCGGAATTGCGGAAATAAATAATGATTCATCCAGGGTATAAATGATGAGTAACGATATCTTCCCGAACAAATTTAAAGCTGCGCTGGCAGCGCAACGCATTCAGATCGGCTGTTGGTCCGCGCTGGCAAACCCCATCAGTACGGAAGTGTTAGGGCTGGCAGGTTTTGACTGGCTGGTGCTGGATGGCGAACATGCGCCGAACGATATCTCAACTTTTATTCCACAACTGATGGCGTTGAAAGGCAGCGCCAGCGCGCCGGTGGTACGGGTGCCGACGAACGAGCCGGTCATTATTAAGCGTCTGCTGGATATCGGTTTCTATAACTTCCTGATCCCGTTTGTCGAGACGGAAGAAGAAGCCGTTCGCGCCGTGGCCTCGACGCGTTATCCGCCGGAAGGCATCCGTGGGGTCTCCGTTTCCCATCGCGCCAATATGTTTGGCACCGTGCCGGATTACTTTGCCCAGTCAAATAAGAACATCACCATTCTGGTGCAGATCGAAAGCCAGCAGGGGGTGGATAACGTTGATGTTATCGCGGCCACTGAAGGCGTTGACGGTATTTTTGTCGGCCCAAGCGATCTGGCTGCGGCGTTAGGTCATCTCGGCAACGCCTCTCACCCGGAAGTACAGAAAACCATTCAGCATATCTTTGCCCGCGCCAAAGCCCACGGTAAACCGTGCGGCATTCTGGCGCCGGTCGAAGCCGACGCGCGCCGCTATCTGGAATGGGGCGCGACGTTCGTTGCCGTGGGGAGCGATTTGGGCGTGTTCCGCTCCGCCACGCAAAAGCTGGCTGACGCCTTTAAGAAATAGCCACCACTGAAACAAGAGAGAGAAGATTATGACGATGAAAGTAGGTTTCATTGGCCTGGGCATCATGGGTAAACCAATGAGCAAAAACCTCCTCAAAGCCGGTTACTCGCTGGTGGTTTCTGACCGTAACCCTGATGCGATTGCCGAAGTTATTGCCGCAGGCGCAGAAACCGCAACCACGGCAAAAGCCGTTGCCGAACAGTGCGATGTGATTATCACCATGCTGCCGAACTCGCCGCATGTGAAAGAAGTGGCGCTGGGTGAAGGCGGCATTATTGAAGGCGCGAAGCCAGGCACCGTTTTGATCGATATGAGCTCTATCGCTCCGCTGGCAAGCCGTGAAATCAGCGACGCGCTGAAAGCAAAAGGTATCGATATGCTGGATGCGCCGGTAAGCGGCGGCGAGCCGAAAGCGATCGACGGCACGCTGTCGGTGATGGTTGGCGGCGATAAAGTGATTTTCGATAAATATTACGATCTGCTAAAAGCAATGGCCGGTTCCGTGGTGCATACCGGTGATATCGGCGCGGGCAACGTGACCAAACTGGCTAACCAGGTGATTGTCGCGCTGAACATCGCAGCCATGTCTGAAGCGCTGACGCTGGCGACCAAAGCGGGGGTGAACCCGGATCTGGTGTATCAGGCGATTCGCGGCGGTCTGGCGGGTAGCACCGTGCTGGATGCGAAAGCGCCGATGGTGATGGAACGGAATTTCAAACCGGGCTTTCGCATCGATCTGCATATTAAAGATCTGGCGAATGCGCTGGACACCTCTCATGGCGTAGGCGCGCAACTGCCGCTGACCGCTGCCGTGATGGAAATGATGCAGGCGCTACGTGCCGATGGTCTGGGCACGGCCGACCATAGCGCCCTGGCCTGCTACTACGAAAAACTGGCGAAAGTGGAAATCGCTCGCTAATGACGTCATGCCCGGTCGCGCGCGGCGGTCCGGGCCTATGACCCTGGCCGGATAAGTGAAACGCCATCCGGCGTTGTGCAGTAACAGGCTACAACTATGAAAATCGTAATCGCCCCAGACTCTTATAAAGAAAGCCTTTCTGCCGCTGAAGTTGCGCAGGCGATAGAAAAAGGATTCCGGGAAATTTTTCCCGATGCGCAGTATGTTTCTATTCCGGTCGCTGACGGCGGAGAGGGAACGGTCGAAGCCATGATTGCCGCCACGCATGGAACGCAGTATACCGCTTTTGTGACGGGGCCGCTGGGGGAGACCGTCATGGCCAACTGGGGCATGTCCGGGGACGGCAGTACCGCGTTTATTGAAATGGCGGCGGCCAGCGGGCTGGCGCTGGTTCCGCCAGAAAAGCGTAATCCGTTGATTACTACGTCGCGCGGCACCGGAGAGCTGATCCTGCATGCGCTGGAGCACGGCGCCAGAAGCATTATCATCGGCATTGGCGGCAGCGCGACCAATGACGGCGGCGCGGGCATGGTGCAGGCGCTGGGTGCCCGATTAACGGATGCGAACGGTACTGAAATTGGGAACGGCGGCGGCAGCCTGAACAGCCTGAATTCGATTGATGTCTCTGGTCTCGATCCGCGTTTAAAAACGTGTGCTATCCGGGTGGCCTGCGATGTGACCAATCCACTGACGGGCGAAAATGGCGCGTCGCGAATCTTTGGGCCGCAGAAAGGCGCGACCGAAAAGCTCATTCATGAACTGGACGGCAATCTTGCTCATTATGCCGACATGATTAAAAAGTCGCTGCGCGTGGATGTGGAAAATGTCCCCGGCGCGGGCGCGGCTGGCGGGATGGGGGCGGCCTTAATGGCTTTCCTCGGCGCAGAGTTGCGCAGCGGCATTGAGATAGTCACCACGGCGCTCAATCTGGAAGAACACATCCACGACTGCGCGTTAGTCGTCACCGGCGAAGGGCGCATCGACAGCCAGAGTATTCACGGCAAAGTACCGATAGGCGTCGCCAGTGTGGCGAAAAAGTATCATAAGCCAGTGATTGGGATCGCGGGGAGTCTGACGCATGATGTGGGAGTGGTGCATCAGCATGGCATTGATGCCGTGTTCAGCGTGCTTACCCGCATTGGCACGCTGGATGAAGCCTTTCGCGGCGCGTTTGATAATATCTACCGCGCCTCGCGAAACATCGCCGCAACGCTGGCGATAGGAATGCGCAGTGCAGGGTGACAATGGCGTGCAAACCCTCTATACTGCGCGCCGAAGCTGACCAGACAGTCGCCGCTTCGTCGTCGTCCCTTTCGGGGGAGACGGGCGGAGGGGAGGAAAGTCCGGGCTCCATAGGGCAGGGTGCCAGGTAACGCCTGGGGGGCGCAAGCCCACGACCAGTGCAACAGAGAGCAAACCGCCGATGGCCCGCGCAAGCGGGATCAGGTAAGGGTGAAAGGGTGCGGTAAGAGCGCACCGCGCGGCTGGTAACAGTTCGCGGCACGGTAAACTCCACCCGGAGCAAGGCCAAATAGGGGTTCATAAGGTACGGCCCGTACTGAACCCGGGTAGGCTGCTTGAGCCAGTGAGCGATTGCTGGCCTAGATGAATGACTGTCCACGACAGAACCCGGCTTATCGGTCAGTTTCACCTCTTCATGTAAAAACCCGCTTCGGCGGGTTTTTACTTTCATAGCGTTTGGGTTTCCCGGTACTGCCTGATGGCGCTGCGCTTATCAGGCCTGTGGCAGAGCGCTTTGGTAGGCCGGATAAGACGCGTGAGCGTCGCCATCCGGCGGATTCCCCGCAGAAGGTGCCCGATCTCGCTGCGTAACATAATTTCCCCGCCAAAAGATATTTCTTGTTCTGTGACCACTAACACAAAACGCTGTGTGGTGATTTTTTAACCGGATAAAAGATTGGCTGTTGATCGCTATCACAAAATTACGCGCTACAAAAATTGACAATCACAGTGTTAATATATTGTTGGTAATGATAATGACGTGTATTAAATGAATTAAATATTCGTGTGTGTAATGTTTTTTTACAAACAAATAAGAAGAAAAAATGTGATATGCCACAATCTTTAATCCCAATAAGGGCGTAATTGTACTTATTTTTGATTAATTGTCCGTTAAATTTAAACGTAAATCTGCGTGTTAATTATGCGATAATTGATTGAATTATCGTCTTTCCCGAATTTGTAAAATAGCGAATGAAACGCATATGTTATCGCCATAAAATATTGTTATCCCCTCATGATTTTTTGACAAAAATCATGATAAAGTGCAGTCTGATTCTTTCAACTTATTGATAATAAATGGTTTATTTTTTAAAAAATAAGCTTACAAAATGTAAGGTCAGTTAATTTGTGAGTAGTCGCACATAACCATGTAACCTTTATTTGGTACACTTCATGCCGTCAACAAAGTAATTAGTGCAGGTCGATATGAATACTATTCTTCTCCCTAAAACACAGCACTTGGTGGTCTTTCAGGAAGTCATTAGAAGTGGTTCTATCGGTTCTGCCGCAAAAGAGTTAGGGTTAACTCAGCCTGCTGTAAGTAAAATCATCAATGATGTTGAGGCCTATTTTGGCGTTGAGTTAATCGTTCGCAAAAATACCGGTGTCACGTTAACCAGCGCAGGTCAGGTGCTGCTTACCTGGTCTGAATCCATCACCCGTGAAATGAAAAACATGGTGAACGAGATGAACAGCATGACCTGCAACACGGTGGTCGACGTTTCGTTTGGTTTTCCTTCGTTGATTGGCTTTACCTTTATGTCTGACATGATTCATAAATTTAAAGAGGTGTTCCCAAAAGCGCAGGTGTCGATGTATGAAGCGCAGCTCTCCTCGTTCCTGCCCGCGATTCGCGACGGACGCCTGGATTTCGCTATCGGCACACTCAGTGATGAGATGAAACTACAGGATCTACACGTGGAGCCGCTTTTTGAGTCAGAGTTTGTCCTGGTGGCCAGTAAGTCCCGAACATGCACCGGCATCACCACACTGGAATCGTTGCAGAACGAACAGTGGGTGTTGCCACAAACGAATATGGGCTACTACAGCGAACTCCTCACCACGTTACAAAGAAATGGCATCAGCAGTGAAAACATCGTTAAAACAGATTCCGTTGTCACTATTTATAATCTTGTTCTCAATGCTGATTTTCTGACCGTCATTCCCTGCGATATGACATCTCCATTCGGTTCAAACCAGTTTATTACGATTCCAGTAGAGGAAGATTTACCGGTCGCGCGTTATGCCGCGATCTGGTCTAAAAATTATCGGATTAAAAAAGCAGCATCGGTTTTGGTGGAATTAGCCAAAGAATATTCATCTTATAATGGTTGCAGACGAAAGCAATTAATAGAAATTAAGTAACGGATTAAATTTAATTTAATCAAAAACTGATGCCATCTGTCTGAATATCAGACGTTGGTACTGACTATTTATTTTACCTTAATACCCAGGTTAAGAGGTTATAATGCATATTACATACGATCTCCCGGTTGCGATTGAAGATATCCTCGAAGCGAAAAAAAGACTTGCGGGGAAAATTTATAAAACAGGTATGCCGCGCTCTAACTATTTCAGCGAGCGCTGCAAAGGCGAAATATTCCTTAAGTTCGAAAATATGCAACGCACGGGCTCTTTTAAAATCCGCGGTGCGTTTAACAAACTCAGTTCATTAACGGAAGAAGAAAAACGTAAAGGCGTGGTGGCTTGCTCTGCCGGTAACCATGCGCAAGGGGTGTCTCTCTCCTGCGCGATGCTCGGTATCGACGGCAAAGTCGTGATGCCGAAAGGCGCGCCGAAGTCCAAAGTGGCGGCCACCTGCGACTACTCCGCTGAAGTGGTGCTGCACGGTGACAACTTCAACGATACCATCGCCAAAGTGAGCGAAATTGTTGAGACTGAAGGCCGCATTTTTATTCCACCTTATGACGATCCGAAAGTGATTGCCGGGCAGGGAACGATTGGCCTGGAAATTATGGAAGATCTGTATGATGTCGATAACGTCATTGTACCAATTGGCGGCGGCGGTCTGATTGCCGGTGTCGCGATTGCTATAAAATCCATTAACCCGACAATTAAAGTTATTGGCGTACAGTCCGAAAACGTACACGGCATGGCGGCATCTTATCATGCAGGAGAAATAACCACTCACCGAACGACCGGCACCCTGGCGGATGGTTGTGATGTTTCTCGCCCGGGTAATTTAACGTATGAGATTGTTCGTGAATTAGTGGATGACATTGTCCTGGTCAGCGAAGATGAAATTCGTAACAGCATGATTGCATTAATTCAGCGCAATAAAGTCGTCACTGAAGGCGCTGGCGCACTGGCATGTGCCGCATTATTAAGCGGGAAATTAGATAGCTATATCCAGAACAGAAAAACGGTCAGCATTATTTCTGGCGGCAATATCGATCTTTCTCGTGTATCGCAAATTACGGGCTTAGTTGACGCTTAAACCCGGCTATTAATCTTTTCGTTGAGGATAGGATATGAGTACTACTGATAGCATTGTATCCAGCCAGACAAAACAGTCGTCCTGGCGTAAATCGGACACCACATGGACACTGGGACTATTTGGTACTGCCATCGGCGCCGGGGTGTTGTTCTTCCCTATTCGCGCAGGCTTTGGCGGGCTGATCCCGATTCTTTTGATGCTGGTGTTGGCCTACCCCATCGCGTTTTACTGCCACCGTGCGCTGGCGCGCCTGTGTCTTTCCGGTTCTAACCCTTCCGGCAACATCACAGAAACGGTAGAAGAGCACTTTGGTAAAACAGGCGGCGTGGTCATCACGTTCCTGTACTTCTTCGCTATCTGTCCGCTGCTGTGGATTTATGGCGTAACCATTACCAACACCTTTATGACCTTCTGGGAAAACCAGTTGCAGATGCCGGCGCTTAACCGTGGCTTTGTGGCGCTGTTCCTGCTGCTGCTGATGGCTTTCGTTATCTGGTTTGGTAAAGACCTGATGGTTAAAGTGATGAGCTACCTGGTATGGCCGTTCATTGCCAGCCTGGTGCTGATCTCTCTGTCGCTGATCCCTTACTGGAACTCTGCGGTTATCGATCAGGTGGATCTCAGCAATATCGCGTTAACCGGGCATGACGGCATTCTGGTTACCGTGTGGCTGGGTATCTCCATCATGGTGTTCTCCTTTAACTTCTCGCCTATCGTCTCTTCTTTCGTGGTTTCCAAACGTGAAGAGTATGAGAAAGACTTTGGTCGTGAATTTACCGAGCGTAAATGTTCGCAGATCATCTCCCGCGCCAGCATGCTGATGGTGGCCGTGGTGATGTTCTTCGCCTTCAGCTGCCTGTTCACGCTCTCTCCGGCCAACATGGCGGATGCGAAAGCGCAGAACATTCCGGTGCTCTCATATCTGGCGAACCACTTTGCGTCGCTGTCTGGCACTAAATCAACGTTTGCTACGGTTCTGGAGTACGGGGCTTCCATCATCGCACTGGTCGCTATCTTCAAATCGTTCTTCGGTCACTATCTGGGCACGCTGGAAGGCCTGAACGGTCTGGTGCTGAAGTTTGGTTACAAAGGCGATAAAACCAAAGTTTCACTGGGCAAACTCAACACCATCAGCATGATCTTCATCATGGGTTCCACCTGGGTTGTGGCATACGCCAACCCGAACATCCTGGACCTGATTGAAGCAATGGGTGCGCCGATCATTGCCTCGCTGCTCTGCCTGTTGCCGATGTACGCCATCCGTAAAGCGCCGTCACTGGCGAAATACCGTGGTCGTCTGGATAACGTGTTTGTGACCGTGATTGGTCTGCTGACCATCCTGAATATCGTGTACAAACTGTTCTAATCCTTTAGCTCAGGATGAGCGGAGTAGTGAAATGAATGAATTTCCGGTAGTTCTGGTGATTAACTGTGGATCGTCTTCCATTAAGTTTTCAGTACTGGATGCAACCCATTGCGATGTGTTAATGGCAGGAATTGCGGACGGTATTAATTCTGAAGATGCGTTTTTATCCGTAAATGGAGGAGAGCCAGCTAAGCTGGCTCACCACAGCTACGAAGGCGCATTAAAGGCGATTGCGTTTGAACTGGAAAAACGTAATTTAATCGACAGCGTGGCCTTAATTGGCCACCGTATTGCCCACGGCGGAAATATCTTTACAGCATCAGCCATTATTACGGATGAAGTTATCGAGAATATCCGCCGGGTTTCTCCTTTAGCGCCGTTACATAATTACGCCAATTTAAGCGGAATTGAATCGGCGCAGCATCTTTTCCCGGGCGTACAGCAGGTGGCGGTATTTGATACCAGCTTCCATCAAACGATGGCGCCTGAAGCGTATTTGTACGGCTTGCCGTGGAAATATTTTGAGGAGTTGGGCGTCCGGCGCTATGGCTTTCATGGCACCTCGCACCGCTATGTCTCGCAGCGTGCGCATGACCTTCTTGCGCTACAGGAAGAGGACTCGGGTCTGGTTGTCGCGCATCTGGGCAATGGCGCTTCTATCTGTGCCGTTCGTAACGGTCAAAGCGTTGATACCTCTATGGGGATGACCCCGCTGGAAGGGCTGATGATGGGCACCCGCAGCGGCGATGTGGACTTCGGCGCGATGGCGTGGATTGCCAGCGAAACCAACCAGACGCTGGGCGATATGGAACGCGTGGTGAATAAAGAGTCTGGTTTGCTGGGGATTTCCGGTCTGTCATCTGACTTACGTGTGCTGGAAAAAGCCTGGCATGAAGGGCATGAACGTGCGCAACTGGCGATTAAAACCTTTGTGCACCGTATTGCCCGCCACATTGCCGGGCATGCCGCATCGTTACACCGTCTGGACGGTATTATTTTTACCGGGGGGATTGGCGAAAACTCCGTGTTAATTCGCCGTCTGGTCATTGAACATTTGGCTGTTCTGGGCGTGAAATTAGATCACGAGATGAATAGCCTGCCTAATTCTCACGGTGAAAGAATTATCTCCAGCAAAGACACCAACGTTATTTGTGCCGTCATTCCAACGAATGAAGAAAAAATGATTGCCCTCGACGCTATTCATTTAGGCAAAGTTAACGCACCTGTGGAATTTGCATAATTTATTGTTGTTCTGTAGAGAGACTATTTTTCATGAAGGTAAATATCGATACCAGCGATATGCTGTATGCCGAAGCCTGGCTTGGCTTTAAAGGTACGGACTGGAAAGAAGAAATTAATGTCCGTGATTTTATTCAGCACAACTATACACCCTATGAGGGAGATGAATCCTTCCTCGCGGAAGCCACGCCTGCGACTACCGCATTGTGGGAAAAAGTTATGGCGGGTATTCGTATTGAAAACTCGACGCATGCGCCAGTCGATTTCGATACCAATATTGCGACCACCATTACTGCCCATGACGCGGGTTATATTGAGCAGGAGCTGGAAAAAATCGTCGGTTTGCAAACCGATAAGCCACTCAAGCGCGCGCTGCATCCGTTTGGCGGCATCAACATGATCAAAAGCTCATTCCAGGCGTATGGTCGTGAAATGGATGCTGATTTTGAATATCAGTTTACCGAGCTGCGTAAAACCCATAACCAGGGTGTATTCGACGCGTATTCGCCGGATATGCTGCGCTGCCGTAAATCCGGGGTGCTGACCGGCTTACCGGATGGCTACGGCCGTGGGCGCATTATCGGCGACTATCGCCGCGTTGCGCTGTACGGTATCCGTTATCTGGTGCGCGAGCGTGAATTGCAGTTTGCCGATCTCCAGTCAAATCTGGAGTGGGGGCAGAACCTTGAAGCGACGATTCGCCTGCGTGAAGAGCTGGCCGAACACCGCCGTGCGCTGCTGCAAATGCAGGAAATGGCCGCCAAATACGGTTGCGATATCTCCCGTCCGGCGCGTAACGCGCAGGAAGCCGTCCAGTGGCTTTACTTCGCCTATCTGGCAGCGGTGAAATCGCAGAACGGCGGCGCAATGTCGCTGGGCCGTACCGCGTCGTTCCTCGACATCTACATTGAGCGAGACTTCAAGGCCGGGATCTTAACGGAAGAACAGGCGCAGGAACTGATCGACCACTTCATCATGAAGATCCGTATGGTGCGCTTCCTGCGCACGCCGGAATTTGACACGCTGTTCTCCGGCGATCCGATTTGGGCAACCGAAGTGATTGGCGGTATGGGGCTGGATGGCCGCACGCTGGTGACCAAAAACTCCTTCCGCTATCTGCATACCCTGCACACGATGGGGCCTGCGCCAGAGCCGAACCTGACCGTGCTGTGGTCAGAAGCGCTGCCGGTCGCCTTTAAAAAGTATGCGGCACAGGTGTCGATCGTCACTTCATCTTTGCAGTATGAAAATGACGATCTGATGCGCGCTGACTTTGACAGCGATGATTACGCCATTGCCTGCTGCGTCAGCCCAATGGTCATCGGTAAGCAGATGCAGTTCTTCGGCGCCCGCGCCAACCTCGCTAAAACGCTGCTGTATGCAATCAACGGCGGTGTGGATGAGAAGCTGAAAATCCAGGTTGGGCCGAAAACGGCGCCATTAATGGATGACGTGCTGGATTACGACACGGTGATGGAGAGCCTTGACCACTTCATGGACTGGCTGGCGGTGCAGTACATCAGCGCGCTGAATATCATCCACTACATGCACGACAAGTACAGCTACGAAGCGTCGCTGATGGCGTTGCACGATCGTGACGTTTATCGCACGATGGCATGCGGCATCGCGGGGCTGTCCGTGGCGACGGATTCGCTGTCCGCCATCAAGTACGCGAAGGTGAAACCGGTGCGTGACCATAACGGGCTGGCAGTCGATTTTGTCATCGAAGGCGAATATCCGCAGTACGGCAACAACGACGAGCGCGTGGACAGCATTGCCTGCGATCTGGTTGAACGCTTTATGAAGAAAATTAAAGTGTTGCCAACCTACCGCAACGCGGTGCCGACGCAGTCCATTCTGACCATCACCTCGAACGTGGTATACGGCCAGAAAACCGGGAACACGCCGGATGGACGTCGTGGCGGTACGCCGTTCGCGCCGGGTGCGAACCCGATGCACGGCCGTGACCGTAAAGGCGCTGTCGCTTCGCTGACTTCCGTCGCGAAACTGCCGTTCACCTATGCCAAAGACGGGATTTCCTACACCTTCTCCATTGTGCCTGCGGCGTTGGGCAAAGATGACGGCGTGCGGAAAACCAATCTGGTCGGCCTGCTGGACGGATACTTCCATCATGAAGCGCATGTGGAAGGCGGCCAGCACCTGAACGTCAACGTGATGAACCGTGAAATGCTGCTGGACGCCATCGAGCACCCGGAAAGCTATCCGAACCTGACGATCCGCGTGTCCGGCTACGCCGTGCGCTTTAATGCGCTCACCCGCGAGCAACAGCAGGATGTGATTTCACGTACCTTTACCCAGGCGATATAACGCCGGAGGCGCTATGAGAAAGATTATTGCCACCCAACATGCACCGGGGGCCATCGGCCCCTACGTACAGGGTGTGGATTTGGGCTGTATGGTGCTGACCTCAGGTCAGATCCCGGTATGCCCGCAAACGGGCGAGGTCGCGGAAAATGTCGTCGATCAGGCGCGTCAGAGCCTGGAAAACGTCAAAGCGATTGTGGAAGCTGCGGGCCTGAAAGTGGGCGATATCGTGAAGACCACTGTGTTCATTACCGATCTGAACGATTTCACCACCATCAACGAGGTGTATCAGCAGTTCTTTGATGAGCATCAGGCGACTTACCCTACGCGCAGCTGTGTGCAGGTCGCCCGTTTGCCGAAGGATGTGAAGCTGGAGATTGAAGCTATCGCGGTGCGTGGCGATACGCTGTAACCCCCTGCGGGGCGATCGTCAGGATCGCCCCGATCCCAAAAACGAGTGTGAAACTATTTGATGTCTGGTCTCCACTGAACGGCAATCCGAGGTTCTGGATATGATTAGCGCATTCGATATTTTTAAGATTGGCATTGGACCTTCCAGCTCCCATACCGTAGGGCCGATGAATGCAGGAAAATGTTTTATCGATCAACTGACCAGCAAGGGTGATTTACTCCGCACGACGCGTATTACGGTTGATCTGTATGGATCGTTATCGCTGACCGGGAAAGGTCATGCGACGGATACCGCCATCATGATGGGGCTGGCAGGCAACAGCCCGCAAAACGTGAATATCGACGCGATTCCCACCTTTATTGAAGACGTAACGCGCAGTGGACGCCTGCCGGTGGCCGAGGGAGCGCACGTTGTTGATTTCCCGGTAGCAGACAGCATTCTCTTTCACGCCGAAACGCTACCGCGCCATGAAAACGGGATGCGTATTACGGCATGGAACGGGCAAGAGACGCTGTTGAGCAAAACCTATTACTCCATCGGCGGCGGGTTTATCGTCGAAGAGGAGCGTTTCGGGCAGGCGCATGATGTCGAAACGCCTGTGCCTTATGATTTTCACTCGGCCAGCGAACTGCTGAAACTGTGTGAGCGAAACGGGCTTTCGGTCTCTGGCCTGATGATGCAAAACGAGCTGGCGCTGCGCAGCAAAGAGGAGATTGACGCCGGATTCGCGCGCATCTGGGATGTGATGCTCGCCGGGATTGAACGCGGTATGAACACCGAGGGCGTACTGCCGGGGCCGCTGAATGTGCCGCGTCGCGCCGTTGCGTTAAGGCGTCTGCTGGTCTCCAGCGACAGCCTCTCCAGCGACCCGATGAACGTTATCGACTGGATCAACATGTTTGCGCTGGCCGTCAGCGAAGAGAACGCGGCAGGAGGACGGGTCGTAACGGCGCCAACTAACGGCGCATGCGGCATTATTCCTGCTGTACTGGCCTATTATGATAAGTTCCGCCGTCCGGTGAATGCCAACTCGATTGCCCGCTATCTGCTGGCTGCGGGCGCGATTGGCGCGCTGTATAAGATGAATGCGTCTATCTCCGGTGCGGAAGTGGGTTGTCAGGGGGAAGTTGGCGTCGCCTGCTCGATGGCTGCGGCAGGGCTGACGGAACTGCTGGGCGGTAGTCCATCGCAGGTTTGCATTGCGGCGGAAATCGCGATGGAGCACAACCTGGGATTGACCTGCGATCCGGTGGCCGGGCAGGTGCAAATTCCTTGCATTGAACGTAACGCGATTAATGCGGTAAAAGCGGTGAATGCGGCGCGAATGGCGCTGCGGCGGACGTCTGAGCCACGGGTGTCGCTCGATAAAGTGATCGAGACGATGTATGAAACCGGCAAGGATATGAACGATAAGTACCGCGAGACTTCGCGCGGTGGGCTGGCGATTAAGGTCGTTTGTACCTGAGGTGAATAGCCGTGCCTGATGGCGCTGCGCTTATCAGGCCTACGGTTTACGTACGTTTGCAGGCCGGAGAAGGCGCAAGCGCCGCCATCCGGCAATGAACTAATCAACATGGCATGATAAAAAAGGTGCACTTTAGTGCACCTTTTTTGTTGTGATCTGCTTCAAGGATAGAAATTTAATTCTTTATTTGGCCGTAAAAGAGAAAATATTTCTTAACTTTTAGAAATTACAGGGGTTTGTTTGTGAAGTTTTTCTCTGATCCTGCGCGTATGATTTCCTCACTACTCCAATAACTCGCCTGCGCACGATGTACCGCGTATCGCCTTGATGCGGCACGGAAAAATAATAAAAAACTCTACCTACATATTAAGCGAGAACGTAATGGAAACGGCAACGAATAACAGCGTAATACTCGACGTATCAGCTCCGGCGCGCCGGGCAGGGATGACCGAAAGCGAATGGCGCGAAGCCATTAAATTCGACAGCACCGACACGGGCTGGGTCATCATGAGTATTGGTATGGCGATCGGCGCGGGGATTGTTTTTCTCCCGGTGCAGGTCGGTTTAATGGGGCTGTGGGTCTTTTTACTCTCCTCTATTATCGGCTATCCCGCGATGTATCTGTTCCAGCGCCTGTTCATCAACACGCTGGCGGAGTCCCCGGAATGTAAAGACTACCCGAGCGTCATCAGCGGCTATCTGGGGAAAAACTGGGGCATCCTGTTAGGCGCACTCTACTTTGTGATGCTGGTGATCTGGATGTTTGTCTACTCCACCGCCATCACTAACGACAGCGCCTCTTATCTGCACACCTTTGGCGTCACGGAAGGTTTGCTCTCCGACAGCCCGTTTTATGGACTGGTGCTGATTTGCATTCTGGTGGCGATCTCGTCACGCGGCGAGCAGCTTCTGTTCAAGATTTCGACCGGCATGGTGCTGACTAAACTGCTGGTGGTCGCGGCACTCGGCGTCTCAATGATCGGGATGTGGCATTTGTACAACATTGGCGCGCTGCCGCCGATGGCGCTGTTGATTAAAAACGCCATCATCACCTTGCCGTTTACGCTGACCTCTATCCTGTTTATCCAGACCTTGAGTCCGATGGTGATCTCTTATCGTTCACGCGAAAAATCCATTGAGGTCGCACGGCATAAAGCGCTGCGCGCCATGAACATCGCGTTCGGCATTCTGTTTGTTACCGTCTTTTTCTACGCGGTCTCTTTCACCCTGGCGATGGGGCATGACGAAGCGGTCAAAGCCTACGAGCAGAACATCTCTGCACTGGCGATCGCCGCGCAGTTTATTAGCGGCGCGGGTGCGGGCTGGGTGAAAGTGGTCAGTGTGATCCTGAATATCTTTGCCGTTATGACCGCGTTCTTCGGCGTTTACTTAGGCTTTCGCGAAGCGACTCAGGGAATTGTGATGAACCTGCTGCGCCGCAGAATGCCTGTCGAGAAGATTAACGAACGCTTCGTGCAGCGCGGCATTATGGTTTTCGCCATCTTACTGGCCTGGAGCGCCATTGTGCTGAATGCGCCGGTGCTGAGTTTCACCTCTATCTGTAGCCCGATCTTCGGCATGGTGGGATGTTTGATCCCGGCCTGGCTGGTCTACAAAGTTCCTGCACTGCACAAATACAAGGGCGCGTCTCTGTATCTGATTATCGTCACGGGTTTGCTGCTGTGCGTTTCTCCGTTCCTGGCATTTGCTTGATCTTCCTGAAAGTAAGGTTGTTGTTATGTTTGAGTCTACAGAAAATCCGTTATGGCAGCGTTTTATCCTCGCAGTACAAGAAGAGGTAAAACCGGCACTGGGATGTACGGAACCTGTCTCTCTGGCGCTGGCGGCGGCAGTTGCCGCGGCTGAACTTGACGGCGAAGTTGAACGCGTTGACGCGTGGGTCTCGCCGAACCTGATGAAGAATGGCCTGGGTGTCACCGTGCCGGGCACCGGGATGGTTGGGCTTCCCATTGCGGCAGCGCTGGGGGCGCTTGGCGGCGATGCCAGCGCGGGGCTGGAAGTGTTGAAAAACGCCTCTTCGGGGGCGATTGCGGATGCGAAAGCGATGCTGGCTGCCGGGAAGGTGTCGGTGATGTTGCAGGATCCATGCGACGACATCCTCTTCTCACGCGCTAAAGTGTACAGCGGCGATGCGTGGGCCTGCGTAACGATCGTCGGCGGGCACACCAATATCGTGCGCATTGAAACTCACACTGGAGTGATCTTTACGCAGACCGAAAGCGTGCAGGGGGAGGCGCAAGAATCGCCGCTGTCGGTCTTATCAAAGACCTCGCTGGAAGAGATTCTGGCGTTTGTGAATGCGGTGCCGTTTGCGTCAATCCGCTTTATTCTGGAGGCCGCCAGACTGAACGGCGCGCTGTCGCAGGAAGGATTGCGCGGCACCTGGGGGCTGCATATCGGGGCGACGTTGCAAAAGCAGTGCGCACGCGGTCTGCTGGCGGACGATCTGTCAACGGCGATCCTGATTCGCACCAGCGCAGCCTCGGATGCGCGGATGGGCGGCGCGACGCTGCCAGCCATGAGTAACTCCGGCTCCGGCAATCAGGGGATCACCGCGACGGTTCCCGTAATGGTGGTGGCGGAGCATGTGGGGGCGGATGACGAACGTCTGGCGCGCGCCCTGATGCTCTCGCACCTGAGCGCGATCTACATTCACCATCAGCTTCCACGCCTGTCAGCGCTCTGTGCGGCGACCACGGCGGCAATGGGGGCGGCGGCAGGAATGGCGTGGCTGATGGATGGCCGCTATAACACGATTGCGATGGCGATCAGCAGTATGATCGGCGACGTGAGCGGGATGATATGCGACGGCGCATCGAATAGCTGTGCGATGAAGGTATCGACCAGTGCGTCTGCGGCCTGGAAAGCGGTGTTAATGGCGCTGGATGATACGGCGGTAACTGGCAACGAAGGGATTGTGGCGCATAACGTCGAGCAATCTATTTCGAATTTGTGCGCGTTGGCCTGTCATGCAATGCAGCAAACCGACCGTCAGGTTATCGAAATTATGGCCAGTAAGGCGCATTAACCCGGTGGCGCGGGTTTGCCTGATGGCGCTGCGCTTATCAGGCCTACGGTAACTTGTGTTTGTAGGCCGGATAAGGCGTTTACGCCGCCATCCGGCATTACGTTTATCGGTAATCAGAAGCCGCCTTTTCAGTTTGCCTGATGGCGCTGCGCTTATCAGGCCTACGGTAACTTGTGTTTGTAGGCCGGATAAGGCGTTTACGCCGCCATCCGGCATTGCGTTTGTCGATAATCAGAAGCCGCCTTTTCAGGCGGCTTCATCTTCTTCCGCTAACCGGATCTCTGCATCCGCGACGATCGCTTCCAGTTCGGTTAGCATCTCCTCGTAGCCAAATTTCCCGGGCGCGTTTGCCGCATCCTGTGCTGCGGGTTGGGTTACGGATTGATGCTTTTTAGCCGATTTTTTGCTCACAGTCATAACTCCCTTATTTTTTCTGACTACACAGGCAAATCTATCAGTAAAGCGCGCAATGGCGTGTCGGCAACTAACGTTATGTTAGCTTCATCACGAATAAATGCGCCGTCGCCGCAGGTAAGCGCTTCTCGCTCCTCGTTATGCGTTACCGCATGAAACGTACCGTGAATCGACTGCAAATAGGCGCGTGGGCCATGCAGTTGAAAGCTCAGCGACTCGCCTTTTTTCAGCGCAATATGGTGCACCCAGACCTGCTGGCGTAATTGCAGGCTGTCCTGTTCTCCATCCGGGGAGGCGAGGAGTTGCTGTTTGCTCGCGGTTAGCGTGGTTTTCTGTACCAACGGGTTTTCCCGCTCAGGACAGGCGTCCAGCCATAGCTGCATCCTGGTAAGCGACTTATCTTTACTGAGGTTATGCTCGCTATAGCTAATGCCCGGCTGCGTGGCGAGCAGCAGGGCTTCGCCCGCTTTCGCCTGGACATGATTGCCTTCGCTGTCGCGATATTCCGCTTCGCCTTCCAGAATCAGGTTTAAAATATCCACCTTCGGGTAGGTGCGCGGCTGGAAGGAGGCGCCCGGCGCCAGCACTTCCTGGTTGAGTACGCGCAGGGAGGCATAGCCCAGCAGTTTAGGGTCGAAGTAGTGTCCAAAGGAGAAGGTATAACGGGCCTGCAACCATCCGTAGTCTGCCTGTCCGCACTGTTTGGCTGTTCGGGTAGTAATCATAATTCTTGACCTCTCTTTACTTCCTTTTATGTTAAGGGGCTGGACGCTGCATTGTTAGCCAGATATTCTGCCCGGTATGTTCAAATTTCCTGAATGAGAACGATATGGCCAAAGAAAGGGCGTTAACACTGGAAGCGTTACGCGTCATGGACGCAATAGATCGACGCGGGAGCTTCGCGGCGGCGGCAGATGAGTTAGGTCGCGTACCATCCGCGCTCAGCTACACCATGCAAAAACTGGAAGAGGAGCTGGATGTGGTGTTGTTTGACCGTTCCGGCCATCGGACAAAATTCACCAACGTGGGGCGTATGCTGCTGGAACGCGGGCGCGTATTGCTGGAAGCGGCAGACAAGCTGACCACCGATGCCGAAGCGCTGGCGCGCGGTTGGGAAACGCACCTGACGCTGGTGACAGAAGCGCTGGTGCCGACCTCAGCCTTCTTCCCGCTGATTGACCGACTGGCCGCGAAAGCCAACACCCAGCTTTCGGTGATCACGGAAGTGCTGGCGGGCGCCTGGGAGCGTCTGGAGCAGGGGAGGGCCGATATTGTGATTGCACCGGATATGCATTTCCGCTCGTCGTCAGAAATTAACTCCCGCAAGCTGTATACGCTGATGAACGTCTACGTGGCGGCGCCGGACCATCCGATTCATCAGGAGCCGGAGCCGTTGTCTGAAGTGACCCGCGTGAAATATCGTGGTGTGGCGGTGGCGGATACCGCCCGCGAGCGACCGGTATTGACCGTGCAGCTGCTGGACAAACAGCCGCGCCTGACGGTGAGTACCATTGAAGACAAACGTCAGGCTTTGCTGGCCGGGCTGGGCGTCGCGACCATGCCGTATCCGCTGGTCGAACAGGATATTGCACAAGGAAGACTGCGGGTCGTCAGCCCGGAATCGACCAGTGAAATTGATATTATTATGGCCTGGCGACGCGACAGCATGGGCGAGGCGAAAGCCTGGTGCCTGCGGGAAATCCCGAAACTGTTTGCCAGCAGATAAGAGCGCAAGCCCGGTTTAGCCGGATGGCGGTGCAGGCGCTCGCGTAGGCCTGATAAGCGCAGCGCCATCAGGCATCTACCGGCTTCACTTCAGGGCAGAATTTTAGGGTCCTGCCCGAAGCGGTTTTCGCCTGGCGTACCGTTCTGGCAGTTAAAGAGGATGATGACCAGCCAGCCAATAACAGGGATGAGGAGCAGCAACAGCCACCATGCGGAACGATCGGTATCATGCAACCGACGGAACTGTACTGCCCACCACGGTAAGAAAATCAGAATGCCATAAATGGTTGTCAGCACGCCTTCGCCCCCGGCGCGTTGCCAGCCGAACATCTTGTCCAGCACGCCCAACACAAACGTAAAAATGACGTTGACCAGAATAAACATCCAGTACTCTTTACGACGCGCGCGGCCGCCAAAGCCGATATAGTTCTTCAATACTTTTAAATACCAGTCCATTTTCGCCTCAACATACGGTCAATCACTTGTTTTTAAATAAGAATAGCCGTGAATGGAATGGTGGTAAATATTCGAATGATTAATGTGTTTAATGCACCGGGCGGGTAAGGCGAGTCAGCGCCGCCATCAGGCTGTTTTCTGGTGGCGGCGTAAGGGGATTATCCCGCTTTTGCAAAGCGGACGTCGCGCCCGTGAGGCTCATTGAGATCCTGCAACGGGCCGATGGAGATAATCCCCGTCGGGTTGATGGTTTTGTGGCTACGGAAGTAGTGGTTACGGATATGGTCGAAGTTGACGGTTTCCGCAATACCGGGCATCTGCCAGATATCGCGCAGGAAACCATAAAGATTCAGGTAATCGCTGATGCGGTATTTGTCGCACTTGAAGTGCGTAACGTAAACCTGGTCAAAACGCACCAGCGTGGTCCACAGGCGAATGTCCGCCTCGGTTAACTGGTCGCCGGTCAGGTAACGGTGCTGCCCCAGAATTTGCTCCAGACGCGCCAGTGACTCGAACACTTTCTCTACGGCTTCATCATAGGCCTGCTGGCTGGTGGCAAACCCGGCTTTGTACACGCCGTTGTTGACGTTGTCATAAATCCAGCTATTGAGCTCGTCAATTTTTCCGCGCAGGGCTGTCGGGTAGTAATCCCCGGCTTTGGCGCCCAGCGCATCGAATGCGGTATTGAACATGCGAATGATTTCCGCCGATTCATTACTGACGATGGTGTGATTCTTTTTATCCCACAATACCGGTACGGTGACGCGACCGCTGTAGTGCGGATCGGCATGCAGATAGAGTTGATACAGAAACTCGTGTTGATACAGCGTATCACCGGTTGCCGCCGGGAAATTATCATCAAACGTCCAGCCATTCTCCAGCATCAGCGGATTCACAACAGAAACGGAGATAAACGGTTCCAGCCCCTTGAGCTTACGCAGGATCAGCGTGCGATGCGCCCACGGGCAGGCAAGTGAAACATACAGGTGATAGCGATCTTTTTCGGCGGCAAAGCCCCCTTCGCCAGTCGGGCCCGGCGCGCCATCAGCGGTGAGCCAGTTACGGAAAGCCGATACAGAACGTTGAAATTTCCCCCCCGTAGACTTGGTGTCATACCAGGTGTCATGCCATACGCCGTCAATCAGTTGTCCCATTTTCTCTCTCCTCCAGATAGCAAAAACGAGGAGAATATCCCCTCGTTTTTTGATTCAGTATAGCGTGCTTACCACTTTTTATTCAGGACGCGGTCGATGCTGAATGCGCCCGGCCCTGTGATGGCCAGCAGCAGGAAACCGCCTGCGATGGTCAGGTTTTTCATGAACATCAGTGAGTTCACGCCTTCCGCAAAGTTGCTGTGGAAGATGAACGCGGTCAGCAGGGTAAAGCCTGCGGTAAACAGCGCCGTTGTACGGGTCAGGAAACCGAACAGAATCGCCAGACCGCCGCCAAACTCAAGCAGGATAGTCAGCGGTAACAGGAACCCCGGAACCCCCATCGCTTCCATGTATTGTTGGGTACCCGCATAACCGGTGATTTTTCCCCAACCTGCGGTGATAAACAGAATGGGCATCAGAATGCGCGCTACCAGTACACCAACATCTTCTAATTTTTTCATTTTACTCTCCAGGGAACCACTCAGGCTGCTGATTTCATTTTTTGTGCAATCACGCGGAATGTCGCGTCGTTGCGGTTGATGGAGAGAATCATAAACGTGACATGTAACAATTGTTAGCAAGGAAAACTGTCAATAATTTTCAAAAATTTTGAGTGACAGGGCACAGATTGCCGGATGGCGGTGTAAACACCTTATTGGATCAACAATAATACGTAGGCTCGATAAGCGTAGCGCCATCGGGCGTTATGCCGGATGGCGAGGAGGAAGGGGGCAGGGATCAGCCGCGCAGTTGCTGTTTTCGGATCGTGCTTTTGACCAGCCGCCAGGCGCTCCAGATGCCAAAACCGCGTTTTGCCCAGCGCACCAGCAGATTCGGGTGGCGAATTGTCCAGATAGCCATAACGCTGCTGCCGACCAGCGCCCAGGAACGCAGGCTGATCAGCGTGTTCCAGCCGCGATCCCAGCTGTCCGTCGCTTCCAGCCAGTCGCGACGACCGGCTGAAAGGTCCAGCCTTTGCTGCTGGATTTGGCTGAGCAGCAACGCCTTACGCTTTTGACGTTCGACTTTACTGCTCACGGCTTGTCATCCTCCAGAATTTGCCGGTCGTTAGCCAGTTCATGACGCGTATGGCGTAACAGCGTTGACTGGCGGGCTTTGTGTAACGTCCAGAGTCCGCCGATCAGCGCCAGAACCAGCAACACAACGGTGGTGGCGATCATTGCATTGAGGCGATACTGAGGGTCAACCACCCAGATGATAAGCACCATCAGGCTCATCAGACCGAACGCCGCGAAAAGCATGGTCAGCCCCAGCATCAGCAGAAGCTGAAAGAGATTCGCTTTTTCCTCTTCCAGTTCCACAACCGCCAGTCGCAGCCGGGTTTCTACCATCTCAACAAGGATAGTGACAATCCGCTGCCCGATGCCCAGAACGCTTTTGCCTGGCCCCTGCGCGTGATGAGAATCCGCCATAATTAACGACGCGTCAGCAGTACGCCCAGCACCACACCAACGGCTGCGCCAATGCCGACGCCCGTCCACGGGTTCTCGCGTACATAGTCGTCAGCCCGCGCTGCGGCTTCGCGGGTTTGTTTGGCAATCGCATCGCCGGTTTCGCCCAGACGGTTGCGGCTTTCTTTCAGCGCGCGCTCGGCTTTGCTACGAATCTTACTCAACTCTTCTTTCGACTTATCGCCAGAGGAGCTAAGCACCTCTTCGAGCGTATCAGCCAGGGATTTCAACTCAGCGCGCAGATGTTCCGTAGTGTTATCTTTCGACATAGTTTTCTCCAGGTGAGTGAGTCGTTAACGTTTGATTTGACTTAGTAGTCGCGTGCCTCAAGCTTTTTCAGGTCATCCTGAGCTTCAGCCAGCTTGCGTTCACGTTTCGCAATTTTATCCGCATCGCCTTTTTGTTTTGCTTCGACCAGATCACGCTGACGTTCAGCAATCTCATCTTTTTGTTTTGCGATCTTTTTCTGATGGTCAGCACGCAGTTTACTGTCGGTGCAGTTTGCTCTGAGTTCGCTGAGCGCTTTATTCAAACCATTAATGCGGTTCTGGTTGTTGTGCTTTTCGGCGTAGCTAATTTCCTTCTGTATATCCTGCTCTTTTTCCTGACAGAGGGTATTGGCATAGCTGCCTGCACTGAGCGTGAAAAGGGTAATGGCGAAAGCGATGCGGTATTTCATTCTTGAACCTTCCATTGTGATTCGAACCCGTTACCGGGGGACGATGATCCAGGTTATAACACGGCGGACAATAAGTCCGCCTTATTAATCATAGTCAGTAAACGGCGAAATCACCAAAGTGGGTGATATGATTCGGATTCCTGGAAATTAACCGAAGCGATGTGGGTTATCCCGTAAGCGGGTCAACCACTGTACGGCCTGGCTGTCGCCGTTCTGTTGGGCGATGATATAGCCATGCGGCAACGTTCTGTCCAGCACGGCCTTAGCCGCCGCGCTTTGCGCGCTGGAGTCAAACGTAATAAGCAGCGCGTCATTTTGTGGCGTGATGCTTTTGAAGCGAATGCCGTTAGCGTCCAGATGATGCCAGATGGAAAAGCCGTCCGGCATACTGACGCCCTGATGGATGGCGCGAATGGCCAGCGTGGATTCCTGCTGGCGAATGGTCGACCAGACGAGAAAAAGCACGCTCATCAGCACGAGAAAAGAGGTTGTCCAGGCCAGTTGTCGAAGCGTTATGCGTGGTTTCACCATACTCTATCCCCGATTTCCGTATTTCTTTTTCCAGAGCACCACCAGCGAACCCGCCAGCCCAAAGACCAGCAGCACCACCGGCAGCAGCATCAGACATGACATCAGTTGGTCTTCGTACTTCAGGAATACAGGCGTTTTGCCCAGTAAGTAACCCAGCGAGGTCAGGATCAGGACCCACAACAACCCGCTCATCCAGTTAAAGAATTGAAAGCGCGCGTTATTAAGGCCGGACAGACCCGCGATAGTGGGTAACAAGGTACGAACGAAAGCGATAAAACGGCCAATTAACAGCGCGGACAGGCCATGTTTATGGAACAAATGATGGGCGCGCTGATGATAATGCGCGGGCAGATGCGACAGCCAGTTTTGTACAATACGCGTGTTGCCCAGCCATCGCCCCTGAATATAACTGACCCAGCAGCCCAGGCTGGCGGCCACGGTTAACAGCAGGAGCGTTTGCGGAAACCCCATTGCGCCTTTGGCGATAAGTACGCCGACCAGCACCAGCAAACTGTCACCAGGTAAAAAGGCGGCAGGAAGCAACCCATTTTCCAGGAACAAAATCATAAATAGTACGAAATAAAGCATGCCAATCATGGAAGGGTTGGCGAGTGTTTCAAAATCCTGAGCCCACAGGGCATTCAGTAATTGAGTCAGTAGTTCCATTCAGTATTCCTGGAGAATCGGTTAACGTCACGCCGGTTTTTTGAGTTTGCAATACCGCAACATTATTCATTTTTTACTTGGGTTGCGGACGGGCGCAAAATCGCGGCCTGAACCATTCCTTGTTAAGTTGTGAAGTAAGCAAGCACTAACACACAAAAATTCAAAATGCATCTAATTGTAACAAAGGTCGACGTAGTCCGTTATAGAAATCGCACGTCGTTAAAATATGATTTTGCTTATCACAAAGGTGGGTGGCGAGAGGATTTACACAGGCTGACACTTTATATCTTACGCTTACTGAGCGGCGTCGCAGACAGGCGCCCTGATGCGCCTGCCAGCGTAAGATTGTCTATTTTGCCCCGTTAGCGGCGGTGTCCAAATGAACAACGGGATTTTCAGCAAAAAGATAGCGGTCGGCGTTAAATTCGAAATCGTCGCTGGTTTCGTTAAACAGCATCTGTTTGGTGTTCTCCAGATGCTGCCACATTGCCAGTTTCGCGGCATGAGGATCTTTGCGAATCAGCGCCTTGAGAATATGGTCATGATCGTCGCACCAGTTATCGACGGTGCGTGAATCAATATGATCGTGCAGTTTTTTCCAGTACGGGTTATGTACGCGCTGAGTCCACATTTTTTCGACAATGGCGGCCAGCGCGGTATTTTGCGTCGCCAGCGCGACCTGCACATGGAACTGGAGATCCCATTCGGAGTCGCGGAAACATTTTTCGTTACGCGCTTTCTCCTGGATTTCCATCAGCTTCATGATGTCCTGTTTCGTCACCTGCGTGGCGGCAAACTCGGCAATATTGCTTTCTATCAACTGGCGCGCCTGGAGAAGTTCGAACGGGCCATAATTGGCGAACTCAAGGTTTTCATCCGGGGCGACATAATATTTCGGTTGATTTGAAATAACGTGGATGCCGGAACCTTTGCGGACTTCTACGTAGCCTTCGACCTCCAGCATGATAATCGCTTCACGAACCACCGTACGGCTGACGTTTTTCTCATCGGCAATAAAGCGTTCGGCAGGGAGTTTATCGCCCACAAGGTAGACGCCCTGTTCGATGCGCTCTTTCAGGTCAGCAGCAAGTTGTTGATACAAACGTCGTGGTTCGGTGATTTCCATATGCGCTCCAGGCATAAGACGGCAGACTATATTTGTTATACCACTTTTGCGAGGCTGGCTCCACTTGTACCGTTGAAAAAGCCGCCTGTTTAACAGGCGGCTTTGGATGAGTAAACCTTGTTGGATGATGGCGCAGGTCAGGTCAACTTTGCGTTGCGGGGTGATTGACCTGCGACCCTGGCCCCGCCTCGCTGGCCGGTTTGTTTTGCAGCACCGTCCAGATAACCAGCGCGCCGAGCAGGTCGAACACCGCCAGTACCGCGAACAGCGGGCTGAAGCCGATGGTGTCAGCCAGCGCGCCGACCACCAGAGCAAACAATGTGCTCGCCAGCCAGGCGGACATCCCGGTCAGGCCATTCGCGGTAGCCACTTCATTACGGCCAAAGACGTCAGAAGAGAGCGTAATCAGCGCGCCGGACAGCGCCTGGTGAGCGAAACCGCCGATGCAAAGCAGCATGATGGCGATATACGGGCTGGTGAACAGACCGATCATGCCTGGGCCAATCATCAGCAGCGCGCCCAGGGTAACGACCATTTTACGGGAGACGATCAGGTTTACACCGAACCAGCGCTGGAACAGCGGCGGCAGATAACCGCCGATGATGCAGCCTAAGTCGGCAAACAGCATGGGCATCCAGGCGAACATGGCGATCTCTTTCAGGTTAAAGCCGTACACTTTAAACATGAACAGCGGGATCCAGGCGTTGAAGGTCCCCCATGCCGGTTCCGCCAGGAAACGTGGCAGGGCGATACCCCAGAACTGGCGGTTACGCAGGATCTGCGCGAGAGACATTTTCTTCGCAGTATTGTCTTTGTGCTGCGCTTCCTGACCGCCAATGATGTAGTCGCGTTCTGCATCCGTCAGCTTTTTCTGGTCGCGCGGGTGTTTATAGAACACCAGCCAGGCCATTGCCCAGATGAAGCTCAGCACGCCGGAAATAATAAACGCCATCTGCCAGCTGTGCATCACGATAGCCCAGACGACCAGCGGAGGCGCAATCATCGCGCCGATGGAAGAGCCGACGTTAAAGTAGCCGACCGCAATAGAGCGTTCTTTTGCCGGGAACCATTCAGAGCTGGCTTTCAGGCCCGCCGGGATCATCGCGGCTTCAGCAGCGCCGACCGCGCCGCGCGCCAGCGCCAGGCCGCCCCAGCTTCCAGCCAGTGCGGTTGCGCCGCAGAATACGGCCCACAGAACGGCGAACATGGCGTAACCCACCTTCGTACCGAGAACATCCAGTACGTAACCGGCTACGGGTTGCATGACAGTGTAAGCAGCAGAATAGGCTGCGATGATATAGGAATACTGTTGTGTGGAGATGTGTAACTCTTCCATCAGCGTTGGCGCAGCCGCCGCCACAGTGTTACGCGTCAGATAGCCCAGCACGGTGCCTAATGTCACCAGTGCAATCATATACCAACGTAACCCTTTAATTTTACGCATGTAAAACCTCATCGTTTTGTTATTTCCGCAACAATCGCGGTTATCTTCCTGCGCTGAGCGGGGAAGTTATTGACGACGGGATAACCGAAAAAAAGCCGGTACGCCCCGAACGTTGCCATGAGTCATCGTGCTAATTCGGTTTCCGTACCGGTCAATTCGATGTCTTAACCATCGATAACTTTGCATTCCGTCGGCTTATGTATCGCGACGGCCAGAAAGATAACTTGTCATACAACTTCAAAAGGTGAGTGACATCACAAATGCAGGATTCTTAGTGTGGTCATTATTTCGATTTAGAAATACCAGTAATGGCGCGGCCTGGAGCGCTGTTTACTCTTTTAGGGGTAATTTATTTGTTGGTTTTTATTGATCCAACTCACGAAAATATCTTCAGGGTCTGGAAATTGGTGTGATAACTTTGACAGCATCAAAACATAAGCAATCTGACGCACTCGTTGAGAGGAAGACGATAATGACCCCGTTTATGACTGAAGATTTTCTGCTGGATACCGAGTTTGCCCGCCGTCTGTACCATGATTACGCAAAAGATCAGCCCATCTTCGACTATCATTGCCACCTGCCGCCGCCGCAGATCGCGGAAAACTACCGTTTTAACAACCTGTATGATATCTGGCTGAAAGGCGACCACTATAAATGGCGGGCGATGCGCACCAATGGCGTTGCTGAGCGTCTGTGTACGGGCGATGCGTCCGATCGTGAGAAGTTCGACGCCTGGGCCGCCACGGTGCCGCACACGATCGGCAACCCGTTATATCACTGGACGCACCTTGAACTGCGTCGCCCATTTGGTATTACAGGTAAGCTGCTGTCGCCTGCGACGGCAGATGAGATCTGGGATCGTTGCAATGAATTGCTGGCGCAGGATGCATTCTCCGCGCGGGGAATCATGCAGCAGATGAATGTAAAAATGGTCGGCACCACCGACGATCCTGTTGATTCGCTGGAGCACCACGCCACGATCGCGAAAGACAGCGCGTTCACCGTTAAAGTGCTGCCGAGCTGGCGCCCTGATAAAGCGTTCAACATTGAGCAGGCAACCTTTGGCGATTACATGACGAAGCTGGGCGAAGCATCGGATACCGATATTCGCCGCTTCACCGATCTGCAAGCCGCGCTGACTCAGCGTCTGGATCATTTTGCCGCCCACGGCTGTAAGGTTTCTGACCACGCGCTTGACGTCGTTATGTTTGCTGAAGCCAGCGAAGCTGAACTGGACAGCATTCTGGCGCGCCGTCTGGCGGGCGAGACCCTGAGCGAGCATGAGGTCGCGCAGTTCAAAACGGCCGTACTGGTGTGGCTGGGCGCGGAATATGCGCGTCGCGGTTGGGTACAGCAGTACCACATCGGCGCGCTGCGTAATAACAACCAGCGCCAGTTCAAACTGCTGGGGCCGGATGTCGGCTTCGATTCCATCAACGATCGTCCGCTGGCGGAAGAGCTGTCAAAATTGCTGAGCAAGCAGAATGAAGAAAATCTGCTACCGAAAACTATCCTGTACTGTCTGAACCCGCGCGATAACGAAGTGCTGGGCACCATGATCGGCAACTTCCAGGGCGAAGGGATGCCGGGCAAGATGCAGTTTGGTTCCGGCTGGTGGTTCAACGATCAGAAAGACGGGATGGAGCGTCAGATGACGCAACTGGCGCAGCTTGGCCTGCTGAGCCGCTTCGTCGGTATGCTGACCGACAGCCGCAGCTTCCTGTCTTATACCCGTCACGAATATTTCCGTCGCATCCTGTGCCAGATGATAGGCCGCTGGGTTAATGCGGGCGAAGCACCGGCGGATATCCAGTTGCTGGGTGAAATGGTACGAAACATCTGCTTCAACAATGCGCGCGACTATTTCGCCATTGAACTGAACTAAGGTCTGGGGTTGATATGCAATACATCAGGATCCATACGCTGGATAACGTTGCGGTAGCGTTGGCCGATTTAACGCAGGGCGCTGAGGTCAGCGTCGATAACCATACTGTGACGTTACGCCAGGATGTCGTACGCGGTCATAAGTTTGCCTTACGCGATATTGCGCAGGGGGAGGACGTCATCAAATATGGTCTGCCTATCGGCCATACGTTGGTGGACGTCGCGGCGGGTGAGCATATTCATGCCCACAATACCCGGACTAACCTCAGCGATTTGGATGAGTACAGCTATCAACCCGATTTTCAGGCCCCTGAAGTACAACCGGCGGATCGCGATGTACAGATTTATCGCCGTGCCAACGGAGACGTCGGCGTGCGCAATGAGCTGTGGATTCTGCCGACCGTCGGCTGTGTCAACGGCATTGCGCGGCAGATCCAGAACCGTTTCCTGAAAGAGACTTTTGATGCCGAAGGAACTGACGGCGTTTTCCTCTTCAGCCACACCTACGGCTGTTCTCAGCTTGGCGACGATCACATCAATACCCGCACCATGCTGCAAAACATGGTGCGTCACCCGAATGCGGGGGCGGTGCTGGTGATTGGACTGGGTTGCGAAAACAATCAGGTGGATGCCTTTCGCGAGACGCTGGGCGAGTTCGACCCTGAACGCGTTCATTTTATGACCTGCCAACAGCAGGACGATGAAGTGGAGGCGGGCGTTGAGCATCTTCATCAGTTGTATAACGTGATGCGCCATGACAAACGCGTGCCGGGCAAACTGAGCGAACTTAAGTTTGGTCTGGAATGCGGCGGTTCAGATGGGTTGTCCGGTATTACCGCGAACCCGATGCTGGGTCGCTTCTCCGACTATGTTATCGCCAACGGCGGGACGACGGTGCTGACGGAAGTGCCGGAAATGTTCGGTGCAGAACAGCTGTTGATGAGCCATTGCCGTGATGAAGAGACGTTTGAAAAACTGGTGACAATGGTCAATGACTTCAAGCAATACTTTATCGCTCATGACCAGCCGATTTATGAGAATCCGTCGCCGGGTAACAAGGCGGGCGGGATTACGACGCTGGAAGACAAGTCTCTGGGGTGCACGCAGAAGGCGGGTTCCAGCCAGGTTGTGGATGTGCTGCGCTACGGTGAGCGCCTGAAAACGCGCGGTCTGAATCTGTTAAGCGCGCCAGGCAACGATGCGGTCGCCACCAGCGCGCTGGCGGGCGCGGGTTGCCACATGGTGCTGTTCAGTACCGGCCGCGGTACGCCATATGGCGGGTTTGTCCCGACGGTGAAGATCGCCACCAACAGCGAACTGGCGGCGAAGAAGAAGCACTGGATCGATTTTGACGCCGGGCAGTTGATTCACGGTAAGGCGATGCCGCAGTTGTTGAATGAATTTGTGGATACGATTGTGGCGTTTGCCAACGGCAAGCAGACCTGCAATGAGCGCAATGATTTCCGCGAGCTGGCGATTTTCAAAAGCGGCGTAACGCTGTAAAAAAATGCCGGATGGCGACGTAAACGTCTTATCCGGCCTACGTGTGGGGCGTTGTAGGCCTGATAAGCGTAGCGCCATCAGGCTTGTGGTTATTTAGCTACGCAGCGCGCTTTTCGCTAAACGCGCGTCTTCCGCCTGACATACCGCGGCGGTAAACATAACGTCGGTAGAGGAGTTGATTGCGGTCTCGCAGGAGTCCTGCAACACGCCGATAATGAAGCCAACCGCAACCACCTGCATGGCGATTTCGTTCGGAATACCGAACATGTTGCACGCCAGCGGGATCAGCAGCAGTGAACCGCCCGCCACGCCGGAAGCGCCGCATGCGCACAGCGATGCCACCACGCTTAGCAGCAGCGCCGTCGGCAGATCAACCGGAATACCCAGCGTATACACCGCCGCCAGCGTCAGCACGGTAATCGTGATTGCCGCACCGGCCATATTGACGGTTGCTCCCAGCGGGATGGAAACAGAATAGGTATCTCTGTCCAGATTCAGTTTTTCGCACAGCGACATATTCACCGGAATATTTGCAGCAGAGCTACGGGTAAAGAAGGCGGTCACGCCGCTTTCACGCAGGCAGGTGAGAACCAGCGGATACGGGTTGCGGCGGATCTGTAAAAAGACCAGCAGCGGGTTGATGACCAGCGCCACAATCGCCATACAGCCAATCAGCACCAGTAACAGTTGCGCATAGCCCCACAGCGCTGAGAAGCCCGTAGTGGCGAGCGTTGAGGCGACCAGGCCAAAGATACCGATCGGCGCGAAGCGAATCACCAGTTTCACAATAAAGGTGACGGCGTCGGACAGATCGTTCACCAGATTTTTGGTGGTTTGATTACTGTGGCGCAGCGCAAAGCCCAGGCCGATAGCCCACACCAGAATACCGATGTAGTTGGCGTTGATCAGCGCATGGATCGGGTTCGCAACGATGCTCATCAGCAGCCCGTGTATCACCTGGACAATGCCGCTCGGCGGCGTGATATCCGTGGCGCCAGTCGTCAGTTGCAGCGTGGACGGAAAGAGGAAGCTCACCACAACCGCCGTCAGCGCGGCTGAAAATGTGCCGAGCAGATACATCCACAAAATCGGGCGAATATTGGTTTTCTGACCGTGTTGATGGTTGGCGATAGACGCCATCACCAGCGTCAGTACCAGAACCGGCGCGACAGCTTTCAGCGCACCAACGAACAGGGTGCCCAGCAGACCCGTTGCCTCTGCGGCAGGTTTTGAAACTAAAGCCAGTAAAATTCCCAGTATAAGCCCAATTAAAATTTGTTTAACCAGGCTCCCTTGAACCAAACGCTGGAGTAGCCCCGATGAACGTTGCGTAGTCATTTCATGATCCTTTCAGTGTGATGTTGTTCATCCTTTGCACGCTCTGTTGGCGTATCTTTACAGGATGTAACAAAGTGTTTGCCTGAGTGAGTATAAGGAAAGATGGGGATTGGGAAAGCGTAAAATGCTGGAATTTACGTACTACGTCATATTTTTTAACTAAACATTTACATGTTATCGGGTAGTGCTGCGTGTACTCAACCCACGACCGTGGTTTTTGTAAGCCCGGCAGACATAGCGCTACCGGGCAGGATCTTACTGTAGCTGCTGCTTTTTATCGTTCTGGCGATTTACCCACGCGTTAACAATCAGCGTGATCACCAGAATACTGAACACCACGCCCAGCGAGATGGCGATCGGAATATGGTAGAAATCGACGATCAGCATCTTAATACCGATAAAGACCAGAATGACGGCCAGACCATATTTGAGCATCGAGAAACGCTCCGCTACCCCTGCCAGCAGGAAGTACATGGCGCGCAGACCCAGGATCGCAAACAGGTTGGAGGTCAGGACGATGAACGGGTCGGTCGTCACGGCAAAGATGGCCGGAATGCTATCGACGGCGAAAATCACATCGCTCAGTTCCACCAGAATCAGGACCAGCATCAGCGGTGTCACGAACAGCAAGCCATTCTTACGCACAAAGAAATGCTCGTTTTCGATGGTGTCGGTCATGCGAAGGTGGCTACGCAGCCAGCGAACCAGCGGTTTGTCGCCGATGCCGGATTCGTCCTCTTTCACCAGCGCCATCTTCACGCCCGTAAACAGCAGGAAAGCGCCGAACAGGTACAGTATCCAGTCGAACTGGGCGATCAGCCAGCTACCGGCGAAAATCATAATCGTACGCAGAACAATGGCGCCAAGTACGCCATACACCAGAACCCGGCGTTGCAGGGCAGGCGGAACAGAGAAGTAGCTGAACAGCATCAGCCAGACAAAGACGTTATCAACGGCCAGCGATTTTTCGATCAGATAACCGGTGAGAAACGCCAGCGCCTGCGGATCGGCCACCGCCCGACCCTGGGTCTCCGCCAGATACCACCAGAAGGCGGCGTTGAACAGCAATGAAAGTGTCACCCAGACCAGAGACCAGGCCGCCGCCTGCTTCATGGACATCGTATGTACGCCACGACGCCCCTGCAACAGAAGGTCGATAGCCAGCATAATCACCACAACGACAGCGAATCCGCCCCATAACAACGGTGTGCCGACAGTATTCATAGAATTTCCTTACACATAAAAAAAGCGGCCAACGTCGAAAGACGTCAGCCGCTGCTTTTTATATGCATAGACCTCGCCTTCCGGCAAGGTCTCACTTACAACAAGAAAGTGATATGTACTCACTCCACGGGTGATGGCGAATCGGCTTCGTCATCAATCAAAGACATGAAGGCACATCACTTTCTTATTGCCCGGCGACCGGATGTGGTTTTTCACACATCGTAATGACGATCGACCGACAATGAAGTTACTCCCCTTTGCACGTAACAAAATATGACAGGCCATACGATCAGTCAATGGCCTGTTACATCTGTTTTACATTGTTTTACGCTGTGGCGTCATCAGCGGGGAAGACGACGCCCGTCTGCCGACGAATCTCCGTGAGCAGTTTGGCCGTGATACGGCTGACGGTCAGCTCGGGATGGTTCACCTCGTTGGTCTCGACCAGGTGTGCAAAGCGTTCCGCCTCATACAGCATCGTATTGATATGCTGAGGAACGGATAAATCCTGCGTTTTTCCGCCGCGCGGAATGAAGCACACTTTCTGACATTCCGAAATTTTCTCGATGACCAGAGAACCGGCTTCGCCCTGGATTTCGCTGGGCAGTACGGAATCACTCACTTTGGAATGCTGTAGGGTGACGCTGAAGTCGCCGTAATCCAGTACCGCCACGCCATGCGCATCGACACCGCTTTCCAGCAGACTGGCGGACGCCTGAACGTTTTGCGGTTCTCCCCAGAGCGCAACCGCTGACGCCAGACAGTAAAAACCGATATCCATAATGGAGCCATTCGAGAAGGCCGGATTAAAGGTATTGGGGTTTTCGCCGTCCAGATAGCGCTGGTAGCGCGAAGAATACTGGCAGTAGTTGATAAGGGCTTTGCGCATTCTTCCTGCTTTCGGCAGCGACTGCTGTAGCAACTGGAAATTAGGCAGGCTGGCGGTTTTAAAGGCTTCGAACAGGACGACCTGATTTTCACGCGCGCACGCGATGGCGGCGTCGACTTCGGCCAGATTCGAGGCCAGCGGCTTCTCGCAGATCACATGCTTTTTGTGGCTTAAAAAGAGCTGAGTCTGGGGGAAATGCAGCGAGTTCGGGCTGGCGATATACACCGCATCAATGGCGTCGCTTTGCGCCATTGCTTCAAGCGAAGTGAATAAATGCTCGACGGGATAATCATTGGCGAAGGTTTGCGCCTGTTCGAGGCGACGGGAATAGACTGCGGTTAACTTATATTTGCCGGTTTCATGGGCGGCATCGACAAACTGGCGGGTGATCCAGTTTGTGCCAATAACAGCGAAACGTATCATAAACGCCTTCAGGCTCCATAAAGGGATTCTTTCGTCAATTTAGCATGCCTTTATGACAAAGCCAGTGCGCTACTGCTCAGATTGCTTTAACGAAAGATGCGTTAACCACAGGCGGGTATCAAACTCAAGCTGGTGGTACTGCGGCTCCATATGACAGCACAGTTGATAAAACGCTTTGTTGTGCTCTTTCTCTTTCAGATGCGCCAGTTCGTGAACCACGATCATTCGCAGAAAAGGTTCCGGCGCATTGCGAAACACGGTAGCGACGCGGATCTCGGCTTTCGCCTTCAGCTTGCCACCCTGTACGCGTGAAACGGCGGTATGCAGCCCCAGCGCATTTTTCAGCACATGGATCTTGTTGTCATACATCACTTTGTTGATCGGCGGGGCGTTACGCAGAAACTGGCTTTTCAGATCCTGGGTATACTGCCAGAGCGCTTTATCGGTCGCAAAATCATGCGTTCCCGGGTAGCGTTTTTCCAGCACTGCGCCCAGACGCTGTTCAGCAATGAGCGTGCGTACCTGAGACAGTAAATTCTCCGGGTAGCCGTGGAGATAAGTAAGTTGACCCATCAAAGCCCCAAATTAAATCTAAAAAAAGAGTATACTCACGCACCCTTTCAGGGATAACAGCGAAATTTTACCATTCAGGAGGGCCGATGAGCCACGTAGACAACGGTTTCCGTTCACTGACACTGAAACGTTTCCCGGAAACGGATGACGTTAACCCGCTTCAGGCGTGGGAAGCGGCGGATGAATATCTGCTGCAACAGTTAGACGACACGGAAATCAGCGGCCCGCTGCTGATCCTGAATGATGCCTTTGGCGCATTAAGCTGCGCGCTGGCTGAGCATACACCATACAGCATCGGCGACTCGTATTTAAGCGAGCTGGCGACGCGCGAAAATTTACGCCACAACGATATCGCCGAATCCAGCGTGAAGTTTCTCGACAGCACTGCCGCGTACCCGCCGGCGCCGGGCGTCGTGTTGATTAAGGTGCCGAAAACGCTGGCGCTGCTGGAGCAACAGTTGCGCGCGTTGCGCCAGGTCGTGACTCCGCAGACCCGTATTATTGCGGGAGCAAAGGCGCGTGACATTCATACCTCCACGCTGGAACTGTTCGAAAAAGTGCTCGGCCCCACGACCACGACGCTGGCCTGGAAAAAGGCGCGCCTGATCAACTGTACCTTTAGTAAGCCTGAACTGGCGGATGCGCCGCAGACGCTGAGCTGGAAACTGGACGGCACCGACTGGACTATCCACAATCATGCGAACGTTTTCTCGCGTACCGGCCTGGATATCGGCGCGCGCTTCTTTATGCAGCATTTACCGGAAAATCTGGAAGGGGAGATCGTCGATCTCGGCTGCGGTAATGGCGTGATTGGCCTGACGCTACTGGCGAAGAACCCTCAGGCGAGCGTCGTGTTTGTCGATGAATCGCCGATGGCGGTCGCGTCCAGCCGTTTGAATGTGGAAACCAATATGCCGGAAGCGTTGGATCGCTGCGAGTTTATGATTAACAACGCCTTGTCCGGCGTGGAACCTTTCCGCTTTAACGCCGTGCTGTGCAACCCGCCGTTCCATCAGAAACATGCGCTGACGGATAACGTTGCCTGGGAGATGTTCCACCATGCGCGCCGTTGCCTGAAGATCAACGGCGAGCTGTACATTGTGGCGAACCGTCACCTGGATTATTTCCACAAGCTGAAGAAGATTTTCGGTAACTGCACCACCATCGCCACCAATAACAAATTCGTGGTGTTGAAAGCGGTCAAAACCGGTCGCCGCCGCTAATAGCGTGTGCCGGATGACGGCTAACGCCTTATCCGGCCTACAACGTGCTACCCCGTAGGCCTGATAAGCGTAGCGCCATCAGGCAATGCCCTTAAATCGCCAGCGCTAATTTTGTTCCCTGCGCAATTGCCCGCCGCGCATCCAGCTCCATCGCCACGTCGCATCCGCCAATCAGGTGTACCGTTTTCCCTGACGCGCGCAGCGGCTCCGCCAGTTCGCGCCGTGGCTCCTGCCCCGCGCAGATCACGACATGATCGACGTTCAGAAGCTGCGGTTCGCCGTTGATCAATACGTGCAATCCGTCATCGTCGATCTTCTGATAACTGACCGCCGGGATCATTTTTACGCCGCGGGACAACAGCGTTGCGCGATGGACCCAGCCGGTGGTTTTTCCCAGCCCCTGACCGGGTTTACTGGCTTTACGCTGTAGCATCACAATCTGACGTGGGCTGCGAGACAGATGCGGCCCTTCCGGGCGTAACCCGCCGGGCTGTTGCAGGCTGGTGTCGATCCCCCATTCCACGCAGAACTCGGCAATGCTCAGGCTGCTGGGATCGCCTGGCTGGCTGAGGTACATCGCGGTATCAAAACCAATCCCGCCGCAGCCGATAATCGCGACACGTTTCCCGACGGGAGTTTTATCGCGCAGCACCTCAAGATAGGTCAGCACTTTCGGGTGATCGATGCCCTCGATCGACGGTTTACGCGGCTCGATCCCGCAAGCGAGGATCGCTTCATCAAACGGTTGCAGATCGTCTGCGGTGACAAACCGGTTGAGCTTCAGCGTCACGCCGGTCACTTCGATCATCCGACGGTAATAGCGCAGCGTTTCATAAAATTCTTCTTTGCCGGGGATCTGTTTAGCGATGTTGAACTGCCCGCCGATCTCGGCCAGGGCATCAAACAGCGTAACGTCGTGCCCGCGCGCTGCCGCGTTAATGGCAAATGCGAGACCCGCCGGGCCTGCGCCGACGACGGCCAGGCTTTTCTTATGTTCAGCCGGAACTATCGGCATTTTGGTTTCGTGACAGGCGCGTGGATTCACCAGGCAAGAGGTGACTTTACCCACGAAGATCTGATCCAGACAGGCCTGGTTGCAGCCGATACAGGTGTTGATCTCATCCGCCCGCCCTGATTGCGCTTTCGACAGCAGCTCGGCATCCGCCAGGAACGGGCGCGCCATCGACACCATATCCGCATCGCCGCGCGCCAGAATATCGTCTGCTACTTGCGGATCGTTGATCCGGTTGGTCGTGACCAGCGGAACGGTGACGTGGCCTTTCAGTTTGCGCGTTACCCAGCTAAAGGCGCCGCGCGGAACCGGCGTGGCGATCGTCGGGATACGCGCTTCGTGCCAGCCAATACCGGTGTTGATGAGCGTCGCGCCAGCCGCTTCAATGGCCTGCGCCAGCTGTACGGTTTCGTCGAACGTCCCGCCGTTTTCCACCAGGTCGAGCATCGACAGGCGGTAGATAATGATAAAATCGCTGCCCACGCGCTGGCGTACCGCCCGTACCACTTCCACCGCGAAGCGCATACGCCTGGCGTAATCGCCGCCCCATTCATCGTCGCGCTGGTTCGTGCGCACGGTAAGAAATTCATTGATCAGATAGCCTTCCGAACCCATCACCTCGACGCCGTCGTAACCCGCTTCCCGCGCCAGCTGGGCGCAGTGGGCGAAATCGTCAATCAGTTGCAGGATTTCATCGTGCGTGAGTTCGTGCGGCGTAAAACGGTTGATGGGCGCCTGGATCGCCGAAGGGGCGACCAGATGCGGCTGATAGCTATAGCGTCCGGTATGCAGGATCTGCAACGCAATTTTCCCGCCTTCCTCATGAACGGCGTCCGTGATCACGCGGTGGTGCGGCAGCTGACTGGCATCATTTAATGTAGCGCCGCCTTCCATTCCCACCCCGGACAGTGCGGGGGCAATCCCCCCGGTGACGATCAGCGCGACGCCATGCCGCGCACGTTCGGCGTAGAAAGCCGCCAGCCGTTCGGCGCCATCGGGGTATTCCTCCAGCCCGGTATGCATCGAACCCATTAGCACACGGTTTTTAAGCCGGGTAAAGCCCAGATCGAGCGGGGCGAAAAGCGACGGATAGCTCATAAGTGTGTCCAGTATGTAAAATTATTGTTATGTGGTCGGATGAGTTAATAATTTAGCCGTCGCGGCGTAAAAGGGAAAAGGGGAATGCGATGATTGTGATGGGATTCAAAAAAGGAGCGGGGGCAGAGAACGAATTTGCCGGATGGCGACGCTGGCGCGTCTTATCCGGCCTACGGATCGGATTCCTGTAGGCCGGATAAGCGTAGCGCCATCCGGCATTGCATTTCGGATTACAGTTTCCTGAAGAAGTCGTTATACAGCATATACAGGTGCGCGGCGCTCCAGGAGAAGTTCGGCGCGCCCTGCTGTGCGCCGGTCAACGGGTTGTAGTTTTCCTGAATCGGCCCGTCGGCGGTCAGTCCTTTCGCATGCCTGAAGAAAGTATCCGCCAGCTTCAGCGCATCATCACGATAGCCGTAACGCGCCATGCCTTTTAATCCGAACCAGAACTGATCCACCCACACGCGTCCACGCCAGTAAATATCCGCGCCGAACGCCGGATTGGTCAGCGCGGCGGTGCCGAGCGGTACGAAAGTGTTGAACTCTTTCGGGTCAAGCATCACCTTCACAACCGCATCGGCGTGAGCCTGCATCGCAGCGCCGTTAAACAACGGCGACCAGCCTTCCGGCCCCTTGCCACGCTCAACGATCGGTTTCCCCGCACAGCCGTTTGCCAGCGGCTTTTCTTCAATCCGCAGATCATAGAAGAAGTGTGTTGTCGGATCGAACATGCAGGTGTTGATGTAATCCGCGAGCTTCTGCGCCAACTGGCGATAGTGCTGCGCCTCGTTCGGCTTATTGAGGAGGGTCGCCATTTCCGCCAGATAGTGGTTGTCGCTGTACATGTAGCTCGCCTGATCGACTGACTCCTGTCGCAGCGAATAGCCCAGCAGCATGCCGTCCTGGCGACGGTTTTCCGCAAATTTCACCGTCCAGTCGCTGCGTTTGCCGCCGTTTGCGACATATTTATCCAACTGCGCTTTATCAATAAAACCGAACACTGCGGCGTCATCACGCCCGGACTCCCAGGAGGCGGCGACCTGCGCCGGAATTTCCAGGCTGTCGTACTGGCCTTCGCTGATGATGCGGGCATAGTTTCTCAGCCCGGATAACGTCTCTTCCTTGTCGCCCTGTTTTACCGTAAACAGCATTTCGCCGGTGTCGGTATTGTGGGCTTTGTCGCGGGTTGCGCCATATTCCGGGACGCCATTGCCGTTGTGATCGCGGTTACGCAGCCACCAGTCATGGTATGCCACCAGTTTCGGGTACATCTCTTCAAGCCAGGCTTTGTCTTTGGTGACGTTGTAGACCTCCATCACTGACCATGCCGCGAGGCTTGGTTTGGTGTTGCGCTCGTTCCAGTTGCCGCCATCGCCGCCGCGTTCCGGGCTGAGATTCCAGGCGATCAGGTCGGGAACGAAGCCCGCATCCTGTGGGCGAAGCGGATCGTCGGGTTGAATCTGCCAGGAGAAGACGGCGCGAATATTCTCTTTGGCGATTTCCGGGTTGAAATGCGCCATCGCAAAGGCCTGCTTCCAGGTGTCCCACGGCCAGGTCTGATTACCGGAAAACCAGCGGCCAGTGACCGATGGCGTCACGGTATGGTGTTTGATCGCGCCGCCTGGCGAGCGCCAGTTGCCGTTCAGCGTTTCAATGGCTTTAACCGCAACCCGCGTCTGTTCTGGCGTGGCGTCCGGGTTGGTTAAGCCTTTTTGCAGATAGCCCTCCCAGCGTTTTTGTGATGCGTTGAGATAGTCAGTCGGGCGAGCCAGAATGTCGCGGATCTGCGCCTGCTCGTTATCCACTTCCTGCGCGGTGAGCAGATGCGACCAGGTAGTATAAAACGTGGTGGAACCGTTGATGTGCGCCTTGCTGGTAAAGCGGTGGCCGTCGACCTTCGTGTCTGTTGGCAGGGATTTATGTATCTGATATTCAGATTCGCCGGAAGTGAGCAGATCCCAGGTGGAACGCACTTTGCCGAAGGTGACTTTCAGACCATCACGGGTGGCGATGATTTTTCGCTGATAGCCCGGGTATTCTCCATCAATGGTTTTATCGGAGATCGCTTTTCCCTCTTTCGCTTCCAGTTTTTCCAGTAACTCGCCGTCCCACACCAGATCCAGCGGCGTCTTGCTGGTGATTTTCGTTTCCAGCAGGGCCGTGCGCGAACTGGCGAAGCGCAGCGTCATCTCAACCTGCACGTCCTTTGAGGATAATTTTTGGATCAGCGCGCCGGGAATGCTGTAAGCCTCAAGCGCAAAGTCAACCTGTTGGCCGTTTTGATACACCGACAGACGGTCAAAATGGGTGGCCATAAAGTTGATGTACTCTTCCGTCAGCAGTGCGACGCCGGGAAAGCCGCCCATCGTGGCCTTGCTGTCTGGCAGCAGGTATCCGAGCCACGCGCCGAGATCGAAAAACGGATTAAAACGCTGGTGATCATCGTAATCGTAATCATGCATATAGCCCGGCGCGCCGGTGCGGTTAATGACATTTTTATAATCGTCCGCAGTGGCGGCATGTGCGGAGAGGCTTATCAGTAAAGCGCAGGTCAGCGGCGTCAGGGTCGTCGTGATTTTCATGGTGTTCATGTCCTTATTACCAGTAGAAATATTGCATCAGGAAAATCTGGTCGCTGGGATCGCCAGATGCGTTTTGCATATAGAACCGGCTGTCGAAGGCGGTGGCGAAACGTCCGCCGCCGTATTCGTACCAGACGCCAAACTGCATAAAAGAGGTGGTTTCGTCTGCGGCATGGTCTGGCCGGTGCCTGGCATAGCTGTAGGCGGTAGAGAGATAAACGCCTTTTAGCGCTTCGTACATGGCGCTGACCATAAAGCCGGTTTCGCTGCCCGGCACGTCCAGACCGTCGGCGCGACCAGTGTGGTGCCAGGCGCGGGCGGCCAGGTTGGGAGAGAGAACGCCGGTCAGAAACAGTTGCCCGGTGCCGTCGGTAACTTCCAGGCCGTTCATCCAGGTGACGCCTTCGACAAGATCGTACTGGATATAACCGTTGATCATCGCCGGATAGGTGTATTTATCGTCATAGCGATCGTATTTGCCGAAATGGAGCCAGGCTTTCCCCTCATCGTGATGCCCGGCTGGCGTGGCGGTGACGCTATAACGGAAGGCGCCGCTCAGATTCTGCACCTTAATCGCGGTCATGATGTCACGGGTATTGGGGATGACGTAGCCCAGATCCGGCGTAAAATCGCCCCACCATTGCAGGTCATCCAGCGAGGAATCCTGACGCAGGCTCAGCATCAGTTCCGTGCCGTCATCAGTACGATAACCGCCATAAAAACGGTTGATACCGCCTTCGAACCCGCCCCAGCTATGATCGGGAACCCAGGCGTTACCCTGATGGTCGGCCTGCACCGTCCAACCTTCGCCGTAAATCAGGCCAAACCATGAGCCGTATTTCATCTCCAGGCCGCCTTCAATATAAGTGCCGTCACTGTATTTATGTTTATCCTGTCCCTCTAAATCCATATATCCCCCCAGCCCCATCTCGCCGTAAAAACGAAAGGAGGGAGAGGTGACGGCTGGCGTTTTTGTGTCGTCATGTTCTGCCGGATGAACGTCTTCCGCAGCCAGGGGAAAAACACAGAGGAAGGGCAGGGCAATCATTGCCCTGCGAATATTTTTCATCATTTTCATGCTTCTGTCCTAAGCCAAAATAAATATTTTTTATTGTTATAGCCAATGTGAAAATGGTTCTTATAGTTATAAAATAAATCTGTTAATTAATGTTTGATGCGGGTGCGGCTTCAATATCCTGTTCTTCTTTTGTGAGTCCTTTAATGTATCGGCTGTATTTCCACCAGGCGAATCCGAGGAAAATAACAATACCGCCCACGTTATAGAAAACAATGGTCATAATATTGCCGCCGGTTGGGAAAGTGGAGGCAATAAATCCGATGGTAAATATAACAATTAACATCGACACGACGATAATACCGGTTCTTTGCGATCCCATACGGAAGTCTCGCGGTAAGTGCTCCAGTTTTGCCCGCAGATTCAGGTAGGCCAGCATAATAAACAGTGGAGGCAGCATGGAGGCCGCTGCGGTCATATTAATGATGGTGTTCATTAATTCCTGAACGGTATTCGAGCCGAGCATCGGGATAATCATCAACGGAATGACAATCAGGAACTGAATCCAGGCGGCGCGAGCGGGGACGCCGTTTTCATTCAGTTCGACGGTTTTTTTGCCAAAAATCCCTGCGGGAATTTCGGAGAAGAAAATTTTAACCGGCGTTGCAGTCCACATCAGCAGAGAGCCGAACATCGCAGTAAAAGAAACCAGACCGACAAAGCGGTTTATCAACAGTTCGGGCAGACCAAACCAGGCTGCCAGACCGTGGAAGACCTGTACTGAACCGCCGGTAAATTTCAGCTCTTTACTGCTCACGAATACGTTGATCAGTACCGACGAGATAGAATAAAGCACGCCGATGAAAATCCCGGCCAGGATGATCACTTTTACAAATGATTTTGATCCGCCTTTTACGTCGTTAACATACACCGCAACGGATTCCGCGCCGCCTGCGGCCATAAAGATCCAGGTCGTAATACCGAGGAACGCCCAGTTAACGTTCGGGATCATCGCCTCCACGGTGATCGGATCGGCAGGCTGAACGCCGCCCACCAGCGCCGTACCGGCCAGTAAAATATAGGAAAGCGTCAACAGGAGCATCAGCGTGGAGGTGACGGAGGTGATTGGCCCCAGCATTTTCGCCCCGTTGGTGGAAACCCAGGTTGAGAAGGCGAACAGCACCATACTCAATACGGTTGTTGCGACCGGCGTCAGAATATATTCGTAGCCCAGGAACGCATAAGAGGCATAGGCAATTACGCGCGGGAGCAGCGAGGTGAAAAAGAACAAATTAACGAACCAATAGGTGTAGGCGGTAATAAATGCCCAGCGTCCGCCGAGGGAGCTTTTTACCCAAGCATAAACGCCAGCTTCAGAGTTTTTATTTAATGAAACGAATTCTGCAATAATTAAACAGAAGGGGATAAAGTAGAAAATCGTTGCCAGGAAAAACATCGGCGCCGATGCCAGCCCCAGCTCAATATTATTATTGATAACGTTATTAAAACTGTAAACGGCGGCAAAGGTAAGCGAGAGTAAGCCGAACTTGCCGATTGTATTACGTTTGGTATCAGACATAACACATCTCCGATTCCTGATTTTTGTAGGGTAGTCAGCGGCACATCACAGGTGCCGCCCGTTATTTTTATTTGTTATGAAAATAACCATCTTCAATGGTCACTTTGAGTACGACTTTTTTTACAGCGTGATTACAGATAAAACGGTAGGCTTCATGGTTGTCGCAAATCACCATCTGTCCTTCGTGAACCTCTACGGTGTTTCCGCAACCTTTCAGATATTCGCGATCGGTTTCATCGCGATAATATTCAACGACCTGCAACGTATCTTTGGCGGCATATTCAATTTTTTGTCGCCCTTGCAGGTAGTAATGCACTTCAACGTAACGGCGATGCCCGGTAAACAGCGCATCGGCGGCAGAGTCGGTTTCCACGCGATACGTCAGAGAATCCCCGATGGAGTGAGCGACGCCGGGCTGAATGTTGTCGATATTTTCAATCGCTTCAATGCAGCGCTGCCATTTTCGACCAGAGGCGTAGACCTGCCGGAACTGTTCTAAGTTATCGAGGAGCCTCATTTTTCATTCTCGCTATGCAAATTTGTGGAAAAGAAGTCCGTGCCGAAGGCATGGCCGGCGATAGCCTGGGCGGTCGCTTCGCCGCCGGACACCGGCAGCAACGTAAAGCCATAACGGAATGACCGGAACCAGACGCGCCAGGAATCGAGCACTTCGCTTCCCCAGGAGTTGGAACCCAGCCCAAGCAACTGATGATCCAGATTCAGGGTGATGTCGTCGCAGCGCTGTAACTCATTGCAGTGCTGCGCGGCAAAGAGGTTTTCTGGCGTGTAATGCCAGGCGCTGAAGTTGATGGAGCGTTGCGGCACCACCAGCAGACCGTTGCCGTGGCGGTTGGTTAGCGTCGCCCAGCGTACATGCTGGCGATTACCGTTGTTCTGCGGGAACGGGTAATTCTCAAACATGTCATCCACGGTGGAGCGCCAGATGTCGATGATGTTGGCCTGCTGACTGTCGGCATAGTTTTCTCCCGGGCCGCGACCATACCAGGCAACCTGATCGAAGGCGCCATTGATTCCCATCGTGAAGCCAATACACGGAATAATGTGCGGATATTCGCCGTAGGGTTCGCCGGAAAGCGCGACGTTTACCTGACCATCCATCGCAATGCGCCAGCGATACGTACAGCGCATGCCGAAATCAAATACCGGCGGAGCAATAAGGGTGTGGCTGGTAATCAGCACCGCATCTTCCGTTTGCTCGACGGTAAACGCCCGCAGATGCTCCTGCATGATGTGCAGATGGTTTGGTTGCCAGAGCCCGTCGAACTCCTGCTTGTGGTTATCAATTGTCGGCTTAAAGAAATTGATTTTTGGCGCGCGGGTCAGCAGCGCTTCACCATTAACGTTCCAGGCGGTTGGCTTCCCGTTCAGTTTTGAGAACGTCAGATGGAAGTTGTAGCCGCGCACGGTGCAGCTCAGACGATCGTCTTCCAGCGTCAACGCGCGCGCGTTTGGCTGGCTAAACGGTACAGGAGGCGCCGTTCTGGCCTTCAGCGGGAACTGACAGGCGGCGATATGATGCCCTGCGTCGCTGTAGAGTGTGGGGGAGTCTTTGGTCACGGTGACGTTAAGAAACGTTTCTCGCCCATCCAGCGCTGGCAACGTGCAGTGCAGTAACGCCTCGCTATTCGGCGCGACGTCGCGCAGTTTGATCTGCTGCGTGGAGAGCGTCTCCCCTTCGGCACGAACGTCAATATGCAGGGTATAGTCGTCAAGGGAGGTGAACCACAGCTTGTTTTCTACTTTCAGTTCGCCACGTTCCAGATCCTGCGCGTGGATTTTTACAGGTGCAATGACCTGCTTGTACTCCTTCAGACCCGGGCCCGGCGTCTGGTCAGGGTAAATCAGACCATCAAGGCAGAAGTTGTAGTTATTCGGGTAGTCGCCGTAATCGCCGCCAAATTTGTACCACACGTTGCCATCGTCGTCTTTCGCCTGGATACCGTGATCGCACCATTCCCAGACATAGTGCCCCTGAATGCAGTCGTGCTGGTAAAAGACATTCTGATATTCGGTTAGCCCGCCGGGGCCGTTGCCCATCGCGTGGGCGTATTCGCAGATGATGCGCGGCTTCGGATGCGGGTACTCACCAAACTCGTTCATCAGCGGCACGCGGGTATACATGGTGGAGATGATATCCACCACTTCGGCGTCGCGGTCTTCTTCGTAGTGAATCAGGCGCGTGTCATCCAGCGCTTTGGCGGCGTGGTACATCGCGCGAATATTACAGCCGTACCCGGATTCGTTGCCCAGCGACCAGATGATGATAGAAGGGTGGTTTTTCTGCGCATGGATATGGCGCACGATGCGCTCGACGTAGACCGTTTCCCACGCCGGGTCGTCGGTGATGCGGCTGATATCGCCGATGTTAGCGAATCCGTGTGACTCGACGTCAGTTTCCGCCATCACAAACAGGCCGTAGATATCGCAGAGCTCGTAGAAACGTGGATCGTTAGGGTAGTGCGCGGTTCGTACCGAGTTGATGTTGTGTTGTTTCATTAACCGCAGATCTTTTTCAACGCGATCCATGCCGACAGCCCGACCTTTAAGATGATCGTTATCGTGGCGGTTGACGCCGTGCAGCATCACGTAGCGGTTGTTGATGTAAAACAGCCCGTCGCGAACCTGAATATCGCGAAAGCCCACGCGTTGCGGCACCACTTCAAGAGTATTGCCGTTAGCGTCTTTCAGGGTCATCACCAGGTGGTAGAGATACGGCGACTCAGAGGACCACTGGTGCGGAGCGTGAACACTAACGGCAAAGTCGGTGCTGATGCGCTGGTCAATGGTCAGTGCGTTGATGGCGCCTGCATGTACAACATCCTCACCGTCAAACAGCGCATACTCCAGAGAAGCGATTGCCGGGTCGGCGGTCAGATTTTCCAGAACCAGCTGGCAGGAGAGGGTGGCATTGCGATAATCGTCGTCAAAATCGGTGCGAACGGTGAAGTCCTGAATGTGGACGGTGTGTTTACCAACCAGATAAACGTCGCGGAAGATGCCCGCCGACCACCACATATCCTGGTCTTCAACATAGGTGGAATCTGCCCACTGCATCACGCGGACGCATAACAGGTTGTCGCCCGTCTTCGCGACTGCGCTGATGTCGAACTCTGCCGTCAGGCGGCTGCCTTTGCTGAATCCCACATAATGGCCGTTCACATAAACTTCGAAATACGTTTCGACGCCGTCGAATTTAATCAGCGTTTGCTTTCCTTGCCAGCCTTCGCTCAGCGTGAAAATGCGTTGATAAGCGCCGGTGGGGTTATCGCTGGGGACGTACGGCACATCGATCGGAAACGGGAAGCCCTCGTCGGTATATTGCAGCTTGCCGTGGCCTTCCATTTGCCACATCCCCGGAACGGTAATTGTTCTCCAGTCACGCATATACTCTGAGGTAAAGGCTTCCGGCACCTGAAGCGGGTGGTCGAAGAACTGAAAGTTCCACTGACCGCTTAGCGGCAAAAAATAGCTGCTGGTTTCGCGGGCGAATGTGCGAGCCTGGGCTATTGAGTCATAAGAAAAAAAGTAGGCGCGTGGCGCCAGTCTGTTTTCGTGGGTCAGCTGAATGTTTTCCCAGCGATTCATAATGCCTCCCTGTGGAGCGAAGTCGGAACCCTTCAAGGCGATGGTAAGTGTGCGTTATGGGAAATGATTTTAGTAAAATATTTACTAAAATGTAGTGGGTAAAATGATTTACTTTAACTGGATCACGAAAATAAGCAGTGAGAAGAAAAACGGCGAAAAGCGGAATGCGCCCGGCTATCAGGAAAACCGGGCGGTGGAAAAGGGGGGTTAGCGGCTGGTGCCGCGCAGTTTAAGTTTACTGGGAACGAAGACCAGCAGCGGCAGTGCACGCCCGTCACGGGCTTTTTCGTACACCAGATTTACGCCCTGGCTGCCCATCATTTCGGAATGAATGCGCACCGTGGAAAGCGGTGGGAAGGTGAATCGCGCCGTCGGAATGTCATTCACGCTTATCAGGGAGATGTCGCGCGGGATCTCAAGGCCATGCTCGTGGATTGCGCGTAACACGCCAATGGCTATCGAGTCGGAGGCGACAAACAGCGCGCGCGGATAATCCGCTTTAGCCAGCATTTGTTTCGCCAGTTCGTAACCTGATGAACTGGAAAAACCACCGCGCCAGATATCGTCTTCACGCACGACCTGCTTCAGACGGCCATATTCGACAAACGCGGCTTCGCGGATATCGGCTTTGCCGGGCTCATCCTCCCCGCCAATAAAACCGATACGGGTTGCGCCCTGAGCAATGAAAAAGTCGATGATCTCTTTGCTGATGCGGGACAAATCGATATCGACGGCATCGTATTCACTGCCTGATTCGTGAAAGTCGATAAAGCAGATATTGTCAGTCAGCGCGGCGGCGGCGTCGCGTAAGGCGGCTGAGGGCTTGCCGACAATGAGAATGCCGGTGATGTTTTTAAGATCCGGCAACCCGCTGTGTTCGTAGCAGTTGGTCAGTTCAATCCCCAGTTTTTCACACTGTGTCTCAATCCCGTGGCGGATTGCCAGATAGTAGGGATCGTTAATTTCCAGCTCTTGCTGATAACTGTAGATGGCAAGGATGTGTTGCAGGCTGACCGTACTATTCTGGCTCTTACGGGCGCTGCTGGTTTTGTACTCCAGCTTTTCCGCGATTTCCAGAATGCGGTGTTTGGTCTCTTCTTTGACATTCAGCGTGGGGTCGTCGTTTAAGACCCGCGACACTGTCGCCAGGGATACGCCAGCTTCAATTGCGATATCTTTAAGTGTTGCCATGATTACCTTTTTCGACTTTCCCCTGAGTAGCCTTTTCATTGTAAAGGAAGTGCTTATCTATGCATCTGTTTTCAGTAAATAAAGCGCGTTTATTTGACGTGCCAGGGGTAAATTTCAGCTTAAAGAGTGTGATAAACGCAGCATTTCCCCTTTTTTAAGAACAGTGCCTGGAAAAATTATTGCTATGATTTAGTAAATTTTTACCAGAAGGAGAAAAAGATGGAGACGGTGGCCTTTGCGGATTTTGCCCGACTGGAGCTGCGTGTTGGAAAGATTGTACAGGTAAAGCGTCATGATAATGCCGATAAGCTTTACATTGTGCAGGTGGATGTGGGCGAGCGTACGCTGCAAACGGTAACCAGCCTCGTACCTTATTACCGAGAGGATGCGCTGATGGGGAAAACGGTGGTGGTACTGTGCAATCTGCAAAAAGCCAAAATGCGTGGTGAAACGTCAGAGTGCATGTTGCTGTGCGCCGAAACCGATGACGGCAGTGAAAGCGTATTGCTGACGCCGGAACGCGTAATGCCTGCGGGCGTGCGGGTTGTGTGAACTTGCCGGATGGCGACGCTGGCGCGTCTTATCCGGCCTACAGGCGGGTGTGCGGGCTGTGTGAACATTGCCGGATGGCGACGCTGGCGCATCTTATCCGGCCTACAGGCGGGTATGCGGGTTGTGTGAATATTGTCGGATGGCGATGCTGGCGCGTCTTATCCGGCCTACAGGCGGGCGTGCGGATTGTGTGAACATTGCCGGATGGCGATGCTGGCGCATCTTATCCGGCCTACGGATCGGATTCCTGTAGGCCGGATAAGCGTAGCGCCATCCGGCGGCGTGTTATGTTTCCTCCACGCTCACCCGTAACGCCGCCAGAGCCTTGCGGGTCGCCTTTAACACCTGCTCACACTGCTCAATTGTTAATGTCAGCGGTGGTTCGATGCGAATCGTTTTCGAGTTGTTGAGCGTCCCGGCAACCAGTACCCGCTGGCGGAACATCTCACTGGCGAAGTTGTAGCCGATTTCGTTGTCAACAAACTCAATCGCCATCAACATCCCTTTTCCGCGAGCGTCCTGCACCAGGTCAGGGTATTCCCTGGCAAGCTGGAGGAAGCCGTCCAGCAACATATCGCCTTTCTGCTCCGCCTGTGCCGGTAGATTCTGCTCCAGCAACACGTTAATGGTCGCTAATGCTGCCGCACAGGCCAGCGGGTTGCCGCCAAAGGTTGTGGTGTGCAGGAACGGATTATCGAACAGAACGGAGAACACCTCTTCGGTGGCGATGGTTGCCCCAACCGGCATCACGCCGCCGCCTAACGCTTTTGCCAGACATAAAATGTCAGGCTGCACGTTTTCATGTTCACAGGCAAACATCTTACCGGTGCGCCCCATGCCGGTCTGGACTTCATCCAGAATCATCAGGGCGCCAAACTCGTCGCAGAGTTTACGCACGGCGGTCAGATAGCCCTGCGGCGGCAGGATCACGCCGCCCTCGCCCTGAATTGGTTCCAGAATGACGGCTGCCACATCGTCGCCGGTTTTTTTACACTCGCTAAGTGCAGTACGCATGGCCTCAATGTTGCCAAACGGTACATGGCGGAAGCCTGGCAGCAGCGGCATAAACGGCTTGCGGAACGTGGATTTCGCCGTGGCGGAAAGCGACCCCAGCGATTTACCGTGAAACGCGCCGCTGGTAGCGATAAAGGTAAACTTACCGCGCGGCGACTGATACGCCTTCGCCAGTTTCAGCGCCGCTTCCACCGATTCGGTGCCGCTGTTGCTGAAAAAACTGTACTTCAGTTTTCCAGGCGTGAGCGCTGCGAGCGTTTTAGCCAGCATGGCCCGGAGCGGGTCCAGTAACTCCTGGCTGTGCAGAGGTTGTTTTGCGAGTTGATTCTGTACGGCGGATACGACAACTGGATTACGGTGCCCCACGTTGAAAATGCCAAAACCACCCAGACAATCAATAAATTCCTGTCCCTGGGTGTCGACAAGCGTATTCAGACTTCCCGCTTGCCACTCTACGGCTCCGTAATCCCCGCCAGCGGTCACAGATTTTCGATACTCTAAAAACCCCGGATTAACATGCTCTTTGAAGTAATCAATCACCTCTCGGTTCAGTGCTTTCATTTCCTCATGATCAAGCGTTCGCTTTTCAATGAGATTCAGTGCGTGTGCGCTACAGGCCAGGGCCGATGCGCTGGAAGGTAACCTGTTCAAAATATGCTCCCGGAACTCGCGTATCACATGATACTGAGTTAAGTATTGCAGGGATTGCGCCATATCGGCGTGGATCATGAAAATCGGGATAAACACCAGGGAAAATATCAAGTGTGCAATATTTAATCTCATTCATTAACAATTGGTGATGTTTTGCGCAATGCGTGTGCGGGGGAAGCGGGGCTGACGAGCGGGCAGTCGCACCAGAACGGTGCGGGCGGTGTGCGTATATGGGGCGGAAGTTATAGCGGAACTGAATAGTTACTTAACGAAAGTATTTTAAATCAATGAATTAGAAAACATACAAATATTACGGTTTAAACGCAAATTGCGATCTAAATCAAATTTAACAACTAAAGATAAACCAATTATCGCCGAAATAACATCTGACAGAAAAGTTAACATTCAAGTAACCTGCACAGGACGCAACCATGTCTTCTCATCCCTACGTCAGCCAGCATAATTATCCGCTGGATGATGATACAACCCTGATGTCCACAACTGACCTGCAAAGCTATATCACCCATGCAAATGATACTTTCGTTCAGGTAAGCGGCTTTACGCTGAATGAACTGCTTATGCAACCGCATAATCTGGTACGCCACCCGGACATGCCGAAAGCCGCGTTTGCGGATATGTGGTACACCCTCAGGCAGGGTGAGCCGTGGAGCGGCATCGTGAAAAACCGACGGAAGAATGGCGATCACTACTGGGTGCGGGCGAATGCGGTGCCGATGGTGCGGGAAGGGCGCGTGACCGGCTATATGTCGATTCGTACCCGCGCGACAGACGAAGAGATTGCTGCCGTTGAGCCTTTGTATAAGGCGCTGAATGAAGGCCGCAGCAACAAACGTATCCACAAAGGACTGGTGGTGCGTAAAGGCTGGCTGGGGAAACTGCCGGCAATCCCCATTCGCTGGCGTGTACGCAGCGTTATGGCGCTAACGGGCGTGGTGCTGATGGCGGCGATGGCGCAAATGGGCGTTGCGTGGCCAGCGCTATTCGTGAACGCCCTGCTGATGCTGGCGGGAACGGCGGTGTTTGAATGGCAGATTGTGCGTCCGATCGAAAATGTCGCCCGGCAGGCGTTGAAAGTCGCAACGGGCGAGCGTAATAGCGTATCGCATCTTAACCGTAGTGACGAACTGGGGCTGATGTTGCGCGCGGTAGGCCAGCTTGGGCTTATGTGCTGCTGGCTGATTAATGACGTCTCAAGCCAGGTCTCCAGCGTCAGAAACGGCAGCGAGACGCTAGCGAAAGGCAATGACGATCTGAATAAACACACCCGCCAGACGGTGGAGAATGTGCAGCAGACGGTGACGACCATGAACCAGATGGCGGAGTCCGTGAAGAAAAATTCCACCACCGCGTCCGCCGCCGATAAATTATCCAGCGCGGCCAGCAGTGCGGCGACGCAGGGCGGAGAGGCGATGGAAACCGTCATTAAAACGATGGATGACATCGCTGACAGCACGCAGCAGATTGGCACAATCACTACGCTGATTAACGATATTGCTTTCCAGACGAATATCCTGGCGCTGAACGCGGCGGTTGAAGCGGCGCGAGCGGGCGAGCAGGGTAAAGGATTTGCCGTTGTCGCCGGGGAAGTTCGCCATCTTGCCAGCCGAAGCGCCAGCGCGGCGAATGATATTCGTAAGCTCATTGACGCCAGCGCAAGCCGGGTACAGTCCGGTTCCGAACAGGTGCATGCGGCAGGACGCACGATGGATGATATTGTGGCTCAGGTGCAAAACGTCACTCAGCTTATTGCGCAAATCAGCCACTCGACGCTGGAACAGGCGGACGGACTCTCCAGCCTGACCCGCGCCGTGGATGAGTTAAACCATATCACGCAGAAAAATGCCGAGCTGGTGGAGGAGAGCGCTCAGGTTTCAGCGATGGTTAAACATCGCGCCAGCCGTCTGGAAGATGCGGTAACGGTTCTGCATTAAATCAAATTCCCTTTATTTCTGCCGACAAACGCTTATCGAAGCCGATAAGCGTTTTGTCATAATATTGGGCTAACAATGTTAAGCACATATTAAATATTTACCATTTCGAGCTATTTCCTTATTTAAACCCGCTGCGTTATTTTGTGTGATTCTTCATTTTTCCGAACCTGAAAAATGAATTGTATAACGATCGGTCTGCCGATATTCATCGTTGAAAACTATTTACTGTAATAACTTGAAATAAAAAACGATCAATATCATAAAGTTAGCGCAACCGTAACCGATAACGAACCCTGTATAGAGGAAAAACAATCTCCAGGGGGAAATATGCTTTTGCATAACATGAAGATCCGCTCGAAATTATTTATTGCGTTTGGTTTGTTTATTGTACTGATGATCGTGAGTTCTGGCCTTTCGTTGTTCAGCCTGGATCGAACGAATACCAGTATGCAGAACATCATTACTCACGATTATCCCACAACGGTGAAAGCCAACCTGCTGATCGATAATTTTCAGGATTTCGTTAGCACGCAGCAGCTGATGCTGCTGGATGAAGAAGGGCGCTGGAGCCAGGAGTCGCAAAAGCAGCTGGATGCGATTAGCCAGCGCATTACGGTATTGCTCGATGAACTGTCCGCCAGCCGTCATGACGAGGCCTCAAAGGCCATCATCGCCGGAATTCGCGATGTGCGTCAGCAGTATCTGGCCTCCCGGTTCCGTATTTTGCAGGAAATTCAGAACCATAATCGTCCGGCGGCGATACAGGAAATGATGACGACCACCGTCAACATACAGCAGGCGTATAAAGCCAAAGTACAGGAGCTGATCGCTATTGAAGATACGTTGATGCGCAATGCGGGCGCGTCGGTTGACCAGGATTTTCGCACCAACCGGGCACAGCTGATTCTCCTGGCGCTTATCAGCATTGCCGCCGGAGTGATAATGGGATGGTACATCGTACGTTCCATTACCCGACCGCTTAATGACGCCGTGCAGTTTGCCGGGGCGATTGCGGAGGGGGATTTGACCCGCACGATTCATATCGCGCAAAAAGATGAAACCGGCGTGCTGTTGCAGGCGCTGATGGAGATGAAAAACCGTCTGCTGGTGATCGTGCAGGAAGTTCAGAACGGCTCTGAAAATATCTCCAGCGCGGCGGCGCAAATTGTCGCGGGCAACCAGGATCTGGCGGCGCGTACTGAAGAACAGGCCAGTTCTGTTGAGCAAACGGCGGCCTCTATGGAGCAGATTACCGCCACCGTCAAAAATACGGCGGACCACACCAGCGAAGCGACCCATCTTTCTGCCGATGCGGCCAGCGTGGTGAAAAATAACGGTGAGATGATGCGTCAGGTCACGCAAAAAATGCGCGTGATAAATGAGACCTCTAACCGCATGTCCGACATTATCAACCTGATTGATTCTATTGCCTTCCAGACCAACATTCTGGCGCTTAACGCCGCCGTGGAAGCCGCTCGCGCCGGGGAACACGGGCGTGGCTTCGCGGTCGTGGCGGGGGAAGTTCGTCAACTGGCGCAAAAAAGCGCGTCGTCCGCCAGTGAGATCCGCCACCTGATCGAAGACTCTACCAGCCAGACGCAGGAGGGGATGCAACTGGTGGAAAAAGCCAGTGCGTTGATTAATGGTATGGTGGATAACGTTGAAGAGATGGATGTGATTCTGCGTGAAATCGGTCAGGCCAGTCGCGAACAAACCGATGGGATTTCGCAAATCAACAGCGCGATTGGGCTGATTGACGCCACCACGCAACAGAACTCGTGTCTGGTTGAGGAGTCCGTTGCGGCAGCGGCGTCGCTGAATGAGCAGGCCCGGCACTTAAAAGAGATCGTGAAAGTATTCCGCATCCGTGCGGAGGACGTACCGCCTGCTTAATCCAGTTGGCTGATTTCCAGCGCCGCGCGATCGATAACGCCGATTATCTGCTTAAGCTGCGCGTCGCTGATCCCGCCCTGATTCACTCGCAGATCCAACACGGCTTTGAAGTTGTCCAGCGCCCGTTTCATCTGCGGGTTCTTACGCAGTTCAAAGCCGACGCAGCGCGCTTTCACGCGTTCGTGGATGTGCTCCAGGTGTTCACGGTTCTCTTCCAGCCACCGTTGCCCCTGTTCTGTAATGGTGATCTGCTTACGCCCGCCGTCCTCTTCTTTGATAGTGATAAATTCCTGATCCTGAAGAAAATCCAGCGTTGGGTAAATCACGCCTGGGCTTGGGGTGTAGTTGCCCAGCGTCAGGTTCTCGATGGCTTTAATCAATTCGTAACCGTGGCTGGCCTCGCGGGTCAAAATTTCCAGAATCACCAGGCGTAGTTCGCCGTGGCCAAAAAAGCGCTGGCGACGTCCGCCGCCAGCGCCCCGGCCATGACGGTGCTCGCAGCCATGTTCATGGCCGTGGTGATGCGCTCTCTCGCAACCTTCATGATGATGTCGCATGATGTACTCCTGTTTTATTTAGATATATCTAATTTATATCTAAAACTTGTAATCTTGCAAGTTGATAGATTTTTATTTTGTTTAATTCATTGATTTTAAAGTGATTAAAATTGTTTTATATCGTGAGATATATCGAAGATTACTGTATCAAAAAAGTGCTTGCAATCTTCATAACTAACAATCATTATCATTTAAAATTTAATTTAGATATATCGTATTATCTGCATGAAGGCGAAAAAATGATAAATACATCCTCACGCTACCCACAGCGCGTTCGTAACGAACTGCGTTTTCGTGAACTTACCGTTCTGCGCGTCGAGCGTATTAGCGCCGGTTTTCAGCGCATTGTTCTTGGCGGTGAAGCGCTGGAAGGCTTTAGCTCGCGCGGCTTTGACGATCACACCAAAGTGTTTTTCCCTGAACCGGGCAGCCTGTTCGTTCCTCCGACGGTGACGGACGAAGGGATTGTCTGGGGAGAGGGCGTACGTCCTGCTTCCCGCGATTACACGCCCTTATATGATGAAGAGCGGCACGAGCTGGCGCTGGATTTCTTTATTCACGACGGCGGCGTGGCGAGCACATGGGCAGTAAACGCTCGCGAAGGCGACACGCTCACCATCGGTGGGCCGCGTGGATCGCTGGTGGTGCCGGAAGACTATGCATATCAGGTTTATGTCTGCGATGAGTCAGGGATGCCAGCGCTGCGCCGCCGCCTGGAAGCGCTCGATCGCTTGTCCGTTCGCCCGCATGTTACGGCGCTGGTCAGCGTACAGGATGCCGCATATCAGGATTATCTGGCGCATCTTGATGGCTTTGCCATTGAATGGGTGGTCGGACACGATGAGCAGGCGATTGATGAGCGACTGGCGCAATTAACGGTGCCGGAGGCGGATTATTTCATCTGGATCACGGGCGAAGGGAAAGTGGTTAAGCATCTGAGCCGTCGCTTTGAGACGGAACAGTTTGATCCGCAACGGGTGCGCGCCGCAGCATACTGGCATCGTAAGCCGGCTTAATCATTCCTTATAGCTGGAAGCTTAACCGGGCCACAGCGGGCCCGGTTTTCTGCTGACTATCAGGCGTTGTGACTTTCCGCCAGCGCTTTAAACACCATTGCCACGGCGTGTGCGCCAGGGTCCATATTGCCAAGCAGGCTTTCGCTGCTGAGGTAGGATGCGCGTCCGGCGTTGGCTTTGCTGGACTGACAGGTACGTTCTGCGCCATTTTGCGCGGCGGAAAAGGCCGCGTGCAGATCCTGTGGCTGCGCAAGCAGCGATGTCAGGGCCGGCTGTAAAGCATCGATCATGGTACGATCGCCTTCATCCGCGCCACCGTAATACTTCATCTGCGCCAGACCGGTATTCAGCGCTTCCGCCACACTGGCGCCTTGCTCCAGTTTCTGCCCCGCGGCGGTAAAGAAAATGGACATCAGCACACCGCTGGAGCCGCCCATGACGACGGTCAGGCGTTCGCCAATGAGTGCGAACAGCGTGGCGAGATGGTCGAGCGGCAACTGCTGGCGGTGTAGCAGGCCCGCGATTTCACGCGCGCCTGCCGCAAAAGTTGAGCCGGTATCGCCGTCGCCGACTTTGGCATCCAGCGCGTTAAGATCCATTTCCAGATCGGACAGCGTGCGGGTGACCTGCTCAACAATCCCGGCAACTAACGCGTTCTCTGAAGGCTGAAACTCTACCCGCGCGCTTTGCAATGAGGATGGCATAATGGTTATCTCACGCGGCGGCACCGGCGTTTGCCAACTGCTGGTTTCCACCCCGGAGAGCAACGCTTTTTCGATACTTTCTTCCAGCACCATTGCCGTCAGTGAAAAACCTTTCATATCCAGCGCAGTCACCAGTGAAGCCGGGCCGATAAGCCAGTCGATACGTTTATGCAGCGGGCTGCGCGCCAGTTCACGCGTGATGATGGCCATTTCCGCGACAGAGACGCCGCCAAGGTTATTGACCATCACCGCCAGACGACCGGTCTCAGGCAGAGCGGAGAGGAGTTTGTCGGCCATCAGGCTCACAATCTGCGCGCTGTTTTGGGTATCAATGACTGATGCGCCGGGTTCACCGTGGATCCCCATTCCCAGCTCAGACTGATTAGGATGATGGCGTGGCGCGTTCTCCGTCTCCTGCGGCAGATGGCAACTGGAAATCGCAACGCCAAGACTCACGGTATTGTTGGCGGCGTACTGCGCTTCACGCAAGACGGTCGCCAGGTTGTAGCCGCGTTCGGCAAAATAGCCGGCGACTTTATGAACCAGAATGGTGCCCGCGATACCACGCGGGTGCTTATTGTCTGGCAGCGAAATGTCATCCCCGACAATCAGCATTTCAACGTTGTAGCCCAGACGGCGCGCTTTCTCTGCCGCAAGGCCGAAGTTCAGACGATCGCCGGTATAGTTTTTTACGATTAATAGGCAGCCGGCGTCGCCAGTGACCGCCTGAATAGCGGTCAGCACTGCATCGACGCTGGGGGAGGCAAACAGATCGCCGCAGACGGCAGCGGTTAACATGCCTTTCCCGATGAAACCAACGTGGGCAGGTTCGTGCCCGGAGCCGCCGCCGGAAATCACCGCGACGTTGTTACGGTTCAGATCGCGGCGAACCACGACACGAATCGCCGGATCGCTCTCCAGGCGCACCAGATTGTTCCACGGGCTGGAGATAATCGTTCCTTCAATGACGTCGTTGACGAGATGGGGTCGCTGGTTAAAAAAGAATTGAGTCATAACGGTTCCTGGAGAGTGGGAAAAACAGACCCCCGGCTGCACATTATGGTTGCGGAGGCGCTCATCATCGGGACGCTGCGGGGCAGGTCGGCGATGAGGAGATTCTGGCTGAGTTCATGAAGAAAAAAATTTGAGGAAAATGAGTTTCATTACGAAACGAAATTATTCTTTTATGTTCCGTAATGAAACGTTTTCTGATGGAAAAAAGCCAAAATGCGAGCCGGAGCGCGCCTTTTTCCCGCTCATTCACGCAGAAAAGTTGGCCTGACAGAAAAATATTTTCCTGTCTTGTCGGCAATCGGCGGCGAAAACCACGCATGATTCCCCTTTTTTCAGAGGCATTATGAGAAGGCTGAACGGATCGGGATCGCAATCCTGCCGTTTTTTAGGGTTTATTGTTCCACTATGAAACGTGATGAATTTTTCTGTGTTCCATTTCAGAACAAAAAGAGGAAAGATTTTTTTGGCGATGCCTCGTCCTACAGTGATTGCATCGCTCCGGTATCGCTCCGTTTTCGCCATTAACACAGGGCCAAACAGGATAACGCCAGGGCTCACCATGTAAATACATGCACTTATTTGAGGATGACAGGAATGCTAAAAGTTATTCAATCTCCAGCCAAATATCTCCAGGGACCTGATGCTTCTGTCTTATTCGGTCAATATGCCAAAGACCTGGCGGACAGCTTTTTCGTGATTGCAGATGACTTCGTCATGAACCTGGCGGGCGAGAAGGTGCTGAATGGCCTGAATAGCCACGAAATCCGTTGCCACGCAGAACGTTTCAATGGCGAATGCAGCCATGTTGAAATCAACCGTCTGATGGCCATTTTGAAACAAAAAGGCTGCCGTGGCGTGGTGGGGATCGGCGGCGGGAAAACGCTTGATACGGCAAAAGCCATTGGTTACTACCAGAAACTGCCGGTCGTTATTATTCCGACTATTGCGTCCACCGATGCCCCGACCAGCGCATTGTCGGTTATCTATACCGAAGCGGGCGAGTTTGAAGAGTATCTGATCTACCCGAAAAACCCGGATATGGTGGTGATGGACACGGCAATCATCGCCAAAGCGCCGGTGCGTTTACTGGTGTCCGGGATGGGGGATGCGCTTTCCACCTGGTTTGAAGCGAAAGCCTGCTATGACGCCAGAGCGACCAGCATGGCGGGCGGGCAGTCTACGGCGGCGGCCTTGAGCCTGGCGCGCCTGTGTTATGATACATTGCTCGCAGAAGGTGAAAAAGCGCGTCTGGCGGCTCAGGCTGGCGTTGTGACCGATGCGCTGGAACGTATCGTTGAAGCCAACACCTATCTCAGCGGCATTGGCTTTGAGAGCAGCGGTCTGGCCGGGGCGCATGCGATTCACAACGGTTTCACTATTCTGGAAGAGTGCCACCATTTGTATCACGGCGAAAAAGTCGCGTTTGGCACGCTGGCGCAACTGGTATTACAGAACAGCCCGATGGAAGAGATCGAAACCGTTCTGGGGTTCTGCGAGAAAGTGGGACTGCCGATTACCCTCGCGCAGATGGGCGTGAAAGACGGCATTGAAGGGAAAATTCAGGCGGTGGCGAAAGCGACCTGCGCGGAAGGCGAAACCATCCACAATATGCCGTTTGAGGTGACGCCGGACAGCGTTTATGCCGCGATTCTGACGGCGGATCTGTTAGGTCAGCAGTGGCTGGCGCGTTAATCCGCCTTTAGTTACGTTCTCTTCCCGAGATGAACAGGCAGTTTCTCCTCCCCTCTGACCGTTCCGGCCGGAGGGGTTGTCTATGGTAAAACAGCGGAAAAGGATATGACGGCTCAGACGCAGGACATCGGGAAGGAAGTATCTTCCGTCATCGCTCAGTCATGGCATCGTTGCAGCAAGTTTATGCAGCGAGAAACCTGGCAGACGCCGCACCAGGCGCAAGGGCTGACCTTTGAATCGATTTGCCGACGCAAAACGGCGTTGCTGACGATAGGCCAGGCTGCGCTGGAAGATGCCTGGGAGTTCATGGATGGACGACCTTGCGCGCTGTTTATCCTGGATGAATCCGCCTGTATCTTAAACCGCTGCGGCGATCCCGGGACGCTGGAGAAACTGGCGGAACTGGGCTTTCTCGACGGCAGCTACTGTGCGGAAAGCATCATCGGCAGCTGTGCGCTGTCGCTGGCAACCATGCCGGGGCAGCCAACCAAAACGGCCGGAGAGCAGCATTTTAAACAGGCGCTGCACCCGTGGTCGTTCTGCTCAACCCCGGTATTTGATAATCACGGCCGCCTGTTTGGCTCCATTTCGCTCTGCTGTCTGGTGGAGCACCAGTCAGTTTCTGATTTATCGCTGACGCTGGCGATCGCCCGTGAAGTGGGAAATTCACTGTTAACCGATAGCCTGTTGGCCGAGTCTAATCGTCATCTGAATCAGATGTACGGGCTGCTGGAAAGCATGGACGATGGCGTTATGGCGTGGAACGAGCAGGGCGTGTTGCAGTTTCTCAACGCGCGGGCGGCCACGATGCTGCATCTGGATACGCAGGCCAGCCAGGGGAAAAACATCCATGATCTGGTCAATTTGCCTGCCTTGCTGCGTCGCGCCATTAAACACGTCCGCGGGTTGAGCCATGTCGAAGTGACTTTTGAAAGTCAGCATCAGTTTGTTGATGCCGTCATTACCCTGAAACCGATTGTTGAGGAGCAGGGCAACAGCTTTATTCTGCTGCTGCACCCGGTGGAGCAAATGCGCCAGTTGATGACCAGTCAACTGGGGAAAGTGAGCCATACCTTTGAACAGATGTCGACGGACGATCCAGAAACGCGTCGGTTGATCCACTTTGGCCGCCAGGCGGCGAGGGGGAGCTTCCCGGTTCTGCTGTGTGGTGAAGAAGGGGTGGGCAAAGAGCTTCTCAGCCAGGCTATCCACAACGAAAGCGAGCGCGCGAGCGGGCCTTATATCGCCGTAAACTGCCAGCTCTATGCCAATAGTGTGCTGGGGCAGGATTTTATGGGCAGTGCGCCAACCGATGATGAAAATGGTCGTCTGAGCCGCCTTGAACTGGCGAGCGGTGGCACGCTGTTTCTGGAAAAAATTGAATATCTGGCGCCGGAGTTGCAGTCCGCGCTGCTGCAAGTGATCAAGCAGGGCGTGTTAACCCGCCTTGACGCGCGACGTCTGATCCCGGTGGATGTGAAAGTGATCGCGACGACCACGGTTGATCTGGCGAATCTGGTTGAGCAGAACCGCTTTAGCCGTCAGCTTTACTATGCCCTGCATTCGTTTGAAATTATTATTCCTCCGCTGCGCGCGCGGCGTAACAGCATCCCTTCGCTGGTCTATAACCGGCTGAACGGCCTGAAAAAACGCTTTTCAACCAGCCTGAAGGTGGATGATGATGCGCTGGCGCAACTGGTGGCCTATTCCTGGCCGGGCAATGACTTCGAGCTGAACAGCGTCATCGAAAACATCGCTATCAGCAGCGATAACGGCCACATCCGCCTGAGTAATCTGCCGGAATATCTGTTTTCTGAACGCCCCGGCGTGGATACGACATCATCGCTGTTACCCGCCAGCCTGACGTTTACGGCTATCGAGAAAGAGGCGATTATCCATGCCGCCCGCGTCACCAGCGGACGGGTGCAGGAAATGTCTCATTTGCTGAACATTGGCCGCACTACGCTGTGGCGTAAGATGAAGCAGTACGACATCGACGCCAGCCAGTTCAAGCGCAAGCATCACGACTAGACCGGCTTTCGCCGGGAGCTCCCGACGATATCCGCAAATTTTTCCGGGTTACAGCCCGCCCAACAGTTTGCAGCGTTCGCCCACAACCGAAATGGCATTGGGGCCGAAAAAGTTCACATTTGGCACCAGATAATCAAACATACGATAGCTCATAATAAGACCTTCCAGGGTTCGGATGAGCATTCAGAGAAACAGCGCAACGCAGTTTCTGCCAATAACATATCCTGCTACGACGTACAGGGCTGAGGCCGCGATGAATTATCGCGCGGCGGTAAATGTTTTATTTCGTGTTCTTTATTTTGTCGCTCTCAGGTATTAAGTCAGCAGGATAAAAATTACTCAATTGATAACGCAATTATCTTCCAAACGTATTTTTTGATTAATGTCATTCGACATGATCACACTTTTCTCTACAGACCATTATTTGTGTTTCATACTGAAACTCATATTTTTAGAGGCGTATCAAACTGGAACGTAATTAATTTTGTTTTTTCTCTCGGTGAACCCGGCACTGACCGCCCCTCACCAGGCGTCTAATCCCCCACACTTGCTGCGCTTGTTGTCTCCTGCCTTGCGGGCTATCTGGTTGATCTGTGGAGAGGAAGACGGATGGTGTTGTGACTCACCTCGAAACCTGGTTGAAAGAAAAGGATAAATTTAATGATTTCTTTGATATTAAGTTCAATCCAGGGGCATATTAGAGAGGTGTTTTTCAGATGGTTAATTTTAAGGATAAAAGTATGCCAGCAGTCATTGATAAAGCCTTAGATTTCATTAACGGTATGAATACATCCGCTTCAGTCCCACACCCAATGGATGAAAGTACAGCCAAGGGGATTTTTAAATATTTGAACGAGTTGGGGGTTCCGGCGAGAGCAGAAGATGTGGCAGCCCGAGGCGATCGGGAAGGGTGGAATGCCGGGTTTACGGAAAAATTGGTCGGGTGGGCTGAAAAAATTGCGTCAGGAGAACGGGTGCTTATTAAAAACCCTGAATATTTTTCTTTATATATGCGTGAGCAGCTTCGGGCACTGGTATAAGCTGAGCGCGCGCAAAAAGATCTATCTGCCCCGATGCTCTCGCCTTCAATTCGGGAGCATCTATTCCGGCCACCCAAAAAAAAGGACCTGCGATTTCTCGCAAGTCCTTGATATTTGGTGGCCCCTGCTGGACTTGAACCAGCGACCAAGCGATTATGAGTCGCCTGCTCTAACCACTGAGCTAAGGGGCCGTGGCGGTGGATTATAAAGTAACTCCGTGTTGCAATCCAGCCATAACCGTACGGATGCTGTTTTTATAAACAACGTATTTTCAATCCGTTATACTTTCAGCCTGATGTATCGTTCAGGAGTTAATATGGTTAAGGACATACTGGCGCGGGAGCTGAGAGTGGTATTTTGCGGCATCAATCCCGGCCTCTCTTCTGCGGGGACAGGGTTCCCGTTCGCGCATCCTGCCAACCGTTTCTGGAAGGTAATCCACCTTGCCGGATTTACCGGGCGTCAACTGAAACCGGAAGAGGCGCAGCATCTGCTGGATTTCCGCTGTGGCGTTACCAAATTTGTCGACAGGCCTACCGTGCAGGCGAACGAAGTTAAGCTTCAGGAGATGCGTAGCGGCGGCCATAAGCTCATTGAGAAGATTGAGCACTATCAACCTGCGGCGTTGGCGATTCTGGGCAAGCAGGCGTTTGAGCAGGGATTTAGCCAGCGCGGCGCGCAGTGGGGAAAACAGACGATGACCATTGGCGATACGCAGATCTGGGTGTTGCCGAATCCCAGCGGCTTAAATCGCATCAGGACGGAAAAGCTGGTGGAGGCGTATCGGGAACTTGATGAATCGCTGGTGGTTGATGGACTGTAAGCGGTAAAAAAAACGCCACCTTGCGGTGGCGTTGATGCTTATGCGGCGAGATTAATCGTCCAGGAAGCTACGCAGCACTTCAGAACGGCTCGGGTGACGCAGTTTACGCAACGCCTTCGCTTCGATCTGACGGATACGTTCGCGGGTAACGTCAAACTGTTTACCCACTTCTTCCAGCGTATGGTCGGTGTTCATATCGATACCGAAACGCATACGCAGCACTTTTGCTTCACGCGCCGTCAGGCCAGCCAGCACGTCGTGCGTTGCGGCACGCAGGCTCTCGGTGGTGGCAGAGTCCAGCGGCAGCTCGAGGGTGGTATCCTCGATGAAATCTCCCAGATGCGAATCTTCATCGTCGCCGATCGGCGTTTCCATGGAGATAGGCTCTTTGGCGATCTTCAGCACTTTACGGATCTTGTCTTCCGGCATCAGCATGCGCTCGGCCAGCTCTTCTGGCGTCGGCTCGCGACCCATTTCTTGCAGCATCTGGCGGGAGATACGGTTGAGTTTGTTGATGGTCTCAATCATATGCACCGGAATACGGATGGTGCGCGCCTGATCCGCGATAGAGCGGGTGATCGCCTGACGAATCCACCAGGTGGCATAGGTGGAGAATTTGTAACCACGACGGTATTCGAACTTGTCTACCGCTTTCATCAGACCGATGTTGCCTTCCTGAATCAGATCCAGGAATTGCAGACCACGGTTGGTGTATTTTTTGGCGATAGAGATAACCAGACGCAAGTTCGCTTCAACCATCTCTTTCTTCGCACGGCGGGCTTTCGCTTCGCCGATGGACATGCGACGGTTGATGTCTTTTACCTGCTCGATGGTCAGGCCGGTTTCTTCTTCAATCTGTTGCAGTTTTTGCAGGCTGCGCTGAACGTCTTCAGTGACATCGTGCAGCTTTTCGGACCACGGCTTGTTCATCGCAATGGCGGCATTGAACCAGGTTTCGCTGGTTTCGTTGCCGGTGAACAGGGTGATGAAGTTTTTCTTCGGCATTTTGCACTGCTCAACGCAGAGCTTCATGATCAGGCGTTCTTGCGTGCGAACGCGATCCATCATGACGCGCATGCTGTTCACCAGGTAGTCGAACTGCTTCGGCACCAGGCGGAACTGCTTAAACACTTCAGACAGCTTCAGAATTTCGGTCTGCGCATCGGCGTGGCTGCGACCTTTCGCTTTGATGGTGTCACGGGTGACTTCGTACTGCGTACGCAGCTCTGCGAATTTTTCGCGCGCCAGTTCCGGGTCGATGCTGTTGTCGTCATCGCTGCTGTCGTCGTCTTCTTCTTCGTCTTCATCATCGTCGTCGTCCATCTCTTCCTGAGAGAGTTCAGAACCGACGTGCGTGGCGGTAGGCGCCATATCTTCTTCAGCGTTCGGGTCAACAAAGCCGGTGATCAGATCTGACAGGCGAGCTTCTTCGGCTTCAACGCGATCGTACTGTTCAAGCAGATAAGTAATCGCTTCCGGGTATTCGGCAACGGAGCATTGAACCTGGTTGATCCCGTCTTCGATACGTTTAGCGATGTCGATTTCGCCTTCACGGGTTAACAGTTCAACCGTACCCATCTCACGCATGTACATGCGTACCGGGTCAGTGGTACGACCGATTTCAGATTCAACACTGGATAAAACTTGAGCAGCAGCTTCTTCCGCGTCTTCGTCGGTGTTGTTGGTGTTTTCAGCAAGCAGCAGATCATCGGCATCCGGTGCTTCTTCCATCACCTGAATACCCATGTCGTTGATCATTTGGATGATGTCTTCGATTTGATCTGAATCGACGATATCTTCCGGCAGATGGTCATTGACCTCGGCATAGGTCAGATAGCCTTGCTCCTTACCACGGGTGACAAGAAGCTTCAGCTGTGACTGCGGGTTTTGCTCCATAAGACGGTATCCACACTTATTTCGTTTGATTGGTGTCGGCGGTGTATCTGCCAACCTTTAAAGCGAGGGCGTACTTATATTTTTGCCGCTGCCTCTCAGTGCGGCTGTCGGGGGCTTCCCGATCGCTATTCGGCACTTAAGCCGTTAAATACGTCATCCTTCAAGTTGTCTCTGCGTTAGCTGCGTTCTCTTGCTGCCTTAATACAACTTGAATGGTTTTGTCTATCAATTCATTTTTTGGCCAGTTCCTGGTTCAGCGTCCAGAGTTCCCGGCGTTCTTCGTTGCTTAAACCGTGTGTGCGATCGCGAGCAATCAACTCTTCCTGGCGCAGCTTAAGCATCGAATCAAACATATGGTTGAGTGAGTCGGTGAAGGTTTTTTCAGCAATGTCCTTATCAGCTATATCGTCCCACATCGACAATTTTTCAAGGGTCGCAGCACTATTTGTGCCGCGATAATGTTCTAAAAGTTGGCCGGTGGTCAGACCTGGTTGAGACAAACAAGTGTTGACCAGTTCTTCAAATAAGCCAAGCCCGGGCAGCTTTTTTTGATCCAGACCGCCTAGCGGTGGTACTAACGGCGCTAAATCCGGGTTTTGTACCAGTAACCCTATAAGTATACGCATGGTCGTGCGTTTTAGCTGCGGAGCTGGGCGTACCGTGCCACTTTCTGCCTGTTTTGGCATTAAGCGGTCAAGCTGGCTATCGTCAAAGATGCCTAATTTCAGCCCCAGCATCTGTCGTAGCTGGATCCTGTGCGTATCTCCGGGAACCTGGTTAATCAGCGGCAGCGCCAGCGCGGCAAGCTGCGTACTTCCATCCGGCGTACTCAAATCAACCTGCGGCAAGAGGCTATTGAAGAGAAACAGAGAGAGCGGCAGAGCCTGCTCCATCCGTGCTTCGAATGCTTCTTTGCCCTCTTTACGCACCAGCGTATCCGGGTCTTCGCCATCAGGCAGGAACATAAAGCGCAACTGCCGTCCGTCGGTGATATAGGGCATTGCCGTTTCAAGCGCTCGCCATGCCGCATCGCGCCCGGCCCGATCGCCGTCATAACAGCAAATCACATTGTTAGTCGCCCGGAATAACATGTGGATATGGTCGGCTGTTGTCGATGTCCCCAACGATGCCACGGCGTAGTTAATGTCGTACTGCGCCAGCGCGACAACGTCCATATAGCCTTCAACAACAAGCAGTCGCTGCGGTTCAGCGTTATGTTGCTGAGCTTCATAAAGGCCATACAGCTGTCGACCTTTATGGAAAATATCGGTTTCCGGGGAGTTCAGGTATTTCGGCGTATCGTTACCGAGTACGCGACCACCAAAACCAATCACCCGTCCTCGTTTATCGCGAATCGGGAACATCACCCGATTACGGAAACGATCGTAGGTTCTGCCCTGGTCATTGTTGACCAGCATTCCGGCATCCAGTAACAGCGCTCTGTTGTCGCTATTATTACCGAAACGTTTTAATGCGTTATCCCAGCCTGGCGGAGCGAAACCAATCGCGAAGCGTTGAACGATTTCAGCGCTAAGGCCGCGTTTTTGCAGATATTGGCGCGCAGGCTCTGCTGTGGGATGGGCGAGCGACTGTTGATAAAACGCATTCAGCCCGTCCATTAACTGATAGAGGTTTTGCCGTTGATGGCGCTCTATCTGGCTAAGACCTGTCCCTGCTTCGTAGGGAATTTCCAGGTTGTGCATTGCAGCCAGTTCTTCGACGGTTTCCACGAAATCGAGCTTGTCGTAGTTCATGAGGAAATCGATCGCGTTGCCGTGTGCGCCGCAGCCAAAGCAGTGGTAAAACTGTTTTTCACCGTTCACGGTGAAAGAGGGGGTTTTTTCGTTATGGAACGGACAGCACGCGTGAAAATTCTTGCCCTGCTTTTTCAGCTTCACCCGCGCATCGATCAGATCGATGATGTCGGTGCGTGCCAGCAGGTCATTGATAAATACGCGTGGGATTCGTCCAGCCATATGCCCCTTTTATACACTTCATCCTTCAGGCGCCGCTTTGCCGCATCCTGAATGATTTTGTATATATGCCAATGCATAAACGAAAATAAGCCGCGCATTCCTTTCGGAAGCACGGCCTTACAACTACAACTCGGTCTGAATCGAGAGCTTACGCCCTCAACGCATTAGTACAGACGAGTGCGGCGTGCGTTTTCGCGAGCCAGTTTCTTCGCGTGACGTTTCACTGCTGAAGCTTTAGCGCGCTTACGTTCGGTAGTCGGTTTTTCATAGAACTCACGACGACGAACTTCCGCCAGAACACCTGCTTTTTCACAGGAACGCTTGAAGCGACGCAGAGCTACGTCGAACGGCTCGTTTTCACGTACTTTAATTACCGGCATGTGCCTCTCACCTTTGATTAAATCGGTTTGCCGCTGGCATCAGCGCCAGCTTATTTCAAAATGGTGCGGAATTTTACTGCAATTGCTGCTGCTTTGTAAAGCACCGACGCCTTTTTTGAAAGGGACTTTTATAAGGGTGAGGAGTATACACGAGGCTGTCGCCAGGGGCGAACAAAGTTTTACATCAACCCGCATTGGCCCTACACTGCGCGGTATCAGAGTGAGGTAAAACAAGTCATGCGTGTACTGGGTATTGAGACATCCTGCGATGAAACCGGCATCGCTATTTACGACGACGAAAAAGGTCTGTTAGCCAACCAATTGTATAGTCAGGTGAAATTGCACGCTGACTACGGCGGCGTAGTGCCTGAACTGGCCTCGCGCGACCACGTACGCAAGACCGTGCCGCTGATCCAGGCGGCGTTGAAAGAGTCGGGTCTGACGGCGAAAGAGATTGATGCCGTGGCCTATACCGCAGGGCCGGGTCTGGTGGGGGCGCTGCTGGTCGGCGCGACCGTTGGCCGTTCGCTGGCGTTTGCCTGGAATGTTCCGGCGATTCCGGTACACCATATGGAAGGGCACCTGCTGGCGCCGATGCTGGAAGACAATCCGCCGGAATTTCCGTTCGTGGCGCTGCTGGTCTCCGGCGGTCATACCCAACTTATCAGCGTGACCGGGATTGGTCAGTATGCGCTGTTAGGCGAATCCATTGACGATGCGGCCGGTGAAGCGTTTGATAAAACCGCCAAACTGCTGGGACTGGATTACCCTGGCGGCCCGATGCTGTCGAAAATGGCGGCGCAGGGCACCGCAGGGCGTTTTGTCTTTCCGCGTCCGATGACCGACCGTCCTGGGCTGGATTTCAGCTTCTCCGGGCTGAAAACGTTCGCCGCAAACACGATCCGCAGCAACGGTGATGATGAACAGACCCGCGCCGATATTGCCCGTGCGTTTGAAGATGCAGTGGTGGATACGCTGATGATCAAGTGTAAGCGAGCGCTGGATCAGACCGGCTTTAAGCGTCTGGTGATGGCGGGCGGGGTGAGCGCCAACCGCACGCTGCGTGCGAAGCTGGCGGAAATGATGCAAAAACGGCGTGGCGAAGTGTTCTACGCGCGGCCAGAGTTTTGCACCGATAACGGCGCGATGATCGCCTACGCCGGTATGGTGCGCTTCAAAGCCGGCGCAACGGCGGATTTAGGCGTGAGCGTGCGTCCTCGCTGGCCGCTGGCGGAGCTGCCTGCGGCGTGATTTTTTTGCCGGGTGGCGGCTTCGCTTACCGGGTTTACAATACCGTAGGCCGGGTCAGGCGAAGCCGCCACCCGGCGATAAAAAACGCTACGCCCGCAACATCCCTTTATCTTCCAGAAACGCAATAATCGTCGCCAGGCCGTCACCGGCTTTCAGGTTGGTAAACGCCCACGGCCGATCCCCGCGCATACGCATTGTATCGCGCGCCATCACCTCCAGCGACGCGCCCACATACGGCGCCAGATCCGTTTTGTTGATCACCAGAAAATCGGATTTGGTGATCCCCGGTCCGCCTTTACGCGGGATCTTCTCGCCTTCGGCCACGTCGATCACATAGATCGTCAGATCGGCCAGTTCCGGGCTGAAGGTGGCGCTCAGGTTATCGCCGCCGCTCTCGACAAAGATCAGATCCAGGTTGCCGAATGTCTCGCTTAATGCTTCCACCGCCGCCAGGTTCATTGAGGCGTCTTCGCGAATGGCGGTATGCGGACAACCGCCGGTTTCCACGCCGACAATCCTTTCCGGCGCCAGCGCGCCCGCTTCGGTAAGAATGCGCTGATCCTCTTTGGTATAAATATCGTTAGTCACCACCGCCAGTTGATACGTATCGCGCATCGCTTTGCATAACGCTTCCAGCAGGGCGGTTTTACCGGAACCCACCGGACCGCCCACGCCGACGCGCAGGGGATGTTTATAGTCGTTCATCGTGTCTCCTCAGGAGCGAAATAATCGGCAATATTGTGTTTCGTGACGGGCAGAAGCGATGGCGGCCAGCGGCGTGGATGAGCCCAGATCCGCATCCGGGCGAGCCAGCGCCTGCGCCATACCCTGCGCGTAATGGTCGCAAAGCGAAAGAATGAGCTGCTGCGCCGCCTGTTGTCCGAAGGGCACCAGTTTCACCCCCGCCATCACCGCGCTTTCTAACCAGCTGTAGCCGAGGCTTAACGCCAGATCCGTCAGCGGGATGCGCCAGCGCACGCCCAGCCACGCCATACCGCAGAGCTGGCTGTCGGCAAAAAGTGGACGCCACGTCTGCGGGCAGTCCGGCACCCAGTCCACCACCAGGCGTGTAAACGCCGCCCCCCGGCTGCGCTCTTCTTCGCGCAGTTCCCTGGTTTCCCGACAGGCCAGCAGATATGCGCTCCAGCGGCGAGCGGCGGTAACGTCATTCCGTTCACAGGCGTGGTACAACCGGGCGAAAATCGGCAGGTCGACGGTAAAAAAGTTCTGCTCCAGCTGTTGCGTTTGCCAGTGCGCAAAGTCTTCCGCGTTTTTCACCCAGCCGATCTCCACCGCCCACTCCAGCCCCTGAGACCAGGTAAACGATCCCACCGGTAAACTGCTGCTGGCGAGCTGCATCAGGCGTAGCCGTTGTCTGGCGTCAGTCATCAGTGGGCGTGGCCGTGGTGATGGCCGTGAGATTCGCTGGCATATGCCCCCGCCTCCGGTTCAAAGGGCAGATGCGCGAAAGTCACCTCTAAGCTGAACTGGCGCAGCATGTCGTCGAGTACGTGATCGTGGTGATAGCGCAGCTCGTCAGGCAGAATTTGCAGCGGAACGTGGCGGTTGCCCAGGTGGTAGCAGGCTTTGGCGAGCAGGAACGGATCGGCGCAGCGCACGACCGAAACGGCTTCGTTTGCGGCGATGATCTCCACCACCTCTGCGCCATCCTCCGTGCTCAGGCGATCGCCGCCGCGTAACAGCAAACCGCGCGGCAGCAGTAAACCGGCTTCGCGTCCGTCGCCCAGCACTACCTTCGCCCGGCTTTTGACGCGGACATCAATGGGGAGCGTCAGCGTTGCCGTGACGGCGGCGAGCGTTTCAATACGTTGCGTCAGATACAGCATGTCGTCTCCTCAAAATAAAAAATAACGCTGGGCCATCGGCAACACGTCTGCCGGTTCGCTGGTGATCGGCTCACCGTCAATGCGCACCTCGTAAGTCTGGGCGTCAACGGTGATGTTGGGTTGCAGGCTGTTGTGGATCATGTCGGCTTTTTTTACCGTCCGGCAGCCTTTCACGACGGCGGTGGCGCTGCGTAAGTTGAGCTGCTGCGCAATGCCGTTTTCAACCGCAGCCTGAGAAAGAAAGGTCAGGCGACAGTGATGACGCGCCGCGCCAAGCGCGCCAAACATCGGCCGGTAATGCACCGGTTGCGGTGTGGGAATCGAGGCGTTGATATCACCCATCGGCGCGCAGACGATCATCCCGCCTTTAATGAGTGTTGCGGGTTTTACGCCAAAAAAGGCCGGAGACCAGAGCACCAGATCCGCCAGCTTTCCCGCCTCAACAGAACCGACCTCATGGGCGATGCCGTGGGTTAGCGCCGGGTTTATCGTGTACTTGGCGATGTAGCGTTTTACGCGCTGGTTGTCGTTATCGCCCGTCTCCTCCGCTAACGGGCCGCGTTGTACTTTCATCCGGTGCGCCACCTGCCAGGTTCGCAGAATGACTTCGCCCACCCGTCCCATCGCCTGGGAATCCGACGAGGTCAGGGAAAAGGCGCCGAGATCGTGCAGCACATCTTCGGCGGCGATGGTTTCCCGACGAATACGCGACTCGGCAAACGCCACATCTTCGGCGATATCCGGGTCGAGATGGTGGCAGACCATCAGCATATCGAGATGCTCGTCAATGGTGTTGACGGTATAAGGCAGCGTCGGGTTGGTGGAGGAGGGGAGGATATGGGGATGCGCGCAGGCGGTGATAATATCCGGGGCGTGACCGCCGCCCGCCCCTTCGGTGTGAAAGGTATGGATCGTGCGATCGCCAATTGCCGCCAGCGTGTCCTCGACGAAACCGGACTCGTTTAACGTGTCGCTGTGCAGCGCGACCTGAATATCCATCTCTTCAGCCACGGTCAGCGCACAGTCGATCGCCGCAGGCGTCGCGCCCCAGTCCTCGTGGATCTTCAGGCCGATCGCGCCGGCGGCAATCTGCTCACGCAGCGCGTCCGGGTTTGAGCCATTCCCTTTGCCGAGAAAACCGATATTCACCGGCAGGCTGTCCGCCGCTTGCAACATGCGGGCGATGTACCACGGGCCAGGCGTACAGGTGGTGGCATTGGTGCCCGCCGCCGGGCCGGTGCCGCCGCCAATCATGGTCGTCACGCCAGAGACCAGCGCCTCTTCCGCCTGCTGCGGGCAGATCCAGTGAATATGCGTGTCCACGCCGCCAGCGGTAACGATCTTTCCTTCACCGGCGATCGCCTCCGTGCCGACGCCAATCGGGATCGTCACGTTGGGCTGAATATCCGGGTTACCGGCTTTGCCGATGGCGAAGATCCTGCCGTCTTTGATGCCGATGTCCGCCTTGACGATCCCCCAGTGATCGACGATCAGCGCGTTGGTGATCACCAGATCCACACACGCGCGAGCACGCATTTGCCCCTGGCCCATACCGTCGCGGATCACTTTACCGCCGCCGAATTTCACCTCTTCGCCGTAGGTCGTGAGATCGTTTTCGACTTCGATCCACAGTTCGGTATCCGCCAGACGCACCCGGTCGCCGGTCGTCGGGCCAAACATGTCGGCATAAGCCTGCCGGGAAATCTCAGTCATTGTCTGCCTCCAGAGAGCCCATTACCTCGCCGCGAAAACCAAAAATACGCTGTGCCCCGGCGACGCGCACCAGTTCGACCTCGCGTTTTTGCCCCGGCTCAAAACGTACCGCCGTGCCTGCGGGGATGTTCAGGCGAAAACCGCGTGCGGCTTGCCTGTCAAAGCGTAATGCGGGGTTGACCTCGTAAAAGTGATAGTGCGATCCGACCTGAACCGGGCGATCGCCATGATTCTCAACCACGATCGTGCAGGTTTCTCTGCCTGTATTGATCGCGATGTTTCCCGTGGAGATCCTGTATTCGCCTGGAATCATGGTTCCTCCTTTATACGATCGGGTTATGAACGGTGACCAGTTTCGAGCCGTCTGGAAAGGTGGCTTCAACCTGAATATCCGGGATCATTTCCGGCACGCCCTCCATCACCTGATCGCGGGTCAACACATGGCGACCGTCTTCCATCAGTGACGCCACGCTTTTGCCGTCGCGGGCGCCTTCCATAATGAAAGCGCTGATCAGCGCCACCGATTCCGGGTAGTTCAGCTTTAGTCCGCGCGCCAGACGACGCTCCGCCACCAGCGCGGCGGTAAAGAGCAACAGCTTGTCTTTTTCTCTGGGAGTCAGTTCCATAGTGATTCTCTTATGTCTGCCAGATACGGGGCAGGAGTGGCGGTTTTTGGGTCAGTTGTGGTCGTAAGGATTGCCAGACGGCGCGCATAACGCGCTGGATAAGCAGGTTGTCATGCCCGAGGAAGCGCAGGGCCAGCAGTGAATCAATCAGCGTCGCGCCAGCGTAGTCGCCGAGGGGGGCAATTTGCTCGCGTACGCCGTCCAGCATCTTTTCCGTGGCGGGATAACAGAGCAGCGTACCGCTCCAGGGATGTCTGGCGACGGTGTGCAGGTTTCCTCCCTCAAGGTGCAGCCTTTCTATTAATAGCGGCGTACCGTCCCGCCATACTTCCAGGCGGTTGCGCAGCGTGCCGTGGCTGAAGGTCTCCTGCATCACCGGTCGCCCCAGACAGAGCAGATCCCAGGCCAGCAGTCGGCTCTCTTGCGCCAGATGAAAGACCGACTGGATGTTAGCGTTCGCGCCGGGAAAAAGGATCGTATCCTGCGGCAGCCACTCCAGCGTGGCCTGCGGGGCGAGATAAAAATCCTGCCGCAGCTGCGCCTGAGGGCCGCGACTGCGGTAAAACTTCCCTGCGCCAGGCTGGGTGATTAACGCATGGCTGTCTGTTGCAAGCGTGGCGGAAATCGTGAGTTCATCGCCCCCGACAATACCGCCCGGCGGATGAAGCAAATAGAGGTGGCAAACGTCGTCTTCCGGGTAAAACGGACGCTGTACCGTCAGCGGGCCGACGTGTCGCGCCGAAGTGAGCACTGTTTTATGCGCGGCGCGGGTAAACCGCAGATCCAGTTCGGCCTGCCAGCCCCGTGTGAGAGTCTTGTGCGCAACGGTGTCCAGAGCGTTTCCCTTATCAGCGTGAGGGGAGGTGCATACAAAAAAGTATGCCTCAGCGCATCGGGAAAACGGTCATACGAGAAGCTTATGGAAAAAAGAGGCGACGTCATGCCGCCCCAACGAGGTTTACAGCAAAACGAGAGGCATCCAGACAAGGCCGGTTATTACCAGCAGAACCAGGAAGATCAGGCCAAAAATAGCGCCCAACCGCCAGTAATCCACCGTCGGCAGATAACCGCTACCGTAGTAGATGGGGCTTGGGCCGGTCGCATAGGGGGTGAGAATGCTGCCCAGACCAATGGCGGCGCCGACCATCAGGCAAAACACCGGTAAGGGGATGTCCGGCATCGCCAGCGCAGCGGCAATCATCATCGGCGCCAGCGCGGAGGTATAAGCGGTGGCGCTGGCAAAAAAGTAGCGTAACAGATAAAACACCACGATGAGCGCGACCATCACCATCATCGGCGAATAGCCGCTTAGCCCGTTTGCCAGCAGTTTGCCAAACCAGGTGATAAAGCCGGTATTGTTCAGTCCGGTGGCGAGCGTAATCAGCGAAGCCAGCCAGAAGAAAACATTCCATGCCGCTTTATTGCTGACGATGTCATCCCAGGAGATGATGCGTAATACCAGCATCAATGCCACCACGCTGTAACCGACCATTGCGGCATCAATGTAATCGCCGCCGAAGATCCACAGCACCAGCGCGCCGACCATCAGCACCAGCATCTTTTTCTCGCGCGAGCAGAGCGGGCCCATCTCCTTTAGCTCAGCTTCCGCCCAGCGCGGCACCTGGTCGCCCGATTTCAGCACCGGCGGATACAGCACGTAGGCCAGCCACGGAACCAGCAAGACCAGCAGAATGCTTAGCGGCAGCATTCCTGAGAACCAGTCGCCCCAGCTTAGCGCCGTATGGGATGCGCTTTTCATCAGGCCAATCAGCAACAGGTTAGGCGCCATCGCCGTCAGGAAAATGGCGCTGGTAACGCAGTCGGCGGTGATGCCCATCCACATAATATACGAGCCAATGGAGCGGGAGCTGGCGTCGTTAGGCTGCGAGTTATAGAGCGGCGGCAGGTTGCGGATAATCGGGTAGATGATCCCGGCGCCGCGCGCGGAGTTAGACGGCGTGACCGGGGCGAGGATTAGCTCGGAAAACATCACCGCATAGCCAAGAAACAGCGTGCGATGGCCCATCTTTTTTACCAGCATCAGCGCAATTCGCCGACCGAGACCAGTTTTTTCATAGCCGGTGCCAAACATAAAGGCGGCGAAAATCAGCCAGATAACCGAGTTAGAAAAACCAGACACCGCCCACGAGAGGGCTTTGGCGGTAAATTTGAAGCCTTCCTGCGCGAGCTGATCGGGGCTGAACAGCAGCCACGGCGACAAAACGGCAATGATCGAAATCCCGATCATCGCCACGACCGCGCCCGGCACAGGTTCCAGAATGAGTCCCACAATGACGCCGGTAAAGACCGCAAAATAGAGCCAGGTGTGGCTCTCAAGACCGGTGGGGACGGGCAAAACAGCAATAATGGCGATGACCACCAGTGGAGCCAGGTATCGCCACCAACCAGATAAAGGTGCCATTGTCGTATCCCTGAGAAAAGGGAGAGGCGTAGCGCCTCTCCTGAAGGGTTATTTGATGTAGTGCACGTACTCGCAGATCTCGTCAACGATGGGACCGCGACGCTCGGCGAACTGTTTTTTGTTGTCGGCGATCAGGTTGTTGCCGTGGGTATCGATAGAAACAATCAGCGGCCCGAACTCTTTCACCCGGCAAACCCACAGCGATTCCGGCATGCCGAGTTCCGTCCAGTGCACCTCTTCTATCTCTTCGACCTGGGTTGCCGCCAGCACCGCGCAGCCAGCCGGGAAGATGACGTGCAGCGCTTTGAATTTCTGGCAGCCTTCTTCGGTCAGCGGCCCCATACCGCCTTTTCCGACCACCAGCTTCACGCCGGTCTGCTCAATGAACTCTTTTTCAAAGGCTTCCATACGCATGCTGGTGGTCGGGCCGACGGAGACCATCTCCCATTTATCACCGTTTTTACGCACAATCGGCCCGGCGTGGAAAATCGCTTTGCCGTTGAGATCGTAAGGAATAGGGCGCTTGAGTTCGATCAGGCGGCGGTGACAAACGTCGCGACAAGTCACCAGCGTTCCGGTCAGGTAGATCACATCGCCAATGCGGATATCTTCCAGGTCTTCGGCTTTGATCGGGGTAGTGAGGATCTTTTTCATAACGCGCTCCGGGTGTGGGACAGGTTTTCGAAGGAGAGGTCAGAATGAACCAGCAGCGTACCGCGACGGTGCGCCCAGCAACCGGTGGAGACAGCCACGCCAATGGTTGACGGATGACGGGCGGCGGATTCGATGTGTACGCCCATCACCGAGCTGTTGCCGGTCAGCCCTTGTGGGCCGATTCTCAGGCGGTTTAGCCCTTCTTCCAGCCGTAGCTCAAGCTCTGCCGCCTTTGGATTCGGATGACGGGTGCCTATCGGGCGCAGAATCGCTTTGCGGGAAAGCACGGCGGCGGTTTCGACGGAGGTTGCGATGCCCACGCCGACCAGTACCGGTGGACAGGCATTGACCGCCAGCGTGGAGATGTTTTCAAAGACGAATTTCACCACGCCTTCGTAGCCTTCGGAAGGCATCAGCACTTTGGAACGCCCCGGCAGCGTGCAACCGCCGCCCGCCATATAAACTTCAATTTCCGCATCGTCGCCATCGGGAATAATCTCCCAGGTGACCCACGGCACGCCGCTGCCGGTGTTTTTGCCGGTATTCACTTCGTCGAAAATTTCGACCGCGTTATGGCGTAGCGGCGCTTTTACGGTGGCGTCTTCCACGGCCTGCTTAAGAATACTTTGCAGCTCGCCCAGCAGCGGGAAGCGGGAACCGACCTTTACGAAGAACATAATTTCACCCGTGTCCTGGCAGGCCGGGCGGTTCAGGTCGATTGCTTTCTGCATGTTATCGAACATCGTGTGGTAGATAATGTTTCCCATCGATGAGGTTTCGGCATCACGCAGCTGTTTTAATTTATCGACGACGTCGTCGGGCATTCGGGTGGAGATCATGGCGGTAAAATTAGCGACAATATCCGTCAACGTAGTAACCGCATTTTGGTTATTTTGATTGCTCATCATATCAACTCCAGTTCTTTTATTAATCTGGAAATAAATTCTCTGGAGTAAACTACCACTAAAGGTGTGGTTTTATATTTTTTGTCACTGTGTATATGCAATTAACAGTTCGTGAATCACACCACAGAAAGGTGATGAAAATTGAGCAAAGGCAGGGTTTAACAACGTTAAGAGATTTACACTGCGCGTATTAAAATCACGGATAACCGACAGATGCTGAACAACTATCCCTTAGCCAAAGACCTACAGGTTTTGGTTGAAATTGTCCATACGGGAAGCTTTAGCGCGGCAGCGGCGGCGCTGGGGCAAACGCCTGCGTTCGTGACGAAACGGATTCAGATTCTTGAGACAACCCTTGCCACCACGCTGTTGAACCGCTCGGCAAGAGGTGTTGCGCTGACGGAAAGCGGGCAACGCTGCTATGAACATGCGCTGAAGCTCCTCACGCACTATCAGCGGCTGGTGGATGAGGTGACGCAAATTAAAACGCGCCCGGAGGGAATGATTCGCATTGGCTGTAGTTTTGGTTTTGGCCGCAGTTATATTGCACCTGCCATTACCGACCTGATGCGCAATTATCCTGAATTACAGGTTCACTTTGAACTCTTCGATCGGCAAATTGATTTGGTACAGGATAATATCGATCTGGATATTCGGATTAACGATGAAATTCCTGATTATTATATTGCGCATTTGTTAACAAAGAATAAAAGAATATTATGCGCGTCTCCCGCATATCTCCAGAAATATCCTGAGCCAAAAACCTTACAAGAATTAAGCGGTCATGATTGTCTGGTGACAAAAGAACGTGATATGACCCACGGCATATGGGAACTGGGGAACGGGCAAGAGAAAAAATCAGTGAAAGTAACCGGACACCTCTCTTCCAATAGCGGTGAAATTGTTTTGCAGTGGGCGCTGGAGGGCAAAGGGATCATGCTGCGTTCAGAGTGGGATGTGCAGCCGTTTCTGGCGAGCGGTAAACTGGTGAGGGTATTGCCGGAGTATGCGCAGAGCGCCAATATCTGGGCGGTCTATCAGGAACCGCTGTACCGCAGCGTAAAGTTACGGGTATGTGTGGAGTTTCTGGCGGCATGGTGCCAGAAGCGACTCGGCAAGCCAGACGAGGGATATCAGGTGGCGTGGTGAACCAATCTGTAGGCCGGATAAGACGCTTTGCGTCGCCATCCGGCGATGCGTATGTGCCTGATGGCGGCTTCGCCTTACCTGGCCTACGGCGTGGTGCAAAAAACTACTGCGGATCTTTCTCGCGCTTCTTCTTGAGTTTCGTCCAGATCTTCGTCTCCTGACGACGCCACAGGCGCTGGATGTTGTCATGGTGGCGCAGCAAAATCAGGCAAGACAGCATAGAGACCGGGAAGGTGAACTGGGGTTTAAACCACCACACGTAGAATGGCGCAATCAGCGCGCTGACGATCGCGCCCAATGACGAGTAACCGCTCAGTAAGACGGTCAGCAGCCAGGTGCCCGCCATCACGCCAGTTAAGTCCCAGCCGATGGGCGCGATCGCGCCGAATGCGGTCGCGACGCCTTTCCCGCCTTTGAAGCCAAAAAAGACCGGCCAGATGTGCCCCAGACAGGCGGCGATGGCAATCAGGCCCAGCCAGAAAGGGGTTACACCTAATGCATAAGCGCCCCAGACCGGCAGCATGCCTTTGAGGACGTCGAAAATCAGTACCGCTACGGCTGCTCCCTTGCCCCCTATGCGTAACACATTGGTCGCGCCAGGGTTACCGGAGCCACTCTGACGCGGGTCGGGTAAACCTGCAATGCGGCAGACCAGAATGGCACTGGAAATTGAGCCGCAGAGGTACGCGAAGAGGATCATTCCAGGCGCGATTGCACTCATAAGCTGTTCCGTTTTGAAAATGTCGTGTTAAACGCTACTTCTGTGGATAATACGCATATTTCGCCGGAAGTGGTATCCGGGTTAGCCAAAAAGCAGGCAGGTCGTGATGGATATTGTATTTATAGAGCAACTTTCGGTAATCACCACTATCGGTGTTTACGACTGGGAGCAAACTATCGAACAGAAACTGGTGTTCGATATCGAAATGGCGTGGGACAACCGTAAGTCAGCCAGAAGCGACGACGTTGCGGATTGTCTGAGCTACGCCGACATTGCCGATACGGTAGTCAGCCATGTGGAGGGCGGCCGTTTTGCGTTAGTCGAACGCGTAGCGGAAGAGGTGGCGGATCTGCTGCTCAGCCGCTTTAACTCTCCGTGGGTGCGCATCAAGCTCAGCAAGCCCGGCGCCGTAGCGCGTGCGGCGAATGTTGGCGTTATCATTGAGCGTGGCAATAATCTGAAAGAAAATAATTAACTTCATAGTTTTTAAACCAAACGGCGATATATGGGTCTTAAAGCTGGAGTCATAACTGCTGTTCGTTTTTTTTGATTTAGGGGTTTATTGATGAGCGATATACACTCGCTGCTGGTGGCGGCAATTTTGGGTGTGGTCGAAGGATTGACGGAGTTTTTGCCCGTCTCCAGCACGGGCCATATGATCATTGTCGGTCACCTGTTGGGTTTTGAAGGCGATACGGCAGAGACGTTTGAGGTGGTAATTCAGCTGGGATCGATCCTGGCGGTGGTGGTGATGTTCTGGCGGCGTTTGTTCGGCCTGATCGGCATTCACTTTGGCAAACAACCGCATGAAGGCACCGGAAAAGGACGCCTGACGTTAGGGCATATTGTGCTGGGGATGATCCCGGCCGTGGTGCTGGGCCTGGTGTTCCATGACACCATTAAGTCTTTGTTTAATCCCGTTAACGTGATGTATGCGCTGGTCGTGGGCGGTCTGCTGCTGATTGCCGCGGAATGCCTGAAGCCGAAAGAGCCGCGCGCGCCGGGCCTGGACGATATGACGTATCGTCAGGCGTTTATGATTGGCTGCTTCCAGTGTCTGGCGCTGTGGCCGGGCTTTTCCCGTTCCGGCGCGACCATTTCCGGTGGGATGTTGATGGGGGTGAGTCGCTATGCCGCATCGGAATTCTCATTCCTGCTGGCTGTTCCGATGATGATGGGCGCGACGGCGTTGGATCTCTACAAGAGCTGGTCGTTCCTGACGGTGGAAGATATCCCCATGTTCGCCGTGGGATTTGTGACTGCGTTCATTGTGGCGCTGATCGCCATCAAAACCTTCCTGCAATTGATTAAGCGTATTTCGTTCATTCCGTTTGCGATTTACCGCTTTATCGTGGCTGCTGCGGTCTACGTTGTTTTCTTCTGATAACGCTTGATGCCGGATGGCGGCGTTTACGCCTTATCCGGCCTACGGTTCGATTTTGTTGCCGGATGGCGGCGCAAATGCCTTATCCGGCCTACGGTTCGATTTTGTTGCCGGATGGCGGCGTAAATGCCTTATCTGGCCTACGGTTGGATTTTGTAGGCCGGATAAGCGGAGCGCCATCCGGCAACAAAACGGTGAGCTTACGCCTCGGGTTTCGGGCAACGCCGTTCTTTCCAGTTAGCCACCGCTGCAATTCGCCGTCTGGTGAGTTCTTCGCGGATCTCCGCGCCTTTAAAGCCTGCCTCCACCACCTCTTTTGTCGGCACCGCCTGCGCGACCTGCCACGCTTCGCGCAGCCAGCGGCCTTGCGGATAGTCAGACGCCTCAAAACCGGTACGACCGCGCACGTCGGCCTCGCTGGTCAGGGCGATTTGCTCTACGCGCTGCGGCTTACGCCAGGCGTCAATCGAATCGAACAGCTTCACGATCGTTTTCGGTTGCAAAATCGGGAAGGTATGGATGAGATCGTGGAATTCCGCCACCAGTTTGGCTAAATCCCGAATCTCATTCGGCACACGCAGACGCTGGCATAACTGCTCGACCAGCTTTACGCCTGCCGGGCCGTGGCCATGATGGCGCGGCCAGAGCGCTTTGGGCGTCAACCCCTTGCCAAGATCGTGACAGAGCGTGGCGAAACGCACATCAACGTTCGGGCTGAGCATGGCGGCCATTGATAACGTCATTAATGTGTGGATGCCGGTATCGATTTCCGGGTGCCACTTTGCCGGAGCCGGAACGCCAAACAGCGCGTCCACTTCCGGGAACAGAACGCGTAGCGCGCCGCAGTCGCGCAGCACCTGAAAGAAAACCTGCGGATTGCGCGTGGTTAAGGCGTTCTCGGTCTCCTTCCATACGCGCTCCGGCGTGAGGTGTTCCAGTTCGCCTGCGGCGGTCATGTCGCGCATCAACGCCAGGGTTTCATCAGCGATGCGGAAACTGAGGTGCGCGTAGCGGGCGGCAAAACGCGCCACGCGCAACACGCGCAGCGGATCTTCGCTAAAGGCGGGGGAAACATGGCGCAGCAGGCGATTGTCCAGATCGCGACGCCCCTGATAGGGGTCGACGATATGGCCGTCGTCATCCTGCGCGAGGGCATTAATGGTGAGGTCGCGACGTTGCAGGTCTTCTTCCAGCGTCACGTCCGGCGCGGCATAGCAGGTAAAGCCGGTATAGCCTGAACCGGATTTACGCTCGGTGCGCGCCAGCGCATACTCTTCACGCGTTTGCGGATGAAGAAACACGGGAAAATCGCGGCCTACCTGCTGGTAGCCCGCGTCAAGCATCTCCTGCGGCGTGGCGCCAACCACCACCCAATCTTTATCTTTGACCGGTAGCCCTAACAACGCATCCCGAACAGCACCACCGACCAGATAAATCTTCACGCCACTTTCCCTTCCTGAAAAAAATCATCCCTTAATCATATGTCAGTGCGGCAGAGAAGGCGATTTAGTTCATCCAGCGGTCTTTGCGTTTACGGCTTGGGATCATGTGCGGGAGAACCAGACCGAGCAGCAGGCCGAGCCCCAGAACGCCGCCGCCATACATAAACCACTGCATAATGATGGTGCGCTGCTTGTCATCAAGTTGCAGATTGGCGGCGCTGACTTTCTTCTGCGCCACGATCAGCTCGTTTTTCAGCTTCTGGTTTTCTTCTTTCAACCCGTTAATCACGCTGTCGCTCTGCGACACTTTTTGCTGCATGTCGGCCGTGCGCTGATTCCAGGTGGTATCAATATTGTTCAGCTTATCGGTCAGCGTCTTAACCTGATTTTCCAGATCCGGTACGCGGATACGCAGGCTGGGCGAGCTGTTCAGCTCTTTCATCGGGATCCAGGCAGTACGACCTGTACTGTCTTTCACCTGAGCGTAATTCGTGTTGGCGTCAGTCTGTAATAATGTCACTTCCTCGCCGGCATTCACCGTACCCACGAGGCGATAATTATCTCCCGGACCGCTGCGGACCCAGGTATTCAGTTCGTCAGAGACATAGCGCTTCTCTTCTGCGTGGGAGACGGCAGTGGCGCTAAGTGCAAGTAAAGTTAATCCAATCAGGCGTAATTTTGGCATCAGGCTGTCGTTTTTGTCATAAAAAGTGGAACGATAGTAGTGGCATCAGTGTCTCTACGCAAAGCATTCGACATCAATCGGAATCATCTGTGTCATCTTTGCCACTGTTTTAAACTTTTACGCCCGTCAAATTGCTCGTTGCATGGCAATTTGGCGCAAAATACTATCTACTGACAAAAAAGAACGCGTTAAGTTCGCCGTCATTCTTCCCATATGTGACATAACCCATAAGTACAAGGCAATGGCTCAGGAAATCGAATTAAAGTTTATCGTTAATCACGACGCTGTAGACGCGTTGCGTGACCATCTGCAAACACTCGGCGGCGAGCACCATGCGCCCAGCCAGTTACAGAACATTTACTACGAAACGCCGGACAAGTGGTTGCGTGGCCATGATATGGGTCTGCGCATCCGTGGCGAGAATGGTCGTTATGAAATGACCATGAAAATCGCCGGTCGGGTTACGGGGGGCCTGCATCAACGGCCGGAATACAATGTTGCGCTGAGCGAGCCGACGTTGGATCTCGCACGGCTCCCGCAGGAGGTCTGGCCGAACGGCGAGCTGCCCGCGGATCTCGCTTCACGCGTGCAGCCGCTGTTCAGCACCGATTTTTACCGTGAGAAATGGCTGGTGGACGTTGACGGCAGCCGTATTGAAATCGCGCTCGATCTTGGCGAAGTGAAGGCCGGAGAATGTGCCGAGCCAATTTGCGAGCTGGAGCTGGAACTGTTAAGCGGCGAGACCCGTGCGGTGTTGAAACTGGCAAACCAACTGGTGTCGCAAGCGGGTCTGCGTCAGGGCAGCCTGAGCAAAGCCGCACGGGGATATCATCTGGCGCAGGGGAATGCTCCGCGTGGGATCAGACCTACTGCGGTGCTGAAAGCGCCAGCCAAAGCCAGCATTGAGCAGGGGCTGGAAGCGGCGCTGGAGCTGGCATTGTCGCAATGGCAGTACCATGAAGAGCTGTGGGTGCGTGGAAATGACGCCGCCAAAGCGGATGTACTGGCGGCGATGGGGCTGGTTCGCCATGCGCTGATGCTGTTTGGCGGCATTGTACCGCGTAAAGCAAGCGCTCACTTACGCGATTTGCTGACGCAGTCGGAAGCGACCCTTGTCTCTGAGGTTTCAGCCATCACGGCTATCTATAGCACGCAAACGGCGATGGCTAAACTGGCGCTGACCGAATGGCTGGTCACCAAAGCCTGGCAACCGTTCCTTGATGCCAAAGCGCAGACGAAAATGGCCGATTCTTTCAAACGCTTTGCCGATATTCACCTGTCGCGCCACGCGGCGGAGCTGAAAGCGACTTTCGGGCAGCCGTTGGGCGATCGGTATCGCGATCAGCTTCCGCGCCTGACCCGCGATATCGACAGCATTTTGCTGCTGGCAGGTTATTACGACGCGAATGCGGTACAGGCCTGGCTGGAGAACTGGCAGGGCCTGCGCCACGCGATTGTGACAGGGCAGCGCATTGAAGTTGAACACTTCCGCAATGAGGCGATCTTCCAGGAACCGTTCTGGCTGCATAGCGGAAAACGATAACCAGTAACGCCTGATGGCGATGCTGCGCATCTTATCAGGCCTACGGCGCACAGGTTTTGTAGGTCGGATAAGGCGTTACGCCGCCATCCGGCAATGTCAGACGCCAGATGGCGATGCTGCGCATCTTATCAGGCCTACGACGCACAGGTTTTGTAGGCCGGATAAGGCGTTACGCCGCCATCCGGCAACACTCATCGGGATTAGTTAGCCATCTGAGGACACACCTTAAATGAAGCCGCTTTCTTCACCGTTACAGCAGCACTGGCAGACCGTGGTTGAGCGGTTACCAGAAATCCTGGCTGAAGCCACGCTTAGCGTTCAGGCGAAGTCAGTACTTACATTTAGTGACTTTGTGCAGGACAGCGTGATTGCGCATCCCGAATGGCTGACTGAGCTGGAAAGCGCGCCGCCGCAGGCCGATGAGTGGCGGCATTATGCCGCGTGGCTACAGGACGCGTTGGCGCAGGTGACTGATGAAGCGGCGCTGATGCGCGAGCTTCGCATATTCCGTCGCCGCATCATGGTACGTATCGCCTGGGCGCAGGCGCTGTCGCTGGTGGAAGAAGAAAACATTCTGCAACAGCTAAGCCATCTGGCGGAAACGTTGATCGTCGCCGCGCGCGACTGGTTGTATGACGCCTGCTGTCGCGAATGGGGTACGCCCTGCAACCATGATGGCGTACCTCAACCGTTGCTGATTCTGGGGATGGGAAAACTGGGCGGCGGCGAGCTGAATTTCTCCTCGGATATCGATCTGATCTTCGCCTGGCCGGAGCACGGTTCCACCCGGGGCGGTCGGCGCGAGCTGGATAACGCGCAGTTCTTTACCCGCATGGGGCAGCGTTTGATCAAAGTGCTGGACCAGCCGACGATGGACGGCTTTGTGTACCGGGTGGATATGCGTCTGCGCCCGTTTGGCGACAGTGGCCCGCTGGTGCTGAGTTTTGCCGCGCTGGAAGATTATTACCAGGAACAAGGGCGCGACTGGGAGCGTTATGCGATGGTCAAAGCGCGCATTATGGGCGCTGCCGACAGTGCGTATGTCGATGAACTGCGCGCCATGTTGCGACCTTTCGTGTTCCGCCGCTATATCGATTTCAGCGTGATCCAGTCCCTGCGTAATATGAAAGGGATGATTGCCCGTGAAGTGCGTCGTCGCGGTCTGAAAGACAATATTAAGCTTGGCGCCGGCGGTATTCGTGAAATTGAGTTTATCGTGCAGGTGTTCCAGTTGATTCGCGGCGGACGGGAACCCTCGCTGCAATCGCGCTCGTTGCTGCCGACGCTGAGCGCGATTGATGCGCTGCACCTGTTGCCAGAAAATGACGCCGGACAGTTACGCGCGGCCTATCTCTTCCTGCGCCGTCTGGAAAACCTGCTGCAAAGCATCAATGATGAGCAGACCCAGACGCTGCCGGGCGATGAACTGAACCGGGCGCGCCTGGCCTGGGGAATGCGCACGGATGACTGGTCGCAGCTCACCGACATTCTGGCGGCGCACATGGCTAACGTGCGTCGGGTATTTAACGAACTGATTGGCGATGACGAAACCGATACCCAGGAAGATACGCTGTCGGAACACTGGCGCGAGCTGTGGCAGGATGCGCTACAGGAAGATGATACCACGCCGGTGCTGGCGCATCTGTCTGACGACGATCGCGGACGCGTGCTGGCGTTAATCGCCGACTTCCGTAAAGAGCTGGATAAGCGCACCATTGGCCCGCGCGGGCGGCAGGTGCTCGACCATCTGATGCCACATCTGCTTAGCGACGTGTGCTCGCGCGAAGATGCTTCTGTGCCGCTGTCGCGTATTACGCCGCTGCTGGTGGGGATCGTTACGCGTACCACCTACCTTGAATTACTGAGCGAATTTCCCGGCGCGCTGAAGCACCTGATTTCGCTGTGCGCCGCTTCGCCGATGGTGGCGAGCCAGCTGGCGCGTTATCCACTGTTGCTCGATGAACTACTGGACCCGAATACGCTGTATCAGCCAACGGCGACCGACGCTTATCGCGATGAGTTACGCCAGTATTTGCTGCGTGTGCCGGAAGATGACGAAGAGCAGCAGCTGGAAGCGCTGCGCCAGTTTAAACAAACGCAACTGTTGCGCATTGCGGCGGCGGATATCGCCGGTACGCTACCGGTGATGAAGGTCAGCGATCACCTGACCTGGCTGGCGGAGGCCATTATCGACGCCGTTGTCCAGCAGGCGTGGGGGCAAATGGTGGCGCGCTATGGGCAGCCGACGCACCTTGCTGAGCGCACCGGACGCGGGTTTGCGGTGGTGGGTTATGGCAAGCTGGGCGGCTGGGAGCTGGGCTACAGCTCCGATCTTGATCTGATCTTTTTGCACGATTGCCCAATGGACGTGATGACCGACGGCGAGCGTGAAATCGACGGCCGCCAGTTCTACTTACGCCTGGCGCAGCGCATTATGCACCTGTTCAGCACTCGCACCTCTTCCGGTATCTTGTATGAAGTGGACGCGCGGCTGCGCCCGTCTGGCGCGGCGGGAATGCTGGTCACGTCGGCGGAATCCTTTGCCGATTATCAGAAAAACGAAGCCTGGACATGGGAGCATCAGGCGCTGGTGCGCGCCCGTGTGGTTTATGGCGACCCGCAACTGACCTCGCAGTTTGACGCCGTGCGTCGCGATATCATGACTCTCGCCCGCGAAGGCAAAACGTTGCAGACCGAGGTGCGCGAAATGCGTGAGAAAATGCGCGCGCATCTGGGCAACAAGCATCGCGATCGTTTTGATATCAAAGCCGACGAAGGCGGGATCACCGATATTGAATTTATTACCCAATATCTGGTGCTGCGCTATGCGCATGAAAAGCCGAAGCTGACGCGCTGGTCCGATAACGTGCGCATTCTGGAACTGCTGGCGCAAAACGACATTATGGATGAACAGGAAGCGCAGGCGCTGACGCAGGCCTATACCACGCTGCGCGATGAGCTTCATCACCTTGCGCTACAGGAGCTTCCGGGGCATGTGGCGCAAGAGTGCTTCAGCAAGGAACGCGCGCTGGTACGGGCAAGCTGGCAGAAGTGGCTGGTTGCCGGGTGAAGTGTGCTATTATCGCGCGCAAATTTTAAGACCCTCAGAGAATCTCTCAGGAGACAGGAATGAAAGTAACGCTGCCAGAGTTTGAACGTGCAGGAGTCATGGTTGTTGGTGATGTGATGCTGGATCGCTACTGGTACGGGCCGACCAGCCGTATTTCCCCCGAAGCGCCGGTGCCCGTTGTCAAAGTGGACACCATTGAAGAACGTCCGGGCGGCGCGGCGAACGTGGCGATGAACATCGCTTCTCTGGGCGCAAATTCGCGTCTGGTGGGTCTGACCGGTATTGACGATGCGGCGCGCGCGCTGAGCAAAACGCTGGCGGATGTGAACGTAAAATGCGACTTCGTTTCTGTGCCTACGCATCCGACGATTACCAAACTGCGTGTACTTTCCCGTAACCAGCAGCTGATTCGCCTGGATTTTGAAGAAGGCTTTGAAGGCGTCGATCCGCTGCCATTGCACGAGCGTATTAACCAGGCGCTGGGCTCAATTGGCGCGCTGGTGTTGTCTGATTACGCCAAAGGCGCGTTGGCCAGCGTTCAGCAGATGATTCAGCTTGCGCGTAAAGCGGGCGTCCCGGTGCTGATCGACCCGAAAGGCACCGATTTCGAACGTTATCGCGGCGCCACGCTGTTGACGCCGAACCTGTCTGAGTTCGAAGCGGTGGCGGGTAAATGTAAAAGTGAAGAAGAGATTGTCGAACGCGGCATGAAGCTGATTGCCGATTTCGAATTTTCTGCGCTGCTGGTGACCCGTTCCGAGCAGGGAATGACGCTGCTGCAACCGGGTAAAGCGCCGCTGCATATGCCGACCCAGGCGCAGGAAGTGTATGACGTTACCGGTGCCGGGGATACGGTGATCGGCGTACTGGCGGCCACATTAGCGGCGGGGAACTCCCTGGAAGAGGCCTGCTATTTCGCGAACGCGGCAGCAGGCGTTGTCGTCGGTAAACTGGGAACATCAACCGTTTCGCCAATCGAACTGGAAAATGCGGTGCGCGGTCGTGCGGATACCGGCTTCGGCGTGATGACGGAAGCCGAACTGAAACAGGCCGTGGCCAGCGCGCGTAAACGCGGCGAGAAAGTGGTCATGACCAACGGCGTTTTTGACATTCTGCATGCCGGACATGTGTCTTACCTGGCGAACGCCCGCAAGCTGGGCGATCGCCTGATCGTCGCGGTGAACAGCGATGCCTCCACCAAACGTCTGAAAGGCGAAACTCGCCCTGTGAATCCGCTGGAACAGCGAATGATCGTGCTGGGTGCGCTGGAGTCCGTTGACTGGGTGGTTTCTTTCGACGAGGACACCCCGCAGCGGCTGATTGCTGGCGTGCTGCCGGATCTGCTGGTGAAAGGCGGTGACTATAAGCCAGAAGAGATTGCCGGTAGCGAAGAAGTCTGGGCCAACGGCGGCGAAGTGCTGGTGCTTAACTTCGAAGACGGTTGTTCGACCACCAATATCATCAAGAAAATCCAGAAAGACAGCGATAAATAACCGCTGAACAGACGGCCCGATACGCACAGCGCCATCGGGCATCTGGCTTGTTCCCAAAGTGTGATGTCAGGCAACTGATATGCGCACTTTTTGCACAACCGTTCAACACATATAAGAGAATACTGAAATTAGAAAAAGCATATGGCCTTAACAGATATTTGATAACTGGAGGGTATGCTGATGAACGACAAGAACGTATATTCGTTAAACAATTTTGATTTTCTGGCGCGCAGTTTCGCCAGGATGCAGGCTGAGGGCCATCCTGTTGATATCCAGGCCGTTACCGGAAATATGGATGAGGCGCACCGCAGCTGGTTTTGCAAACGCTATGCGCTTTACTGCCAACAGGCGACACAGGCTAAGAAGCTAGAACTCGAACACTGAAAATATCAACGGGCCTTACGGCCCGTTGTGGTTTTTACTCTTGCGGATCGACAGGCGGGATGGCGGGCGCAGGTTTAACATCTACAGGTTTCTCACGCGCTTCCAGCTCGCTGAGGCGTTGCTCCAGCAGCGCCAGCTTTTCGCGGGTGCGCAGTAAGACCTGAGTCTGCACGTCAAACTCTTCACGGCTCACCAGATCGAGACGCGTCAGCTGCGATTGCAGCGTCTGACGGATTTTCTTCTCGATATCTTCCCCGAACTCCCGGACCCCTTTCGGCATCGACTCGTGAACCTGACGAGCGAGTTGCTCAATTTTTTTCGGGTCAATCATTGTGGTTTCCCTGAACTGGTAAGTGTCAGAACACATTGTAGTGCGATATGCAGGCGTCATAAACCAGAATTGTGTGTCGCTTAGCGGAGTAAAGGCGTTGATGAAGGTAATCAATAGCGTTATAGTTAACTCGCTTATTCTCAGGGCGGGGCGAAATTCCCCACCGGCGGTAAATCAGCGTATGTCCAAAAGATTTCGCGTTGCGGCAATGCGGCAGCGGCGTGAAAGATGAAGGACAGGTTGAAAGCCCGCGAGCGCTTCAGGTGCAAATCTGAAGGTCAGCAGATCCGGTGTAATTCCGGGGCCGACGGTTAAAGTCCGGATGGGAGAGAGTAACGATCCAGTCGGGCATGGGCCCGCTCACGTTATTTTTTTGCCGCTTGTCGGTACTCCTAAGACTGCCCTGATTCTGGTAACCATAATTTTAATGAGGTTTTTTTTACCATGAATCAGACGCTACTTTCCTCTTTTGGTACGCCTTTTGAACGTGTGGAACATGCGCTATCCGCGCTGCGTGAAGGACGCGGTGTGATGGTGCTTGACGATGAAGATCGCGAAAACGAAGGCGATATGATTTTCCCGGCCGAAACCATGACCGTTGAGCAGATGGCGCTGACCATTCGCCACGGCAGCGGCATTGTTTGTCTGTGCATCACTGAAGATCGTCGCAAGCAGCTCGATCTGCCGATGATGGTGGAGAACAATACCAGCGCCTACGGCACCGGTTTTACCGTGACCATTGAAGCCGCAAAAGGCGTGACTACCGGCGTTTCTGCCGCAGACCGCGTAACGACCGTTCGCGCAGCCATTGCCGATGGCGCGAAACCTGCCGATTTGCACCGTCCAGGCCACGTTTTCCCGCTGCGCGCGCAGCCGGGCGGCGTTCTGACCCGTGGCGGCCATACTGAAGCCACCATCGATCTGGTGACGCTGGCCGGGTTCAAACCTGCTGGCGTACTGTGCGAGCTGACGAATGACGATGGCACAATGGCGCGCGCGCCGGAATGCATCGCGTTTGCCGGTAAACACAACATGGCAGTAGTGACGATCGAAGATCTGGTGGCTTACCGCCAGGCGCACGAGCGTAAAGCCAGCTAATTCTGTAGGCCTGATAAGCGAAGCGCCATCAGGCGATGAGATGATAATAAAAACCGAAGCCGATTCGCAGGCTTCGGTTTTTTGTGTTTACAGAGGTCATTAATCCCGCCGTTTATCCCTTATATTTTGCTTTTTTAAACATCCCATCTGTTAATAAAAGCCCAACCTTTTTCTCTATGATCAAAATCATATTCTCGATTTCATACTGTGCCAGTATATAGGGCTACCTCAATATAGGTAGAAAAGGTTTTAACGCTAATTGTTTGGTAATATTAGATTTTAAGGGTAAAAGGATGTTTATCGCCTGGTATTGGCTCGTCTTAATTTTTCTGGTGATCGTAGGGTATTTTTGCCATATGAAACGCTATTGTAAGGCGTTTCGGCAGGACAGAGATGCGCTGCTGGAAATCCGCAATAAATTACTTCGTCGCGATGATGAAGAACGCGTTATGACCAAAGAGCAGGAATAAACGCTTCCTGCTGCCTCTGTTATCCGATTCCCATCGCCTGAAGCACGACAAGACTCAACCCCATCACCGACATTCCACACAGTACGCCGTAGCTGGGATTATTATTAGGGTCGATCTCTTTTGCCAGCGGCATCAGCTCATCAACGGATAATGCCACCATAATTCCCGCGACGGCGGCCATGATGGACGCCATAACGACCGGTGAGATCAGGCTGCCCAGAATAAGCCACGCCATTACACCGCCAAGAATTTCCGCCATCCCGGAGATACCGGCCCAGAAAATTGCTGTCCGTTTTGAACCGGTTGCGGCGTAGACTGGCCCGGCGACCGCTAATCCTTCAGGAATATTGTGCAAGGCGACCGCCAGGGCAATGCCAAAACCCAATTCGAGGTTGCTGCTGGCGGTGACGAAGGTGGCGATACCTTCCGGGAAGTTGTGCAGACTGATGCCCAGCGTCAGCAGGATGGCGGTGCGTTTTATCGAGCCGGGGAGAGGACGCGCGGTTTTTTGCACTAAATCTTGTGGGTGGGCGTGGGGAAGCAGCCTGTCGAGACCGAAATAACCCAGCAAGCCGATAATAAACATGCCGTAACCCAGCACCGGAGACATGCCATCTGCCGCCAGCGCGGCTGGCAGCATCTCCATCAGCGAGATCAACAGCATAATGCCTGCGGCGAATCCCAGTGAAAACGCCAGCACGCGGTTGGACGGTTTTTGCCCCAGCACGCCAAGAAACGCGCCAATAAAGGTGGCGGCGCCCGCCAGTAAGGTCAGAATTAAAGGTACTGACATCGACAACTCCTTATGATTCAACTGTCCGAACCTGACCTTCAAAATAACTGATGATCTTCATCATGGTTATCTGAGTTCTTCATCCATCGAAAAAGCGTATTGTGATGATATCAAAATGACTCCCTCAGTAAGGATATCATCATGTCTTCAACACGTATGCCAGCATTGTTTTTAGGTCACGGTAGCCCGATGAACGTTCTGGAAGATAATGTGTATACCCGCGCCTGGCGGCATCTGGGGGATACATTGCCGCGTCCAAAAGCGATTGTCGTTGTTTCGGCGCACTGGTTCACGCGAGGGACGGGCGTGACGGCGATGGAAGCGCCAAAGACGATCCATGATTTTGGCGGCTTTCCTCAGGCATTGTATGACACGCACTATCCTGCGCCCGGTTCGCCGGAACTGGCGCAACATCTGGTTGAGTTGCTGTCGCCGACGCCGGTCGCGCTGGATAAAGAGGCGTGGGGCTTTGATCACGGCTCCTGGGGCGTGTTGATCAAGATGTACCCGAATGCGGATATCCCGATGGTGCAGTTGAGCATCGACAGCACCAAACCGGCGGCCTGGCATTTTGAAACAGGGCGCAAACTGGCGGCGTTGCGGGACGAAGGCATTATGCTGGTCGCCAGTGGCAACGTGGTGCATAACCTGCGCACGGCGCGCTGGCATGGCGAGAATACGCCCTATCCGTGGGCAACGTCATTCAATGAGTATGTGAAAGCGAATCTGACATGGCAGGGGCCGGTAGAACAGCATCCGCTGGTTAATTACCTCGATCATGAAGGAGGATCGCTGTCGAACCCAACGCCGGATCACTATCTGCCGCTGCTGTATGTGTTAGGCGCATGGGATGGCAAAGAGCCGGTGACGATCCCGGTTGACGGCATCGAGATGGGCAGCCTGAGTATGCTGTCGGTACAAGTGGGATGATTAATGCCCGATGGCGCTACGCTTATCGGGCCTACCGTTCGTGCCGTAGGCCGGGTAAAGCGGAGCCGCCACCCGGCACAAGAGACTATTCGACAAAGATATGCGGGTAGAAGCGGGACAGATCCTGGGTGATCAACGCTCTGTCTTCGCGAATACCGATCCCGGCGGGTTGATCGTTGATCAACCAGCTGCCAATCAGCATATAGCTGTCGCCAAACTTCGGCAGCGGGCAGAACTGCTGCACAATCATGCCTTCTTCACCGTAAGGGCCTTCCACCGCTTCGATCGTTTTCCCGTTCTCAATGATGGAGACGTTAGCGCCTTCACGCGAGAAGATCGGTTTGACGACGAATTTTTCCATTTGCGGATAGTCATCTTCCGCAAAATAAGCCGGCAGCAGGTTAGGGTGATCCGGGAACATTTCCCATAACATTGGGAGCAGCGCTTTATTGGAGATAATGCTCTTCCAGGCCGGTTCCAGCCAGCGAACGCCAGCATCTTCCAGCTTGGTGGAGAACATTTCACGCAGCATAAATTCCCACGGATAGAGCTTAAACAGGTTGGCAATCACCTGATCCTGCAAGTCCGAAAACTGACCTTTTTCACCCAGGCCGATATCTTCAATGTAGAGGAACTCGGTGGCGATTTCAGCTTCGGCGGCGCAGTCCTGTAGATACTGGATCGTCCCGCGATCTTCCACGGTGTCGCGACAGCAGGTGAGGTGCAGCAGTTGGAAGCCATACTGCTCACGCAGCTCGGCGAAGCGTTCGATCAGCTTTTCTTGCAGACTGTTAAACTGATCGCTGCCTTCCGGCAGGTTGCCCGCATTGAGCTGGTCTTCCAGCCAGATCCACTGGAAAAACGCGGCCTCATACAGTGAAGTCGGCGTATCGGCGTTATTTTCTAAAAGCTTAGGCTCACCCGTGCCATCCCACGCCAGATCGAGGCGGGAATAGAGCGACGGCTGCTGCGTTTGCCAGGACTGACGAACAAAGCCCCAGGTATGCTTAGGAATGCGAAACTTCGTCATCAGCTCGTCGCTGGCGATCACTTTCTCCACGACCTTAAGGCACATCTGGTGCAGTTCAGCGGTGACGTCTTCCAGCTTCTCAACCTGGTCGAGCGTCAGCTTGTAGTACGCGTCTTCACACCAGTACGGTTCCCCGTACATCGTGTGAAAATTAAAACCGTATTCGGTGGCTTTCTCGCGCCAGTCCGGGCGCTCAGTAATACTGATTCTTTCCATGCGTCTTAGCCGCCCATCGAACGATTCGAGGTGCCGGTGGCGTTACGCTGCATTGTGCTTTGTTTTGCCACTGATTCGCCAAAACCACCACGGGTAACGGTTGTGGTTGTGGCGGGCTTCGGCGCCATCGCGGTTTTCGGTACGGTCATGGTACGGCCAGGCTGTGCGGCGCCGTAGTTCTTGCCGCTGGCGTCGGTGTATTTACCGTAGGCCGGGCTGGCCGGGTTTTTTGAACTGAACAGTGGTTGCTGAGCAAAGCCCGCGCCGCCGCCCATCATTCGGCCCATCATATAGCCCGCCATCAGCGGCATCCAGAAGCTGCCGCTGGATTGCGCCTGCGCCTGATTTTCCGGCGCCATGCCTGCCTGAGCCGGCGCCTGCTGGCACTGGCCTTCGCCGAATTCAGCCACGCAGTCTTCACGCGTCGCGTATTTCGGCGCGGTACGTTCCGCTTCTTTCAGGGCATTGTTGAATGCGGTAGTACATTCAGCGTTTTTGCCCGGGTTCGCCGCCGAGCAGTCGTCGGCGTTTTGATACAGCGAAACCGTTTCGTCGCTTTTTTCACAGCCGGCCAGCATAAAGACAGCGGTAACCGCCAGAGCAACCGGAGTAAGATGACGTGCGCTCCAGCTTTTGCGGAACGAGGCGTGATGTATAGATTTTGTCCGTTTCATTTTTGTCTTCCAGGACCCAGTGGTAAACACAATAAATAATGCTCAGGATAGTGGATGGCTGGTCGAAATTGAAGCGAGAAGAGGCGAGAATGCGGCAGAATGGCGGGATCTTTACGTTGCCTTACGTTCAGACAAGGTTTAGCGCCCGGTGTCGCGACGCTTACCCTGCCTGCGATCAGGTAGGCTCAATAAGCGAAGCGCCATCGGGCAATTCATCAGTTACGGAACGGGTTGTTACCGTTGCTGCTGGTGGAACGTGCTGAAGCAGGCTGAACCGTACTGGCATTATAGCCATCCGCCGCTGCATCCTGCTGCGGGGTTTCCGGCGCGACGTTGTCCGGGGATGTCGAGATCGGTTTACCCAGCGCATTGTTCAGCGCCACCAGATCCTGCTCGTTCAACGTACCGAGAGCATTCTTGATGTTCAGCTGGTTAATCAGATAGTTATAACGCGCATTCGCCAGTTGTTGCTTCGCTTCATACAGCGCGGTGGTGGCATCCAGCACGTCAACAATGGTACGCGTACCCACGGAATAACCGGCTTCGTTTGCATCCAAAGAGCTTTGCGCGGAAACAACGGCCTGTTTGTAAGCGTTAATGCTGCTGATAGAAGCATTAATGTTGTTGAAGGAGGAGCGCACGGTCTGCACGACGCTGCGGTGCGCGCTTTCCAGCTGTTCGCTCGCGCCAACAAAGTTGTACTGCGCCTGTTTCACCTGAGAGTTGACCATCCCACCCTGATACAGCGGCAGCGAGAAACTCAGGCCAATTTTGTTCTGGCCCATATTGCTGTCGTCATACTGCGTGCTGTTATGGGTTTTAGAGCCGCTATAAGAGGTGTCAGACACGCCGGTAGAAGCGGTTAAATCCAGCGTTGGCAGATGACCGTCCTGCGCCTGGCGGATTTGCTCGCGCGCCAAATCCTGGCTCAGACGCGCCTGTAACAGCGTCAGGTTACGGTTTTCGGCCTCTTTCAGCAGCGCGTTAACGGCCTGCGGCTTGTCAGTTTTAAAGTTCGTGACATTCAGCGAAGCCAGTTCCGGGTAGTAGTTACCGGTGACCTGGCGCAATTCTTCTACGGCGTTATCCAGATTGTTGCGGGCGGTGACTTCGTTCGCCAGCACGGTATCGTATTGTGCACGGGCGTTTTGCACGTCAGTGATAGCGACCAGGCCGACGTTAAAACGCTGGGTGGTTTGATCTAACTGACGATAAACGGCTTCTTTCTGCGCCTGCGTATAAGAGAGAACGTCAATGGCGTTCAGGACTTTAAAGTAGGCGCTCGCCGTATTGAGGATCAGCGTTTGCTGATCGGTCTGGAACGTGACGTCCTGGATACCTGCGGATTTTTCCTGCAACGTCAGCGCGCGCCATTTTGACATATCAAAAAGGGTCTGGGTTAATTGCAGAGAGGCGCTGGTGGCGTTGGAGTTGATGCCATTCGCATCACGATAGCCGTTGCTGTAGGTGTAATCGGCACCTAAACCCAGTTGCGGCAGTAAAGGACTACGCGCTTCGTTAATTTTTTCGAATGCAGCATCGCGATCGGCGGCGGATTTACGCAATTCCGGGTTGCTCAGGCGTGCTTGCTGATAAACTTGCATCAGGTTCTCTGCCTGGCTCAGTGTGCTGAACCCCGTCAGGCTCAGGCCGATAAGGATGGGGAGCAATTTCTTCATTTGCATTCCTTGTTGTGAAGCAGTATTTAGCGCTGATCAAATTGTAAAAATAATTGCTGATTCTAGCAGAATCCGCCACTGCAAAAAGTTGGCGTTACGTGCCATCCGGCGTTAATTTGCACCAATTTATCACAAGGTCGCTGAAACGGCAGTCAAACGCCCTTGAAATTCACATTTTAATCACTATTGGTACCAGGACAGCACAATGCATAAACCAGACAACTCGCCAATGACTTTCTCCAAAAACGATGTAGAAATTATTGCACGAGAAACGCTATATCGCGGTTTTTTTTCACTGGATCTCTATCGTTTCCGCCACCGCCTGTTCAACGGTGAAATGAGCGGTGAAGTGAAACGCGAAATTTTTGAGCGCGGCCACGCCGCAGTGTTGCTACCCTTTGACCCTGAGCGCGACGAAATTGTACTGGTCGAACAGATTCGTATCGCGGCGTATGACACCAGCGAGACGCCGTGGTTGCTGGAAATGGTCGCCGGGATGATCGAAGAGGGCGAAACCGTTGAGGAGGTCGCTCGTCGCGAAGCAATGGAAGAGGCCGGACTTGAGGTCAAACGGACGAAACCGGTCATGAGTTACCTGGCAAGCCCCGGCGGCACCAGCGAGCGTCTTTCTATTTTAGTGGGCGAAGTGGATGCCACGACCGCAAACGGGATTCATGGTCTGGCCGATGAAAACGAAGATATTCGTGTTCATGTGGTAAGTCGGGAGCAGGCTTACCAGTGGGTAGAAGAGGGGAAAATCGACAACGCGGCTTCTGTCATCGCTTTGCAATGGCTGCAACTGCACTATCAAGAGTTAAAACACGAGTGGAAAAAATGAAGCGTTACACACCTGACTTCCCTGAAATGATGCGCCTGTGCGAAACTAATTTTTCGCAATTGCGCCGCCTGTTGCCGCGCAATGACGCACCCGGCGAAACAGTAAGCTATCAGGTGGCCAACGCGCAATATCGGTTAACGATCGTTGAATCGACCCGATACACTACGCTTGTTGCGATCGAGCAGACGGCGCCAGCCATTACGTACTGGAGCCTGCCGTCACTTACGGTGCGCCTGTACCATGACGCGATGGTGGCCGAAGTGTGTTCAAGTCAGCAGATCTTTCGCTTCAAAGCGCGGTATGATTATCCAAATAAAAAGTTGCATCAACGCGACGAAAAGCATCAAATTAATCAGTTTCTGGCCGACTGGCTGCGTTACTGTTTAGCACATGGAGCGATGGCGATTCCGGTTTATTAGCGTCGTGAAACCTAAGGACACCATTTGGAAAGCCTGTTAACCCTTCCTCTGGCTGGTGAGGCCAGAGTCAGGATCTTACAAATTACCGATACTCACCTGTTTGCCGAAAAACATGAAACGCTGCTGGGCGTGAATACCTGGGAAAGTTACCAGGCGGTGCTGGATGCGATTCATGCCGGGCAGCACGAATACGATCTGATCGTGGCGACAGGTGATTTAGCGCAGGATCAAACGGCTGCGGCCTATCAGCACTTTGCTGAAGGTATCGCAAGCTTTCGTGCGCCTTGCGTTTGGTTGCCGGGTAACCATGACTTTCAGCCCGCGATGTACAGCGCGTTGCAGGAAGCGGGGATCTCCCCGGCCAAACGCGTGTTTATCGGCGATCAATGGCAAATCTTGCTGCTGGATAGCCAGGTTTTTGGCGTACCGCATGGTGAATTGAGCGACTTTCAGCTTGAATGGCTGGAGCGTAAACTTGCCGATGCGCCGGAGCGCCACACCTTGCTGCTTCTGCATCACCATCCATTGCCTTCGGGATGCAGCTGGCTGGATCAGCACAGCCTGCGTAACGCGGCCGAACTGGACAGTGTGCTGGCGAACTATCCACGCGTCAAATACCTGCTGTGCGGTCATATTCATCAGGAGCTGGATCTTGACTGGAATGGCCGCCGCCTGCTGGCGACGCCGTCCACCTGCGTCCAGTTCAAGCCGCACTGCGCAAACTTCACGCTGGACACGATAGGGCCAGGCTGGCGGACGCTGGAACTGTACGCCGAGGGTTCTCTGGAAACGCAAGTGCATCGTCTGCCGGGGACTCAATTCCGACCCGATACCGCTTCGGAAGGATACTGATGTCTACGCTTCTTTATCTGCATGGGTTTAATAGCTCTCCGCGTTCGGCAAAGGCATGTCAGCTTAAAAGCTGGCTGGCGGAGCGCCACCCTCATGTTGAGATGATCGTGCCGCAACTGCCGCCGTATCCTGCTGATGCGGCAGAGTTGCTGGAATCTATCGTGCTTGAACACGGTGGAGCGCCGCTCGGCGTCGTTGGATCGTCGCTGGGCGGCTATTACGCCACCTGGCTGTCGCAGTGTTTTATGTTGCCTGCGGTGGTGGTGAACCCGGCGGTGCGGCCGTTTGAACTGTTGACCGACTACCTCGGTCAGAACGAGAACCCCTACACCGGGCAGCAATATGTGCTAGAGTCTCGCCATATTTACGATCTTAAAGTCATGCAGATTGACCCGCTGGAAGCGCCGGATTTGATCTGGCTGCTGCAACAGACGGGGGATGAAGTGTTGGACTACCGCCAGGCGGTGGCGTATTACGCCTCCTGCCGCCAGACCGTTATCGAGGGCGGAAACCATGCATTCACGGGCTTCGAAGATTATTTCAACCAGATTGTCGATTTCCTTGGACTGCACAGTTTCTGACAATCAATTCGAATTGCTAATTTAAATCATGACGCAAACTTATAACGCTGATGCCATTGAGGTACTCACTGGGCTAGAGCCGGTACGCCGCCGCCCGGGGATGTACACCGATACAACCCGCCCGAACCATCTTGGGCAGGAAGTGATTGATAACAGTGTGGATGAAGCACTGGCGGGTCACGCAAAACGCGTGGATGTGATTTTACATGCCGATCAGTCACTGGAAGTGATTGATGACGGCCGTGGGATGCCGGTGGATATCCACCCGGAAGAGGGCGTTCCGGCGGTTGAACTGATCCTCTGCCGACTGCATGCGGGCGGTAAGTTCTCCAACAAGAACTACCAGTTCTCCGGCGGTCTGCACGGGGTGGGGATTTCCGTCGTCAACGCCTTGTCAAAACGCGTGGAAGTCACCGTGCGTCGTGATGCTCAGGTCTATAGCATCGCCTTTGAAAACGGCGAGAAAGTGCAGGATCTTCAGGTTGTCGGGACATGCGGTAAACGTAATACCGGCACCAGCGTTCACTTCTGGCCGGATGAAACCTTTTTCGACAGCCCGCGTTTTTCCGTCTCTCGCTTAACCCATATCCTGAAAGCGAAAGCGGTGCTGTGCCCTGGCGTTGAAATCACTTTTAAAGATGAGGTCAACAATAGCGAGCAGCGCTGGTGCTATCAGGATGGCCTGAACGACTATCTGGGCGAAGCGGTTAACGGCCTGCCGACCCTTCCTGAAAAACCGTTTATCGGTAATTTTGCCGGTGATACGGAAGCTGTAGACTGGGCGCTGCTGTGGCTGCCGGAAGGCGGCGAGCTGCTGACAGAAAGCTACGTTAACCTGATTCCGACGATGCAGGGCGGCACTCATGTGAACGGGCTGCGCCAGGGTCTGCTGGACGCGATGCGTGAATTCTGCGAATACCGCAATATTCTGCCGCGCGGCGTGAAGCTGTCTGCGGAAGATATCTGGGATCGCTGCGCTTACGTGCTCTCGGTGAAGATGCAGGACCCGCAGTTCGCCGGGCAGACCAAAGAGCGTCTCTCTTCGCGCCAGTGTGCGGCGTTTGTGTCGGGCGTGGTGAAAGACGCCTTCAGCCTGTGGCTGAATCAGAACGTTCAGTCTGCGGAGCTGCTGGCGGAGATGGCCATTTCCAGCGCCCAGCGTCGACTGCGCGCGGCGAAGAAAGTGGTGCGCAAAAAGCTGACCAGCGGCCCGGCGCTGCCGGGTAAACTGGCGGACTGTACCGCGCAGGATCTCAATCGTACCGAACTGTTCCTCGTGGAAGGGGACTCGGCGGGCGGTTCCGCCAAGCAGGCGCGCGATCGTGAATATCAGGCGATCATGCCGCTGAAAGGTAAGATCCTCAACACCTGGGAAGTCTCTTCCGATGAAGTGCTGGCATCGCAGGAAGTACACGATATTTCTGTGGCGATTGGCATCGATCCAGACAGCGACGATCTGAGCCAACTGCGTTACGGCAAGATCTGTATCCTGGCGGATGCGGACTCCGATGGTCTGCACATCGCCACGCTGCTCTGCGCCCTGTTTGTGAAGCACTTCCGCACGCTGGTGAAGCACGGGCACGTCTACGTTGCGCTGCCGCCGTTGTACCGTATCGATCTCGGCAAAGAGGTCTACTATGCGCTGACGGAAGAAGAGAAAGCGGGCGTGCTGGAACAGTTGAAGCGTAAGAAAGGCAAGCCGAACGTGCAGCGCTTTAAAGGTCTGGGTGAAATGAACCCGATGCAGCTACGCGAAACCACGCTCGATCCGAACACCCGTCGCCTGGTGCAGCTCACTATCAGCGACGAAGACGATCAGCGTACCAACGCCATGATGGATATGCTGCTGGCGAAGAAACGCTCCGAAGACCGTCGCAACTGGTTGCAGGAAAAAGGCGATATGGCGGATCTCGACGCGTAATCGACCATTGAATGCCTTATCCGGCCTACGCTCGCATTGTGCCCGTAGGCCGGATAAGCGAAGCGTCATCCGGCGTTACTGTCTATGCCGCTTGCGATACTGTAACGGCGTTTCGCCAATCCCTTTGCCAAAGGCGCTAATAAAGTACGTCACGTCTGAAAACCCCACCTGTCGGGCAATCTCCCGCACACTCTCCTCGCTGTGTAACAACGCTTCGCAGGCTTTGCGTAACCGAAGGGTATTGAGGTAATTGAGGATGCTTTCACCGGTTTCAAAATGAAAGCGCCGGGAAATGTAGCTTTTTGATTTTCCTGACTCTTCTGCCAGCTCGCTGAGGCTGAATTTACGGGTGTAATTCTCATCCAGCCAGAACATCACCTGGCTTGCTATTCCGGTGCCAATCTCCGTCATATTGACGTTATCTTCGGGCAACAGGCTAAATAAACTCAATAACAGGCAGGAAATCTGTTCGGCGTTAAGCGGTTTGAGCGCTGCCATTTTCTCGTAACGGCTGAAGAGAAAATCAACGTGCGGGTGAATATCCGCCACATCGAATACTCTGGCCTCGCCGCCACGTACGGTCAGACTTTGCAGACGCTGTTGATTAAGCGGAAAATCGCGCAGCACTTTCAGTACCGCATGCTGATCGAGGTGAATAATGGTTCGGCGGTAGTGGTCTTGCGCCTGCTCATCCACCATGATTTTATGCAGGGTAAAGGGCGGGAAAAAGAACAATCGACCTGGCCGCATGGTGTATTGCTGGTGATCGACGATCACCACGCCAAATCCTTCCTCCACATACAGCACCTCCAGACACTGATGCCAGTGGTGATAGCGAACCGAGTTAGCAAATAATCGACTAAATGACGCAATGGCGTCATTGAGCGCGATCAGCTCCAGATGTTCCTGAGATGAGGGTGCATTCATAGTGCAACAGATTTAAATTTTTGCCGCTGAATTCTGGTTTATAAACCTTGTTTTTAAATTTTTTCAATCACTGTTTTATTTTAATTCTATTGGTGTGATTGAGATAACATTTCCGCTTGTCGGCGATTCACTATCCTTTAGCCACTTAATTCAGAGGGGCAGAGTATGTGGTCGGCAACTGAAGAAAAATCAAATCCATTGTCATTCCGTGAAGACGTAATCAGCGCCGTCACAACGATGCTGAGCGCGCTGGATAAACAGTTTCCCGCAGGAGCGGCGCAGTTTTCACTGGGTGACACCTGCGCGCACTACAGTGTGGATATCGCCTGCATGGAAGGGCTCTCCAGAGCGTTATGGGGTCTGTTTCCTCTGATGGCTGGCGGCGCTGAGGTGCCGTTTGCTGATAAGTATATTCAGGCGATTAAACTCGGCACCGATCCACTCAGTCCGCACTACTGGGGCGATACCGACCCTTACGATCAGCGCCTGGTTGAGATGGCCGCCTACGGCCTCGGCCTGGCGTTGCTGCAAACGCGTTTAACCGACAAGTTCAGCGAAACGGAACTGGCGAATCTTCATCGCTGGCTAAACCAGATCACCGACGCGCAAATGCCGGACAGCAACTGGAACTACTTTGCGATTATCGTCCAGTTGGGTTTCAAACGTGCCGGGCTGCCGTTCGATCAGGCAGCGATCGACCGCCGTTTTACGATGATGGAAGCGTACTACCTGGGTGACGGCTGGTATGCCGATGGCCCCGGTCGCCCAAAAGATTACTACATCTCGATGGCTTTCCATTTTTACGGACTGCTGTACGCCACGCTGAACCCGGAAGATGCTGCCCGTGCCGCCACCCTGCGCGAACGCGCTCGCCTGTTTGCCGCTGATTTTATCTACATGTCGGCAGCAGATGGCGCATCCGTACCGTTTGGCCGCAGTCTGACCTATCGCTTTGCGATGGTCGCGTTCTGGAGCGCGGCGGCGTTTGCTGAGCTGGATGTCTTCTCGCCGGGCGTGATTAAAGGGGTGATCCTGCGGCATCTGCGCTGGTGGCAGCAGCAGCCGATTGTCGATCGTGACGGCATTCTGACGCTGGGGTTTGCTTATCCGAATCTGGCGATGTGTGAAGATTACAACTCGCCGGGCTCCCCTTACTGGGCGCTGAAGGTCTTTTTGATCCTCGCCTTGCCGGACGATCACGCCTTCTGGCAGGCCGAAGAACTCCCGTTGCCGCAATGCGCAGAAAAACACGTTATTCCCCATGCCGCACAAATTTTGCAGCACAGTGAGAATTCAGACCATGTCACGATGCTGACTTCGGGCCAGCTTGAACTGAATAACTACGTTAACACCGAAGCGAAATACACGAAGTTTGCCTACTCCAGCCGTTTTGGTTTCACCATTGAACGCGGACGCTATGGCCTTAAACATGCGGCGTGCGACTCCATGCTGCTGCTGGCGGATAGCGACAACTATTTCCGTGGCCGCCGTCGCTGCGACGAAGTGCGGGTCGATGAGAATTTTATTTTTTCCCGCTGGTCTCCGTGGCATGACGTCACTGTCGAGACCTGGCTGGCGCCCTTCGGCGAGTGGCATCTCCGCCTGCACCGCATCCACAGCGCGCGAACGTTGCAAACCGTGGAAGGCGGCTTTGCGGTGATGAAAACGGCGCATCAGCTCAGTGAGCGCGGATGCTACCTGGCGGCGGAAAACGGATGCAGCACGATCGTCGATCTGTCGCCCGCGCTGGCCCGCCAACCGGACAGCATTATTACGCCGCCGAACAGCAGCATTATGTTTGCACAATGCGCCGCGATTCCACTGCTTACCGCAGAAATTGCACAGGGCGAAAGCTGGCTGTGTTGCGCGGTTTCTGCTTCCGGGCAACAGAAAAAATATACGGCAATTCCGCAACTGCAAATAAACGATAACCAGGTGGTTATTCGCGAACCAGAAAGCGCACGCCAGTTATCGTTCTTTTTATAAAACTCTGGCCCCTACACGTTGGCGAGGATGGTATGAAAAATTGTTCAACAAATAACAGAACTGAATATTATAAAATCAGTAGCTTTATATTCCTCTATTTCTTTACCTGGTCTGCCAGTATTGGTTTACTGGCCATCTGGCTGGGGCAGAAAGCACAGCTAAGCGGCACGGTTATTGGTACGGTGTTTGCGGTAAACGGTATTTTTGCGGTCATTCTGAAGCCCATTTATGGCTACATTCTCGATAAAATCGGCATGAGCAAATACCTGCTCTATTTTGTTGTGATGATGTCGGCACTAATGGCGCCATTCTTTATTTATGTTTATCAGCCATTATTGCTTTCAAACACCATGCTGGGCATTGTTATCGGCGCGATTTACCTGAGCTTTGCCTGGTATGCTGGCGTGGCGGCTTGTGAATCCTACTCTGACCGCTTCAGCCGTCTTAACGGCATGGAGTTTGGCCAAATACGCATGTGGGGCTCGCTGGGGTGGGCGGTGGCGTCGTCGTTTTCCGGCCTGCTGTTTAACCTCTCTCCGGCGTATAACTTCATTATGGGCAGCGTGGCGTCGGTGGTGATGCTGGTGGTACTGCTGAGTCTGAAAGTGAATGTGAATGCGGCAAACGCAGCGGACGTGCTGACAAAAGAGAAAATCGTCCCGGCGGATGTCTACGCTCTGTTGCGCAGCCGTAAGTTCTGGGCGTTCTGTCTGTATGTCGCCGGCGTGGCGTGGATGATGTTTATCGCAGAGCAGCAGTTCTCCCGCTACTTTGTCACCTTCTTCTCTGACGTTCATGAAGGCAACGCGGTGTTTGGCTATCTGGGAACCGTGCAGTCGGGAATGGAATTTGTCATGTATATGGTGGTTCCATTATTTGTTAACGCGATCGGCGCTAAACGCGGTTTGTTGATTGTGGGGGCGCTGGTTGGCGCGCGTCTGATTATTTCCGGGCTGTGTGATTCACACCTGCTCATCTCCGTACTGAAGCCGCTGTATGGTCTGGAAATCTGTCTGCTGTTGGTTTCGGTCTTTAAATACATTGCTGAACACTTTGATAAACGCGTCAATGCGACCATGTATTTATTGGGCTATCAGGCGATGCTGTATGTCGGCAATGTGGTGATCTCTTCACCTGCCGGATTAATGTATGACCGAATTGGTTTTGAGAAAACGTATATCATCATGGGGATTATTGCGCTGACCTTTACGCTTATTTCGGCATTTACCTTATCGGCATGTCAGAGTAAATCCCGCCATCGTACTGCTATTGAGATCGCCGAAAATAATACGGCGCATTAAATTTCATTGGGTTTAATTTAGAAGGAACCGAAATATGTTAAATCATATCGTTGAGGAAACGTTGCGCGCATTTCCTGGCAGCCCGGTTGACGCCGGAACTTTTCAGGATGAAATGATCGGTGCGCGTGAACACGTCCTCGAACTGATTAGCCGTCATTTAACGGAATTCGGTGAAAAATTTCCTGCCGAAACCTGCGTTAAAGGTTATTACCCGTTAACTGACAACGTTGAGTGGACCACCAGCTTCTGGACCGGGCAGCTGTGGCTGGCGTGGGAGATAAGCGGCGAGGCGAAATATCGTGAACTGGCGGAAAAACATGTGCGTTCTTTTGGCCTGCGTATTGCCGGACGCCACGACACCAACACCCACGATCTGGGGTTCCTTTATACCCTGTCCTGCGTCGCAGCCTGGCGACTGACGGGCAACCGTGATGCGCGTGGTTTTTCGCTGATGGCGGCGGAAGCGCTACTGGAGCGTTTCCATGAAAAGGCGCAGATTATCCAGGCGTGGGGCGATCTTAACGATCCCGAACAGGCCGGGCGGATGATCATCGACTGCAACATGAACCTGCCGCTGCTGTATTGGGCGAGCGAGCAGACGGGCGATCCGCGTTTTGCCGAGGCGGCGAAAGCCCATGTGGCGCAGGCCGCGAAATACCTGATTCGTGAAGATGCGTCTACCTTCCATACTTACTACATGGATGTGAAAACCGGCGCGCCGCGTTACGGCAACACCCAGCAGGGTTATGCGGATGATTCATGCTGGTCGCGCGGTCAGGCGTGGGGGATTTATGGCTTCCTGCTGAGCTATATCTACACGGGAGACAAAGAGATGGTGGCGCTGTCGAAAAAGCTGGCGAACTATTTCCTTAATCGCCTGCCGGAAGACGCGGTCTGCCATTGGGATCTGGCGCTGGTGGGGACAGACGCGCTGCGTGACGCCTCGTCGGCGGCGATTGCCGTGTGCGGCCTGCTGGAGTTGATCAAACACCTGCCCGTGACCGATCCGGATCGTGAGCGTTATCAGCAGTGGGCGATGGGAATCATGTCATCGCTAACGAAGCGCTATCTGATGGCGAAAAATGAGAAGGGGAACGGGCTGTTGAAACATTCGGTGTACCACCTTTCGAGCAACAAAGGGGTCGATGAGTGTGCAAGCTGGGGGGATTATTTCTACGTGGAAGCGTTAACGCGGTTTACCCAGTGCTGGAAGCTGTACTGGTAACCATATTGCCCGGAATTGCCCGGTGGCACTGCGTTTACCGGGCCTACATTCGGGGAATGCGCTGTCGTGCTGTAGGCCGGATAAGCGAAGCGCCATCCGGCATTTAGCGCAAAACTTAAACGCCTGACTCCAGAATACGGATACTTGTTTCCAGCACGTCGCCTTTAACGGCTTCGGCGTAGGCTTTCATATGTGGGGTTTGCAAATGCGCTTCGAGATGCGCAACGCTTTCCCACTGTTCAACCATCACGATTGAGTCAGGTGCGGTCGTCTGAAAGGCCACGCCCGCAGCGTGATCGACCATCGGCGCGTAGCCGTGGCAACCCTCTTCTTTCAGCACGGTCGGAATGATTTTGGCAAACTGATCCAGTACCGCCTGACGGTGATGTTGACCTGGACGGGTACGGATTTCAGCAATGACAGTAAGCATGGTTAACTCCTTCTAATTCCAGGCTACTAGTTAACCAAAAATCTCGCTCAGATGCTTGCGATATTCTGCGATATAACGCGGGACATCCGGCATTTTGATGACGTCATTGGTGATAAAGGTCGGTAGCGCTTCCATTCCGAGGAACTGATTGGCCTTGTGAAACGGCAGGTATACGCCATCCACGCCAACGCCGTGGAAGAACTGATCGTTGTCGGTGAAAGCCTCCATCGGTGCGTTCCAGGTCAGAGAAAGCATGTATTTTTTCCCCTGAATCAGACCGCCGGAACCGTATTTTTTTGACGCGTCCGAACGGGTGCGGCCATCGCTGGCGTACAGTGTACCGTGGCCTTCGGTAAAGACGTCATCCATGTATTTTTTTACGGTCCACGGTGCGCCCATCCACCAGCCGGGCATCTGCCAGATAACCACGTCAGCCCAGACGAAGTGCTGTACTTCGGCTTTGACATCGTAATCACTTTCAGCGCGGACGATTTTGACATCATGCCCGAGGTCGCGCAGAAGGCCATCCGCCACTTCGGTCAGGGTGTCGTTTAACTGACCATTGGAGTGCGCAAATTTTTTCGCCCCGTTGATAATCAGAATGTTGCTCATTATTTGTCCTCTCAGGAATGCGTTTGAAACAGATTTTACGCAGATGAGCGGCCCGGCGAAATGAGCAAAATGTGCAAAGTCTTTTGCTCATCGCGCAATAATCTTGCGATCACCAGGTTACTACGGCTTCAAAGCCTCCTTCCGGCGCATTGCCAAACGAGACGCTCATCCCATGCAGCGAGGCGATGCGGCGGACAATCGACAAACCCAGACCACTGCCGGTGACGCTCTGACCTGGCGGGCGATAGAATCGTTCGCCGATACGCGCCAGCACCGCTGGCGAAACGCCGGGGCCATTATCCCGGACGGTAAAATACCGGGCATTCAGCGTCACGTTCACCACGCTGCCCTGTGGACTGTAACGAATGGCGTTATCCAGCAAATTGCGCACCAGCAGGCTGAGCAGCAGCGGTTGGCCCGTGCGCGTGACGTTGTGGGCGTTAACGTGCAGACGCACGTCAATATGCGCCTGCTGGGCCGGTTGCCAGATATCCATTACGGCGGATTGCAATAGCGCCTCCAGCGAGACTTCCGCGACATCTTGCAGGTTATCGAGCGAGTCGAGCCGTGAAAGGGTTAAGAGCTGGTCCACCAGGCGCGTGGCGCGCTCAATCCCCGTATGCAGTTGCATGAGCGCTTTTTGACGCGCCTGCGGGTCGTCGTCCGAGAGTTGCGCCACCTCGGTTTGTACTTTCAGTGCAGTGAGCGGGCTGCGTAACTCATGCGCTGCGTCCGACGTGAATTGCCGCTCGCGCACCATCATCGAATGCGTACGGGCAAATAACTGGTTGAGCGCGCTGACTAACGGACGAACCTCACTTGGCACACCCTTATCGTCAAGCGGCTCTTCCGATTCCGGGGAGCGCAAACGCAGCGCCTGGGCGAGCTTTTTCAGCGGCCTGAGTTCCCGGCTAAGCAGTACAATCAGGATGAGCAGCATCAGCGGAAGCGCGATCAGCCACGGCGTTAGCTGCGCGGTGACAATCGCCAGCGCCATATCCTCGCGGTACTCCAGCTCCTGAGCGACGACGATACGGTACTTGCCATCCGCAGAGGTCAGCCAGACAAAACGCCATTTATCATCATCGCCATTCAGGTATCCGTCATCAAAACCTTCCCGACGGTAGCTGTAGGGAATATCCCGGCCATTATCGCCATCGTTCAGCACCATTCTGCCGTCGGCGGTATACACCGCAAAGGCCAGCACATCGTCATCGACATGACCATGCTTCAATTTTTTCGGCGTCTGCGCCATCCGTTCAGGCGCCGAGATTTCGTTGACATCCAGAGTAATAAGGCGCTTCGCAAACAGCATGAGCTGGGTATCAAACAGCTCGTCGACGTTGTCGGTCGTCTGTTTCCAGGCCACGAAGCTGGAGGCCACCCAGGTGATGGCGGCCAGGATCAGAAAAATAAGCGTGAGCCTGACGCGCAGGCTGAGACGTTGTGTGAGTTTCATGGGTTGCCCAGGGTGTAGCCGATCCCGTGTACGGTGCGGATAAAATCACTGCCCAGCTTACGGCGTAAATGATGAACATGTACCTCAATGGTATTGCTGGAGACATCTTCGTCCCAGGTATACAGCTTCTCTTCGATGAGCTTACGCGGCAACACGCGCCCGACGTTGCGCATCAGCAGCTCCAGCAGGGCAAACTCTTTCGGCTTCAGGGGCAGCGGATCGCCTGCCAGCGTCGCGACCAGATTACCGGGATTGAGCGTAACCTGGCCGTGGCGCAGTTCGTTGCTCACCTGGCCGTTAGCGCGGCGTAACAGCGCCTCCAGGCGGGCGGCGACTTCAATCAGCGCGAAAGGTTTGCACAGATAGTCGTCCGCTCCCAGACGCAGCCCCTCCACGCGCTCCGCCAGCGCATCGCGCGCCGTCAGAATCAATACGGGTTCGCGTTTTCCCTGTTCACGCCATTCGCGCAGGATATCCCGCCCGTCCATCCCCGGTAGCGTAAGGTCGAGGATCACCGCATCATAAGGCGCGCTGTAGAGCGCTTCTTTACCCTGACGACCTTCGGTGAACCAGTCGACGCTGAATCCCATTTTGCTTAAACCCGCCTTGATGCCGTCGCCAATCAGCGCGTCATCTTCTACCAGTAAAATACGCATATGTTCATCCCTGCGGTGACTCTTTCTCTCGCCAGTAAACCCTGTCGCGGCGCGCGTTGTACAGAAAAAAAAGTATCTTTTTTTGCCTTAAGAAGTTGTTAAGGATTACCTTATTTAATTGAGACGAAACAGCGTAAAAAGGGAGAGAGAGTCATGAAAAAATTGGCTGCAATGGTTGCCGTAATGGCGTTGTGTTCCGCTCCGGTTCTGGCGGCTCAGCAAGGTGGATTTTCTGGCCCGACGGCGACGCAAAGTCAGGGCGGCGGGTTTGTTGGCCCGAACGGGAGTAATACGACCGTAGAAAGCGCGAAATCAATGCGTGATGACGCCTGGGTCACCCTGCGCGGTAACATCGTTGAGCGTATCTCCGACGATCTGTATCTGTTCAAGGATGCCACCGGGACGGTGAATGTCGATATCGACCACAAACGCTGGAACGGCGTTACCGTAACGCCGCAGGACCTGGTTGAAATCCAGGGCGAAGTGGATAAAGACTGGAATTCCGTTGAAATCGACGTGAAGCAAATCACCAAAGTCGCCAAATAAACCCCATCAGGGCCGCACTCGCGGCCCTTTTTCTTTGTGACTCAACGCGCCAGATAAGGTAGTATCTGCGGCAATATTGCCTGACGGATACTGGGTTATTGTTCAGGCTAACAGTTGAGGAACCACGATTAATGAGCGATATGGCAGAGCGCCTTGCGCTGCATGAATTCACGGAAAACGCCTATCTGAACTACTCCATGTACGTCATCATGGACAGGGCGTTGCCGTTTATTGGTGACGGACTGAAGCCGGTTCAGCGTCGCATCGTGTACGCGATGTCTGAACTGGGGCTGAACGCCAGCGCCAAATTTAAAAAATCCGCCCGTACCGTCGGCGACGTGCTGGGTAAATACCATCCGCACGGCGACAGCGCCTGTTATGAAGCGATGGTGCTGATGGCGCAGCCGTTCTCTTACCGTTACCCACTGGTTGACGGGCAGGGGAACTGGGGCGCGCCGGACGATCCGAAATCCTTCGCGGCGATGCGTTATACCGAATCCCGCCTGTCGAAATATGCGGAAGTCCTGCTGAGTGAACTCGGTCAGGGGACGGCGGACTGGGTGCCGAACTTTGATGGCACCCTGCAAGAGCCGAAGATGCTGCCTGCGCGTCTGCCCAATATTCTGCTCAACGGCACCACCGGCATCGCCGTTGGGATGGCGACAGACATTCCGCCGCATAACCTGCGCGAAGTGGCGAAAGCCGCGATCACCCTGATTGAGCAGCCGAAAACAACGCTTGAGCAGGTGCTGGATATCGTGCAGGGGCCGGACTACCCGACCGAAGCGGAAATCATCACCTCCCGTGCGGAAATCCGTAAGATTTACGAAAATGGTCGCGGCTCCGTGCGTATGCGCGCGGTATGGAAAAAAGAAGATGGCGCGGTGGTGATTACCGCGCTGCCGCACCAGGTATCCGGCGCTCGCGTACTGGAGCAGATCGCCGCCCAGATGCGGAACAAAAAGCTGCCGATGGTTGACGATCTGCGCGACGAGTCCGATCACGAAAATCCGACCCGTCTGGTGATCGTGCCGCGTTCCAACCGCGTGGATATGGAGCAGGTGATGAACCACCTGTTTGCGACCACGGACCTGGAAAAGAGCTACCGCATCAACCTGAACATGATCGGTCTGGACGGTCGCCCGGCGGTGAAAAACCTGCTGGAGATTCTGACCGAATGGCTGGCGTTCCGTCGCGATACCGTGCGTCGTCGCCTGAACTATCGTCTGGAGAAAGTCCTCAAGCGCCTGCATATTCTGGAAGGTTTGCTGGTGGCGTTTCTCAATATCGACGAAGTGATTGAGATAATCCGCCATGAGGATGAACCGAAACCGACGCTGATGTCGCGTTTTGGCATCACGGAAACTCAGGCCGAAGCCATCCTCGAACTGAAACTGCGCCATCTCGCCAAACTGGAAGAGATGAAGATTCGCGGCGAACAGGATGAGCTGGCGAAAGAACGCGATCAATTGCAGGGCATTCTGGCCTCCGAGCGCAAAATGAACACCCTGCTGAAGAAAGAGTTGCAGGCGGATTCAGACGCGTATGGCGACGATCGCCGCTCCCCACTGCGCGAGCGTGAAGAAGCTAAAGCGATGAGCGAGCATGACATGCTGCCGTCTGAACCGGTGACGATCGTGCTGTCGCAGATGGGCTGGGTGCGTAGCGCCAAAGGCCATGATATTGACGCGCAGGGTCTGAACTATAAATCGGGCGACAGCTGGAAAGCCTCGGTGAAAGGCAAGAGCAACCAGCCGGTGGTGTTTATCGACACGACCGGGCGCAGCTACGCCATCGACCCGATTACGCTGCCGTCGGCGCGTGGTCAGGGCGAGCCGTTGACCGGTAAACTGACGCTGCCGCCGGGCGCGACCGTAGAGCATATGCTGATGGAAGGGGATGAGCAGAAACTGCTGATGGCCTCGGATGCCGGCTATGGTTTCGTCTGTACCTTTAACGATCTGGTGGCCCGCAACCGCGCGGGTAAGGCGCTGATCACGTTGCCGGAAAACGCGCACGTTATGCCGCCGGTGGTGATTGAAGATGAAACCGATATGCTGCTGGCGATCACCGCCGCCGGGCGTATGTTGATGTTCCCGGTCAGCGATCTGCCGCAGTTGTCGAAGGGGAAAGGGAATAAGATCATCAACATTCCGTCTGCGGAAGCGGCCAGAGGCGACGATACGCTGGCCCAGCTCTACGTTCTGCCGCCGCAAAGCACGCTCACGATTCATGTCGGCAAGCGCAAAATCAAACTGCGCCCTGAAGAGCTGCAAAAAGTGACCGGCGAGCGCGGTCGTCGCGGTACGCTGATGCGCGGTTTGCAGCGCATCGATCGTATTGAGATTGACTCGCCACGACGCGCCCGCGACGGCGACAGCGAAGAATAAGGCGATTTTAAGCGCCATCAGGCCATCTCATTGTGCCGGATGGCGGCGTAAACGCCTTGTCCGGCCTGCGGTTTTAACGATGCTGTCAGGCCGGATTAACAATAAAATTTCCCGTAAAACCGTTGTTTATTCGCGCATTGCGATTAACAATACGCTTTTCCAGAGAGCCGCTCTTAACAAAGCCCTAACCTGATATCAGGTGACGTAGAATGCGACGCTCTTAGGCCTTCAGAGGTTGTTATGCTATATATCTTTCGTCTAATCATTACCGTTATTTACTGCATTCTTGTCTGCATTTTCGGTTCGATCTACTGCCTTTTCAGCCCGCGTAACCCGAAGCACGTCGCGACGTTTGGCCATATGTTTGGCCGTCTGGCGCCGCTTTATGGCCTGAAGGTGGAGTGCCGTAAGCCTGCTGATGCCGAAAGCTATGGCAACGCTATCTATATCGCTAACCATCAGAACAACTACGATATGGTGACGGCAGCAAACATTGTGCAACCGCCTACGGTGACGGTCGGCAAAAAGAGCCTGGTCTGGATCCCGTTTTTTGGCCAGTTGTACTGGTTAACCGGTAACTTGTTGATTGACCGAAATAATCGTGCCAAAGCGCACGGCACAATCGCGGAAGTGGTGAGCCATTTTAAAAAGCGCCGTATCTCTATCTGGATGTTCCCGGAAGGAACGCGCAGCCGTGGCCGTGGCCTGTTGCCGTTTAAAACCGGCGCCTTTCATGCCGCTATCGCCGCCGGTGTTCCGGTGATTCCAGTGTGTGTTTCCAATACATCGAATAAAATTAAGCTTAACCGACTGAATAACGGTCTGGTGATTGTAGAGATGCTGCCGCCGGTGGACATCAGCCAGTTTGGTAAGGATCAGGTTCGTGAACTGGCGGCGCATTGCCGCTCGTTGATGGAACAAAAAATTGCAGAACTCGATCAGGAAATTGCAGAGCGCGAAGCGACCGGCAAAGTCTGAATCAGTGTGATCGCGTTTTTGTGGGAAACGACTTCCTGCGCACTCTTTGTCTGTTTTAAATGGAGCTTATATGTCACTCAGTCGGCGTCAGTTCATTCAGGCTTCGGGGATCGCACTGTGTGCCGGTGCCGTTCCGCTGAAGGCTAATGCAGCCGGTCAGCAGCAGCCTCTGCCCGTTCCGCCGCTGCTGGAGTCCCGTCGCGGGCAGCCGTTGTTTATGACGTTGCAGCGCGCGCACTGGTCCTTTACGCAGGGTACGCGCGCGCCCGTCTGGGGGATTAACGGGCGTTACCTGGGGCCGACGATTCGCGTCTGGAAAGGGGATGACGTTAAGCTCATCTACAGCAACCGCCTGACTGAAAATGTCTCTATGACCGTCAGCGGATTGCAGGTGCCGGGGCCGCTGATGGGCGGCCCTGCGCGGATGATGTCGCCCAACGCTGACTGGGCGCCGGTATTGCCGATTCGTCAGAACGCCGCCGTGCTGTGGTATCACGCCAATACGCCAAACCGTACCGCGCAGCAGGTCTATAACGGCCTTGCCGGGATGTGGCTGATCGAGGATGAGGTCAGCAAATCGCTGCCGATCCCCAATCATTACGGCGTGGATGATTTCCCGATCATTATCCAGGATAAGCGGCTGGATAATTTCGGTACGCCGGAGTACAGCGAACCGGGCAGCGGCGGGTTTGTTGGCGATACGCTGCTGGTCAACGGCGCGCAAAGTCCTTACGTGGAAGTTTCCCGCGGCTGGGTACGCCTGCGCTTGCTGAATGCGTCAAACTCTCGCCGTTACCAGTTGCAAATGAGCGACGGTCGCGCGCTGCATGTTATTTCTGGCGATCAGGGCCTTTTACCCGCGCCGGTGTCCGTCAAACAACTGTCGCTGGCGCCCGGTGAACGCCGGGAAATTCTGGTCGATATGACCAATGGCGATGAGGTGTCGATCACCTGCGGGGAAGCGGCCAGTATTGTCGATCGCATCCGTGGCTTCTTTGAACCTTCCAGCATTCTGGTCTCTACGCTGGTGCTGACCTTACGGCCAACCGGGTTGCTGCCGCTGGTGACTGACAGCCTGCCGATGCGTTTATTGCCAACGGAGATTGTCAGCGGCGCGCCGATTCGCAGTCGGGATATCAGCCTCGGGGATGATCCCGGCATCAACGGGCAATTGTGGGACGTCAACCGCATTGATATCACCGCCCAGCAAGGTTCCTGGGAGCGCTGGACCGTTCGCGCCGATATGCCGCAGCCCTTCCATATTGAGGGTGTCTCTTTCCTGATCCGCAACGTCAATGGCGCCATGCCGTTCCCGGAAGATCGGGGCTGGAAAGATACGGTATGGGTGGACGGACAGGTGGAATTGCTGGTTTATTACGGACAGCCTTCCTGGGCGCACTTCCCGTTCTACTTCAACAGCCAGACGCTGGAAATGGCCGACCGGGGGTCTATCGGACAAATGCTGGTGAACCCGGCGCCGTAAATCTTCCCTCGCCCGCAAGGGCGAGAAGTGAATACCTTTCTCTTTCGTTCCGGCATATAATCCCCGGCCTTTGATTATTTTTTTACCATTTTTTTGGAAGCATTATGAGCGCAATATCCCTGATCCAGCCAGACAGAGATCTTTTCTCCTGGCCTCAATACTGGGCGGCCTGTTTTGGCCCCGCGCCTTTTTTGCCGATGTCACGCGACGAAATGGATCAACTTGGCTGGGATAGCTGCGACATTATTCTGGTTACCGGTGATGCGTATGTCGATCATCCGAGCTTTGGGATGGCGATTTGCGGTCGTATGCTGGAAGCGCAGGGTTTCCGTGTCGGCATCATTGCCCAGCCGGACTGGAACAGCAAAGATGAGTTTATGCGTCTGGGGAAACCGAATCTGTTTTTCGGCGTCACAGCGGGCAACATGGACTCGATGATCAACCGTTATACCGCCGATCGCCGACTGCGCCATGACGACGCCTATACGCCGGATAACGTGGCGGGCAAGCGCCCGGATCGTGCGACGCTGGTCTATACCCAGCGCTGTAAAGAGGCCTGGAAAGACGTGCCGGTGATCCTCGGCGGTATTGAAGCCAGCCTGCGTCGTACCGCGCACTATGATTACTGGTCTGATACCGTACGCCGCTCGGTGCTGGTGGATGCGAAAGCCGATATGCTGATGTTCGGCAACGGCGAGCGCCCGCTGGTTGAAGTTGCGCACCGCCTGGCAATGGGGGAGCCGATCGGCCAGATCCGCGATGTGCGTAACACCGCGATTATTGTTAAAGAAGCCCTGCCGGGCTGGAGTGGGGTTGATTCCACGCGTCTGGATACGCCGGGGAAAATTGATCCGATCCCCCATCCGTATGGCGAAGATCTGCCGTGCGCGGATAACAAACCGGTTGCGCCGAAAAAGCAGGAAGCCAAAGCCGTGACCGTTCAGCCGCCGCGTCCGAAGCCGTGGGAGAAAACCTACGTGCTGCTGCCGTCCTTTGAGAAGGTGAAGGGCGATAAGGTGCTGTATGCGCACGCGTCGCGTATTCTGCATCACGAAACCAACCCTGGCTGCGCGCGTGCGCTGATGCAAAAGCATGGCGATCGCTATATCTGGATCAACCCGCCCGCCATTCCGCTCTCTACCGAAGAGATGGACAGCGTTTTTGCGCTGCCGTATAAGCGCGTGCCGCATCCGGCATACGGTGACAGCCGCATTCCGGCTTACGAAATGATCCGCTTCTCGATTAACATCATGCGCGGGTGTTTCGGCGGCTGCTCGTTCTGCTCGATTACCGAACACGAAGGCCGCATTATTCAGAGCCGTTCAGAAGATTCGATCATCAATGAGATCGAAGCGATCCGCGATACCGTACCGGGCTTTACCGGCGTGATTTCCGATCTCGGCGGGCCGACGGCCAACATGTATATGCTGCGCTGTAAGTCGCCGCGCGCGGAACAAACCTGCCGCCGCCTGTCGTGCGTGTACCCGGATATCTGCTCGCATATGGATACCAACCATGAGCCGACGATCAACCTCTATCGCCGCGCCCGCGATCTGAAAGGCATCAAGAAGATCCTGATCGCCTCCGGCGTGCGTTACGACATTGCCGTTGAAGATCCGCGTTATATCAAAGAGCTGGCGAGCCATCATGTGGGCGGCTATCTGAAGATTGCGCCGGAGCATACCGAAGAAGGGCCGCTGTCGAAGATGATGAAGCCGGGCATGGGCAGCTATGATCGCTTCAAAGAACTGTTCGACCTTTACTCAAAACAGGCCGGGAAAGAGCAGTACCTGATCCCGTATTTTATCTCTGCGCACCCCGGTACGCGGGACGAAGATATGGTGAATCTGGCGCTGTGGTTGAAACGCCATCGCTTCCGTCTGGATCAGGTGCAGAACTTCTATCCGTCGCCGCTGGCGAACTCGACGACCATGTATTACACCGGGAAAAACCCGCTGGGTAAAATTGGCTATAAGAGTGAAGACGTGGTGGTGCCGAGAGGCGACAAACAGCGTCGTCTGCATAAAGCGCTGCTGCGTTACCACGATCCGGCGAACTGGCCGCTGATTCGCCAGGCGCTGGAAGAGATGGGGAAAAAGCATTTGATTGGCAGTCGTCGCGAGTGTCTGGTTCCGGCGCCTACGCTGGACGAGATGCGTGAAGCCCGTCGTCAGAACCGCAACACGCGCCCGGCGTTGACTAAGCATACGCCAGTGGCGCATCAGCGTCAGACGCCTGCAAGCAATAAAAAACGCAGCAAGGTAGCCGGACGTTAAACCCGTTAGCTGTTTGCCGGATAAGGTGCCTGCACCGCTATCCGGCAAACGGACGGATTACGCGTTCGCTTCACGAATTCTGGCGGCCAGCGCCGCCAGTTTTTCGTCATCCGCCCGTTCGTGGTCATGCGATGACAAATAACCTTCGTACTGTTCAAAGAATTTCGCCTGCCGCGATTCAATAGGCTTCCATTCGCTCAGGTTAGCGGTGCCGTGCATGGGGCTGAGCTTGCTGTGCACATGATCCACGCCAAATCCTTCAAAAAACATTCCCGTACGCCCCACGTCCGGGAAGGCGTTATCCAGCTTTTTCGCCACTTTTTGGGTGGCAAGCATCAGATCGGCCAGCGCCTGCGGCGGCAAGTCGAACGCATAGCTGGGATAATGCTTCTTCGGGATCACCACCGTAAAACCGTCGGTGTTCGGGAAGATGGAGAGGAAGGCCAGATGATGCTCGTCTTCCCAGATCTTATGGCAGGGGGCTTTACCCTCAACGATTTGGCAAAAAATACAGCTCATTCCTTTTCTCCGTTGCTGAGTTCACAATTCGCGTCGTACCGACTCAACACTTTCTACCAAACCCGCCAGGTAGTCAAAAAGCCCGACAGAAATGTCGGGCCGGAAAGGAAGGTTAGCCGCCGAACTGATCCGGGTCCGGCCCCAGGCGTTTACCCTGGTCAAGTTTGGCCACTTCGCTTAATTCGTCTTTGTCGAGACGGAAATCCCAGACGTCGAAGTTTTCCGCAATACGTGAAGGGGTGACGGATTTAGGGATCACCACCAGCCCGTTATCCAGATGCCAGCGGATCACAATTTGCGCCGGAGATTTACCGTACTTATCCGCCAGATCGCGAATGATTTTCTGATCGAAAACGCCTGCGCCGCCTTGCGCCAGCGGGCTCCAGGACTCGGTCTGGATCTTGTGCGTCGCATTCCAGGCATGCAGCTGACGCTGTTGCATCAGCGGATGCAATTCGATCTGGTTGATCACCGGTGTAACGCCGGTTTCATCGATCAGACGCTGGAGGTGGTTTACCTGGAAGTTACACACACCGATGCTTTTCACCAGCCCCTCTCTTTGCAGTTCAATCATCCCTTCCCAGGCGTCAACATAATGGTCGATAGCCGGAACGGGCCAGTGCATCAGATAGAGATCGAGGTGATCCAACTGGAGCTTATCCAGGCTTTCCTGCAAGGCTTCTCGAGGGCGTTTCTGATCGTCATTCCACAATTTGGTGGTAATAAACAGTTCTTCCCGGTCGATACCGGCATCTTTTAACGCTTTTCCGACGCCTTCTTCATTCTTGTACGCCGCAGCGGTATCAATGGAGCGATATCCCACTTCCAGCGCCTTATGAATGGCGGAAATTGCTTCCTCGTTGCTTGCCTTCCAGACTCCCAGGCCCAGTTGTGGCATTACGTTGCCATCCTGTAGCTTGATAACGGTTGGATTAGCCATGCGTTCCTCCTTTATGCGATCTCACCGGAGCAAACTCCGGTGAGGTTGTGTGACTTAAGTCTGGACGAAATGTCCAAAAACGAAAGCCAGAGGCGAAAAAACCTTAGCGAGCCGCTTCGTAAATCCGACGGCTGACATCCAGCGTAATGTCCTGATGTTCACCCAGATTTGTGCCGCCGTGCGCTTCCAGTTTTGCCAGCAATGCCGGAATGGAACTGCCGTCCAGACCGTAATCAGACAGGCGAGTCGGTACGCCCATTTGCTCAAAGAAGCGGCGGGTGGCGGCGATGGCGGCATCAATACGCGCATCGTCGGAACCGTCGGTGATATTCCAGACTCGCTCTGCGTACTGCAACAGTTTGGCGCGTTTGGTATCGCGTTTTTCATTCCACAGCGCAGGCAGGACGATAGCCAGCGTCTGCGCGTGATCAAGGCCGTGCATCGCCGTCAGCTCATGACCCAGCATATGCGTTGCCCAGTCCTGCGGGACGCCCGCGCCGATCAAACCGTTCAGCGCCTGAGTGGCCGCCCACATTACGTTGGCGCGAACATCGTAGTTTTCCGGCTCTTTCAGCGCCTTCGGGCCTTCTTCGACAAGCGTCAGCAGGATACCTTCGGCAAAGCGATCCTGAATTTTTCCGTCAACCGGATAAGTGACATACTGCTCAACGGTGTGAACGAATGCATCCACAACGCCGTTAGCAACCTGGCGCGGCGGCAGGGTGTAGGTATAAACCGGATCGAGCACCGCAAACACGGGTTGGACGAACGGTGTCATAAAGGCCAGCTTATCGCCGGTGGTTTTACGGGAAATCACCGCCCCGGAGTTAGATTCTGAACCCGTTGCCGGCAACGTCAGCACCGATCCCATCGGTACGGCGCTTTTCACGTCGTTGCCACGGGTTTCCAGAATGCGCCACGGGTCCACGCCTTCGTCATATTGCGCCGCCGCCGCGATAAATTTAGTGCCATCCAGCACGGAACCGCCGCCGACCGCCAGCAGGAACGTCACTTTCTCATCACGTACAATGTTGACGGCGTTCATCAGCGTTTCATAAGACGGGTTTGGCTCGATGCCGCCAAATTCCAGCACGTCCAGACCTTTCAGCGCGTCATGTACCTGATCCAGTACGCCGGTCTTTTTCACGCTGCCGCCGCCGTAGGTGATCAATACGCGGGCGCCCTGAGGGATTTGATCGCGCAGATCGGCAATCGCGCCTTTACCAAACAGAATGCGGGTTGGGGTATGCAGATTAAAGTTGTTCATTGCTCGTTCCCTTATGTGGGTAAAAAAGTGGGCAGGCGAATGTCTGCCTGATGGTGAACATTGTGGTCGCCAGCCGCCTTCCTCTCAATGCTCATTTCTGCCAATGTCTTGCCCATTTCTCCAGAGCGCTGGAGAAAAAAGATAAATTTGCGCACAATCAACGCGTCGTAAACCGATGAGAAAAAAGCGCGCCATGAACCGTGAAGCCATCTGCCTGTTGCTGACAGATAAAATTAAGCAGCTGATAAACAATCAAAATAACCTGAATGACTGCCTGCCCGACGTGCGTCTGCTCTACGGCACGGAGCCGGGGCTGCGTACGCCTGTGATGTATCAGCCTGGCATCATATTTCTCTTTTCGGGGCATAAGATCGGTTATATCAATGAACGCGTATTTCAGTACGATGCCAATGAATATCTGCTGCTGACCGTACCTTTACCCTTTGAATGTGAAACTTATGCGACGCCGGAAGTACCGCTCGCGGGGATTCGTCTGAATGTTGATATCCTGCAATTGCAGGAGTTGCTGATGGACATTGGCGAGGACGATCTGTTTCAACCGTCGATGGCGGCAAGCGGGATTAACTCCGCCACGCTGTCGGATGACATTCTTTGTGCGGCGGAACGCCTGTTAGATGTGATGGAAAGGCCGCTGGATGCGCGTATTCTGGGGAAACAGATTATTCGCGAAATTCTGTATCACGTTCTGATGGGGCCGCGTGGCGGCGCGCTGCTGGCGCTGGTCAGCCGTCAGACCCATTTCAGCCTGATTAGCCGGGTGCTGAAGCGGATTGAAACCAAATACACCGAGAACCTGAACGTTGAGCAACTGGCTGCGGAAGCCAACATGAGCGTCTCGGCGTTCCATCATAATTTTAAATCCGTTACCAGTACCTCGCCGTTGCAGTACCTGAAAACCTATCGTCTGCATAAAGCGCGGATGATGATCATTCACGACGGGATGAAAGCCAGCGCCGCTGCGATGCGCGTTGGCTACGAGAGCGCGTCGCAGTTCAGTCGGGAGTTCAAACGCTATTTTGGCGTAACGCCGGGGGAGGATGCGGCACGAATGAGAATGATGCAGGGAAGCTAATCATGTGTAAGCCGGATAGGCGTAAGCGCCATCCGGCAATCAGCAAATCAGGCGCTGCAATACTTCTTCTTGATCACGACGAATAATGTGCCGATCAAACCGGCGGCCAGCAGGGCAATCGGCAGGATCATCAAAAACGTCATCACCTGATCTTCATGACGTTTCACGAATGGGATCATGCTGAGCGCGTAGCCGAAACTGGTCACCACGCCGACCCACAGCAGCCCGCTCAGCCAGTTAAAAAACTGAAACCGGCGGCTGGACAGCCCTGAAATCCCCGCCATTGTGGGCAGCAGGGTGCGCACAAACGCCAGAAAGCGCCCGGCAAGCAGCGCCAGCAGGCCGTGCCGGTCGAACATACAGGTCGCGCGCTGATGGTATTTAACGGGAAGCTGCGCCAGCCAGCCTTTCACCGTTTGCGTATTTCCCAGCCAGCGCCCCTGAATATAGCTCAGCCAGCAGCCGAGACTGGCGGCTGTCGTCAGAATAAGGATCGTGGGGACAAAGTCCATGACACCTTGTGCAACCAGCGCGCCTGCCAGTAAGAGCAGGCTGTCTCCGGGTAAAAAAGAGGCCGGGAGCAGGCCATTTTCTAAAAATAGCGTGGCAAACATCACAAAGTAGACAACGCTAACAACGTGTGGGTCCGCCAGCGCGGCAAAATCGTGTTGCCAGAGCGCAGCGATAATATCTTGAATGACAGCCATGGACTTTCCTGTGGAACCGCGTTTATGGGGCTATTGTACTCCTGAATTGCCCGGGATGCCTTGATCCCGGACGCAACAAATGCAGACTTTTCTGCCCGGAGTGTCTGCAATTCTGTCCATGACTGGAAACTTTACACAATACGCGTGAATCCTGCGGCTAAATCTGCAATCAGATCGTCAACATTCTCTAAACCGATGTGCAAACGGATCAGCGTGCCGGTGAAATCAACGTCGCCTTCGGGACGAATGGCGGCGATATGTTCCGGCTGGTTAGGCAGAATTAAGGATTCAAAGCCGCCCCAGGAGTAAGCCATGCTGAACAAGCTGAAATTATCCAGATAAGCGGAAAGCGCCTCATTACTCAGCCTTTTATTCAGCACAAACGAGAACAACCCGCTGCTGCCCGTGAAATCGCGCTTCCAGAATTCGTGGCCTTTGCTGCCAGGAAGGGCGGGATGATTAACGCGGGCGACCTGAGGGTGATTCGCCAGCCACTCGGCGACTTTCAGGCTGCTTTCATGATGCTGGCGCAAGCGCACGCCCAGCGTACGTAGCCCACGGCTGGTCATATAAGCGGTATCCGCGTCCAGCATTTGCCCCATCAGATAGGCGTTTTCACGCAATTGCTCCCAACAACGCGCATTAGACACGGCTGTGCCGACCATCGCATCCGAGTGACCAATCAGATATTTCGTTCCTGCCTGGATGGAGATATCGATCCCGAAATCCAGCGCCTTAAACAGCACGCCCGCCGCCCAGGTGTTATCAATCATAATGACAGCGTCTGGCGCAACGCGTCTTACCGCGCCGACAATCGCCGGGATGTCATGCACTTCCATCGTGATGGAGCCAGGGGATTCGAGAAACACTACTTTCGTATTGGGCTGAATATGCTTCACGATATCCGCGCCGACCAGCGGATCAAACCAGCCGGTCGTCACGCCGAGTCTGGCGAGAACTTTGGTGCAAAAATCCTGACTGGGTTCGTAAGCGGTGTTGGTCATCAGGACGTGATCGCCCTGTTCCACAAAGGCCAGAATCGTGTTGGCGACAGCCGCCGCGCCGCAGGGGAAGAGCGCGCATCCGGCGCCGCCTTCCAGTTCGCACATGGCTTCCTGTAGCGAAAAATGGGTTAGCGTTCCGCGACGGCCATAGAAAAGTTCGCCATTGGCGCGGTTGCGGGTGGCGTGCTTTTTGGCTTCTACGGTGTCAAATACCAGCGAAGAGGCGCGCTGAATGACGCTGTTCACCGATCCCAGCGTGTATTTTTTGCTGCGTCCTGCGCTCACCAGTTTGGTTTCAAGATGTTTTTCTGCCATGTTGGAGTACCCATTTTTATACGTCTGGATGTCTAAACTATCATGAATGATGAGTGACGCATCCTGAAGAATCGGCATAAAGCAGAAAATTTTCTCAAAATGACATCTGGTGACTTTTTTACTGCGTAAGCGCAAGGAAAAGAAACCAAAGGTGCGGCACTATGTAAATAGTAATGAGAACGACTATCAATTCGACGTCGTTTTGATATTATTACGCTCAGAATTTGTGATTTGCGTCCTGGAGATACAGAGTGGGTAATAATTTGATGCAGACGGATCTCTCCGTCTGGGGTATGTATCAGCACGCCGACATCGTGGTTAAGTGCGTGATGATTGGTCTGATTCTGGCGTCAGTAGTCACCTGGGCTATCTTCTTCAGTAAGAGTCTTGAGTTCTTTACGCAGAAGCGTCGGCTCAAGCGTGAACAACAGCAGCTGGCTGAAGCGCGTTCTTTAGACCAGGCCAGCAATATTGCCTCCGCATTCGCGGCGAAAAGTTTAAGCTCACAGTTGCTCTATGAAGCGCAGAACGAGCTGGAACTGTCGGAAGGCAGTGAAGACAACGAAGGTATTAAAGAGCGTACCGGGTTCCGCCTGGAGCGTCGCGTAGCGGCGGTTGGCCGTCATATGGGACGCGGCAATGGCTACCTGGCGACCATCGGCGCCATCTCTCCGTTTGTCGGTCTGTTTGGTACGGTATGGGGCATCATGAACAGCTTCATCGGCATCGCGCAAACCCAGACCACCAACCTCGCGGTTGTCGCGCCGGGTATCGCGGAAGCGTTGCTGGCTACGGCGATCGGCCTGGTCGCGGCAATTCCTGCGGTTGTGATTTACAACATTTTCGCACGTCAGATCGGCAGCTACAAAGCGACGCTGGGCGACGTGGCGGCACAGATTCTGTTGCTACAAAGCCGCGATCTGGATCTGAACGCGAGCGCTTCCGCTCAGCCGGTACGTACCGCGCAGAAATTACGTGTAGGATAATGTTCCATGGCAATGCGTCTTAATGAAAATCTGGACGATAACGGTGAAATGCATGAAATCAACGTGACGCCGTTTATCGACGTCATGCTGGTTCTGCTGATTATCTTTATGGTGGCCGCGCCGCTGGCAACGGTGGACGTGAAGGTGAATCTTCCTGCGTCCACCAGCACCCCGCAGCCGCGCCCGGAAAAACCGGTTTATCTGTCCGTGAAGGCCGACAACAGCATGTTTATCGGCAACGATCAGGTAACGGATGAAACCATGATCGGCGAGCTGAACGCGTTAACCGAAGGGAAGAAAGACACGACGATCTTCTTCCGTGCGGATAAAACCGTTGATTATGAAACAATGATGAAAGTGATGGATACGCTGCACCAGGCGGGTTACCTGAAAATTGGTCTCGTGGGTGAAGAGGTCGCGAAAGCGAAGTAATCGTTGTTGCTGATGGGCAGACAGACAGGCCGGGTAGGGCGCAAGCCGTACCCGGCTTTTTTATTGCCTGATGTGGTATCGCTGGATTGCTGACTCACCAGATTACTTCGTCGTGGAGAACCGTTTTTCATTCAGCGCGACGGTGGTGATATTGGTCGTTCGGTAATCGCCATCGGATAGCTTACGGGTCAGGCGCAGGGTCGCCGTTTCTCGCGCCAGTAAGTGCTGATATGTGCTCTCCAGGCGCGCCATGATTTTGTCCCGCATCTCGGGATGTTGCTCAATAATCGTATTGATAACCGAACCGTAGATCTCTTCTTTGACCTGGAGCGCATAGATTTCACGGCGATTTTGCCATTTCAGCCGTACTAACGCGGCGGGAATCGACACGATCTCCTGCGCCACCTGTTCGAGGGTCGCGTTTTTATTGGCGATAAGCGCTTTAAGATTTTGCTTTAAGATAAATTCATCGCTTTTATTATTATCTAAAGCTAAATAAACATTATTATCTTCAACGTCTTTCATATTATTTCTCTTCCAGAGAATAAAAAACGGGAGAGTTTTTCTCTCTGGTTATGAGATTAAGCCAAATTTCATTGCCGTGATCGTTTATTTTTGTTGTGGCATCTGCCAGAATTTTACTTAATGCCTGAGCATCAACATCGCCTTCCGCCTGTAGGCTATTAATAAGACGAGCAAACGTCTCAATTTTAGCTACGCGATAAAGCCGGTCTTTTAAATGACGGTCACGTTCTTCAAGTAACATGTTTTTAGATTGACCAGTCGGTGCGGCGCTAATTAAAATATCTGGCTCGTAATCGCTCAGCGTTTTCTTTCCCTGAGTCAAATTTTCACTATTTTCTACGGTCTCAGCATCGCCTGGCGAGGCAGATAAATGAAAACGAGTCGGCACAAGATGCTCGGGAAGCATGTTGGAATGTCCTTTACTATCAATAGTATATTGTTTTTTATAAGGCAGGTCTCGTTGACAATAGCATGGTGTAATTTTAAAATCAAAAAAAATGGAGTCGGCATATGAACAGCATTTTTTATTCTATTATCACTCTGCTATTACTCACTGGCGGCGTGCTTTTCTTGATGCACGAATTTAATAAACAGCGCTCTGCTGAGGCGTCTAATCCAGTAAATCAAGCGGAACCCTTGTCCAAAGAGGAGGGCGAAGATCATTTTTCGTCGCTCATGAATACTATTACACCGGTATGGTACTGGCGAGTCAATCACGAATATATTGATTTTCTTCACGCAACGATAAAGCGGATGACGATGGCGGAGCTAAATGGAACGCCGGGGTTATTTGATGCGCAGCGCCGTTGCAGCGATCTCAACTCTGCGGTCTATAAATATTATGACAACATTAAAAAGCGTTGTCTGAACGGGGAAAAGGTTCCGCATTCCGATCTGGATGTGCTTAACTTGCGGCAATGTTTCCGGGAATTTAGCCTGGAGGCGTATCCCTCCCTGGTTGCTCTGGTGTGGCCTGAATATCAGCGGCCGCTAATCAAACCGGAAGAGGTTTAATAAATGTGCCTGACGTTGGCCGGGTAAGGCGAAACCGCCACCCGGCGCGCGTGCCCGAAAGCGTTATTTATCCGATGAGGCTTGCCAGAGGTTCAGCTCGCCGTCCGCGACATGTTTATCGATTTGCGCTAACTCGTCAGCGCTGAATGTCAGGTTCGACAACGCCTGCACATTTTCTTCCAGCTGCTCTGGTCGACTGGCGCCGATCAGCACCGACGTCACGCGATTATCTTTCAACAGCCAGCTAAGCGCCATCTGCGCCATTGACTGGCCGCGACGTTGCGCCATCTCATTGAGTAAACGCAGGCTGTTCAGATTCGCTTCCGTCAGCATATTCTCCGTCAGACCGCGAACTTTTTTCCCTTCACGCTGCATACGTGAACCTTCCGGGATACCGTTTAAGTATTTTCCGGTTAACAATCCCTGAGCCAGCGGTGTGAACGCAATGCAACCCATGCCGTTGGCCGCCAGCGTATCCAGCAGGCCGCTTTTATCCACCCAGCGGTTGAGCAGGTTGTAGGAAGGCTGATGAATCAGCAGCGGGATTTTCCATTCGCGCAGCAGTTCCGCCATTCGTTGAGTTCGCTCAGGCGAATAGGAGGAGATGCCGACGTAAAGCGCCTTACCGCTTTGTACCGCCTGCGCCAGCGCGGATGCGGTCTCTTCCATCGGCGTGTTTTCATCGACACGGTGGGAATAGAAGATATCGACATAGTCCAGCCCCATCCGCTTCAGGCTCTGATCGAGGCTGGCGAGCAGGTACTTACGCGACCCGCCGGAGCCGTATGGCCCAGGCCACATGTCATAACCCGCTTTGGTGGAAACGATCAGCTCATCGCGATACGGCGCAAAATCTTCCCGCAGCAAACGGCCAAAGTTCTCTTCTGCGCTTCCCGGCGGCGGGCCGTAGTTATTGGCTAAATCAAAATGGGTGATGCCTGAATCAAAGGCTTTACGCAGCAGCGCACGCTGTGAATCCAGCGCCTGAACGTGGCCGAAACTGTGCCACAAACCCAGCGATAGCGCGGGTAAACGCAAACCGCTTTTACCGCAGTAGCGATAAAGCATCTGCTCATAACGTTCGGGGTTGGCTAACCAGGCCATGTCATCTCCTTAGAGAAAGTGAATTTCAAAACAACGTTTCTATTCTAGCGGCTCAGCGGGGTTTATCCCGTTCGTCAGGTCACATTGATGCGAAAAATTGGGCAAAAACACGTCGTTATGCTTTGCTTAAAAAAACATCAATTCAGGAGTGAAACTATGCCGCGTCTGACTGCCAAAGACTTTCCGCAGGAGTTGCTCGATTACTATGACTACTATGCACATGGAAAAATCTCTAAACGCGAGTTTCTTAACCTCGCGGCAAAGTATGCCGTCGGCGGCGTGACCGCGCTTGCGCTGTTTAATCTCCTGAAGCCGAATTACGCGCTGGCGGTGCAGGTGGAATTTACCGACCCGGACATTTTGCCGGAATACATTACGTATCCGTCACCGAACGGGCATGGCGAGGTGCGCGGCTATCTGGTGAAACCAGCGAAGGCGACGGGTAAAACGCCTGCGGTCGTGGTCGTACACGAGAACAGGGGGCTGAATCCCTATATTGAGGATGTCGCACGACGCGTGGCGAAAGCGGGTTATATTGCGCTGGCGCCTGATGGATTAAGCTCAGTAGGTGGATACCCCGGTAATGACGATAAGGGGCGGGAATTACAGCAGCAGGTTGATCCCACAAAATTAATGAATGATTTCTTTGCCGCGATTGAGTTTATGCAGCGTCATCCGGCGGCCAGCGGAAAAGTGGCTATTACGGGATTCTGCTATGGCGGCGGCGTATCAAATGCGGCGGCGGTGGCCTATCCAGAACTGGCGTGCGCCGTTCCTTTTTATGGTCGTCAGGCTCCGGCGTCAGATGTACCTAAAATTAATGCGCCTTTATTATTACATTACGCTGAGTTAGATACCTCAATTAATGAAGGCTGGCCTGCCTACGAAACGGCGCTGAAGGCGAATAATAAAGTCTATGAGGCGTATATCTATCCTGGGGTGAATCATGGTTTTCATAATGATTCGACTCCCCGCTATGATAAGGCCGCAGCGGATCTGGCCTGGGCGCGCACTCTGGCCTGGTTTGAGAAATATTTACAATGAAAAACAAATGATTATTTCAGGTGCGGCATATTGCTTTGCGGCATAATAATGCCGTTATGCTTTATAAGCATTCACAGGAATAGCGTGCTGACGATGATTCGTATACTTAGTTAAGTAAAAAAACAATAAAGAAAGTATATATTCTGCATTCTCTGCCGATAACGAGGATAAGTGTCGCCTGATGGCGAATCCCTCAAGTATGGCAAGGAAATTCTTATGCGTTTGCTGCAAAACTTCACTATTCGTATTGTCATGCTGACAATATTGGGGCTCTTCTGTCTTCTTTGGTCGGGCGTTGGTTTATTCAGCGTCCATGCATTATCTAAAGTGGCGGAAGGGAATGATATCGATCGTCATATTGTGCGTCAGATGACGGTGCTAAGTCAGGGGAACGATCAGTATTTTCGTTTTGTCACGCGTTTAAGCCGTGCGATGGACGTTAAAATCGGCGGCGGTACGCCCGATTTTGTACCAGTACAGCAGGCGCTGGACAATATGAGCAAAAAGCTGGAAGAGATGAAAACGCTCTCTCCAGGGCCGATGGACCCGGAGATCGCCGCTGCGGTATTGGCAAACTGGCAGGCGTTGCTTGATAAGGGCGTCGCGCCGCAGATGCAACTGGCGCAGCAGGGTACGCTCACCGAATTTGCAGAACAGGCGAATAATGTCACTCCCGCCCTGAGCCGCGCCTTCGGCGCCAGCGCAGAACGTTTTAACAGCGCGGCCGGCACGATACTGGACAGCACCCGCGTGATGGTGGACGGCAAAACGTCAATTATCCGCACCCTGATTATCACTGCCGTTATTCTGGGAATTGTGATTCTCTTCTTTACCGACCGTTACCTGGTCACGATGTTAGTGAAACCGCTGGCGCGCATTCGCCAACAGTTCCGCCAGATTGCGCAAGGCGATCTGAGCCAGCCGATTGAAGAGTTTGGCCGTAACTGTGTCGGTCGTCTGGTGCCGCTACTGAGCGCGATGCAGGATAGTCTGCGAGAAGCGGTCAGTTCGATTCGTTCAGGCAGTGACAATATCTGGCGCGGCGCGACAGAGATCTCCAGCGGTAACAACGATCTCTCTTCCCGTACGGAAGAGCAGGCAGCGGCGCTGGAAGAGACAGCTGCAAGCATGGAACAGCTCACCGCGACGGTGAAATTGAATGCGGATAATGCGCGCCAGGCCAGTCAGCTTGCTGATGCCGCTTCCGCGACGGCCGGAAAAGGCGGCACGCTGGTTTCTGAAGTGGTTGAGACGATGGACGGTATTTCAGCCAGCTCCAGACAGATCGCCGAAATTACGAATGTCATCAACAGTATTGCCTTCCAGACCAATATTCTGGCGCTGAACGCCGCCGTTGAAGCCGCCAGAGCCGGTGAACAGGGGCGTGGGTTTGCGGTCGTCGCCGGTGAAGTGCGTAATCTGGCCAGCCGTAGCGCCGGGGCTGCCAAAGAGATTGAAACGCTGATCGCTGAATCCGTGCGTCGCGTCGAGCAGGGTGCGCAGCTGGTGCAGGAGACGGGCGCGACAATGGAGGCCATTCTGCGCGGAGTAACCGAAGTCACCACCATCATGAAGCAGATCGCCGCCGCTTCCGAGGAACAAAGCAAAGGGATCTCTCAGGTTGGCGTGGCGATAACCCAGATGGACAGCGTGACCCAACAAAACGCCGCGCTGGTGGAGCAAGTTTCTGCGGCAGCGGCGGCGCTGGAACGGCAAACGGAAGAGCTGCAACGCTCTGTGCAACAGTTCCGACTTTCTCATAATGACGCGCAAATCAGCCCGGCGAAAACGGTCCCTCCAGCCAGTCCGCGCGGGGCGTCTGCCGAGAAGTCAGGCGATGAATGGGTCGCCTTCTGATCCGGTAAAAAAAAGTATGTGATACCTCTGGCGTTCGCTTAAAAAATCGCTATATAATTTGTTATATAGCGATTGGAGGTATCATGGACAATCATTTTGGTAAGGGCCTGATGGCCGGATTAAACGCAACGTGTGCCGATAGCGCGCGTAACGTGGCGGGTTTTTGTTCTGATTATAAGCGCGGATTCGTATTAGGATTTTCGCATCGCATGTTTGAAAAAACCGGCGATCGACAATTAAGCGCTTGGGAAGCGGGAATTCTGACGCGCCGTTATGGCCTGGACAAAGATATGGTGATGGACTTCTTTCGGGAGAATCAATCGAATACGACTATCCGGTTCTTTATGGCGGGTTATCGTCTCGAAAATTGATCCGAAGGGGGTATTACCCCGGTTTAATTAATTACACTATTGTCTTACTCCTTCGTTTTGTTGTTCCGTCAAAGTATCATGGTTCAATAACCATAAAGAAAGTGTGGTAAATGGCGCGCCGATCGCAATAAGTTATTTGTGAACGGTGCAAAATAGAGCCAGGTCTTTGCAACGGAATAACAATAAAATGACTGGAGATAATACTCTCATCACTTCTCACGGCGTTAATCGTCGTGATTTCATGAAGCTTTGTGCAGCACTGGCCGCAACCATGGGGCTCAGTAGCAAAGCCGCCGCAGAAATGGCCGAATCGGTTTCCCGTCCGCAGCGCCCGCCCGTCGTCTGGATCGGCGCTCAGGAATGTACGGGATGTACCGAATCGCTCCTTCGCGCGACCCACCCAACGGTAGAAAACCTCGTTCTGGAAACGATCTCTCTGGAGTACCACGAGGTCCTCTCCGCCGCCTTCGGCCATCAGGTTGAAGAGAACAAGCATAACGCTCTGGAGAAGTATAAAGGGCAGTATGTGTTGGTTGTCGATGGTTCCATCCCATTAAAAGATAACGGTATTTACTGCATGGTTGCCGGAGAGCCGATTGTGGATCACATCCGCAAGGCGGCGGAAGGCGCAGCGGCGATTATCGCGATCGGCTCCTGTTCCGCGTGGGGCGGCGTCGCTGCCGCTGGCGTGAATCCGACCGGCGCCGTCGGGTTGCAGGAAGTCCTGCCGGGCAAAACCGTTATCAATATCCCGGGCTGCCCGCCGAACCCGCATAACTTCCTGGCAACGGTTGCCCACATCATCACTTACGGTAAACCGCCGAAGCTGGATGCCAAAAACCGTCCAACCTTCGCCTATGGCCGTCTGATTCACGAACACTGCGAACGCCGCCCGCATTTTGACGCCGGTCGCTTCGCCAAAGAGTTCGGCGATGAAGGCCACCGTGAAGGCTGGTGCCTCTACCATCTGGGCTGTAAAGGGCCTGAAACCTACGGCAACTGTTCGACGTTGCAGTTCTGCGATGTCGGCGGCGTGTGGCCGGTGGCGATTGGGCACCCCTGCTACGGCTGTAACGAGGAAGGCGTTGGCTTTCATAAAGGCATCCACCAACTCGCCCATGTGGAAAATCAAACCCCGCGTTCCGAGAAGCCGGATGTCAACCTGAAAGAGGGCGGCCACATTTCCACAGGCGCCGTTGGGCTGCTTGGCGGCGTGGTTGGGCTGGTTGCCGGTGTCAGCGTGATGGCGGTACGTGAACTGGGGCGTCAGCAGAAGAAAGATAACGCTGACTCACGGGGAGAATAACCGTGAACAGACGTAACTTTATTAAAGCAGCCTCTGGCGGGGCATTGCTGCTGGGCGCGTCGCCGTCCATCAGCCATGCGGCTGCGGAAAACCGCCCGCCTATCCCGGGTTCCCTGGGGATGCTGTATGACTCGACGCTGTGCGTGGGCTGTCAGGCGTGTGTGACCAAATGCCAGGATATCAACTTCCCGGCGCGTAACCCGGAAGGGGCGCAAACCTGGTCGAATAACGACAAGCTGTCGCCTTACACCAATAACATCATTCAGGTGTGGCATAGCGGAAGTGGCGTCAATAAAGATCAGACAGAGAACGGCTACGCGTACATTAAGAAACAGTGTATGCACTGCGTTGACCCTAACTGCGTCTCCGTTTGCCCGGTATCCGCGCTGAAGAAAGACCCGAAAACCGGCATCGTTCATTACAACAAAGACGTCTGTACCGGCTGTCGCTACTGCATGGTCGCCTGTCCGTACAACGTGCCGAAATACGACTACAACAACCCGTTTGGCGCGCTGCACAAGTGTGAACTGTGCAACCAGAAGGGCGTTGAACGTCTGGACAAAGGCGGTCTGCCGGGGTGCGTTGAGGTATGTCCGGCGGGCGCGGTGATTTTTGGTACGCGAGAAGAGCTAATGGCGGAGGCGCAAAAACGCCTGGCGCTGAAGCCTGGCAGCGAATACCACTATCCGCGCCAGACGTTGCAGACTGGCGATACGTATCTGCATACCGTACCGAAGTATTACCCGCATCTGTACGGTGAAAAAGAGGGCGGCGGCACGCAGGTGCTGGTGCTGACTGGCGTTCCTTACCAGAATCTGGATCTCCCTCAACTGGCCGATCTGTCAACTGGCGCGCGTTCTGAACACATTCAACACACCCTGTATAAAGGCATGATGCTGCCACTGGCTGTGCTGGCGGGCTTAACCGTGATGGTTCGTCGTAATACGAAAAACGAGCATCACGACGGAGGAGACGATCATGAGTCATGATCCTAAACCGCTGGGCGGGAAAATAATCAGTAAACCGATCATCATCTTCGGGCCGCTTGTCGTCCTGTGCATGCTTCTCATTGTGAAACGTCTGGTCTTCGGGCTGGGATCGGTCTCCGATCTGAACGGCGGCTTCCCCTGGGGCGTGTGGATCGCTTTTGACCTGCTGATCGGCACCGGTTTCGCGTGCGGCGGTTGGGCGCTGGCGTGGGCGGTGTATGTCTTCAACCGGGGGCAATACCATCCACTGGTGCGCCCGGCGCTGCTGGCAAGCCTGTTCGGTTACTCTTTGGGCGGGCTGTCGATCACCATTGACGTTGGTCGTTACTGGAACCTGCCGTATTTCTACATCCCAGGGCACTTCAATGTGAACTCGGTGCTGTTTGAAACGGCGGTCTGTATGACCATCTACATCGGCGTGATGGCGCTGGAGTTTGCCCCCGCGTTGTTTGAACGCCTGGGCTGGAAAGTCTCGCTTAAGCGTCTGAACAAAGTGATGTTCTTTGTTATCGCTCTCGGGGCGTTGCTGCCGACCATGCACCAGTCGTCAATGGGATCGTTGATGATTGCCGCCGGTATTAAAGTACATCCGCTGTGGCAGAGCTATGAAATGCTGCCGTTGTTCTCATTGTTCACCGCTTTCATCATGGGCTTTTCCATCGTTATTTTTGAAGGCTCTCTGGTGCAGAGCGGCTTAAAAGGCAACGGCCCGGATGAGAAAAGTTTGTTTATCAAGCTGACTGGTACTATCAGCGTTTTCATCGCGCTGTTCCTCGTGTGCCGTTTTGGTGAACTGATTTACCGCGACAAGCTCTCTTATGCGTTTGCCGGTGACTACTACTCCTTGCTGTTCTGGGTTGAAGTCCTGCTGATGGTCTTCCCGCTGGTGGTGCTCCGTCTGCCGAAACTGCGCGGCGACTCGCGGATGTTGTATCTGTCCGCCCTCAGTATGCTGCTGGGCTGCGCAACGTGGCGTATGTCCTACTCGCTGGTGGCGTTCAATCCCGGCGGCGGCTACCACTACTTCCCCACCTGGGAAGAACTGCTGATTTCTATTGGTTTTGTGGCTATTGAGATTTGTGCATACATCTTACTCATTCGTCTACTGCCGATACTTCCTCCATTAAAACAAAACGATCACAATCGTCATGAGGCGAGCAAAGCATGAGCCAGAGAATTACTATTGATCCGGTAACCCGTATTGAGGGTCATTTACGCATCGACTGCGAAATCGAAAACGGTGTGGTGTCAAAAGCATGGGCATCCGGCACCATGTGGCGCGGCATGGAAGAGATCGTGAAGAATCGCGATCCGCGCGATGCCTGGATGATTGTGCAGCGTATCTGTGGTGTATGCACCACGACCCACGCGATCTCTTCCGTTCGTGCGGCGGAGAGCGCGCTGAAGATTGACGTTCCGGTCAATGCGCAGTACATCCGTAACATCATTCTGGCGGCGCATACTACCCATGACCATATTGTGCACTTCTACCAGCTTTCTGCGCTGGACTGGGTGGATATCACCTCTGCGCTGAAAGCCGATCCGGCGAAAGCGTCGGCGCTGTTGAACGGCGTGTCGAGCTGGCACCTGAATAGCGCGGAAGAGTTCACGAAGGTGCAGAACAAGATCAAAGACCTCGTTGCCAGCGGCCAGTTAGGGATTTTCGCTAACGGCTACTGGGGACACCCGGCGATGAAACTGCCGCCGGAAGTGAACCTGATTGCGGTCGCGCACTATCTGCAAGCGCTGGAATGCCAGCGTGACGCCAACCGCGTGGTGGCGCTGCTGGGCGGTAAAACGCCGCACATCCAGAACCTGGCGGTGGGCGGGGTGGCGAACCCGATCAACCTCGACGGTCTCGGCGTGCTGAACCTTGAACGCCTGATGTACATCAAGTCCTTCATCGACAAGCTGAGCGACTTTGTTGAGCAGGTTTACAAGGTGGATACGGCGGTAATCGCGGCGTTCTATCCAGAATGGCTGGAGCGCGGAAAAGGCGCGGTTAACTACCTGAGCGCGCCGGAATTTCCGACCGACGGTAAAAACGGCAGCTTCCTGTTCCCTGGCGGCTATATCCAGAATGCGGATCTGTCGACGTATCGCCCGATCGCCTCGCATTCCGATGAATACCTGATTAAAGGGATTCAGGAGAGCGCGAAGCACGCCTGGTACAAAGACGAAGCGCCGCAGGAACCGTGGGAAGGGACTACCGTCCCGGAATACACCGGTTGGTCTGATGACGGTAAATACTCGTGGGTTAAGTCCCCGACCTTCTACGGCAAAACCGTTGAAGTGGGGCCGCTGGCCAATATGCTGGTTAAACTGGCGGCGGGACGCGAGTCCACGAAGGCCAAACTGAATGAAATTATCGCGATCTACCAGAAACTGACCGGTAAAACGCTGGAAGTAGCGCAACTGCACTCCACGCTGGGGCGTATTATTGGCCGCACCGTTCACTGCTGCGAATTGCAGGGTATTCTGCAAAACCAGTACAGCGCGCTGATCGCCAATATCGGGAAAGGCGACCACACCACGTTCGTCAAACCGGATATCCCGGCGACGGGTGAGTTTAAAGGGGTGGGCTTCCTTGAGGCGCCGCGCGGTATGCTCTCTCACTGGATGGTTATTAAAGACGGCATTATCAGCAACTACCAGGCGGTGGTTCCGTCCACCTGGAACTCCGGTCCGCGTAACTTTAACGATGAAGTGGGGCCGTACGAGCAGTCGCTGGTGGGGACGCCGATCGCCGATCCAGAAAAACCGCTGGAAGTGGTGCGTACCATTCACTCCTTCGACCCTTGCATGGCGTGCGCGGTGCACGTAGTGGACGCTGACGGGAACGAAGTCGTCTCAGTTAAGGTTCTGTAATGCGGATTTTAGTGTTAGGGGTCGGCAATATTTTGCTGACCGATGAAGCCATCGGGGTGCGTATCGTTGAAGCGTTAGAACAGCGGTACATCCTGCCGGATTTCGTGGAGATCCTTGATGGCGGCACGGCGGGAATGGAGCTTCTCGGCGATATGGCGGACAGAGATCACCTGATCATCGCGGACGCCATTGTGTCGAGAAAGAACACGCCGGGAACCCTTATGATCCTGCGTGATGATGAGGTGCCTGCGCTGTTCACCAACAAAATCTCACCGCATCAGCTTGGCCTGGCCGACGTTCTGTCGGCCCTGCGCTTCACTGGCGAGTTTCCGAAAAAGCTGACGCTGATCGGCGTGATCCCGGAATCGCTGGAGCCGCATATCGGCCTGACGCCAACGGTTGAAGCGATGATTGAACCTGCTATGGCGCAGGTTCTTGCCGCGCTGCGCGAGTCAGGCGTTGAGGCTATTCCACGGGAGGCTGCGCATGTCTGAGGAGATTTCAGGGTTCCCGTCCTCCCCGAGAATGCAGGTTCAGGCGGCGTTTGAAGAGATTGCCCGACGCTCAATGCACGATCTCTCGTTTTTGCACCCGAATATGCCGGTGTATGTCTCTGACTTCACCCTGTTTGAAGGGCAGTGGACGGGCTGCGTGATCGCGCCGTGGATGCTGAGCGCGCTGATTTTCCCCGGCCCCTATCAGCTCTGGCCGGTACGCAAAGTCAGTGAAAAACTCGGATTACGTCTGCCGTATGGCGCGATGACCTTTACCGTTGGCGAACTGGACGGGGTTTCGCAATACCTCTCCTGCTCGCTGATGTCGCCGCTCAACCACGGTATGTCGACGCAAGAGGGGATGCGTCTGGCGGACGACTGCGCGCGGATGCTGCTGTCGCTGCCGGTCAGCGATCCCGATGCGCCGCAGCTGGCAGGGCGTCGTGCGTTGCTGTTTGGACGCCGGAGCGGCGAGCATGCATGAGCTGTCCCTGTGCCAGAGCGCGGTTGAGATTATCCAGCAGCAGGCGGAACAGCATGGCGTGACGCGAGTCACTGGCGTATGGCTGGAAATTGGCGCGCTCTCGTGCGTTGAAGAGAGCGCCGTGCGCTTCAGCTTTGATATCGTTTGCCAGGGTACGCTCGCGCAGGGGTGTGCGTTGCACATCGACTATAAACCCGCTCAGGCGTGGTGCTGGGATTGCAGCCAGGCGGTTGAAATCACGCAGCATGACGCGCAGTGTCCACACTGTCAGGGCGATCGCCTGCGGGTGGATACCGGCGACTCGCTGAAAGTGAAAAGTATTGAAGTGGAATAACGTCCAGGTGGTTAACTATGTGTATTGGAGTCCCGGGGCAGGTTCTGTCCGTTGGTGAAGATATTCACCAGCTTGCGCAGGTTGAAGTGTGCGGCATCAAGCGTGATGTGAATATTGCCCTGATCTGCGAAGACAGCCCTGCAACGCTGGTGGGGCAGTGGGTGCTGGTGCATGTGGGATTTGCCATGAGCATCATTGATGAAGAAGAAGCCAAAGCCACATTAGACGCGCTACGCCGAATGGAGTATGACGTTACCAGCGCCTGATAATCCCTGAAGGCAATCTATCAAGCGGCCTTGCAATCGTTGTATACTAATATATATATCGATTGTGAGGACATCTCCCATGTTTAAATCCTTACGCCAGCTCTCCCTGCTGGCGTTGCTTTTTTCCCTGCCGTTTATGGCTCAGGCCGAGCGTACGTTTACCGATCAGATTGGTCGCCAGGTTACCGTCCCGGATACGGTGGATCGCGTGGTGGTACTCCAGCATCAGACGCTGAATTTGCTGGTGCAGATGAACGCCACCGACAAAATTGTTGGCGTGATGGCGAACTGGAAACAACAGCTTGGAGACGGTTATGCCCGCCTGGCGCCGGAGCTGACAACGAAAGCCGCGTTGGGTGATTTAACCCACGTTGATGCGGAAAAACTGGTCGCGCTGCATCCACAGGTGGTGTTTGTCACTAACTATGCGCCGCAGGAAATGATCGACAAAATCAGCAGCCTGGGTATTTCGGTGGTGGCGATTTCTCTGCGCCATGATGCGGCGGGCGAACAGGCTAAAATGAACCCGACAATGACGGATGAAGAGCAGGCTTACGATCAAGGGTTGCGTGAAGGGATCACGCTGATCGGCGATATCGTCAATAAACCTGACGAAGCAAAAGCGCTGATTGCCGCAACGGATAAGGGGCGCAAGATGGTGAGCGATCGCCTGAAAGACATCCCGGAAGATCAACGCGTTCGCGCCTATATGGCGAACCCGGAACTGACCACTTACGGCTCCGGTAAATATACTGGCCTGATGATGGCGCACGCGGGGGCGTTGAATGTGGCGGCATCGACCATTAAAGGCTTTAAGCAGGTCGCAATGGAGCAGGTTATCGCCTGGAATCCGCAGGTGATTTTTGTTCAGGATCGCTATCCGAAAGTGGTGGATGAGATCCTGCAAAGCCCGCAGTGGCAGGTGATTGATGCGGTGAAAAATCATCGCGTCTATCTGATGCCGGACTACGCGAAGGCCTGGGGCTATCCGATGCCGGAAGCGATGGGCATTGGCGAGCTGTGGATGGCGAAAAAACTCTATCCGCAGAAATTCCAGGATATTGATATGCGCAAGGTCGCCAATGACTGGTATCAGCGTTTTTATCGCACTGACTATCAGGGCGTTGACTGATGAAAATCCTTGCCGCAGGCAGTCTGCGTGCCGTCTGGCAACCGCTAATGGCCTGTTTTCAGGCAGAGACGATCCGCTGTGATTTCGGCCCGGCGGGATTGCTGCGTGAACGGATTGAAGCCGGTGAGCCGTGCGACTTTTTCGCCTCGGCTAATGTGGCGCATCCGCAGGCGCTGCTGGCGAGCGGGCGGGCGCTGTCGGTTTCGTCCTTTGCGCTGAATCGCCTCTGCCTGACCGTGCGTGCTGACGCTATGCGGGAGGGCGACGACTGGCGATCGCTGCTGATGCGCGAGGATCTGCGAATTGGCACATCAACGCCGGGCTGCGATCCTTCCGGTGATTACACGCAACAGCTTTTTTCGCGAATGGGAGCCGTCGGCGAGGCGATCCGCTCGCGTGCTGTGGCGCTGGTCGGCGGCCGCGATTCTTTGCCGCTTCCCGCCGGAGCGCTGGCGGCGCAATGGTTAATCGACCACGATCACACGGATGTTTTTATTGGTTATGCCAGCTATGCCCCCAGACTGCGGCAAATCAGTACCCTGCGCGTGGTTGATATTCCTGAACCGTATAATCCGATCGCTGAGTATGCGTTTGCCTGTCTGACGGCGCGCGGAAAACCGCTTGCCGAATTTCTGCTTTCCACTCCGGCAGGACTGATTCTCATGCAACATGGGTTTAATTAAACGCCGACTATCACAAACCCGTGGGCCTGATAAGCGAAGCGCCATCAGGCAATATAACGCCTGATGGCGACGTTAAAATCTCATCCGGCGTCACGGTTTAGCTCTGACGCTTATCTTCGGTTTGTGTGTCGAAGTCGCTGGCGTCGTGACGCTCATGAAGCTGCTCGTTGAGCGGCCCGTTGGTGCGGTTCACAATGCGCCCGCGTTTGACCGCCGGACGTTCCGCAATCTCTTTCGCCCAGCGCTGTACGTGCTTATAACTTCCCGCATCCAGAAATTCTGCGGCGTCATACACGTTGCCGAGCACGACACTGCCAAACCACGGCCAGACAGCCATATCGGCAATGGTGTACTCATCGCCCGCCACATACGGATGACGCGCCAGCTGCTTATCCAGCACGTCCAGCAGACGCTTGGCTTCCATCGTAAAACGGTTGATCGCGTACTCTATTTTCACCGGCGCGTAGTTGTAGAAGTGACCAAAGCCGCCGCCGAGGAACGGCGCCGCCCCCTGGAGCCAGAATAACCAGTTCAGGGTTTCGGTACGTTTAGCGAGATCCTGCGGCAGGAAATAACCAAATTTTTCCGCCAGGTAGAGCAGAATTGCGCCGGACTCAAAGACACGCAGCGGCGGGTTCTGCGAGTGGTCGCGCAGCGCCGGGATTTTTGAGTTTGGGTTCACATCGACAAAACCGCTGGAGAACTGATCGCCGTCGCCAATGCGAATCAGCCAGGCGTCATACTCTGCGCCCGTCACGCCCTGCGCCAGCAACTCCTCCAGCATGATGGTCACTTTCTGGCCGTTTGGCGTTCCCAGGGAGTAGAGCTGTAGCGGATGCTTGCCGACGGGCAACGTCTTGTCGTGAGTCGGGCCAGAAACGGGACGGTTGATATTGGCGAATGCGCCGCCGCCTGCGGATTTATCCCACGTCCATACTTTCGCGGGTTGATAAGTATTCTCTGACATGTTGACCTGCCTTCTGGGTTGGTGTGTTGAAGCAGTGTAGCAGTCGGAGGCCATGCGGTTTAACAGATTGGGACATTAAGCGCCGGTTTTTTCGCTGGAAGGGGAACACAATATAACTCGTTAATTGTAGCCCGCCTGTACTCCATCAAGAGGAAATCAATATCAGACGGAAATTGTTACCGTACTCGCCATTAAAAATTGGCAGTGAATAAGCAGTAACAATGAAAAATGGTGTTCCAGGAGTAAGCGGTTATCAGGGCCCGGCGGGCGGCTGGGGAGCTGTGAAAGCGGTCTCTGCGTCGGTGTTTTCCCAAAAGGCCGTCACGCGCGATATTATCGCGATGTTCAAAATGAATCAGGTCAAAGGCTTTGACTGCCCTGGCTGCGCATGGCCTGACCCTGGCCATCGGGCGCCGATGGAACTTTGTGAGAATGGCGTCAAAGCGGTCTCCTGGGAAACCACCAGCAAGAAAGCCTCACCGGCGTTTTTCCGTCGTCATCCGGTGTCCACTTTATGGCAGTACAGTGATTACGAGCTGGAAAATATTGGCCGCCTGACGCACCCGATGAAATATGATGCCGTAACCGATACCTGGCAAGCCGTGGAATGGGACATCGCGTTTCAGGAAATCGGCGAACGCCTGCGCAGCTACGATTCCCCGGAACAGGTAGAGTTTTATACCTCCGGCAGAACCTCGAATGAAGCGGCGTTCCTGTATCAGCTGTTTGCCCGCGAATACGGCAGCAACAACTTCCCGGACTGTTCCAATATGTGCCACGGCCCGACCAGCGCAGGGCTGACGCGCGCTATTGGTCTGGGGAAAGGCACCGTTGAACTGGCGGATTTTGACCACTGCGATCTGGTGATTTGCATCGGGCATAATCCGGGAACCAACCATCCTCGTATGCTGACCACGCTGCGCGATGTGGCAAAGCGCGGCGCCAAAATTATCGCTATCAATCCGCTGGCGGAGCGAGGACTTGAACGCTTTAGCTTCCCGCAAAGCCCTAAAGAGATGCTTACCGGCCAGGCGACCGAACTCAGCAGCAGCTACTACCAGGTGAAAATGGGCGGCGATGCGTCGCTGCTCAAAGGCATGATGAAGGCGCTGATTGAAATGGATGAGGCGCGGGTGCTGCTAAACCAGCAGCCTTGCCTCGATCATGAGTTTATTGCTGCGCATACCGCCGGTTATCAGGCGCTGTATGATGACCTGCGCCAGTGCCACTGGGCGGAACTGGAAGCGGATTCAGGTCTGACGCGCAGCCAGATGGAAGATTTAGCGCACAGCTACAATAAATCGCGCGCCACCATCATTTGCTACGGCCTGGGGATCACCCAGCATAAAAACGGCACCGGGAATGTGCAGCAGCTGGTTAACCTGCTGTTGCTGAAAGGCAATATCGGAAAGCCGGGCGCGGGTATCTGCCCGTTGCGTGGGCATTCCAATGTGCAGGGCGACCGTTCGGTTGGGATTAACGAAGCGGCGTCGGACGCCTTCCTGCAACGCCTTGAAGCGCGTTTTGCCATTACCGTTCCTCGTCAACATGGCCGCGCCAGCGTGGAGAGCATTCGGGCGATAGAGCGGGGCGAGGCTAAGGCGTTAATCTGCATGGGCGGCAATCTGGCCGTGGCGATGCCGCAGCCGCAGCGGACGTTTGCGGCGATGCAAAAGCTGGATATGCAGGTGCATGTGGCAACCAAACTGAACCGCTCGCACCTGCTGCTGGCGAAGCATAACTATCTGCTGCCCGCGTTGGGCAGAACGGAGCGCGACCTTCAGGCGACGGGGATTCAGTCCGTCACCGTCGAGGATTCGATGTCGATGGTGCACGCCTCCTGCGGCTCTCTGAAACCGGCTTCGCCGTGGCTGAAATCGGAACCTGCGATTGTGGCGGGAATGGCACGCGCCACGCTTGCGCGCTCGCCGGTGAACTGGGAAGAGATGGTGGGAAACTATGCTCTGATCCGCGACGCTATTGAAGCCGTTATTCCGGCGTTTCATGACTACAATGCCCGCATTGCCGCGCCGGGCGGATTTCGCATGGACACGCCTGCCTCGCGCCGTGAGTGGCATACCGGGAATGGCAAAGCCAACTTTGTCGTTAGCCAGCAGCGCGCCGTTGAGCGTCAGCAGCAACCCGCTGATGCGCTGGTGCTGGCAACGCTGCGTAGCCACGATCAGTACAACACCACCATTTATGGCCTGAATGACCGTTATCGTGGCATTACCGGCCGCCGTGACGTCGTGTTTTTAAATGCGGCGGAAGCCAGGGCGCGCGGGCTGACGCAGGGCGATGTGGTGACCATTCAGGCGCTGGACGATCATGGCCGCCCTTGTGAGGATCGCGCGATGCGCGGGCTGACGGTCGTGATCTACAACATGGCGGCAGGATCGATTGGCGCCTATCTACCGGAAGCGAATGTGCTGTTGTCTCTGGATGCGGTCGATAGCGAAAGCCTGACGCCAGCCTATAAAAGCGTACCGGTGGTTATCAATAAAACATAACATCGTTCCCGCTATGAATTTTTTGTCTCTGTGCGCCGTCTGGCCGGGTAGAGGTGTATGATGAATCGACCTCTGTCCGGTTAGTGTTATTGAGCAGGCAAGCAGAGCGAAAAATTCACGCCATACTGCTCAGGCTGTATTGTTTTGAGGTAAGGTGCATGAGCAAAGGAACGACCCGTCAGGATGCCCCATTCGGGACATTATTGGGCTACGCCCCCGGTGGCGTAGCAATCTACTCTTCAGATTACAGCTCCCTCGACCCACGGGAATACAGCGATGATGCCGCGTTTCGCAGCTACATCGGCAACGAGTATATGGGCCATAAATGGCAGTGCGTTGAGTTCGCCCGCCGCTTTCTCTTTCTCAATTATGGGGTTGTGTTCACGGATGTCGGCATGGCGTGGGAGATCTTCTCGCTGCGTTTCCTGCGCGAAGTGGTGAACGACAACATCCTGCCGTTACAGGCGTTCCCCAATGGTTCGCCCCGCGCGCCGGTCGCTGGCGCGCTGCTTATCTGGCAAAACGGCGGCGAGTTTAAAGATACCGGCCATGTGGCGATCATTACCCAGTTGCTGGACAATAAGATCCGTATCGCCGAACAGAATGTGATCCACACGCCGCTGCCCCCAGGGCAACAGTGGACCCGCGAGCTGGATATGGTGGTGGAAAACGGCTGCTATACCCTGCGCGATACCTTTGACGACACCACGATCCTGGGCTGGATGATTCAGACCGAGGACACGCAGTACAGCCTGCCTCAACCAGACATCGCCAACGATTCACTGAAGATTCGCGGCGCGCGGCTGGAAGAGAAAGGGCAGTTTGACGGCAAATGGCTGGATGAGCGGGACCCGCTGCAAAAAGCCTATGTGCTGGCGAACGGGCATGTGATTAATCAGGACCCGCATCAGTATTTCACCATTACGGAAAGCGCCGAGCAGGAGCTGATTAAAGCCACCAACGAGCTGCATCTGATGTACCTGCATGCCACTGACAAGGTGCTGAAAGACGATAACCTGCTGGCGCTGTTCGACATTCCGAAAATCCTCTGGCCGCGTTTGCGCCTCTCCTGGCAGCGTCGTCGCCACCATATGATCACCGGTCGTATGGATTTCTGTATGGATGAACGCGGCCTGAAGGTGTACGAGTACAACGCCGATTCCGCATCATGCCATACCGAAGCGGGGCTGATCCTCGAACGCTGGGCCGAAAAGGGCTACACCGGGAAGGGGCATAATCCGGCGGAAGGGTTGATCAACGAACTGGCGGGTGCATGGAAACACAGCCTCGCGCGTCCTTTCGTCCACATCATGCAGGATAAGGACATTGAGGAGAACTATCACGCCCAGTTTATGCAGCAGGCGCTGCGCCAGGCCGGGTTTGAAAGCAAAATTCTCCGGGGACTGGATGCGCTGCGTTGGGACGATACCGGTCAGCTGATTGACGGCGATGGCCGCCTGGTGAACTGCGTCTGGAAAACTTGGGCGTGGGAAACCGCAATTGAACAGGTGCGTGAAGTCAGCGAGACGGAATACGCCGCCGTGCCGATTCGTACCGGCCATCCTGAAAATGAAGTGCGGTTGATTGATGTGCTATTGCGACCGGAAGTGCTGGTGTTTGAACCGCTGTGGACGGTGATCCCCGGCAATAAGGCTATTTTGCCTATCCTGTGGTCGCTCTTCCCGCATCACCGCTATTTGCTGGATACCGATTTCACGGTTAATGACGAACTGGCGCGCACCGGTTATGCGGTGAAACCGATCGCCGGGCGCTGCGGCAGCAATATCGATCTGGTGAGCCATCAGGAAGAGTTACTCGATAAAACCAGTGGGAAATTTGCCGCGCAGAAAAACATTTATCAGCAGTTGTGGTGTCTGCCAAACGTGGCCGGGAAGTATATTCAGGTCTGCACTTTCACCGTTGGCGGCAACTATGGCGGTACGTGTCTGCGTGGTGATGATTCGCTGGTTATCAAAAAAGAGAGCGATATCGAGCCGTTAATTGTGGAAAAAGGGGAATAGCCTCTTCTGAAAAAGAGCCTGGGGCGTGATGCGCCAGCGTCCGCCCTGGCCATTCAATGCCAGGGGATTCGTAATAGACGTTCTGTCGGGAGTATCAGGCAATCATCCGGCAGAATTAGGCTCACTCTGCCATTCATCAAACCGCTACAGTTTCAGGTGGAAAACAAACAACTGGAGCTGCTATGAAAACCATCGGTTATGCTGCATTAAACGCGACTACGCCACTGGCCCCTTTTACGTTTGAACGACGCGCATTGCGTGCCAATGATGTGGCGATCGAAATCCTGTGGTCAGGCGTCTGTCACAGCGATCTGCATCAAACCCGTGACGACTGGAAAGAGTGGGGCGCGACGATTTACCCCTGTATTCCCGGACACGAAATTATTGGCCGGGTGATTGATGTCGGCAGTAAAGTGACGCGTTATCAGGTCGGGCAACAGGTGGCGGTCGGAACCCTTGTCGATAGCTGTCAGGAGTGCGATCAGTGCCGCAGGCACGAAGAGCAAATGTGCCGTGAGTTTCCGACGGTGACCTATAACGGGCGTGACCGCATCTCAGGAGACGTCACTTACGGCGGTTACTCGAAACATATCGTGGTTCGCGAGGAGTTTGTCCTGAATCTGCCGGAAGGCCTTGATCCGGTCAGAGCGGCGCCGTTGCTCTGCGCGGGCATCACCGTTTACTCGCCGCTGCGGACCTGGAACGTTGGCCCCGGCTCGCGCGTTGGGGTGATTGGCATCGGTGGCCTGGGGCACCTTGCGGTTCGTCTGGCGGCCGCTTTGGGCGCAGAGGTGACGGTTATCACCCGCAGTGAGTCAAAAGCGAAAGAGGCGCATGAGCTGGGCGCCGAACACGTTCTGCTCTCGACTTCCGCAGAGGCGATGAATAACGCGGCGTCCTCTTTTGATGTAATTATTGACACCATCCCGACGCGCCATGATGTTTCGCCCTACGTTCAGCTACTTGATGTGGAAGGGGCGCTGGTTATTGTCGGTAATCTGGGGAATATGGAAGGGTTCAGCACCTTGCCGCTGATTTTGGGGCGTCGTCGCATCACGGGTTCACCGTCTGGCGGGATTGCACAAACGCAGGAGATGCTGGATTTCTGCGCCCGTAAAGGTGTGTACCCGGAATGTGAGATCATCGATATCCAGCAGATTAATCAGGCTTTTGAGCGTATGGAGCGGGGTGATGTGAAATACCGCTTTGTGATTGATATGGCTTCACTGTCGAACTGACGGTAAGCAACGCATATCGGATCGGCTGTTTTGCGGTCCGATATGCGTGTATCAGCGCGGTATCCCGGTCAGCGTTCCCGCTTCCCGGACGCGTTCTGCGCCTTTCAGCGACTGCACTTTATCGCCGATTGGCGTGATGCCGAACAGGCGTTTGTACTCCCTGTGAAACTGACTGACGCTTTCATAACCCACTCTGATGGCCGCTGTCGAGGCATCCACATTATCTGACAACAACAGGCGTCTGGCTTCATGGAGCCGTAACTGCTTCTGATACTGCAACGGGCTCATGTTGGTCATGCGACGAAAGTGGTGATGCAGCGTCGAAACGCCCATTCCTGCAATCCCGGCCAGATCCTCCATTTTTAACGGTTGGGAATAGTGCGTGCGTAACCAGTTGATTGCGGAAGATATCCTCTGGCTGCTCGATCCCGTCAGTACGGTTTCCCGCAGCGTCATACCTGCCGGGCTGGTTAAAATGCGATACAGAATTTCCCGCTGAATCAGGTTGCCGATATACCCTTTATCCTGCGGGCGTTCTGCGAGCGTGATGTAGCGCAGTATGGCGTCAAACAAAAAGCGGTCGGCATGGCTGAGCGAGAGTCCTTCGCCTGCGAATCCCACGTCATTGCCGTGCTGTTCCATATCAACCAATACTTCGCGCGCAACAGATAAATCCAGTTCCAGCAACAGCGATATAAAAGGACGCTCGGCGCTGGCCTGCATCACTTCGGCGACGGTTGGCAGATTGACCGCCGTCAGAAGAAAACGGGATTCGTTGTACACATAGGCCGTATCGCCTAACGTGACGCGCTTTTCTCCCTGGAGGATCAGCGACACGCTGGGCTGGTAAATATAAGAAAGCGGCGGCATTGGGCCGTGGAGTTCAGCAACGCTCAGACCGGGGAACGGGCAGACGACCCGTTCCTGATGTTCGGTATATGTTCTGACTTTTGCGGTAATTTCGTGGCGCAGCGATGCGGTGTCCTGCCGCAGGCGATCATCCTGTGAGTTCGGGCGGTGATCCAGCATGGTCAGACTCCTCAACATAGGTTCGTATGTTTTAAACTGGAATGCAGCCGCCCGCGACTCCTTTTTTTGCTAATTGACTTGCCAGCCCATCCGTCGTGGTTGGTATATCAGCTATTCACAAAGGCCAGCAGATCGGCGTTAACCCGATCTGCATGCGTGGTGGGGATGCCGTGCGGGGCTCCCTTGTACGTATTCAGCGTACCGTTTTTGAGCAGCCCGGCTGAAAGTACGCCGGAATCATGGTAGGGAACGACCTGATCGTCATCGCCGTGGATAACCAGAACCGGGATAGTGATGCGCTTGAGATCTTCCGTGAAATCCGTCTGCGAGAACGCGACGATACCGTCGTAGTGCGCTTTGGCTCCCCCCATCATTCCCTGACGCCACCAGTTCCAGATGACCGCCTCAGACGGACTGGAACCCGGACGGTTGTAGCCATAGAAAGGACCCGCAGGGATATCGTAATAGAACTGCGCCCGACTGGCGGCCAGCTGTGCCTGGAAGTCGTCAAACACCGACAGGGGCGTACCCTGCGGATTGCTGTCGGTTTTTACCATCAATGGCGGAACTGCGCTGATCAGCACGGCCCTGGAGACGTTATCCTCGCCGTGACGCACGATATAGCGCACGACCTCGCCACCGCCGGTTGAATGCCCGACGTGCATTGCGCCCTGGACGCCTAAATGCTTAACGACTGCGGCAACGTCATCGGCATAATGATCCATGTCATGACCGTCCCACACCTGGCTGGAACGTCCATGACCACGCCTGTCGTGCGCGACGACCCTGAACCCCTTGTCCACGAAAAACAGCATCTGAGCATCCCAGTCGTCGCTGGAGAGCGGCCAGCCGTGGTGGAAGAAGATCACTTTTCCCTCTTTCGGCCCCCAGTCCTTATAGAAAATGTCAACGCCATCGCTGGTTGTTACGTAACCCATATCGTTTCTCCGGTTCAGTAAGTTGTTAAAGGGAGAGACTTGTCTTGCGCGTAGCGCCAGAACGTTGGCTCCCGGAAAAAGGAGAAACGTCAGGGCCTGCGCGCGCGTCCGGCAACGATCTTCTGTTGACCGTTTAGAGAGTATAAGTTTAAAGTTAACTTTAAGGTCAAGGGAGGTCTGTAAACGGTATGAAGATTGGTGAACTGGCAAAAGTAACGGGGCTTACGCCCTCCCGTATTCGGTTTTACGAAGCAGAAGGGCTGATCAGCCCTCCACAGCGTCAGAGCAACGGGTATCGTAATTATTCGGCGGAGGTGGCGAATCTGCTGAAGATTATTGATAACGCTCAGCGTGCCGGTTTTTCACTTGGGCAGATCCGCTGCTTTTTACCGCAGGAGCAGAAAAAGTGGGATCACGAGGGGCTGATACAATCCCTGGAGAAGCGTATCGCGGAGATCGAACTCATGCAGAAGCAGCTTGAAGAGAGCAAGAGCGAGTTGCTGAGTCTGATCGCCAGTATTGCAAACCGGCCTGACGGGATTTCCTGTGAGGACAACATGCAGCGGCTGATAGGGCAATTGCGTAATCCGGCGACCGCCACGGAAAACCGGTAAAATAAATGGCGAGGGGACGTGGTTCAGCTTCGGTCTTGCCGCCCCCTCACTGTCTTATTGGTATGTCATGGTAAATGACAAAACGCCATTCGCTGCACCGGTCGTGATGGTGTCTCCGGTCTGGTAATAACGCGCTTTCAGCGGTACCGTGAATCCGCCGCCGGAGGATGAGGTGCCAACGGCGACATCTGAACCCAGCGCCATCGGCTGATTGTTATAAAGTAATTGGATTCCCACGCCCGTGGCGGCATTATTTCCGCCAATGGTTTTCAGCACGCCTTTGCTCGCATCAAAAATATCGCCTTCCATCTTAACGCTGACCTTTGTTCCGGCATTACAAACCATCGGCAGATCGAAAGACTGCGTGTGTGCGTCTCCCGGCGTGGTGCCTTTGCCATTAAAGGCTTGTTTATCCACGTCCTGCATATTAACGGGGATAAACGTCGTTTGTAGATTACAGGCTGGCGTGGTAACCGTGAACGCGTTGATATTGACGGAAGATTCGGGTGAATGCCACAGCAGCGCGTTATTTAACATAACCAGCGATCCCACGGTTCTTGCCGTTATGGTTCCAGACCCGGTTTCGGCTGCCGTCTTATAAAACGTCACGATAACCACGCCATCCAAATTGCTGTTCACCATCCCCGCCATATTTTCACAGAGCTTAGCGGTATTTATGTCTCCCCGTATGGTATTGCTTCCCGTAACGGTCACGATGCCTGCGGCACATTTTGTCGTTGCGGCGGACAGGGAATACCCCACGCCGCTAATGTTCGTTTTGTATATCTGACGCCCGTTGAGTGACGAATCGAATGTGCCAATGGCTCTGATACCAAAAATCTGCCTGGAGATAACGCCCTCAGCGGAGTCCCAACAGTTAAAGGCATTAATTGTCGGTGTAATAACCTGTGTTCCTATTATTGAGCCCACAGGGAGATCCCGCGAGATAGTTACATTCTGCGGTGAGATCGTTGTTGTTGACGTAACCGTAGTGCAGTTCCACGCCAGGGCGGTGTGTGAAAATAATCCCAGCGAGGTAAAAATTAAGCTGATTAAAATTCGATACATTTTTCTTTCTCTCCAGATCAGTGGCATTGCGCGATGACTGTTTGCGGTTTGTCAGCGATCTGCGTTATCTGATACGTTGCCTGACAACTTCCCTCGGCCCAGTTAACGATCACGCTTCCTTTTTCCGGTACGCCGTTGAGCCAGACGCGTTTGCGATCGTCAACCATTCCTTCTGGAATGTTGTCGTGATTTTTAATACGGGTCGTCGCGCCAAACGGAATCTCTTTCCCGGTGAACTGAAGCATGACCTTATAACCGGTGACGGTAGGGTAATCAGCCAGCGCCAGCGCGCCTTTGGTCGGTACAACGGTGTAGGTGTCATTCAGCACATCGGTATGCGGGTTCAGCGATGCGGTATCCAATGACAGACTGTTCTGCCGATACGGCGTGACATACGGCACCACGGCAAAACCTCTGCTGTCGGTGTAAATCCCGCTGTTATTCGCCACTTTTACATCCGCTGCGTTGTCCGCTTTCACCAGCGCCATAGTTTCGCCAAGAGGCTGCGTGGCCGAGACGCCGTAAGGGTGAACCACAATGCCGCCCATCGCTCCAACCGACATCTGGCGGTTATCGCGAGAGTAGTTGTAACCAAGCTGATACTCGCCATGACGGCCTTTGTAATTGACGGAAGCGCTTCCCATCGCATCCGAGCCTTTGCTGTTGTAGCCCTGCTGTACGTTCCAGCTCAGGTTTTTATCTTCCAGCGCTGAACCGGATAACCCCACCTGCGAAGTCGTATCGCCTTTTTTGTTGCTGTTCCCGGATACCGTCATCCAGCTGTCTGGCAGGAAACGTGAGAGCTGAATCTGCATCGTCAGAGAGACGATATGATCGTTTTCATTGTGCCAGGGGCCGCGTGAATAGCTGTAGTTCAGGCCGTAGTTGATATTGTTTATGCTGGTGTTGTAACCCACGTTAACGCTGCGCTCGGTGTCGCCGCCCCAGTAATCCTGTTGCCAGGCGGAGAGGTTTATATTTCCCCAGTCGCCAAGTCGCTGGTTCAGCGTCACCTGCGCCTTGCTGCGTTTGTTCCGTTCATAGCGCCAGTTGTTGCCTTCACGTATTGTGTCGCTCCCCATTCGAAAGGTATTCACGTCCCCGTTCGCTTCCTGGAAATCACGAAAACCTGATGAGGAATAGCGATAGCCCATCAAACTGAATGAGGTGCCTGTCGAAGCAAAGTCTTTGGCGTATTGCGCGCGTAGCGACACGCCTTCTTCTGTCTTACCGGGCAGTTGCGTACGGGCGAAAGTGGCGTCAAAAGAGAGCGAGCCGAATTCACCGAACCCTTTTCCGATCCCCAGTGCTCCGGCCCAATAATCTGCGGATGCCAGCGTGCCGCCATATATCGTGCTATCCCAGGGTAAACCGTAGCTCAGCGTGCCCTGTAGAAATTCCGGCTCTTTATCTTTGCTGTTTGCCGCGCGATATTTCCCTGCTGCCAGCGCATATTTGAACTGACCTTCGCGTTGCATCACCGGCACCGCGGAAAATGGCTGAATAAACTGATGCACCGATCCATCCGCCTCACGTACCGCCACTTCCAGATCGCCGCTGGCGGTGGTCGGGTACAGATCGTCAATCGCGAACGGGCCTGGCGGCACATAAGATTGCCAGATAACGTTGCCACCCTGACGAATGGTGACCTGCGCGTTGGTCTGTGCAATACCGCGTACCACGGGAGCAAAACCACGGACGCTTTCCGGCATCATGCTGTCATCTGAATAAAGCTGCGCGCCGCGAAAATTCACGCTGTCGAACACACCGGCCTGCGTATAACTATCGCCTATGCTGAACTGACTTTTCAGAGCCTTAATGTCACGCTCCAGCGATGTGCCAAGGGTGTTCCAGTGACCAGCGCCATCGTTGTTGTTATAAGTGGCGTAATGACGCAATCGCCAGGGCCCAACGTTAATACCGCTACGCAGGTTCAAATAGCTGTCGTTACTCGACTTGCCGCTGCCATGCGTGTTAGCGCCTGAGAAGTTGTAGTTCAGGAACAGCATATTCAGTCCATCATCCCACCGCTCAGGCGATACCGACCCCCGGGGATCGCGCTGTAGATACTCCTGCGGCACGGAGAGATCCAGGCGCATCCCGTCAAACTGGAAAATAAGCTGGCTGCCGGGAAGCAGTTTGCTGAGGTGTTCAACGTTCGCGGTATCTGCCATATGCATCCATTCAGGTTGTGCATTGCGCTTAACGCCCCATTGCACCAGATCTGCACGAGTCAACACCGGTATTAACCCACTCTTACTGTCAATAAATGAAATATCCTGTGATGCCAGATAATTTCCATTTACATAGACATCAACGTGATAGACGCCAGGCACCTGCCCGTCAGTTTCATTAAAACGAGAAATATCAATATCACGCGGGATATTTCCACGGGTTTCAATAAAATCTGGAGAGAAATAATCGCCAGCCAGTACAGCAGGAGTATGCGTACACAGATAAATAAGTGTGGATAACCGAGTTAATTTAGCAAAACCCGAAACTGCATTGACATGAAACATGGCTTTGTAACCTACATTTTAAATTTATGTTCAGCCGTAATGCCTCCGAAGTCATTAATCGCACGCCACGATACTTCACCACCCGTTACCGCCGACTGAGGTAGCGATACCGTTTGAAATGGTAAAACCATTGGAGGTTTTGCTAGTTGTTTCCCATTCACCTTGATGTCGTATAGCGACACGCTATACGGCGAGGGGTTATGCACACTTAACTTTCCACCCACGCTTGAAAACGTTAGCTGCTGATACGCAAGCGAAGGGTCGCCTTTTAATCCTGCCGGACGATAAAACAGCTTCATTTTACTTTTGACCGCAATCAATAATTCATTTTTAGCATCCGGTGATGACGAAGGGATTGCTTTAATATTCAACCAGTAAACACTTTCTCTGTCCGTAGGGAGCGTGTCGCCTGATAACATAACGCGTACTGAATTCTGCGCCTGCGAATTTAATTTGAACAAAGGCGGCGTGGTGATGAATGCATTGTCACTGTCGTCGCCATTTTCACTTTTGCTTACCCATGACTGAATTAAATACGGCTTGTTATCTGGATTGTTAACGCTGATTGCCGCCTGATTGCCACTGCCGTTATAAATAAGCCGGGTGCCGCCTATTTCCACACCGCTTATTGCCGTTGCGGAGATAAACAAAAGACCAACGGCAATCTTTTTATAGACTTTCTGAAACATGAAGAGATCCTGAGTGAATTACTCAGGGCCGCGAAGGGCCCTGCTTTTACTGGTAAATAACGGTAAACGCGGTTGAAGAGTTTGCCGTACCCGCGCCAACAGAGCCGGTTGCCATATATTTGGCAAAGTAAGTCAGTGTGTTATCAACATCTTCTTCCAGCGCTACGCTGGAGGATGCGGAACCCACAGGGATCAGCGTTGAGTTGTCCTGCTCATAAATCGCGACACCAACATTCGACGCTGTCTGCCCATTGCTCAGCGCTAAAATAGAAGGGTTAATCGTGTCGGTGATGCCATCAAAACGAATACTGGCGTTGGAAATGCTGGCCGGGCAGGATTTCAGCACAATATTAAAACGCTTCGCCGCCGCCGTTGCTCCGCTACCGCCTGAGAATGCGGTTGTCGCGACAGTCCCCAGGTTGACAGGCTGCGCAATCGCAGAGGTATCCACCACACAGGCCGTACCGGTGATGCTGCCAGTAAAACTAATTACGCCGTCAGCAGCATTTGCCGCCTGAAATACAGAGAGCGATAAAATCGCGGAAATCAGTGCAATCTTTTTCATATAAGATCCAGTTAGTTAAGTTAATATTTAAGAAATAATATATTGATACTTTAAATGTTAATTAATAATGTGCTAATTCCCTCCAGTGAAATACTTATCTGACGAATGACATTGTCTGATTAACGAAATACTGTGTTCGCAGGTGTCCTGCTTATAACTTTCTACTCGTGCGATAGTTCGGTACAAAGATATACGATTGCCGACCTGAAGTTTAAAAACCAAACTGCGCCGGTGGGCATAAAATGTCTTAACCGTCATACCTAATTGTTTACCAATCTCATTCGCATCAAGCCCTTTTTGCATACATGAGAGCACTTCGCTTTCTCGCATTGAAAGCGTGTACTTCACCCGATAAATATATCGGGAATCATTGACAAACAGGCAGGACAGAATTTCATTAAGTCGGCTTCGCTTATCAACAAACGTAATACTCCGTAGATGTTTTAATGCATAGTAGTCAAGATCATTGCTTATAAACGCAATAATCTTCCTGTCTGCAAAAAAATGCTCTTTAACCTGCAGGAGGTTTGTTGTCTCAACATCTACTATGTAGTAATTTTCATCAATCAACTCCGATGTTAACAGCGTACTGATACCGACGATAAAAAAATAATCATCAGAAAAAACGGAGTTTGACAAATCCATAAAACTTCCCTTTTTGGCATGCCCTCTTTGGTTATTTAACGCCAGAAATTCACCTCATGTTTCTTTGTGAAATTTACAGAAAATAAAATCAGATGACACCACAAAAATAATGGATTTCGAATATAATCATAAAAACGATCGTTTCTTCTATTTGTTCCCTTTCAAAAGAACAACGATCCACTGATTGCCGTCTTTATTGAAATAAAAAACTATTTATGTGCCATAAAGATGAAATTTAACACTATCACTATTGATAGGTGTGGTTTAATGGTTTGATGTCATTTGATAGTTGAAACTTGAAATGACGGTAAAAATGGATTTTTCTTAGGAAATATCCCAGGTTTAATTAACGAAATATATTCCGTCAGAACAAGGCTAATTTTACCTGGTTAACAACGGGACAACATCAGCGGCACCTTATTTTTCTGTCAGGCGCCGCCTACGCGTGTAGGAAGGTTATGGAATGAATGTTGCGATAGCCTGATCTAATTCATCAAGTAAGGCGTCGATGCGATCAAGGTCTGTGGCAAGGTCTGCGGCGGAAATGGCGTCAGGTAGTTTGTCTTCCAGCGACTGCGCTACCTTCATCAATGCCTTAACGCCCAGCAGTTGGGCAGTCCCGTTAATGCGATGAATATGACGCTTCACGGTCAGATAATCTTCAGTATGCGCCGCTTGTCGGGCGGCGACTAAATCACGGCGGTTCTCCTGCTGTGCATCTTTTAACGCTGTAAGCATGAGCGCCCGGTTGCCTTGCGCCAGCATACCCAGCATTTCGATATCAAACATCGTATTGGCTGCCTCACACATTCCTGAAAGGAAGTGCGAGATTTGCGATAACGTAATCGGCTTGAAAATACAGGCATTCATGCCTGCCGCAAGACAGCGTTCGCGTTCATGTTCTTGCGCTGAGGCGGTCAACCCCCAGATGGTGAGGTCGCGATTAAATTTCCGTACCTGACGGGTAAGTTCAATGCCGTCCATTGTGGGCATATTGAGATCGGTAATAAGCAAATCATAATGCTGTTGCTGAAGGTGTCGTAAGGCCTCTTCGCCGTTTTCGGCTTCATCCGCAACAATACCTGACGTTGCAAGCTGGCGTTTCAGGAGCAGTCGACTGGAGGGATGATCGTCAACGATTAATACCCGCAGCGTCCCCTGAATAACGGGAGGGGGCGGGGGCGCGTCAATAGATACCGGCGTGATATCACGCGAGGTTTGCACGGGCAGGTTCAGCGTCAGGGTGGTTCCACGGTTTATTTCGCTTTGCAGCGCGATGGTTCCCCCCATTTGCGTCATCAATGCCCGGCTGATCGCTAACCCCAGGCCCGAACCGCGATGATGCTTACCCGCTTTCCCCTGACTAAAGGCGGTGAATAAACGGTTCTGTTCTTCAGTGCTAATACCCGGACCGGAGTCGCTCACCGAGAGCGCCAGCATCGCGTTGGACTTTGTCGCCGAAATCCTGACATACCCTTGCTGCGTAAATTTAACCGCGTTGCCAATGAGGTTGGTGAGTACCTGCCCCAGTAACTGGGGGTCCAGATGCATCGCCTCTTGCGGGTCCAGCTGCGAGTCATAACGCAGGTCGATCCCTTTTTGGGCCGCCAGTGCGCTAAACAGCGTCATTTTTTCTTTTATCAGAGCATCAACATTTACCCACTGCGGAACGGTGTCTAAGAGTCCTGATTCAATCTTTTCCAGATCAAGGATCTCGCCAATCAGTTTTAACAATGATCGCGAGGCCTGGGCAGCCTGATCCACCGATGCTTTATCCTCAGGGCTGAAGCGAGCGGGGGAGAGCTGCAAGAGTTCCAGAAATCCCATAATTGCACTGACCGGCGTTCGGATCTCGTGGCTCATATGGGAAAGAAATTCCCGCTTCTCTTCATTGGCTTGCTGTGCCTTGTTTCGTTCCGCCTCCAGTAAGCGTTGAGAACGTTTCCTTTGGCGGACTTTCCGCGACAGGTAAACGGCCCACAGCAAGCTGCTCACCACCAGCAACGTCGCCAGTATCGCCACCAGATAAAACGGTCTGTTATACAACTCCCAGGTATCAATTTTGACGTCCGGCAGGCGTATCCATTTACTGACGATCTGGAAAATCTCTTTTTGCGGGATATCATCCAGGGCTTTGTCCAGGATCTGCCGAAGTTCCGGTTCGGAACGGGGAACGGCAAAACTGATTGCCGCCGGCGCTTCACCGGCAATCGGGAGCCAGGCGAGCTGATCGGGATAATAATGCTCGCTCATATAGCGGGCCGTCAGCTGATTTGAAATGGCCGCGTCCACCTTTCCCGTCGCCACGAGATTCAAGGCTACGCTGGAGTTTTCCACCTCTTTCCATTGGATGCCGGGGTGTTGGGCTTTAAGCTTTGCCAGTAACGCGTGGTCGGCGCCGATCGCCACACTCATCCCCGCCCGTAGCGTGGTCTCCTGCGTATTCTCTTTTCTGACAACGGTGACGAATTGGGTGGTAATAAAGGGATGGGTAAAGGAGAGCGCGTTTTCACGGCTTAAATCGTAGGTTGCGGCCTGCACAATATGCCAGTTGTTTTTCTTCATTTCAGAAACCATTTCTTCATTCGATTTGACGACAATGGTTTCAAACTGCATACCGGTTTGCAGACCGATCAGATTCAGGATATCCCCCACCACGCCCCGCGTTTCCTGGTTACTGTCGACCATAGTGTAAGGCGCAAACCACGGGTTAATGATGACACGCAGTGTGTTATGACTTTTCAGCCACTGTTTCTCTCGGTTGGTCAGGTTAAGCGGCTCTAACAGAAAGGACAGATTGCCTTTATCGATCATTGACTGGGCTATTTGCCCATGCACATTTTCATCGATGGCGCTGAGCGTGTTATTCACAATTGTCAGCAGACGTTCCTGCGTTGGCAAAAATAAAAAGGCGCTTTTTTTCTGTGGTTCAGGCCAGTATTTCACCGTCGTCAACGCGAGGCTAAATTCCTGCGATAGCCAGGTGCTGGTTGTCAGTGAGTCGCCAACAAACCAGGCGCTTTGCCCATGCGCGACGGAGCTGAGCGCTTCCTGATAGGTGGGGTAATTAATGATCTCTGCGTTAGGAAATGACTGCTGAATAAACCCCTCATCAGGATAGTGATTCACAGTAGCGACACGGGTGCTTTGCGCACTCTGCAAGGGAACCATGACATTGGCTAACGACGTCACTAAATTTGGCCAGGAATGTACCAGCGGCTGCGAGGACAGAATGCCTTCTTCGGTGAAAGGGCGACTCTCCAGACCGGTCAAGACCATATCGACTTCGCCCGCCTTCAGCGCATGAATTGCCGATACCTGATTTTTCCAGGCCGTCACGCTGATGTGGGTGTTGAGTGAATGCTGAATCAGCGCAAGATAATCGGCATTCATCCCACGGTAACGTCCTGTAAGCGTGGTCTGCACGAGGGGCGATTGCTCTGGTTGATAAACCGCAACCTTAAGCGTTTTTTTCTGCTTCAGCCAGCGCTTATCATCCTCACTCAGATAAACAGGAACCGGCGTAATGTAATTGTAGCCCGACAACTCCAGCTCAACGGGTAGCTCATCCTGGGCATGAATGCCACGCCCGGTAATCGATAAAACAATGAGCACGAATATGAGCCATTTATTCATCATCAGGTCAGCTTATTTTGGTGGGCAAATGAGAGCAGTTCAATTAATGATTTGCAGCCTAACTTTTCCATTAACCGTGTTTTATAGGTGCTGACCGTTTTGCTGCTGATATGCATTGCATCGCCAATTTGTGAATTATCAAGACCATTAAGCATATAGCCCATCACCTTCATCTCCTGTGCCGAGAGGGATTCCAGGCGTTGTGCATCGGTTAACGCAACTGAGGGGGCTTCAAGGAAAAAAGGAAAATAGCTATAACCATTTTGCGCTGCGTTAATGGCGGCCAGAATGTTTTCCATATCCTGTTTTTTACTGATGAAAGCGTTAGCGCCCACCTGAGCGCAACGTTTGCTGTAGTAACGATCGTTTTTCGCGGACACGACGATCAGCACGCCGGTGAACTGCCGTGCTCTGAGCTTTTCTACCAGTTCGACGCCATTCACTCCGGGGATCTCGACATCCACGACAACAATATCCGCAGCCGTTTTTGTTAACGCTTCCAGCGCAGTCGTCCCGTCTTCATATTCGTTGATTACAGTAATGCGCTGTTTCTCCAGCACTCCACGGATAGCCAGACGCGCGAGGGGATGATCATCCACGATAATTGCAGTGCGTAACTTACTCATATTCATCCTGAAAGTTGTCATTCTGAATACAATATATACTAACGATAATAGCCTAAACGAGACGGGAGATGGATTTATATCGCGATGACTCAGGTGGTCATCCTGGCAGAGGTATGCTCCTGTGGCGCGCAGGCAGGGTAAGATCTGTAACGGGATGAAATGGAAAGGGTAGGGACGAAAAAAATCCGGACGATGTCATAAACACCATCCGGATTCTGAATCCCTGAACGATCTGATAGAAAATGAACGATGTTCACTTTTGCACAATATGGGGTCGGGACTTGTCTTGCCCGTTAAGGATCTCACTTCTTAACGAATAGGCTCTGAAGAAGTGGTACCCGGACTTGGTGTAATCCTTTGGGCTAATGAATTGTTTTCTATTTGCTGGTGTTTTCCCTGCCGGGTAAGAGTTTTACATACTGATACTGGCGTGCTTCTTGGAAACAGTACAGCCAGAGGCTGGTTCGTGGATAGCAAAAACGCGTGATAACTCCCGGTCGGAATGAAAAGTATTGAATGGCGAAGTGTTTTCCCGTCAATAGCAATAATATCTCCATCATCTGAAGCGTGACAATCACGCATCCAGTTAATGAAACATTCATGGAATTTTTTAGGGCTTATGCAGGATACAACTCTGGCAACGGTATCATGAACCGGAATACCATTTTCAAAATCCCCGTAACTTTTTAACCAGTACAGATGAACATGACCAAAATATTCTATCTCCTGCTACTCATCAGCACCTGCGATGACGGCACAAACAGTAGAAAATAATATATCGGATGATTTGTGTTTAATTCCCCTTTGCTACCGTATATCGAATTTAATAACTTAAAAAAATACTCCGTAAGAATTAAAATAGATCACTCTATTTCTAGTATTGATTACTTATATGTATAAACATACACTTAAATGATTAATATAACAGTCGGTGGAGGGGGTGTTAATTCTCAATATAAAATTTATCTTCATATTTTAAATAATAATTGTTAAGTGAATTAAGAATAATATCTATAAATAGTATAGGAACTATTGGTTCCTGAGATTAGCTCAGGTTTAATGCTAACCGGTTTTACATCTAGTGGGAGTAATGTTTTGTAATATAAGATTGTTACCTCTGAGGATGTATAACGGCATCGTCAAAAATGTTCTTTCTGGTATTCAAAACCATATGTTACTGATTCTGGGGGGGGGCGATTTTACCATTTTTTCATAATAATATCTCTGAGTCGTTTTAAGCATATTTATAGAAATTGACGTGCAAAATGAATAAAGATTTAAAACTAGTTATTAATTAAATATTGGTACATGTGGTGATTGTCAATTATGGTATATACATAAGATACATGAAACACGCATATACATAAAAAAAGATAAATATAAGCTTAAGGAACCTTGATATATTTAATTGATTGGATAGATACCATTTTATTGGTTGTCTGTCGGTGTGGGCACCATTGTTTTTTATATGAAATGTAGCTAATCGTTTAACACCACCATCCGACAGCCTTTTTATTTACGGCGTAACAGAATTGTTGTTTGTTTTTTATTCCGGTGAAAATAAGACTGTGCCTCCAGTCCTTTGATGCGGGTAATTAACACATCCAGCATAATGCTTACGTACATCATCAGCCCGTTTACAAAACGGGGAGAAAATGAATTCATTGCTATTGGATACCTTTTGCGAATCTACGTATGGATTGGAGGCATAATCTTAATTGATTTTTATTATGTCAATTCCTTTCACAATATCCAAAAGAGTCTGATGTGCATCATTTATCATGATAAAGATATTATTGTTTGTGAAATAATTTCTTGAAATTTTCATCTGATATAAAATAATTAAGGTATTGCTCTACAAATATACGGTTAATATCATCGGAAACATCAAATTCTTTCTTTTTATCTTCCAGGACCCAACTGGTTTTATAACTGCGGGGACTTACTTCAAAAGCGAAAATCGGTACTGGATTTTCTTTAGCTCCATAGTTTATATCATGCCATTGTGTATTGTTTGCATGTACCATAAAGTACCCACCTCTATGGAGTACGGGATTTCTCTCAAGTCCGTTACGATCAGAGTTAAATGCGCCACTATAATCAAAACCATCAAAGTTCATTACCACAAAATATCTGTTGTATTCTTTGGAGAAGAATGCAAACCGATGAATTGTTTTAAGATCACGTAAGCCTCTGCGATACACTTCGAAACTTACCTTTTTTTCATCACTTTCATCGTATGCATAAGGAATTAAGAATTCAATGGTCTTACTGTCATTGATATATTGGGTTACCTGCTCCTGCGTGACCTGATTACCACGAAAGCACAGTGAATTAATGATAAAAAATATGGCCGGAGCGATAACAAGAGAGCCAAAAAGAGTTCCAAGCGATTTACCCATATCCCCCCCTTTTTAATCGTTTCTTACGGAAATTATACCGATGGAATTTTTTGATGTCTCAGATTCATCTTTTGTATTGAATAAGTCGAGTTCAGTATTTGCCTCTTGCTCATACTTCCTTTCTTTTTCATTAGAATATTCATCCACAGCAAAACCCAGCACAGTGCCACCGAGTCCTACTAGGCTGCCTGTAGCAAACTCTTTAAAGGAAAAACGACTCCCGTATTTAACCAGCCAGTTCAGGACTGCGTCTCCATGAGCCGCCGTTAGCATACCTTTACTCTGTGCTATGATAACCCCGTCCAGAATCCAGGAACCTACCACATTTGTGGTTCCATGCTTAAGCGCCGCGTTTCCCACATCACCTGCGGTACCAATTCCTTGATTTTTTGCCGCTGTCTTAATGTCACCTGGAATATCACGACCTTGGTTTGACTTACCGCTATCAGTTGCTGTACCGTAAATCTCTAACCCTGAGAGAACGGATACCCCAAATGGTAACCCCATCGTGGCGATATAAGTAATTATGCCATTAACAAATTTACTGGTCCAATGAGCATAAATCTCACTACTGTTAGCGTCGGATATCATTCTTGCTGCTTTTTGTGCAATAGCATCATCTATAATAATGTTAAGCTTACCACCAACCGGGCACTTTATATACGATGAATCCAGAAGCGCATTTTCTCTTTCAATAAAAACGGTTTTATGATATTCCTGCCACTGAGAATCAGCAACCCTGTCACACTCATGCAGTGTTTTATAAATGCCATAACTTGCCGCAGCCACTTCACCCACTGTTGCTATTGTTCCAATTGTTAAAGCGGTCGCGGATGCAGCAGTTATTGCGGCAGCAATAGGGCCGGATATTGGCAGAGTGGCAACTACAAGAACAGCCACCGCCACAGCGGCTATGCCTGCAAAAAACATGGCAAGCCCACCCCATACTTTCAGCGGCATTTTACATTCAAAACAAGCATCCAGCTTTTTATCTGATATATTGAGCAATGGTGCAGGAATTTTTGAATATATTGTAATTCCCGCTGTCTCAACTGGTTCTTTAGCCGGATTCAGCCCCAGCTTTCTGGGGGTCGATATGGTCATATTACTGCAAATAATATTTACACCTTGTCTGACAAATGAACGCGCCATTACTGTATTCTCCAGATGCGACAGTGAATATCCATTTCCACGTTGTTTCTGATACACTCATTCATTCGGATATCAGCATACTCTATATGATTTCTCGCTGTATTAAATTCAATCTGAGCATCATACTTAACCTGATACTCAGAAAATTGATAGTCAATGACTGGTTTATATCTCTCATCATATTGTTCTTTTATTTTTGCCACATTTATATTACCTTTCGGCACACCCGTTTTGCGAATGGTTACAGTTTTCGGATTTTCCTGAATGATTTTCTGACTAACAACCAGAGGCGTTATGATATCTTTAAATAACTGAGAATGGTAATTCATACCAGAATCAGATTCAAAACCCTGCGTATGGACAAGATAATAATTAAAAAATGTATCAAAGAAAATTTGGCTACCTAGGCCAGCAATCAACTGCTCATGGGAATGGATTTGTTCGTCAAATACTGACATGAAATCCTGAATACCCTGTCGGGTCTCTTTTGCACGAATGAATTCATTTTTTTTAAAAAAGTTTTCTTTGAAAATATTCCATTCATCAATAATAACATGATGATTTTTTAGTACTTCAGGCCTGCCTGTGTCAGCATTAATTAATAAATCCACATTACTTTTTATTATGTCAATTTCCTTCACGATATCCAACAGAGTCTGATGTGCATCTGGTGATGTTTTTGATATATGGTCATCGACATACACTGAATAGAATAAAGGCTCATTATGATTATGCTTTACTGTATAGTCAGTTTTGACTATTGTATTGTTCACCGGGATTTTGTTAAGTTTGATTGATACTTCTTGTTCAACTCTGTATCTGACAACATCCTGTAAATTATCAGGCTGATAAACAAAATTACTTCCACTTAAATCCATAGTATGTTCCTCATTAAAATAACACATCCACACATCCGTTTAATATTCTGAACAGGTTTTATCCATATATTGTCCCGATAGATATATCAGTTAATGTCAACTTCTTTGCCTTTGATTTTAATCAGATTACCTGTGATGGTAATAGTTCCGCCCTCGTCCATACTGAACAGACTTTCACCACATTTCAGCACTATCATATTTTTTGCGGTTAGGGAAAACAGTTTGCCAATGTCAATAATTTGTGTTTTTAGTACTTTTTCAATATCGTCTCCTGTAATAGTTGATATCTGATCGCCACCTACCGTTTTTGTCCGTTTTTCCGTCACATCCAGTGTCTGGTTATTCTGAACGGTAATTTTCTGATCATTCGCCACCGTGACCGTCTGGTCATGACCCTCTGCCTTTTTACTGCCCACATTGACGGTCTGCCCCACGCCCACCGTGATTTTCTGGTTGTTGCCGATAGTTTCTGTGTGGTCAACCTTCACGTCCGTTGTCCGGTTATTCAGTACCTCCGTATCCATGTTCTTCTGCGCATGGATATACACCCGCTCCTTCCCGGTGGCGTCATCGAACGTCAGCTCGTTAAACCCGCCGCCTTTATAGGTTTTTGAGCGGATAGTCATCTGCGTCTTCGTGCCCGGCAGACTGCCCGGTGAGCGGTTATCCTGGTGGTAGGTGCGGCCCATGATTATCGGCTGGTCCGGGTCGCCGTTGAGGAAGTCCACGATAACCTCCTGGCCCACGCGCGGTATGGCGAGGTTACCGAACCCGGTGCCCGCCCATGCCTGCGATACCCGTACCCAGCAGGAGCTGTCCTCATTCCCCGGACAGTAGCGGTCCCAGTGAAAGCGCACCCGCACCCGGCCATGCTCATCGCAGAAGATTTCTTCCCCCGCCGGGCCGGTGACGATGGCGCTCTGGGGGCCGTCCACGGAAGGTTTCTTTTGGGGCGGAACGCGCCATGTCCTGTCTGCCGGGATAACCTCGAAACGATTGCTGAGAGTTGTTCCCGTTCCCTGACTGCCATGCAGTGCCTGCGGCTGATCTCCTGCCAGTACGCTACCCACAATCTGCCACTCCCTGTTCAGCGATACTGATGGATGTCCTGTCAGGGTAAAGCGCTTCCCTGGCCACATTTTTGGTGAGTTACTGTAACCTGTTGCTATCTCTGCATCATGTCTCCGGCCCTCAATCTGGTAGCGGGCAAACGCCTGTCCGTGGGATTCGTCCTTGAAACGTCCGGGATAATCGAAGATTTCATACTGCGTGAGCTGGCCGTTCAGATTCTCTCCGGCACGGCTGTAATAACCCGGCCAGCCGGGCGTTTTGAAGGTGTAGTCCTGAGTTTCGACGGATGAAGGCCGTATCTGCGCATGATACCTGAACTGGCTGATATGCTCGGTAGATGCCTCTGCCGTCGTATTCGGATTAAATGGCATGGCTCCCAGTGACGATACTCCCGCCACATCATCGCACAGTACCAGCTTTTGCTCCGTCCCTTCCGGAGTGCACCAGTCAAAATAAAAGATACCTTCTTCTGACCACAGGCGGGTCAGGAAGGCAAGGTCTGTCTCACCGTACTGCACGCAGAACTCGCGTGCCGGGTGCGGCTCATAAAATACCGGGGTCCACTCGGTGATGCCATTTTCATTGAGCAGGGTGGAGGAGATTGCCTTGATATCCTGCTGCTGGAAAATGCGGAAATTCTGGCGTAAACCGCTTCTCCAGAGTGGTGGTGAGATAATTATATGGTACCCCATCTGCCAGTGGTTGTTTTCACTGAGGGTTACGGCAGAGACAATACCACTGATATAGCGTTGTGGCTCCATTCCTTGCCAGATGGTCAGTACGGCGTTTTTTTCAAGAAAATCGGTTGCTGTCAGGTCAGAAAGACCGCTAGCAATATCCACCTTTAGCTGGAAAGGTTTTGAGTAATGCTGAGTAAGTCGAAAACTGACCACCGCAGTGGTCATTTCCGGCAGTCCGCCCACTGCCAGTGTGAAACGCAGCCCTTTTAACGACATATTACCTTCCTAATGGTGACAGTAAAAAAAACAGCTCGCTGGTCAGCTGCTGTGACAGTACAGTGTTACGCTTGCGTTCAGGCCCCATGCCCGTAAGGGCCGGATGCCGTTAATTGAACTTATGTCCCCGGAGGAGCGAGCCAGCCGTTGGCATCGGATTTACCTCAAATTCTCTTGAAAATTATCAAAAAGTTGAAAATAAAGAGCAATAATATGAACTAATATATTAAGGTTTTATATGACGCTCTTTCGGTGAAATATTTTTATTTGATTATTTAGTAGAGGAGTGGGAAATCGGATAAGTATGTTCTGTAAATTTAATTCTTTCATCAATATTTATGTCGCAACTTATATCAATTCTTATCTTGTGGTTGGCTTGTTTTTTTAGTCTAAATGCATGTTTTATGGATTTCTCTGGGTCATTATATCAGATAGTAGTATCATTCAGTCTGGTATGTAGAATCCATTGGCAAGAAGTTTTTTCTTTATTTCCTTTCTACATTCGGATAGTTCGGTTCTATACCTTACTTGGCAGTAATTGTATAATTCATTATATTTGGCCTGAGTTAATGATGTATCCCTCAATATATCAGCAGGAGAAACGGGGATTTCAAAGATTAATTTTGATGATATAGTGTGTTTAATGAAAAAAATTGGTACCCAAGGCATATCACCTTCTTCATAGTATGGCTGCTTATCTATTCCAATTAGTAAATATAAAAACAGGTAAATAATAAAGTTACGTAATGAAGAAACACGCATATGATATTTTTCTCAAGTATATTTATTTTACATTTAACCCACTGTTTTTAAGGGGCCATTAACTTGAACTTTGTTCTGAGGTCAGCTGCAATCTGAAGTCCATAAGTTCCTGGACAAGCTCGGCCTAAATCATTTAAAGAGGCAAACTCTCTATGTCCTCCTAATTGTGTGATCGGGAAAAATTTTATAAGAGTCTTAACTAAAATATCGATAGATTTTTTCTGATTAGTGGTTGGTATATCAACGGATGAATCCCAGTTATCCTTCACTTGCCCGGCAAACTCACTTAATGATCCCCATCGGGAGGGGCCATATTGTGATGCTTCACCTGGTAAACTAAAGTCTGATAAAAAAACTATGCCAATTTTTCCTGTATTTGCACCTTTTAGATGAGCACCCTTTTCTCTTATATCCAGAGCTTCATAAATTATACCTGTGCAATCTATAGCATAATGATAACTTAAATGATTAAAACTTTTAATGTCGGTTTCTTCAGCCTGACGCATTTTAACTTCCCCATCGTTATCACAGGAGTAACTATTTCCAGCATGATGTATCACGATTGCGGGGTAGTTCCAGTCTTCGCCATCAGTTCCTGGGGCCTTTTTTGCTTTCCAGTCGCTTCGTTTTCTGACAGCTATTCCAGTTTCTTGCAAGTCAGAAAATATGGACTCCCTTACTCTGGCTTTTTTTTCACATTCTTTTATGGACTTTGATATTGCATCAAGCCCTGTATGAATCAAATCTTTAGTTACTTTATAATAATCGTTTTCCATATTAAGACCGTTTGCATGTAATTGATGACTAAAAGCTCATGGAATTATAACTATAATTAACACATTGATTTTATTGTAAATCGTCAAAAAATATCGTTATACGAGAAATATACTTCTCATGCGCTCACACTGCAACATCAGCACAGCCATAGGTCTGCGCGCGTAATTTTTTATCCTGCGTATTCTAAACAGTTTTCGGTATAAGACGTCGTTTGGTACGGGATAGTGGTGTTATAATCCGCATCGCTCAGTCCGGTTGGTGTTAGCGATTAACTAGATCGTACAATCCGGGCTGCTTTTTCTTTAATTGCTCTACTATTCGGCACAGCTATTTATCTCACTTCCAGTGTAAAACTCAACCCTTTTAACGACATATTAACCTCCCTAATATTGACAAGAAAAAAGACATCCCGCTGTTCAGCGACTGTAACAGTACAGTGTTACGCTGCATTCAGGCACGCTACCGCCGAAGTCTCCGGCGTCCGCCATCTCCCGTAAAAATGTAACCTCTTACTGACAACCTTCTTCTTTATTGATTGCCTGCGGCGTAATGTAAAAACAGCACCCTGCCCGTGAGGGCCGGATGCTGTGGACTTTCCTTATGCTTCCAGCGGCGCACGCCAGTCGTCGGCACCGGAAGTGCCAGACTTGATGTGTTCCCACTCAACCTTACGGTACGCCAGTGAAACGGCTAGCAACTGAGTGAACTCACGCTGTGCCGGGTCCTGGCAGTGCGGCATATGCAGGTCCATATCCACAATAGTCGCGTCTGTCAGGCGGGTGGTGAAGTAGTGCTCCTGCTTACCTTCAACAGAAGTACGCCACCAGTGCAGTTCAACTTTTGGCAGCATTTCACCGGACGCCAGTGCGTTGTACAGCAGTGGAACCGCTTTATTCAGCGCCACGGTAAAAATGAACGGCTTGTGGGCACGCTGACCGGCTGGCTGACCAGACTGCGGATCGGTTGGCACCGTCACGTTATGCAGAAATTCCTGCACCAGCATTTCATCTTCGTGGCCCTGCACATAGATGTTGCCGACAGAATCTGCGGTGAATGCGCCTGCGGTGATATTGCCCTGGGTCTGGCCTGTTATTGAGATGTAACATGGAGTTGGCATTTGTGGTGCTCCTTGTGAGTGTTGTTAACAACTATTTCCGGTGGTCTGCCGTTAATTCCTGACAGGCCGATAATAATGCGGCTCACTCCGGGAGTCGCATCATGCTTTTGCATCCGGTTTGCGGATAAACCGGTACGCAACGTTTAATATTTATAAATATCTTTTTAATTTAAGCTAAATATATGTGTGGGTGATCAGGTAAATTCGTTTTATATGTATTTCATTGTCTATGTGGTAAGGAATGATTAATTGTAAATATATATTGTGTTTGTCTTGTTTTCCTTGTTTTAAGGAAAATCTGTTGGATATTTCTCAAGTTATCAGTTTTTCTCATTTATAAAATTAATTCATATGGTGTTATTATATAAATTGTTTATGGTTTATCTTTAAATGTATTTAAAATCAGTATTTTACAATTATTTCGTGAGTATTGCTAACCTTGCGTGTGACGCCGCTGGCTTACGTTGAGTCTCATGTCGTCGTATTTTATGACAAAATCATACCCCTGTTTTATTCGAAGAAAAAGATCTTTTAAAATCTCTTTTATTGAGCGTAAAATGCGAAGCGAGAAAAGTGTGAAATTTATCTTTTACTGCCACTGAAACGGCATTATCAGTAATTTTTTTGTAGTGACAAACATGCTGTGTTCATGGCACGAACGACAATCTGATGGACTATTCTTATGAGCAGCAGAAAAAATGACAGCAGTGGCAGTATTGCCCCTAAAGAACGTGTAAATATAAAATTTCAACCGAAAACGGGAAATCAGACAGCAGAAGTGGAACTCCCGCTTAACCTGCTGGTGACTGGCAATCTGACCGGTGGCGCGGATGATATTCCGCTGGACGAACGCCAGCCGGTTGCTATTAATCGTAACAATTTTAACGCCGTACTGGACCAGGCGGGTATTGGGCGTGATTTTACGGTGCCCTCTGCGCTCAGTGAAACCCCTGATGCACGTATGTGCGTCAATCTGAAAGTGAAAGCGCTGGCCGATCTGTCACCGGACAACATTGCCGCCCAGGTGCCGGAGATGCGCAAAATGCTAGAACTGCGCGAAGCGCTGGTAGCGCTCCGGGGGCCAATGGGCAATATGCCTGCCTTCCGTGCGCAGCTTCAGGCACTGCTTGCTGACGAAAAGAGCCGCGAACAGCTGATTGCGGAGCTGGGCCTCGCGGGTCGGAAATAACTTGTACAAGGATTTCAGTATGTCAGAGACCACCTTACCGGAAGCGCTCGCTTCTACATCACCTGTCGCCACACCCTGCCTGTTGGATGAGATCATGGCGCAGACCCGTTTTAAACCGGCGTCAGAAAGCTACGATATCGCCCGTCAGGGTGTGACCGCCTTTATCACCGCACTGTTGCAGAATGATGATGAGGCAGAGTCTGTCGATATTCTGGCCGTCAACGGCATGATCGCCGATATTGATACGCGTATGGGACGCCAGATGGATCTGATCCTCCATGCCCCGGAATTTCAGGAACTGGAGTCATTCCTGCGTTCGCTGAAACTGCTGGTTGATCATGCCGATCCGCGTGAAAACATTAAAATTCACATCATGCACGCTACTAAGGAAGAATTGCTGGATGACTTTGAATTTGCGGCAGAAATTACCCAGTCAGGGTTCTACCGGCACGTCTATTCCAGCGGTTTTGGTCAGTTTGGCGGTGAGCCATTTGCCGCAGTGATTGGCAACTACGCGTTTGAGAACACCGCCGCGGATATGAAGCTGCTGAAATATATCAGCGCCGTCAGCGCGATGAGCCACTGCCCGTTTTTGTCTTCCGTATCGCCGGAGTTCTTTGGTCTGGATTCGTTTACCGAACTTCCTGGCATTAAAGACGTTGCCGCCATTTTTGAAGGCCCGGCCTACACCAAATGGCGTTCGTTGCGCGAGTCCGAAGATTCCCGCAATCTCGGCCTGACGGCGCCGCGTTTCCTGCTGCGTCATCCTTATGCACCGGAGGAGAATCCGGTTAAGAGCTTTAACTACCATGAGGATGTCAGCAAAAATCACGAGCATTATCTGTGGGGGAATACTGCGTTTCTTCTGGCGGCGAACATGGCCGAAAGTTTCATGTCCACCAGGTGGTGTCCAAATATCGTCGGTCCACAAAGCGGTGGTGCGGTAAAAGATTTGCCGGTGCATTTATATGAGGCAATGGGCCAGCTTCAGGCCAAAGTTCCCACTGAAATTCTCATTACCGACCGGCGGGAGTATGAGCTGGCAGAGCAGGGCTTTATTACTCTTACAATGCGTAAAGGCTCTGATAATGCAGCATTTTTCTCCGCAAACTCGGTTCAGAAACCGAAAATTTTCCCCAACACTGTGGAGGGTAAAGAGGCCGAAACCAACTACAAACTCGGTACGCAGCTTCCTTATCTTTTCATTATCAACAGACTGGCCCATTACATCAAAGTGCTGCAACGCGAACAGCTTGGCTCATGGAAAGAAAGGGGCGATCTGGAGCGTGAGCTGAACGGCTGGATACGCCAGTACGTGGCTGACCAGGAGAACCCGCCTTCTGACGTGCGCAGCCGTAAACCGCTGCGTCAGGCGAAGATTGAAGTCTCTGATGTGGAAGGTGAGCCAGGCTGGTACCAGGTAGCCCTGAGCGTCAGACCCCACTTTAAGTATATGGGGGCATCATTTGAGCTGTCCCTGGTCGGTCGTCTGGACAAGGAGTAAGCGTTGTGATCACGGAACGGGAGTTCGGGGGCAGTCTGTTTGAACGTATCGGGGGGGCGGAAAAACTGCCTTCACGCCAGCACCTAAAAACGGAGTTGTTGTATTCTGTACGCGATAACCTGCGCAATATCCTCAACACCCGTTCCGGTAGCTGTCATGGTTCGCCGGAGCTGGGGATCGCTGATTTTAACGATGAGTCACCTGAACGCCAGAACATCCGGGAATGGATGGTTCAGGCGATTCAGAACTGTATTCTGCGTTACGAACCCCGGATATCGGATGTGGTGGTGACAGCTGCCACAGAGGATCACCATGCGCCACTGGAACTGCGTTTTCATATTGTGGCGTATCTGGATTTCAGCGACAGACAGGATGTTCTGGAGTTTGACATTCTGCTGGATAATCACCAGCACTGGTGCGTGGAGTCAGACTGATGGCCTTCGAAGAGCGTTATTACCGCGAGGAACTGGATTATCTGCGTCAACTGGGCAAACTTCTTGGTCGTGAAAAACCTCATCTTGCCCGTTTTCTGGCTGAGAAAGAGGGCGACCCCGATGTGGAACGCCTGATGGAGGCATTTGCTTTCCTTTCCGGTGGCCTGCGGCAGAAGCTGGAGGATGAGTTTCCAGAGTTTACGAACGGGCTAATCAATATGCTGTGGCCCAATTATCTGCGTCCGGTGCCTTCAATGGCCGTGGTTGAATACAACCCCGTTGCGACACAGTTTTCTGCGCCTGTTCAGGTTTGTCGTGATGAACTGATTTGCTCAGGCCCGATTCGCGTGACGTCATCGGGACGTAAGATCCTGGCCGGGGATGATGTTACCCCGTCTCCTGTCTGCCATTTTACCCTGGCACGTGATACTTGGCTGCAACCGTTACATATTCGCGATGTGCGTAACACCAGCACGCTGAAAAAAGGATACATTGACATTGATTTTTTCACCGAAGGTAGCGTCTCTCCCGACACACTGGATCTGAATAAGCTCACTTTCTGGCTGGGAAACGGAGATGACTATACCCGCCAGCAACTCTATTTATGGTTCAGTGAGCGGTTAATGGATGCGGAACTGGTGGCTGGAGAGCGGCGTATTCCACTACCGGATTTGTGGCTGAATGCCGCCGGGTTTGAACGGGAAGATGCGTTGTTGCCGTGGCCGAAAAACGTCCATAGCGGTTACCGCGTGCTTCAGGAGTATTTTTGCTACCCGGAGAGCTTTTTCTTCTTTCATTTGCAGGGGGGCACGTCGCTACCGGCAGATTTCCCGGTCGGCGCGTTTACACTGCGTTTGCATTTTAATTTGCCATTGCCTGTGGATATCAAGCTTCGCAAAGATTCATTGCGCCTGTACTGTACGCCGGTGGTGAATTTGTTCGCCCACCATTCTGAGCCTGTCAGGCCGGACGACAGTTCACCGCAATATGCATTACGGGCCAGTCAACAGAACCCGGAGCACTATGATGTTTTCCAGGTGAAGACGGTTTCCAGTAAGGTTGCAGCGTCGGATGATACTCCTGAGCCTGGTGAAATAATACATATCTGGCCCGAATTTGAAGGGTTTCAGCATCAGATTGAATACAGTCGGCAGCGTGAAGTCGTCTACTGGCACCACCGCACCAGAAGCTCCCTGTTTCATCGTGGTCTGGAGCACGCCATTGCCTTTGTCCACGCGGATGGCAGCCAGCCTGACTCTTCCCGGCTTAGCGGTGAAGTGTTCACTGCCTCGCTGGTCTGCACTAACCGGATGTTGCCTGCATCACTGCATACCGGTGATATCTGCGTTCCTGTTAACAAAAATCCGGCGGTGGCGTCGTTCAGCAACGTGACGCGCCCGACCCGTCCGCTGTATCCGGTGACGGATGGCGATATGCACTGGTCGCTGATTTCCTGCATGAATCTGAACTACCTCTCGTTGCTGGACCGGGAGGCGCTGATCCAGGTGTTGCGTACCTTCGATATGCCGGGTATCCACCATCCACAGCAGGCGCGGCTTTCCTCACAGAAGCTCGATGCCATCGAAAAAATGGAATCCCGCCCGGTTGACCGTCTGTTTAAGGGGGTGCCGGTTCGCGGTCTGTCCACCACGCTGTGGATTAATCCCGCCCCCTTTGTCTGTGAAGGCGAGATCTACCTGCTGGGTACCGTGCTGTCATACTTTTTTGCGCTGTACGCCAGCATCAACTCATTTCACTGCCTCAAAATTATTAACACGGAAAGTCAGGAGTCCTGGGAATGGCAACATACAGGTCAGCACGCCCTGATGTAGGGGGAACGACACCGCTCCCGGATGTGCGCGGGACGAATTTTTATGTGCTGATGGAGTCACTGTACCGCCGGTATGGTGAGCCTGATCGCGAGCCATCCCTGCGTACCGAACCGGAGCAGGAAGTGGCGCTGTTCAAATCCGATGCCAGTATTGCCTTTCCGGGTAGCGACCTGAGCACGCTTGAACGCAGTGAAAGCGGGCAGTTTATCCTGACGACAAGATTCCTGGGTTTTTCCGGCAGCCAGTCACCGCTGCCCGGCTACTACCTGGATCGAATGGCGCGGGAATCCGCGCAGAATGAGGAGGGGCTGAAAGGGTTCCTCGATCTGTTCAGCCACCGCTGGACGCAGTTTGCCTATCACGCCTGGCGCAAGTACCGCTATTACATCTGTTTTCGCAACGGCGGAACCGACACTTTTTCACAGCGGATGTATGCTCTGGTGGGCTTAGGTAACCCGAGCGTGCGCGACAGACTCGCTATCAACCACAGCAAGATGCTGGCCTACGCCGGGATACTGGCAACACCCGGGCGCTCGCCGGATGTGGTATGCAACCTGATCAGTCACTGCTTCGATTTGCCGGATGTCAGCATCGAAAACTGGCAGTTGCGTAAAGTGCCCCTTGATCCTGCACAGCAGAACCGGCTGGGCGTGCGTAACCCGAAACGGAAAACAGCCGGGTATGTGCCAGGCCGCTCGGTGATTGGCGTTAATTTTACCCTCGGTGCCAGAGTGCCGGATCGCAGTGGCAAATTTCTGCTACGGCTCGGCAACCTCTCAATGGCCCGCTACCTCTCTTTTTTACCGGATGGGGAAAACCACCAGGCGCTGACGATGTTTATCTCCTTCCTGTTACGCGATCAGTTCGCCTGGGATTTGCAGCTTGATCTTGCGCCGGATCAGGCGAAGGGAATGCGGCTGGGCGATCGTTTCCGATCCTGCATCGGACGCACGGCGTTTATCGGCCAGCCGAAAATGCCGCCATCCGTCACCCTCCACATCAGGGATTAATTTTATGGAACCGCAAATGGCTGAGGAAAAAACGCACACTCCCGTACTCTCACTGACGCTACAGGTGATGAACGGCAATGAGCTGGAGAGCGGACGCGCCGCAAAATGTCTGTTTACCGCCGATGGCGGGGATATCGGCCACGCGCCCGCCTGCCACTGGCCGGTACAGGACAGGGCCGGCTCCGTCGCCGATCGTGCCTGCCAGGTGGTGATGCATGATGGCACATTTTGTCTGAAAAGCCTGGTGCCGGGGCTGATGATTAATCTGGCACCGGTGTCCACGGATACCGGGCTGGTACGCCTGCGTCAGGGCGATGAAGTCGTTCTGGGGTCGCTGGCGCTGAAGGTATTTATCCACAATGGAAAGCTGGTCAGCTACGGCGAGCAGATGGCGGCACCGGAAACCATCGTCACCAACCGTGACCGTCTGGCAGACGCGCTACTGACGACGGACGGCCAGCCTGCGTATCCGGGAATGCCCAGGATGCACCAGCTTGCAGATACCGTGGTCAACAGTTTTTCAGCCGATCCGCTCCAGGCGCTGCGGACAGAAAGCCTGACCGTGGCGGGCGATCCGCTTTCAGGGATCGTCTCTGCGCGATCTTCTGTTCCTGACAGGGATGGTGTGATCGACACTCCGTTTATGGATCTGCCGCCACTGTATCCCGATCCCCTGGTCGGACAGGATGCGGCGGCGTCCCTGGCAGACACCGCACAGCTTCATCTTGCGGTGACCCCGCTGTTGCGCGGGCTGGGCGGCTCGCTTGCCGTACGTAACTCACAGGATGCCGACGATTTTCTGGAGGAAGCGGGGCGGACGTTGCAGGCGGCGATAAAAGGGCTGCTTGAACTACAGCTGCGTCGTAACAGCCTGTCGGACAAGCATTTACGTCCGCTGGAAGATAATCCGCTGCGCTTGAATATGGACTACACCACCGCGCTGGACGTGATGTTTGCCGAAGGTAAAAGTCCGGTACACCTGGCGGCACCCGCTGCCGTTGGCGAGAGTTTGCGTAACGTCCGGCATCACGAGGAAGCGAACCGGGCCGCGATTGTTGAATCGCTGCGGGTGCTGCTGGATGCCTTCTCTCCACAGAGCCTGATGCGCCGCTTTGTACAGTACCGGCGCAGCCATGAACTGCGAAAGCCGCTGGATGATGCCGGTGCCTGGCAGATGTACTGCGATTACTACGACGAACTGGCCTCCAGCCGCCAGCAGGGATTTGAAATGCTGTTTAACGAAGTTTATGCCCAGGTGTATGACCGGGTACTGCGCGAGAAACAGCGGGAGCCGGAAGCATGACAGGACGTTTTTTTCGTTCCTGCATGGTGGTTGTGCTTTTCAGTCTCACCCTGACAGGCTGCGAAACGGTGAAAAAGCTCGGCCAGGTGATTAAGAACCCGGATGTTCAGGTCGGGAAACTGGCAGATCAGTCATCGGAGGTGACGGTCACGTTGCTGACCGAGCCTGACACGAATATCAATGCGAACGGTGAGGCGGCAGCGGTCGATGTGCAGCTTATTTATATGAGCGATGACTCGAAGTTGCAGGCGGCTGACTACGACACGGTTGCCAGCACGCCGCTGCCGGAAGTGTTGGGGAAAAATTATATCGACCACCAGGACTTTAACCTGCTACCGGACACCATAAAAACGTTGCCGCCAGTGAGGCTGGACGAAAAAACACAGTTTATTGGAGTCGTGGCGTACTTCTCCGACGACCAGGCTACTGAGTGGAAGCAAATCGAACCGGTAGAAGGGACGGGTCATCACTACCGCCTGCTGGTACATGTACGACAGGGCAGTATCGAAATGAAGAAAGAGGACAACTGATAATGGCGACCATGAAAAACAGGGTGATCTGGCAGGAAGGTCTGTTTGCCCTGCCACAGCACTTCCAGCAGCAGCAGCGTAATCAGGAATATTTGCTGAACCAGCGTATGAGTGCGCAGGATGATTTTGCTTGGGGGTTCACCTCGCTGTCGATCAATACCGAGCTGCTTGCCCAGGGGAAACTGATGCTGGACTACGCGACGGGCTGTATGCCGGATGGCACGGTGTTCAGCATCCCGGAGCAGGATCAACTCCCTCTGCCGTATCAGCCGTTCGACCTCTCCCGGTCCGGCAGTAACGATATTTACCTGGCGCTGCCTGTTATCAGCGATATCACCTGTGAAATCGAAGGACGCCGGAGCGCGGGACAGGGAACGGAGCGTTACCGCCTGACGCAGGCCGATATTCGCGATTTGCACTCCGATGACGGTGACGTGCAGCCCATCGCGCTGGGACAACTGGCACCGAAAATCGTCAGCGGCGCGGACGATCTCAGCGCGATGGTCACACTGCCGCTGTGCCGTATTCTCAGCCAGCAGTCTGGTGGCGCGCTGGTGCTGGATGACTGCTTTATCCCGACCTGTCAGGCCATCCGCGTCAGCCCGGTGCTGAACGGGTTTGCCGGTGATGTACAGGGGCTTCTCAGCAACCGCGCCAGCGATCTGGCAAAGCGTATCGGTTCGCCGGAACAGAGTGGTATTGCGGATGTGGCTGAGTTTATGATGTTACAGCTGCTTAACCGCAGCCAGATGCACTTCACTCATCGTACTCACCTGCGCACTCTGCACCCGGAAACGTTTTATCTGGATCTGGTCCGGTTGCTGGGTGAGCTGATGACCTTTACGGAAGACAGTCGTCTGCCCTGTCCGGTGGAATCTTACGACCACCGCAATCTTACGCAGTCGTTTGATACCGTGATCCCGGAACTGCGCCGGGCGCTCAATACCGTACTGATGCCGCGTGCGCAAAATCTGCCGCTTCTCTTCTCTGACGGGTTTTATGTCGCCACGGTTAACGATCCGACCCTGTTGCGTTCCGGCACCTTCATTCTGGCGGTACGCGCGCGGATGCCGCACAGTCAGCTTATCCACCAGTTTACCCAGCAGTCAAAAATCGCGGCCACCAACAAAATCCGCGATATGGTTAGCGTGCAGGTGCCGGGCGTACCGCTGACGCCGCGAACCGCCGCTCCGCGCCAGCTACCGTACCATGATGGCTTTGTTTACTTCGAGCTGGATAAAGGCGCGGCGGCCTGGCAGGACGTGATAAAAGCCGGGGCGCTGGCGCTGCATATCTCCGGCACCTTCCCGGATCTGGGGATACAGTTGTGGGCGATAAGGGGTTAATACCATGAGCGAGCCGTTCGTTTCGCCCATTGACTGTCTGACCACAGGGAACTCGCCGGGACAGGTCAATACTGCGCCTCAGGTCGCGAACGAAAACCTTTCCGGTCGCCAGTACCGGCTGGCCCTGCGTGGTAACAGCATAAACCCGATGATTGACGCTGCCACGCCACTGCTGGGGATGGTGATGCGCGTGGACGGGATGAACAGTCAGAGTATGCCGGAACACCTTTTTGCGCAGGTGGTGACGGACGTTCAGGCCGTGGAGCAACTATTGCAGGAGCAGGGCTACGAGCCGGGCGTGATTGTTTCGTTCCGCTATGTTCTCTGCACCTTTATTGATGAGGCCGCGCTGGGTAACGGTTGGTCGAACAAAAACGAATGGATCAAACAGTCGTTACTGGTGCATTTCCATAACGAAGCCTGGGGTGGCGAAAAGGTATTCATACTGCTGGAGCGCCTGATCCGCGAGCCAAAGCGCTATCAGGATCTGCTTGAGTTTTTATTTCTGTGCTTTTCGCTGGGATTTCGCGGACGCTACAGGGTGGCTGCGCAGGATCAGGGTGAATTTGAACAGATATACCGCCGTCTGCACCATGTTCTGCATACCCTGCGTGGCGATGCGCCTTTTCCACTGCTGCATCAGGATAAAAAAACACAGGGTGGACGCTATCAGCTTATCAAACGACTGACCATCCGGCATGTTCTGTCTGGCGGTATCGTCGTGCTGGCGCTGTTTTATTTCTTTTATCTACTGCGGTTGGACAGCCAGACGCAGGATATTCTGCATCAACTGAACCGGCTGCTTGCCAGGTAAGGACACGACATATGATCCAGATTAATCTGACCTCTCTGGTTAAGCATCTTAACCCGTTTTCCCGGCAGGCGCTGGAGGCGGCGGCGGCAGAGTGTATGAGCCAGCAGGCAACGGAAATCACCGTGGCGCATGTGCTATTGCAGATGCTGGCAGCGGTGCGCAGTGACGTGGGGGTGATTGCTGAGCGGGCAGAAATCGACACAAATGCGCTTCGCCGGGCGCTGACGGTAGAAAATTACGTGACGGCGCGAGCGACAGACAGTTATCCGGCATTTTCGCCGATGCTGGTCGAGTGGCTGAAAGAGGGCTGGCTGCTGGCATCTGCCGAGATGCAGCATAGCGAGCTGCGCGGTGGAACACTGCTGCTGGCTCTGCTGCATTCGCCGCTGCGCTATGTCCCGTCTGCCGCCGCCAGGTTGCTCACCGGTATCAACCGCGATCGCCTGCAACAGGACTTCGGCGAGTGGACGCGCGAGTCGGCGGAGTCAGTCGTACCGGACGCTAGCGGGCAGACCGTCGGCACCACAGCCGATACCGGCGACAGTCTGCTTGGTCGTTATGCCAAAAACATGACTGCAGACGCCTGCAACGGCAAACTTGATCCGGTGCTGTGCCGCGACCATGAAATTGATCTGATGATCGACATTCTCTGTCGCCGCCGCAAAAACAACCCGGTCGTGGTCGGCGAAGCGGGTGTCGGTAAGAGTGCGCTAATTGAAGGACTGGCGTTGCGCATTGTCGCAGGCCAGGTGCCGGACAAACTGCGCGACACCGACATTATGACGCTCGATCTCGGCGCATTGCAGGCAGGGGCATCGGTGAAGGGCGAGTTTGAAAAACGCTTTAAGGGGCTGATGGCAGAAGTGAGTCAGTCACCGAAACCGATCATTCTGTTTATCGATGAGGCGCACACCCTGATTGGCGCGGGTAACCAGCAGGGCGGACTGGATATCTCCGGCCTGCTGAAACCGGCACTTGCGCGCGGCGAGCTGAAAACTATCGCCGCCACCACCTGGCGCGAGTACAAAAAATACTTCGAGAAAGACGCCGCACTGTCACGCCGTTTCCAGCTTGTGAAGGTGAGTGAGCCGACTGCGGCGGAGGCGACCATTATCCTGCGAGGCCTGTCGGCGGTATATGAGCAGTCCCACGGCGTGCTGATTGACGATGACGCGTTACAGGCCGCGGCGACGTTGAGCGAACGTTACCTCTCTGGTCGTCAGTTGCCGGATAAAGCCATCGATGTGCTGGATACCGCCTGCGCGCGGGTGGCGATTAACCTTTCCTCTCCGCCGAAACAGATTTCCGCGCTGACTACCCTGTGCCAGCAGTGCGAAGCGGAGATGCGCCAGCTTGAGCGCGAGATTCGCATCGGCCTGCGGTCAGACGCCTCACGGCTGACTGAGGTGACTGCACAGTACGACTACACGCTGAGCGAACTGGATGAACTGGACACTGCCTGGCATCAGCAGCAGGCGCTGGTTCAGGAAATTATTGCGCTGCGTAAGGAGCTACTGGACGAAACGGAAGCCAGCAGTAGTGAAGATATCACGCTACCGAACTCTGACGATAACGCCGCATCAACGGATGAACCCGTCGCAGAACCGACGGATGCGACACCTGGCATTCCTCCTGCCATCCGTCTCGCACAGCTAACTGCTGAACTGGAGATTCTGCACCATACGCAACTGCTGGTTTCTCCGCACGTTGATAAAAAGCAAATCGCCGCCGTCATTGCCGAATGGACAGGCGTGCCGCTTAATCGCCTGTCGCAGAACGAAATGTCAGTGATTACTGACTTACCTCAGTGGCTGGGCGATACCATCAAGGGCCAGGATCTGGCGATCGGGCACCTGCACAAACACCTGCTTACCGCCCGCGCCGATCTGCGCCGTCCGGGGCGGCCGCTCGGCGCGTTCCTGCTGGCCGGTCCCAGCGGTGTGGGCAAAACCGAAACCGTGCTGCAATTGGCTGAGCTGCTCTACGGTGGTCGTCAGTACCTCACCACCATCAATATGTCGGAGTTCCAGGAGAAACACACCGTTTCGCGACTGATTGGTTCGCCGCCGGGCTATGTTGGCTACGGGGAGGGGGGCGTGCTGACCGAAGCGATTCGTCAGAAACCGTATTCCGTGGTGCTGCTCGACGAAGTGGAAAAAGCCCACCCGGACGTACTCAACCTGTTCTACCAGGCGTTTGACAAGGGCGAGATGGCCGATGGCGAAGGCCGCCTAATTGACTGTAAAAACATCGTCTTTTTCCTCACCTCCAACCTTGGTTATCAGGTGATTGTCGAACATGCGGATAACCCGGAAACCATGCATGACGCGCTGTACCCGGTGCTGGCGGATTTCTTCAAACCTGCGCTGCTGGCTCGCATGGAAGTGGTGCCGTATCTACCGCTGTCGCGTGAAACGCTCTCCGTCATTATTGCCGGGAAGCTGGCGCGGCTGGACAACGTACTACGCACCCGCTTCAGTGCGGAGGTGGTGATTGAGCCGGAAGTGACCGACGAAATCATGCAGCGTGTCACCCGCGCCGAAAACGGCGCGCGGATGCTGGAATCGGTTATCGATGGCGAGATGCTCCCGCCACTGTCCCTGCTGCTGTTGCAGAAAATGGCGGCGAACGTCGCCATTGTCCGTATCGTGCTGGGCGTGACGAACGGCGCGTTTACCGCTGACGTTGAAGATGCGCCGGATGACAGCCTTGTAGAAAACATGCAGTCAGAACCGGAAACAGAGGACGAAACCGTTCTATGAGCAGAATGCAGACGCTCTTGATCATGCTGCTGCTGCCGGGATTATTCCCCGGCGCAGTACAGGCGGAAACACCTGCGAAACAGGCGGTTGCCGTACTGCCGGGGATTGTGGTGCCGGAAACCTACGCACAGACAACGCTCAGGGCCATGATGGCCTGTCGCCGGGAGCCTGCTGCGCTGGAGCGTCTCGACTGCTATGACCATATCTTGGCACCGGAGCAATCCGGTTTTGATGGCGCGCTGGTAAAGGCCCGTTATGAAGGTGAAGCCTGGAAGCGGGCCTTCACTCAGGAAAAGCAGCGTCCGGACAATTCCACCACACTGATGATGACGCAGAGCAGCGGTGGAGAGCGGCCAACGGTAATTATCACCACGCCCGCCATCGGCAACGTGCCGCCGCGTCCGGTGCTGATGTTCAGTTGCGTGGACAACATCACCCGGATGCAGGTGGCGCTGACGCATACCATGACGCCTGACGACATCGCCGTCACGCTGAGCACCGACGCCGGACGTTTTCAGTCGCACTGGTTTATCCGCGAGAACGGCACGCTGCTGGAGTCCAGCCGGGGCTTATCCGGCATTGACGAAATCAAACAGCTTTTCGGCGCAAAGACCCTGACTATCGACACCGGTACGGAAAGCGCCGCCGGGAAACTGACCTTTAACATTGACGGGCTGGCGAAAACCATCGCGCCGCTGCGCGACGCCTGCCACTGGGCAGGAGAGTAACACTATGAACTTACGTGATCCGGATATCTGGATTTCGCACCTGCTGGAAAATCTGCCGGAAGACAAACTGGCCTGCGCGCTGAAAGACGATAATCCTGACTGGGAATATATCGACGGCGAAATGCTCAAACTCGGCTCGCTGGCTCACAGCCAGCTTGATATCCCGGAAATTCAGCGCCGGGGGCTGGTGCTTCTGGCCTCGGAAAGCAAGGATTTTCGCCTGCTGGCCCATCTGCTGCGTACGCTACAACATGCCGGTGATCCGTTGCTGGCGCTGCATTTACTGGCGCTGTACGTGGAGCATTACTGGACGGTGGCGGCACCGGGTATGACGCACAAAAAACGTTTTGCCGCCCAGGTCATAAAGCGTTTTGAAGCAGGCGCTGGCGAGTTTTCCCGTCAGACGAATACCACTCAACGCGATCTGCTCCTGGGCGAGTTGGCAAAACTGGCGCTGTTCTGGCAGAGCAATAACGCCGTCGAACTGGCGCAGGCAACGGACGATATTGCCGCGCTGTACCAGCGGGCGTTTCGCGACAGCGAACCTGCCGCGACGCCCGTTTCTGCACAATCTGCCGTCACGTCTGTGCAGCCTTCTGCCGCGCCGGTGGTGAATATCGACAGCCATGACGACAAAACCTGGCGCGATACGTTGCTGAAAGTCGCCGCCATTTTATGTGAACGCCAGCCGGATGCCCCATTGGGCTACCGTCTGCGCCGCCATGCGCTGTGGCTGGCAATTACCTCCGCGCCGCAGGCTGAAAGTAACGGACGCACGTCGCTGGCCGCATTCCCTGTCGATATGATGGATGATTATCAGGCGCGCCTGAATAATGCCGATATGGTGTTGTGGCAACAGGTAGAGAAAAGCGTACTTCTGGCGCCCTACTGGTTTGACGGTCATTACCTTTCAGCACAGGCTGCGCAGCGGCTGGGCTACATCGCCGTGGCAGAGGCTATCCGTGAGGAAGCTGGTGGCTTTCTTACCCGTCTGCCCCAGCTTTCCACCCTACTGTTTAACGACCATACGCCCTTTATCAGCAGCCAGACAAAACAGTGGATTACCGCCACCGCTTCCTCCGGCCAGCCCGCATCAGCACAGCAATCCGGTGAGGAATGGCAGACCGCCAGAGCCTGTTTTACTGAACAGGGGCTGGAAGCAGCATTACGGTATCTGGATACGCTGCCCGAAGGCTCCCCCCGCGATCAGTTTTATCGGCAGTATTCCGGCGCACAGCTTATGGAAGAGGCCGGACTGATCATACTGGCACAGCAGCAGTACCGGATATTGTTCACGACGGGCTTACGGATGGCGCTGGCAGACTGGGAGCCATCGTTGCTTGAGCAGCTTGAACAGAAGTTCACGGCAGAACAGTAAGAGATAACAGGAGTTTTTGTGAGATTACCGACCCCCCGAATATTCAGTGGCATGAGATCTGTCCTGCGACCCGCGATGCCAAGGTTTAAGGTCTCTGCGTTTTGGTTGCTGGTGTTGGCATGGATTGTGCTGCTGGTATGGATCTGGTGGAAAGGCCCGACATGGTCACTGTACGACGAACAGTGGCTTAAACCGCTGGCGAACCGCTGGCTGGCGACGGCGGCATGGGGAATTATCGCCCTGGGGTGGCTTACCGTCCGGGTGATGAAACGCCTGCAACAGTTTGAGAATCAACAAAAACAGCAACGTGAGGAAGCGCTGGACCCGCTAAGTGTTGAGCTGAATGCGCAACAGCGTTACCTCGACAGGTGGCTGCTGCGCCTGCAACGCCATCTCGATAACCGTCGTTACCTGTGGCAACTGCCGTGGTATATGGTCATCGGTCCTGCCGGAAGCGGTAAAACCGCACTGTTACGGGAAGGTTTTCCGTCCGATGTTATTTATACGCTGGAAACTGTGCGCGGTGCAGAACAACGTGTGTACCTGACGCCGCATGTTGGCAAACAGGCGGTGATTTTTGATGTTGACGGCGTACTCTGCGAACAGCCGGATGCTGATGTCCTGCACCGTCGGTTATGGGAGCACGTTCTGGACTGGCTGGTGGAAAAACGCGCCCGCCAGCCGCTGAACGGGATCATTATCACTCTTGACTTACCCGACCTGTTGACGGCTGACAAACGCCGCCGCGAACATCTGTTACAGACGCTGCGCAGCCGGTTGCAGGATGTGCGCCAGCACCTTCACTGCCAGCTACCGGTTTACCTGGTGCTGACGCGGCTGGATTTATTACACGGCTTTGCCGCCCTGTTTCAGTCACTGGATAAAAAAGATCGCGATACGATTCTGGGCGTGACCTTCACCCGCCGCGCCCATGAAAACGAGGACTGGCGCGCAGAGCTGGATGCTTTCTGGCAGACATGGTGTGAGCGAATGAACCACGCCATGCCGGATCTGATGCTCACGCAGACGCATATGCGCAGTTCCCTGTTCAGTTTTTCCCGCCAGATACAGGGGAGCCGGGACGACCTGAAAGCCCTGCTCGACGGCCTGCTGGACGGTGAAAATATGGATGTGATGTTGCGCGGCGTATACCTGACTTCGTCGCTGCAACGGGGTCAGATGGATGATCTTTTTACGCAGTCTGCCGCCAGGCAGTACCGGCTGGACGGCGGTCCGCTGAGCGCCTGGCCGCTGGTGGATACCGCATCTTACTTTACCCGTAATCTGTTTCCACAGGCACTGCTGGCCGAGCCGAATCTGGCCGGAGAAAGCCGCGCCTGGCTGATAAGCAGCCGTCGCCGTCTGACCGCTTTTTCCGTCGTGGGTGGGGTGGCGGCATTGTTGTTAATCACCGGCTGGCACCATTATTACAATAACAACTACGCCTCCGGTGTTCAGGTGCTGAAACAGGCAGAAGCGTTTATGGCGATCACTCCCCCACAGGGGATGGATGACTACGGTAATCTGCAACTGCCGCTGCTTAACCCGGTGCGCGACGCAACACTGGCCTACGGCGACTGGGATGACCGCAGCCGCCTCGCCGATATGGGGCTGTATCAGGGCAGGCGTATCGGCCCGTATGTGGAACAAACTTATCTGCAACTGCTGGAGCAACGCTACCTTCCTGCGCTGTTTAACGGTCTGGTCAAAGAGATGAATGCCGCCCCGCCGGAAAGCGAAGAAAAGCTTGCGGTGCTGCGTGTCATGAGAATGCTGGAAGACAAAAGCGGGCGTAATGATGAGGTGGTGAAGCAGTATATGGCGAAGCGCTGGAGCGGTGAATTCCACGGCCAGCGGGATATTCAGGCACAACTGATGTCGCACCTCGACTACGCACTGAAGCATACCGACTGGCACGCGGAGCGGGCAGCAGGCGACGGTGACGCCATCAGTCGCTGGACGCCGTATGATAAACCGGTCGTCGATGCACAGCATGAACTGAGTAAACTGCCGGTTTACCAGCGCGTATACCAGAGCCTGAAAACACGGGCGCTGGGCGTGCTGCCCGCTGATCTGAATCTGCGCGATCAGGTTGGACCGACATTCGAACAGGTGTTCGTTTCCTCAGATGATAACAAACTGGTGGTTCCACAGTTCCTCACCCGTTACGGTCTGCAAAGTTATTTTGTCAAACAGCGCGATGCGCTGATTGAGCTGACGGCGATGGATTCCTGGGTGCTGAACCTGACCCACAGTGTGAAATACAGCGAAGCCGACCGGGCAGAAATCCAGCGTCAGTTGACCGAACAGTATCTCAGCGACTACACCGCCACCTGGCGGGCGGGAATGGACAACCTTAACGTGCGTGACTATGAGTCCATTGCGCAACTGACCGGCGCACTGGAGCAGATTATCAGCGGCGATCAGCCGTTACAGCGGGCGCTGACGGCGCTGCGGGATAACACGCAGCCTGCGGTTCTCTCTGAAAAACTTTCTGATAAAGAGCGTGAAGACGCACAGGCAGAGCCGGATTACCGCTTGCTGACGCGTCTCGGCCATGAGTTTGCGCCGGAAAACAGCACGCTGGCGGTACAGAATAACAGGGAAAATACCTTTCAGGCGGTATATCAGCAGTTAACGGAACTGCACCGCTACCTGCTGGCTATCCAGAATGCGCCGGTGCCGGGGAAATCGGCGCTGAAAGCCGTCCAGCTCCGTCTTGACCAGAACAGCAGTGACCCTATATTTGCCACGCGACAAATGGCGAAAACCCTGCCCGCGCCGCTTAACCGCTGGGTAGGCAAGCTGGCGGATCAGGCCTGGCATGTGGTGATGGTGGAAGCGGTGCACTATATGGAAATTGACTGGCGCGACAGTGTGGTGAAACCGTTCAATGAACAGCTGGCTGGCAATTATCCATTTAATCCGCGTTCATCACAGGATGCGTCGCTGGACGCTTTTGAAAGATTCTTTAAACCGGATGGCGTGCTGGATACCTTTTATCAGCAGAACCTGAAACTGTTTATGGAAAACGACCTGAGTCTGGAAGACGGCTATAACGCCGTGATTATTCGTGAGGATATCCGTAACCAGCTTGAGACGACGCAAAAAATCCGCGACATCTTCTTCAGCAAACAGAACGGGCTGGGTACCTCATTTGCGGTGGAGACCGTTTCGCTTTCCGGGAACAAACGCCGCAGCGTACTGAACCTCGACGGTCAGTTAGTCGATTACAGTCAGGGGCGTAACTACACCGCGCACCTGGTCTGGCCGAACAACATGCGCGAGGGCAATGAAAGCAAACTGACGCTGGTTGGTGTCAGCGGTGGTGCTCCACGCAGTATCAGCTTCAGTGGGCCGTGGGCGCAGTTCCGCCTGTTTGGGGCTGGTCAGTTAACCAGCGTGGACGAGGGAACGTTCAGCGTGCGCTTTAATGTGGACGGCGGCGCGATGGTCTACCGGATACACGCTGATACCGAAGACAATCCGTTCAGCGGCGGGCTGTTCAGCCAGTTCCGGCTGTCGGATACGCTGTACTGAGGAGGCGGGATGAGCAACGATATACTGACCCAAACTATCGTGACAGGCAGCGATCCGCGCAATCTGCCGGAGTTCATTGCTGTTCGCGAGGAAATCAACAAGGCCAGCCACCCGTCGCAGCCGGAAATGAACTGGAGGCTGGTGGAATCGCTGGCGCTGACCATTTTTAAGGCCAACGGTGTGGATTTGCACACGGCTACCTACTACACCCTGGCGCGTACCCGCACGCAGGGGCTGGCCGGTTTTTGTGAGGGAGCCGAACTGCTGGCGGCAATGATTACCCATGAATGGGGCATATTCTGGCCGCAGGGTGGGCCTGCACGCACCGAGATGCTGGACTGGCTCAACACCCGTACCGGAAATATCCTGCGTCAGCAGACATCCTTTGCGGAAAACGACCTGCCGCTGCTGTACCGCACCGAGCGGGCCTTACAGCTTATCTGTGACAAGCTCCAGCAGGTGGAGCTGAGGCGCCAGCCGCGCGTGGAGAACCTGCTGTATTTTGTGCAGAACACGCGCAAACGGCTGGAGCCGCAACCCCGGAATCATGCAGGTGCCGCCACACAGACCGCCGTCAGAACACTGGTCTATGCCCCGGAAAGTACCGCGCCCACGGCCACTGAGACTGTCTCTCCACTCCCTGAACTGCCGGAGATGCGGGTGGAAGTCCGTGGTCTGGCGGATAATGGCGGTATCGCCAGTCAGGGCAGCCTGGTAAAAGGTTTTATGGCGGGATTCATCGTGACCGCGGTTATCGCCGTCGCGCTCTGGTGGTGGCAGGTGTACCCGATGCAGCGGCAACTGGCACAGGTCATGGATACGGCACAGGGCGCGGCAACGGTCTGGCTGACATCACCTGACCTGGACAGTTACGGGCAACGGCTGCAACAGCTTCCTGATACCCCGCCATTGCAGTTGCTGGAGACGGGTATGCAGATGGCCCGTACCGCCGACAGCCGCTGGCCGGAGAGCCTGCAACAACAGCAGGCGAGTGCGAAATGGAATGAAACGCTGAGAACCCGCGCACAGGGCAGTCCACAACTGCGCGGCTGGCTCCAGACCCGCCAGAATTTACATGCCTTTGCAGACCTGGTGATGCAGCGCGAGAAAGAGGGGATGACCCTTTCCTATATAAAGAATGTTATCTGGCAGGCAGAGCGGGGGCTGGGGCAAGAAACACCGCTGGAATCCCTGCTGACGCAGTACCAGGACGCCCGCGCACAGGGACAGAATACTGAGGCGTTGGAAAAACAGATTAATGAACGGCTGGATGGCGTGTTAAGCCGTTGGCTGCTGTTGAAAAACGGCGGAATGCCGGAAACGACAACTGAAACCAAATCCGAAAAATAACGACGAAATCAAAGGAGTTTATCATGGCAAATCCGGTTTATCTGACGCTGAACGGAGATCTTCAGGGACTGATCTCCGCTGGCTGCTCTTCTATGGCCTCTATTGGCAACAAAGCGCAGATTACGCATATGGATCAGATTATGGTGCTGGGGTTGTCCCACGGACTGACTCGTGCACAGAACGTCAATCATCAGACGCTGGTGATCCAGAAGCCGGTGGACAAGTCCTCCCCATTACTGACTAAAGCCATCAGCGAAAATGAGTGTCTGACCTGTGACTTTGAGTATTACCGTACCAACCGCTTCGGCATTAATGAACTGTATTACAAAGTGAAGCTGATTAACGCCCACATCGCCAGTATTGCACATAATGTGCCACACACAATCACCAACAGCGAGGGGCAACCGGAAGAGTCAGTATCACTGACCTATGAAAGTATTACCCAGGAACACTGTATTGCCGGAACCAGTGCGTACAGTCTGTGGGAGGCGCGACTTTTTTAGCGTGAATAATTGAAAATGCAAAGGAGGTCGTATCGTATGAAATTGAGAATTAGCAGGGCGGTGGGTGTTAGTCAGCCAAATAATATTGGTGACGTCAAAAAAATTCAGATGCTACTGACAGAGCTATTCGTGACGATAAGATGGAATCGCTGAAAGAAGACGGGTTATGGGGGCCTAAGACATTTTCTAGGTTAGTTTACTTTCAGACAAACTTCGTTCATTTGCCTCACGCTGATGCCATCGTTAACCTGCATGGTCCAATCTTCAGAAGGTTAAATCAGGCGAATGCCGTGGCTTATCATAGTGCTTCAACTCATCAGAAGCAGGCCGTGGTAGTACCGGATAGCAATCAGCTTCAACAATTAGCACAGCGAGCGTCATTGCCCTTACCGGCAATTAAATCTGAATGGATAAACAGGGCATTACCTGCGGCCATTAATGTTAAACGTAACTGGGGAGTTCCGATAGAGGTGACTATTGCTCAAGGCGCATTTGAATCAGGCTGGGGACGTAAGGCGAAAGGCGGAGCATATTTTGGTGTGAAAGGAAAATCTCCGGAAGGTAAGTCAATAACATTTACAACACATGAAAATTATGATGGCAATCAGTAAAGATTAAGGACAGTTTTCGCTCTTACGATTCTTTAGAGCAATCAGCTGATGATTATGGTCGATTCCTTAGTGTTAACAAGCGTTATGCAGCTGCATTTTCTTATCCGAATGATCCTGAGAAATTTATACATGAGATTGCTAAAGCAGGGTATGCCACAAATCCTGCTTATGAAAAGAACATAGTTAACATTATTAGAACTACCGGAATAAAAGATTATGATACTGTGTGTGTGGGGGGGGGAGTATCCATGTGTTATATTAATCCACTGCATTACTTTAGTATGTTGGAGTGAAAATGAAAAAGTCTATATTTATAACATTGCTTAGCTATATGGCTTTAACTGCAAATGCATTTTCAGCCGAGTTACCACCGATTATGCAACTGGTCAAGAAGACGCTTGAAGAGAAAAAGTTTCTTGTATCTCCGGAATGTACGGATTACCTTTATATACCAGACAATGAACCGGGTGTGGATGTAGTTAATGTCGTTGAAAAACACGGTGGAAGTTGCTCGGGCGATCCACAAACACAACCCAGATTATTCAGTGTCTCCGTGGGTAAAAAAACACATAAGATGAAGTCGGATATTAATGATCCTGAAGATGGTACTCTTTCTCCTCTTCCAGAAACGTAAACGCTCTCTTCTGACAATGTTGACGCAAGAATCAGGTAACAATTACTGGATCGAAGGCATTTATCATGATTACTCCTGTTTATCTGAACGGGTAGCGTAAACACAGGAGATAATTGTGGATTATTATAAGAATGATCCGGTCATGATTTCTGATATTTTCTGCAAAAAATATCTTAATGTCGCAGCAAACATTGAAAAAGTAAGATTACTGAGGGGGAAAGACATCCCTGACTGGCCGCACTGGTGTTTTTTACCCATAAAATACTGGATGCTGCTGTTTATGGACAAACCGGATATTTCCTTCACGCATGAACTCTGGCAGGAACTACAGAAATTTTCGGTACCGGGAGCTTGGCGCTACAGCAAAGGGATTTATACCCTGCATCGGTTAGTATTAAACACACTGACCGACACGCCCTTGTCTGAAGCACCCCTGTGGATATCTTTCTGCGCCATTCCTGAATGGTGTATCTATGTGAGAACCCCAGGGATGCATATTGACAGTGAGCGTCAACCTTGTACGTACCCGACTTGCCCAAAACTGGTGAAAACTAAAAAGGGATTCAGACTTTTTCCGGCGAATGGCCCCGGTACTGGACTGTCGGTGAGGATACGGAGCGGCATTCGATGATGCTGCGGTCAGTGCTGTGAGTGGGCGGCAGGTTCGTGCCCATTTGCGGAGTGGACGCTGGCATGGCTTCTGGTCTGGAAAAAGAGATGGCTCAGAGAACAGGAAATTTTGCCGCCACAAATTATTGGCGGCAGGCGAAGTGAAGGTGTTAATTACTGATAGCGGTTTGCCAGGTCTTTAATCACTGTGGCAAAGGTTTTTTGCTTTAACTGAGCGATCTGCTGTTCTGTGATCGGTGTTCTTCCGGTGAGTGGCTGGAGAATATTATCTTCGTAGTTAACAGGAGACCAGGTTGCCCATTCTCCCGTCGCCACATCCACGAGGGCGAAACGCACCAGGTAGCGCAACGAGACTGAATCAGACAACGTTTCGTTTCGGAAATCCGACCAGACAGTGGTTTTTGTCGCAGTATTATATTTCCCCAGTTGTAGCGTATCCCAGTAAACAATGATCGCTTTTTGTTGTCCTTTTGCCGCAATATAACGTAGGGCCTGCATATAATTCATATTTTCGCTGTTGACGGCTTCTCCTTCTTCGTTTTTCATCTTATTACAGGAAATAGCTTTTTGCCTGTCGGGGATACCTGAAAATGTTGATATCCGGTAATAGCGATTCATTTCTTGCTGCATGATCATTTCTGGTGCACGATTGCCAGACTGGACCAGAATGACGGCAGAGTTCAGCGGGACGCTGAACTTCTCACCATCCAGTGCGGCCTGGATATCCTCTTCTGAAACGGCAAGCGTGGTCTCGTTGCCGAAGATATCTTTATCTGTTAACTGGTTGGGAGTATTTTTACTGATGCCACTCTCCGTTCTGGGTAGGGCTTTTTTATTTGCATCAATTGGGGAGTGGATACAGGCACTCAATAAAAATATTGCGGCGCATAAACATATCATTGAACAGATTTTCATATATTTTCCTGAAAATGGATGTTAGATGTGGATGTAATTATAAAGCTCTGGTTGTTGTTATGACTATATCCTATTGTTGATAATCTTAGGAGAATTGTTTTTATATTCATGAATCAAATGAAATGATCTAATTTGATATTTTCTGTTTATTTTTGATTGGTTTCTCATCGATTCCTGCGATTGCGACAGGTTCTGGATAAAATCGGCCTCAAGCGTTCTCAGGTTTACGCCTACATGAAAACGGGACATTTCCTCAAATCCGTCAGGATTGGGCCTGCCAGTGTGGTCTGGCTTGAATCGGAGATTGATGATTAGATTAATGCGAAAATAAACAGTCGCTGACCGTCTTTCTGTTACTCACTGACTTATTCAGGATCATAATGATGAACATTGATCAGGGCATACTCATGCCTGTTGCACTGGATCAACTGTGGGCATTTGATTTAAATCCTCGTATTACCTGTAATCCGAATTACGATGAAATTAAAGAGTCGATTCGCCATCGTGGGCTGGAACATCCACCGCAGATCACCCAGCGTCCGGGAGAGCTGTTTTATATTATCGCCAACGGTGGAAATATCCGTCTTTCAGAGTATCAATAAAGGGTGTTCGAAAAATGAAACTGTAAAAATGCTGACTCTTCGTTCCAGTACCGAAAAATTCTGGGATAAAGCCTGCCAGGAATTACCATCGCCCGTTGAACGTAACCTGCCGTTATTTGATGATATTTTCGTGATGGCGCTGATATCGTTTAATGGCCCGACAACGGGATTCTCACAGGAGCATATTCAGGATGAACTGACCGACCTGAGCAGCCAGACGCTGAATATTGACTATAACACGGTTGTACTGGTGACAGATGCCCGCGCACAAAAGCGCACCTCAATACTCGGTATCTACGTCCTGATATCGCAACTCCAGACTCGATTTGCTTGCGTCGGTGTGAACTGCCGTTTCAGCAAGTTCGGGGAGGCAGATGTTTCTTCCCCGACGTTTCGGTAGGGATGTTTCCCTGGTTGGCGGCTCTCCAGACCACATTCTTGCATCAACCTACGAGCCAGCCAACGTCCCACGTTATAACCGGAGCGACGCATTAGCAGACTCAGGGTTCGATTTCCGGCTGACCCCCGGCGCTGTTGATGTAACTCCCGCAAACGGCTTCTCAGATGCAGTCGGCTTATATCGACCGACCGCTTTAGCGATGCATAGTAAACGCTACGCGTTATTTTCAGCAGACGACACAACTCAATCACCGGCCATTTTGCTTTCAGCCGTGTGATTAATGCATAGATTTGACGGGTATTTCGCTCATCAACACGGCTGCCTGCTTTAGTATTTCTTTTTCCATTTCTGGTCTCTTAATTCGCGCCCTCAGTGACTGGATTTCACGTTGCTCGGACGTCAGAGCAGGATTATCCGGCGTCACGTCACTCACTTCGGCCTAATACTGACGTATCCATTTACGTAATTGGCTGGGGTCTGGTTCAAGAGTATGAGCGACCTCAACAGCAGACTGTTGATATTTAACAACCTGTTCAATCGCTTCGAGCTTAAATTCGGGAGAAAAACGGCGTTTGGTTTGTTTACGTTGGGTCATTATTCGCTTACCTCAATTTACTGTTGTTACAATTAACAGGCTATTGAGGTGTCCGGAATTACTGAGCCACTACAAGTCTCAGGCAATCGGTATGCCACAGGGTGGCGATATACTGAAACGTCAGAGATTCATCAACAATGATTTTTTCAGACCGACACTGTTGTGAAGGATTTAAACCTGATTTTAGTATCCGTTTAGTGGCATTGCGTTTTTCGCGGGCAAGGGCGGGTGAGGTTTCGGGATAAGAACCGAGTGGCACTCTTGATTCTTTTCCCTCAAAACGATATTTGAGATACCAGATAAGGGAACCGGGAAGATACAAATCGAGCGTGTTAACGAGCTTGTAGGGTTTATCAGAGGGTTTTGCACTGCGGACTTGTTTATCGGTTAATGCCATTTGGGGGGCATTCCTTTATCGAACCAGGTTGACCACCAAAAGCCCCAGATACAGACAGATAAATAGATATCCGCTGGGAAGAGTTTTCCGCTAACTTATTGAACCCGCTACATATAGAGATTCATAGAAACGCGCAAAACAAGCAAGAAAGTGGTGCCCGGACTCGGAATCGAACCAAGGACACGGGGATTTTCAATCCCCTGCTCTACCGACTGAGCTATCCGGGCAACGGGGCGCATTAAAACCGATTCGCTTCGTTTCGTCAACGAAATTTCTTCAAATCCATGCAGACTGCACAATCTATCACCAGATTGTTGGTATTGCACGCATTTTCAGGCAAAAAACGCGGTCCACGCGGCGGAAAGCGGCATCGCCAGGAGCAGGGCGGGGAGCATATTGACCACCGCAAACATCTTGATTCCGCAAATACGTAGACCGGTCGCCAGCAGCAGTAATCCGCCTACGGCACTGAAATCTGCCATCATCGCCGGGGTGGTGAGCGGTAAAATTAAGGCCGCGCAGGTGGCGAGCAATAGCTGGATAACCAACATAGGGGCGGAAATAACGGCGACGGCGACTCCCAGCGAGCAGGCGAAGATCATGGCCGTGAAGAAATCGAGAAACGATTTTGCGATGAGAATGCTAGGGTCGCCGGTCATGCCTTCATGCATCGCGCCGAAAATGCCGGTTCCACTGGCGCAAAAAAGAACAATAATGGCGACATAGTTCTGAATAAAGGTGTCGTGGACGGCTTTCTTCCCCGGTTTCTTAATCAGTTGCTGCGCTTTCGTCACCGCCGTGTTGATGCCTTTTTCCAGGTAACAAAACTCGCCGATAAGCGCGCCGATGATTGTCGCCAGAACCATCACCGGAAGGTTAGCGCATTTTATGACCAGTAAAATACCGATCCCCAGCGATGCCAGCCCGAAAATAGAGGTCATTGAGACACGAATCCGTTCCGGTAAACGCTGGCTGAGAAGCGCGCCAAGCACGCCTCCAGCTAAAACGGCGCTGGCGTTAATAAAAGGCCCGATTACCACAGTCGCTCCTGCTATTTGTTTTATCTGATTGCATTATTATGCCCCGAATATCACGCATTATGCGCGTTTGTCGATGGCGCGTATGTCCGGGATTTGATCTTGCGCCCCCAGGGGAAAGGTGCCATGATTGCGCGAATTTTCTCCTGTTTGTACGGGGCAGCCTGGGATGACCATATTACCCTTACATCGCCTTCAACTTCGCCTTTCTGCGCGACGATTGCCCCTTTCTTTGATCTCCCTTCATTCTCTCACCATGCGGTGAGGGCAGCGCACGCTCACTGCGGGACAACAGTAAGATCAGAGGCTGTCTGCTTTTACTGATGTCTGGCGGTCGGAGCTGGTGACCAGTTTGACCCAACATTTCGTGGGGCAGGGTAATGTTACCTTGCCCGGGACTTCTATTCTCCCGAAACGGGTTTTTGCGCTTATGAAATCAATGAATATTGCCGCCAGTGGTGAACTGGTCTCCCGCCTGTCTACCCACCGCCATGTGGTGGCGCTGGACGGCACTGACTTTACTGATGTTGCGGCAGTCGTCATTACCGTTGCGGACAGTCGCAGCGGCATCCTGGCATTGCTTAAACGCACCGGTTTTCATTTGCCGGTGTTTATTCTCTCTGACGATCATGTTGATGCGCCTGCCGGTGTTGAGGCGGTGATAAGCGGCAACGCGCAGGACTGGCTGGAACTGGAATCGGCCGCCTGCCGTTATGAAGAGAATCTGCTGCCGCCGTTTTATGACACGCTGACCCAGTATGTCGATATGGGTAACAGCACTTTTGCCTGCCCGGGCCATCAGCACGGTGAGTTTTTCAGAAAACACCCGGCCGGTCGGCATTTTTATGACTTCTTCGGCGAAAACCTCTTTCGGGCGGATATGTGCAACGCGGACGTAAAGCTGGGGGATCTGCTCATTCATGAGGGATCGGCCAAGCATGCGCAGAAGTTTGCGGCGAAAGTCTTTCATGCGGATAAAACGTATTTCGTGCTGAATGGCACCTCGGCGGCGAATAAGGTTGTGACCAACGCGCTGCTGACGCGCGGCGATCTGGTGCTGTTCGATCGTAACAACCATAAATCAAACCACCACGGGGCGTTGATTCAGGCGGGCGCCACGCCGGTCTATCTCGAAGCCGCGCGCAACCCGTTTGGTTTTATCGGCGGCATTGATGAGCACTGTTTTGACGAGGCATACCTGCGTGAGCAGATCCGCGAGGTCGCCCCGCAGAAAGCCGATCGGCCGCGCCCGTTTCGTCTGGCTGTCATTCAACTGGGGACGTATGACGGCACGATCTACAACGCCCGTCAGGTTATCGACAAAATCGGCAGTCTGTGTGATTACATCCTGTTTGACTCCGCCTGGGTCGGGTATGAGCAATTTATTCCGATGATGGCGGACGGTTCGCCGCTGCTGCTGGCGCTGAACGAAAACGATCCGGGGATTTTTGTTACGCAGTCGGTACACAAGCAGCAGGCTGGTTTCTCGCAAACCTCGCAGATTCACAAAAAGGACAACCACATTCGCGGTCAGGCGCGTTTTTGCCCGCACAAGCGCCTGAATAACGCTTTTATGCTGCATGCTTCCACCAGTCCGTTCTACCCGCTGTTTGCTGCGCTGGATGTCAATGCCAAAATCCATGAAGGGGAGAGCGGTCGCCGCCTGTGGGCAGAGTGTGTGGCGCTGGGCATCGAGGCGCGCAAGGCGATACTCGCCCGCTGCAAACTGCTTCAGCCATTCATTCCGCCGCTTGTGGACGGTAAGCCGTGGCAGGAGCATCCAACGGCACTGATTGCCAGCGATCGACGCTTCTTCAGCTTTGAACCCGGGGCGAAATGGCATGGCTTTGCAGGCTATGCGGAGGATCAGTATTTTGTCGATCCGTGCAAACTGCTGCTGACCACGCCGGGCATTGATGCTGAAACCGGGCGCTATACCGACTTTGGTATCCCGGCCACTATTCTGGCGCACTATCTGCGTGAGAACGGCATCGTGCCGGAAAAATGCGATCTCAACTCGATTTTGTTCCTGCTGACGCCTGCCGAAAGCGAAGCCAAAATGGCGCAACTGGTGGCGATGCTGGCCCAGTTCGAACAACATATCGAAGACGACACGCCGCTGGCGGATGTGCTGCCGACCATCTTTAACAAATATCCGGTACGTTACCGCGACTACACCCTGCGCCAGTTATGCCAGGAGATGCACGATCTGTACGTCAGTTTTGACGTGAAAGATCTGCAAAAAGCGATGTTCCGCAAAGAGAGCCTGCCTGCGGTGGCGATGAATCCGCAGGATGCCAATAGCGCTTTTATTCGCGGCGATGTTGAGTTAGTGCGTATTCGTGACGCTGAAGGGCGTATCGCGGCAGAAGGTGCGCTGCCATATCCACCGGGCGTGCTGTGCGTCGTGCCGGGTGAAGTGTGGGGTGGGGCGGTGCAGCGCTACTTCCTGGCGCTGGAAGAGGGCGTCAATTTGCTACCCGGCTTCTCGCCTGAGTTGCAGGGAGTTTACAGCGAAACTGATGCCGACGGGATTAAACGGCTGTATGGCTATGTGCTGAAATAAGTTCGCGTTATCCGGCCTACGGGGCGACTCCCTTGTAGGCCGGATAAGCATTAGCGCCATCCGGCGTAAAGATTAATGCGCGATAGTCTGCGCGCCTGCCGGAACGCGAACGTGTTTGTATTTAAACAGCGCCACGAACGCAAAGGCCAGAACCAGAGAGTAGCCTGCGAAAATCAGCCACACGGTCTGCCAGTCGGTAATCCCGTTCAGCGTGTAATGCTCAACCACTTTCCCGCTCACGACGCCGCCAAGGATACAACCGAAGCCGTTAGTCATCATCAGGAACATGCCCTGCGCACTGGCGCGGATTTCAGGGCGTACCTCTTTTTCCACAAACACCGAACCGGAGATGTTGAAGAAGTCGAAGGCGCAGCCGTAAACAATCATCGACAGAACCAGCAGCACGGTACCGAACGGCGTTGGGTCGCCATAAGCGAACAGGCCAAAGCGCAGCATCCAGGCCACGATACTGATCAGCATGACGTTCTTAATACCGTAACGGCTTAAGAAGAACGGAATGGTCAGGATGAACAGCGTCTCGGAAATCTGCGAAATCGACATCATGACCGAGGCATGCTGCACGATAAAGCTGCTGGCGAACAGCGGATCTTTATCAAAGCTGTGCAGGAAGGTGTTACCGAACATATTGGTAATTTGCAGCTCGGCGCCCAGCATCATGGAGAAGATAAAGAAAATCGCCATGCGTTTGTTTTTGAACAGCGCGAAAGCATCCAGCCCCAGCATTGAAGTCCAGCTCTGGTTCTTCTGCTGTCTGGCAACCGGAATGTGCGGCAGCGTAAGCGTAAACAGTACCAGAATGACGGAAAGCGCCGCGCCGATGTACAGCTGCATATGGCTCAGTTCAAAGCCAGAGAAGCTTACGCCCCACATCGCCATAATAAAGCCGATGGTGCCCCAGATACGAATAGGCGGGAAGTCGGTGACGATGTCCATCCCTGCGGATTGCAGGCGGTAGTAGGAGATGGTGTTGATCAACCCTAACGTTGGCATATAGGCCAGCGAGTTAAGCAAGATCACAAAGAACATGGCGCCTGGCGTGGTCACTTCGGCAGCCATGAACAATGTTGCAGCGCCAACGACGTGGCAAATGGCGTATACCCATTTCGCACTCAACCATTTGTCGGCCACAATCCCTAACAGTGTGGGCATAAAGACGGCGGCAATCCCCAACGAGCTATACACAGCACCGATGGATGCACCGTCGAATTTAAGGGTGACAAACATATATGAGCCGAGGGTGGTAAGCCAGCTTCCCCACAGGCAGAACTGCAGAAAGGAGAGGACTTTCAGCTGCAGCTTAAGATTCATGTTAATTTCCTCACACCATATAGCGGATGGATGTTTTAAAAGGCACATTTGCCGTTGCAATATGATGTGATTCTATCAATGAGGAAAGGGTATTTTTTGTTACCTGTGACAAATATTTGCAAACAATTTCTAATTGCAAAGCAAAAGAGTGATGGAGTTAACATTTTTCGGCCTTCCCGCCCCAGTGCGATCGGGGGCGGGAACGGCGAGATTACTTCCGACGGTAGGATTTCTGGGTGGCATTGACCTTATACAGATAGCGACGCGATTCCGCAGAAGGATGCCGCGTGGTTAATGTCTGGTACACATCGCCCGGGGACATACTGTTGATGATGTTTGCCGCCTGAACCTTATCGTTAGAGAAAACGCGCAGCACGCTGCCTGCACCGCCGTTATAGGCGGTGATCACCGCGTAACGACGCGATGTTGGATTATCAATGCCGCCTAAATAGACATTGTTGAGCATCGCCAGATAAGCGGTGCCGGTATCAATGTTGCTGGCAGGATCGAACAGGAAACTGCGGCCTGGCGTGCCCGATTTCCCCTGTGAACGGAATACGTCCTTCCCGGCGGTGTGCTGTACTACCTGCATCAGCCCCAGCGCGTCGGAACGGCTGACCGCATACGGGTTGAAAGAGGACTCGGTTTGCATAATTGCCAGAATCAGCGACTCATCGACGCCGTATTTGCGTGCGGCCTGGCGAACCATGCCAACATATTTATGCGCACGTTTATCCAGGTGGTTCGGCACCAGATTGATCGTCACGCTGTAGATGATGCGCAGACCGTTACTGCGACTCTTAAGACGCGTTTTCAGCAGATAGTCAGCGAAGTTGGTTGCGCGTCCCTCCCAGCGAATGGGTTGCCCGGTATTATCGACCACCTGACCATACAGGAACGGCTCTCTGGAGATCTGAATATCATCGACGTCCGAGTAGAGATCGACCGAACCGGGATCGTCGCCCATTAACAGCGTCTTGATGATCGCGCGACGCAGGTGCGCGGCAGGCTCTGTTCCGGCAATGGTTTCGACGGTGATCGTACCGTCGTCAAAGTTGATGTGGCTGCGGGTCTGATACTGGTCAGTGTACTTCACGTAGTCCTTCGGACCCGCGATCAACACTTCCTTGAACCCCCACAGATTCTCAATGTTATGGGCAAACTGCCCCATCAGAATATCAAAACCGTTGGTATCCTTGACCCAGGCTTCGTTATAGGTATCGCCTTTTTTGGTCGAACTGGAACAGGAGATGAGCAACGGCGCAACAAGAGCAAGCGCGAAAAATTTTTTCATCATTCCGGGAGTGCGTGTTGTGTTTGTTGTTGTATCGTTTTGCCGGATGGCGGTGCAAGCACCTTATCCGGCCTACGAGATTGCCAGCAAGAGATGCTTATTTTTTCTCTTCCGGCGTATAGCCTTCAATATGCACGTCTTTCCCTTCAAACAGGAAGTTGATCATCTCCTGCTCCAGCAGTTTGCGGTGCTCGACGTTCATCATGTTGAGTTTCTTTTCGTTGATCAGCATGGTTTGCTTATGCTGCCACTGCGCCCACGCTTCTTTAGAGATCTCGTTGTAGATGCGTTTCCCCAGTTCGCCCGGGTACAGCTGAAAATCCTGGCCTTCCGCTTCACGTTGCAGGAAAGTACAAAAAATGGTTCTGCTCATAAAAAATCCTCTTTATCGACCGGGGTGCTCAAACCGGCGCGCCGGTACGTAACTGCTGTAACAAACGCTCCACGGGGGCCGCCAGTCCGACCGACGGCGGTTGCGCTAAGTTATACCAGAGCGCGTTGCCTTCATCCATGCACACGGTGAATGAAGACACGGGAAGCCACATAGGCACAATATCTAAGTGGAAATGGCTAAACGTGTGGCGAAAAGCATTAAGTTGACTGAGATTATCGGCCTGAATATGCCGTTGCGCCAGCCACTGACGCAAGCCATCTTCATCCTCAAACTGAGGAAAACAGTATAATCCGCCCCATAAGCCGCTCGGCGGACGCTGCGCCAGAAACACCTCGTCATTATGCTGCAACAGCAAAAAATAGCCTGTACGCTCCGGCAGCGTCTGTTTTGGCTTCTTACCGGGGTACAGCGACCAGCTCTCGTTCGCGGTGGCAACGCAGCCATTCTGGAGCGGGCACAGCGAACATTTCGGCCTGGAGCGCGTACACACCATAGCGCCTAAATCCATCATCGCCTGGTTAAAACGCGCCACGCCGTTGGCAGGCGTAACCTGTTCGCTCAGATCCCACAGCCGTTTCTCAACCTCTTTTTTCCCCGGCCAGCCGCTGACAGCATAGCAGCGTGCCAGCACGCGTTTAACGTTGCCGTCGAGAATCGGAAAATGTTTATCCAAAGAGAGCGAGAGAACCGCGCCGGCGGTGGAGCGGCCTACGCCAGGCAGGGCGGCGACCTCGTCGAACGTTTCCGGGAACCGGCCGCCGTGCCGCGTCGCCACCTGTTGCGCCGCCTTATGCAGATTGCGCGCGCGGGCGTAGTAGCCGAGGCCCGTCCACAAATGCAGAACCTCATCCAGCGGCGCGTTGGCTAAATCCGTCACTGTTGGAAAGTGCGACATAAAACGTTCGAAATAGGGGATAACTGTCGCAACCTGCGTCTGTTGCAACATTACTTCCGAGAGCCATACTTTGTAGGGCGTCTTGTCAATTTGCCAGGGCAGGGTTTTCCGCCCGTATTTATCGTACCAGCCCAAAACCTGAGCCGAAAATTGAGACGCTTGCATGGTCATCGCTTTAAAATTGCTGGGGGCAAGATTGCAGCACAGAGGCAACGAGGTGTAAACCGGAACTTTCCTGTGATCACTCTCTTCCTTTACTTGCATCCGGCAACTAACTTTGGATAATGCCCGTTTTCGGAACTCAATCACAAGCAGACTTAACTTTTATGAAGAACGACGTCATTTCACCGGAATTTGATGAAAACGGCCGCCCGTTGCGCCGAATTCGTAGCTTTGTTCGTCGCCAGGGGCGACTGACGAAAGGGCAGGAACACGCGCTGGAAAACTACTGGCCGGTGATGGGCGTTGAATTCAGCGAAGAACCGGTGGATTTCGCCACGCTGTTTGGCCGCGACGCGCCGGTTACGCTTGAGATTGGTTTTGGTATGGGCGCCTCGCTGGTGGCGATGGCGAAAGCCCGCCCGGAACAAAATTTCCTCGGTATTGAAGTGCATTCGCCTGGCGTTGGCGCATGTCTGGCGTCTGCGCACGAAGAAGGCGTGGGGAACCTGCGTGTGATGTGTCATGACGCGGTTGAAGTGCTGCATAAAATGATTCCTGACAATTCTTTATCGATGGTTCAGCTCTTTTTCCCTGACCCGTGGCATAAAGCGCGTCATAATAAACGCCGTATCGTTCAGGTTCCGTTTGCCGAACTGGTGAAAAGCAAACTGAAGCTGGGCGGTGTGTTCCATATGGCGACCGACTGGGAAGCCTATGCGGAGCATATGCTGGAAGTGATGTCCTCCATCGACGGGTATAAAAACCTGTCAGAGAGTAACGATTATGTACCGCGCCCGGAATCGCGCCCGGTAACCAAATTTGAACAACGTGGTCATCGTCTTGGCCACGGCGTATGGGACTTAATGTTCGAGAGGGTGAAATAATGGCAAAGAACCGTAGTCGTCGTCTGCGTAAAAAAATGCATATCGACGAATTCCAGGAATTAGGGTTTTCGGTTGCATGGCGTTTCCCGGAAGGCACTTCTGAAGAGCAGGTTGATAAAATTGTCGATGACTTTATCAATGACGTTATTGAGCCAAATAAACTGGCGTTTGACGGCAGCGGTTATCTGTCCTGGGAAGGGCTGATCTGCATGCAGGAAATCGGCAAATGCACCGAAGAACATCAGGCGATTGTGCGTAAGTGGCTGGAAGAACACAAACTTGAAGACGTGCGCACCAGCGAACTTTTCGACGTTTGGTGGGACTAATAAAGCATACGGGGCCAGCATTTGCTGGCCCGATTTGTCTTGAGGGAAAGTTATGATGCGCAAAACGCTGCTGGCGGCAGTTCTTTCGTTGACGGCGATGGCCGCACACGCAGATTATCAATGCAGCGTCACTCCGCGTGACGATGTGATTCTCAGCCCGCAAACGGTTCAGGTAAAAGGCGAAAACGGCAACCTGGTGATCGCGCCGGACGGCAACCTGATGTTTAACGGCAAACAGTACACCCTTAGCGCAGCGCAGCGCGAACAGGCGAAAGATTACCAGGCGGAATTGCGCAGCGCGCTGCCGTGGATCGATGAGGGCGCCAGAAGCCGCGTCGAGAAAGGCCGCGTGGCGCTGGATAAAATCATCGCGCAGGAAGTGGGCGAAAGCAGCAATATGCGTGGTCGATTGACCAAACTTGATGCGCAACTGAAAGAGCAGATGAACCGCATCATTGAGCATCGTACTGACGGCCTGACCTTCCACTACAAGGCGATTGATCAGGTGCGCGCCGACGGCCAGCAGCTGGTGAATCAGGCGATGGGCGGCATTTTGCAGGACAGCATTAACGAAATGGGCGCGAAAGCGGTGCTTAAAGGCGGCGGTAATCCGTTGCAGGGCGTGCTGGGTAGCCTCGGCGGTCTGCAAACGTCGATTCAGAACGAATGGAAGAATCAGGAAAAAGACTTCCAGCAGTTCGGCAAAGATGTGTGCAGTCGCGTTGTGACGCTGGAAGACAGCCGCAAAGCGCTGGTGAGCAGCCTGAAATAAAACTCTTGTCTATGGCACAGCGCCTGCTGTGCCGTTTTATGTTGGCATATCCCGCCGTTTTGATATCCATCTCTAAAAACCACAAACGTAAAAAGATATTTATCTGGTTAATTGGAAGACGTCACATTATTCATCTTCGACATTGGGATAATGCGTCAAATTCACGTAACTGGAGAAATAACATGGAGTTTTTCAGGAAAACGGTACTCGCCGCTCTGGTAATGGGTTGCAGCGGCGCGGCGCTGGCTTTGCCGAATGTCACTATTCTGGCGACCGGGGGAACCATTGCCGGTGGCGGTGACTCCGCGACAAAATCAAATTATACGGCGGGTAAAGTTGGCGTCGAAAGCCTGGTGGACGCGGTGCCTCAGTTAAAGGATATCGCAGTTGTAAAAGGTGAGCAGGTCGTCAATATCGGTTCGCAGGATATGAACGATGAAGTCTGGTTAACGCTGGCGAAGAAAATCAACACCGACTGCGATAACACCGACGGCTTCGTGATCACCCACGGTACCGATACGATGGAAGAGACGGCTTATTTCCTCGACCTGACCGTCAAGTGTAATAAACCGGTAGTGCTGGTCGGGGCGATGCGTCCGTCCACGTCAATGAGCGCAGACGGCCCGTTCAACCTCTATAACGCCGTGGTCACTGCGGCGGATAAAGCGTCCGCGAATCGCGGCGTACTGGTGGTGATGAACGACACTGTGCTGGACGGACGTGACGTCACCAAGACCAATACCACCGATGTCGCCACCTTCAAGTCTGTGAATTACGGGCCGCTGGGCTACATTCACAACGGTAAAATCGATTATCAGCGTACGCCAGCGCGCAAGCACACCACTTCCACGCCGTTTGACGTTTCTAAGCTGACTGAGCTGCCGAAAGTCGGGATTATTTATAACTACGCGAATGCGTCCGATCTGCCGGCGAAAGCGCTGGTGGATGCGGGTTACGAAGGGATTGTGAGCGCGGGCGTGGGTAACGGCAACCTGTACAAAACGGTTTTCGATACGCTGGCGACTGCTGCGCATAAAGGCACGGTTGTCGTGCGTTCTTCTCGTGTACCGACTGGCGCCACCACGCAGGATGCTGAAGTCGATGACGCGAAATACGGGTTTGTCGCTTCCGGTTCGTTGAACCCGCAAAAAGCGCGCGTGCTGTTGCAACTGGCGCTGACGCAAACCAAAGATCCGCAACAGATCCAGACGATGTTTAATCAGTATTAATCGGTGAAGGTGGCTGCGCTTATCGCCCTAACCCTGTAGGCCTGATAAGCGCAGCGCCATCAGGCAATTTGCCGGATGGCGGCTCAAGGCCTTATCCGGCCTACATCTTCACCCGCCATCACTCCGCCAGAAACAGCTCCAGAAGGGAGTTTAAAAACAGCTTGCCGTGTTGGGTAATCTGCCAGTGCTGCTCGCATTCGGTGAGATACCCCTGGGCGATGGCCTCGTCGAGCTGCTCACGAATTACCGCTTCGGCAAGCCCGGTATACTGCGTAAACTCTGCCCGGGGAGCCGCTTCCAGTAACCGAAAACGGTTCATAAAGAACTCAAACGGCTTGTCGGCCTGTTCGACATCACGCTGGCTTTCCAGATAGCGCCCCTGCATATAACCGCGCGGGTGACGCGTTTTGGTGGTGCGCAGGATGCGCCCGTCCGGGAAGGTCACTTTACCGTGCGCGCCGCAGCCAATTCCGAGGTAATCGCCAAAGCGCCAGTAGTTCAGATTGTGCTGACACTGATAACCCGGCCTGGCATACGCGGAGGTTTCGTACTGCTGATAACCTGCCGCCGTCAGCAACTGGTGGCCTTGCTCGAAGATATCCCACAGCGCGTCATCGTCTGGCAATACCGGCGGGCGTGAGCCGAACAGCGTGTTAGGTTCGATAGTCAACTGATACCACGACAGATGCGGCGGATTGAGTGCGATGGCCTGGCGCAGATCGCCCAGCGCCTCTTCCAGCGTTTGATCCGGCAGGCCGTGCATCAGGTCCAGGTTGAAGCTGCGCAGCCCCAGACCGCTTGCCAGATTCGCTGCCCGCTTCGCCTCTTCCGGGCCGTGAATGCGCCCGAGGCGTTTTAGCTTCGGCTCACTAAAACTCTGCACGCCGATGGAGATACGGTTTACCCCGGCGCGTTGGTAATCAACGAAACGGTCGGCTTCTACCGTCCCCGGATTCGCCTCCATCGTGATTTCTGCATCCGCCGCCAGCGGCAGGCGCGCCCGCACGCCGTCCAGCAGCGTTTGCATTGCCGGGCCTGAGAGCAGACTCGGCGTACCGCCGCCAATAAAAATGGTCTTTACTTCGCGTCCCTGCGCATATGCCACGTTGGTATCGAGATCGCTCAGCAGGTGCTGAACATAATCATCGTGCGGCACTTCGCCTTTCAGCGCATGCGAGTTGAAATCGCAGTACGGGCATTTCTGCACGCACCACGGGATGTGAATATAAAGACTCAGCGGCGGCAGCTTAACCATTGCGTAAGGCGTCCAGCAGCAGCTTCAGCGCCTGCCCACGGTGGGAGATCGCGCTTTTTTCTTCACGGGTTAACTCAGCTGCCGTTTTCCCTTCCGACGGAACAAAGAAAATAGGGTCATAGCCGAAACCGCCATTGCCCGCCGCTTCGCGGGTAATCATTCCAGGCCAGCTTCCGTGGCACACCAGCGGCGTCGGGTCTTCTGCATGGCGCATGTAGACCAGCACGCAGTGGAAGCGCGCCTGGCGCTTCTCATCCGGCACCTCCCGCAGGGTATGCAGCAGTTTTTCCAGGTTACGCTGGTCGGTGGCGTCTTCGCCGGAATAACGGGCGGAGTAAATACCCGGTGCGCCGCCCAGCGCATCAACGGCCAGGCCGGAGTCGTCGGCAATGGCGGGCAGACCGGTAGCTTTTGCGGCATGACGCGCTTTCAGGATCGCATTTTCGATGAACGTCAGACCGGTCTCTTCGGCTGAATCAACGCCCAGTTCAGTTTGCGCGATGACATCAAGCCCAAAATCGCTCAACAGTGAGGCAAGCTCACGCACTTTACCGGCATTGCCGGTAGCGAGGACAACTTTTTGCATAGGATACCTAATCAGTTAACGCCGCGATTTCTGGCGGGATCTGTTGCGGATGAATGATTTTAACCTGTTTGTGGCGGCCCAGTTCGCCCTTTTCAATGACGACCTGGCTTTTTGCCACGCGGAATTGTTTGCCAAGAAACTTCACCAGATGGCTGTTGGCCTGGCCATCAACCGGCGGGGCGGTAATGGCGACTTTCACTTCGTCGCCATGTAAACCCACAATACTGTCACGGCTGGCTTTCGGCTGAATATAGAGCCGTAAAATCAGACCGTCAGCGCAGGGGGTAACGGCACTCATAGCGCCATCCACAGCCCCGGCAGCAGCATATTGCCCGTCGCCTGTAAGACTTCAGCGATGCCCATGTTGATAACATACAGCAGCAGAACCAGGATCATCGGCGAGAAGTCGATGCCGCCCATCGAAGGGAGCAGACGGCGAATCGGGCGCAGCAAAGGGTCCGCCAGTTGAAGCAGAACGTATTCAATCGGGCTTCGGCCCTGGCTCACCCAGCTCATGATCGCCATCACCAGCAGTACCCAGAAAATCAGCAGGCCGATGGTTTTCAGGACGATAAGTATGGCGGCGATCCAGATAATCGGCTGGAACGTCACGACCATGAAAAGCACTATCGCTTTGATAAAGCTCAGAATAAATGCCAACAGCATGGAGGCGCTATCAATCGGCCCCATTGGCGGAATAATACGACGCAGCGGCCCGATAATGGGTTGAGTCGCTTTCACCACAAACTGTGAGAAAGGGTTGTAAAAATCACAGCGAGCCCACTGCATCCATACGCGCAACAATAGCACCATGGTATACAGTTCAATTACCGTTGAGAGCAGGAAGGTCAACGTCTTCATGGCGTTCCTCAGTTTTCCTTAATTTTTTGTGTAATCACGCGCACCAAAAATAGCGGTGCCGATGCGCACCATCGTGCTACCTGCCGCAATTGCGGCGTCCATATCATCCGACATACCCAGAGAAAGGGTATCAACGCCAGGATAGCGCGTTTTCAGCCCGGCAAATGCTACAGCCATTTGGCGTGCAACTTCAAACTGCCTTACATAATCTGACTCAGGGGCGGGGATCGCCATCAGTCCGCGCAGCCTGATACCGGGAAGCTCAACCACGCTTGCCGCCAGAGCGTCCAGTTCCGTAAGCGGAATCCCGGACTTGCTGTTCTCATCGCTGATATTAATTTGAATCAGCACGTTCAGCGGCGGCAGATCTGCCGGGCGCTGTTCGCTCAGACGGGCGGCGATACGCAGACGATCGATCGTATGGCACCAGTCAAAATGCTCTGCCACCAGACGACTTTTGTTGGACTGCAAGGGGCCAATAAAGTGCCATTGCAGCCCTTCGACGCCGCTTTCTTTGAAGTGGCGAATTTTCTCTACCCCTTCCTGAACATAGTTTTCGCCAAACGCCCGCTGCCCGACCGCGATGGCTTCTGCGATGGCGCTCGCAGGCTTGGTTTTACTCACTGCAAGCAGCGTAACTTCTTCTGAAGACCGCCCGCAACGCGTCGCGGCGGCTGAGATTTTGTCCCGGACATGTGCCAGGTTATGCGCGATATCGTTCATTTTCCGAGGATGTTCGTATGGATATGGAAGAAATAGTGGCCCTTAGTGTAAAGCATAACGTCTCGGATCTACACCTGTGCAACGCATGGCCTGCACGCTGGCGTAAACGGGGAAAAGTGGAAATAGCCCCGTTTAGCAGCCCGAATGTCGAGGTTTTGCTGTCACAATGGCTTAACGACGCGCAGCGCCGGGCGTGGCAGGCGGATGGTCAGCTCGACTTTGCGGTGTCGCTGCCGGGCGAACTGCGGTTACGCGCCAGCGCTTTTCATCACGAGCAGGGCGCATCGCTGGCGCTGCGGTTGCTGCCCACTACGTGCCCGCAACTGGACGCGCTCCAGACGCCTGCCGCGCTACCCGCGCTCCTTGGTGGCGAGAACGGACTGATTCTGGTGACCGGGGCGACGGGAAGCGGGAAATCCACCACGCTGGCGGCAATGGTGGAATACCTTAACCAGCATCTCGATGGTCATATTCTGACGCTGGAAGATCCTATTGAGTACCGCCATACCAGCCAGCGCTGCCTGATTCAGCAGCGGGAGGTTGGCGTACACTGCCGCTCCTTTGCCGCCGGGTTACGCGCTGCGCTGCGTGAAGACCCGGATGTGATTTTATTAGGCGAACTGCGCGACAGCGAGACTATTCGCCTGGCGCTGACGGCGGCGGAAACGGGGCATCTGGTACTGGCGACGCTACATACGCGCGGCGCGGCACAGGCGGTAGAGCGGCTGGTCGACTCCTTTCCGGCGCAGGAGAAAGATCCGGTACGCAGTCAACTTGCGGGCAGCCTGCGCGCCGTGTTGTCGCAGAAGCTGGAAACCGACAGGCAGGACGGACGCGTGGCGTTATTCGAACTGCTCATCAACACGCCAGCGGTTGGCAATCTTATTCGGGAGGGGAAGATTCACCAGTTGCCCGGCGTTATTCAGACCAGCCAACAGGCGGGGATGCAGACGTTTGCCCAGAGTCTGCAACAGCGGCAGGCGCAGGGCAGGCTTTAGCGAACGGTTGTGCCGGATGGCGGCCGATGGCCTTATCCGGCCTACAAGCGTGCCCGTAGCCCGTAGGCCTGATAAGCGAAGCGCCATCAGGCAATTCGTATCAATAACCCTGCTCGAAATAGCTTTCGAGGATGATGACGGCCGAGGCGGAATCCACTTTGCCTTTGTTGAGTGCGCGATAACCGCCCTGTTCAAACAGGCCAGAGCGCGCTTCTACGGTGCTGAGGCGTTCGTCATGCAGCGTAACCTGTACGCCAAAACGGCCATGAATGCGGTTGGCGAACTTGCGGGCGCGAGCGGTGAGGGGCTGCTCTGTGCCATCCATATTGAGCGGTAGCCCGACAATAATTTCATCCGGCTGCCACTCTTTCAGCAAACGCTCGATAATGTTCCAGTCTGGCGTTCCGTCCTGCGCTTTTATCGCTGGCAGCGCGCGGGCGGTGCCGGTGATGCGCTGTCCTATCGCTACGCCGATACTTTTGGTGCCGAAATCAAATGCGAGTAAGGTTCCGCTCATCAGGCATGCCCCGCCACGCCAGGCATGGTCAGAATATCAATTCCGATTAATTTGGCCGCGTCTCGCCAACGGTCGGCAATCGGCGTTTTGAACAGAATATTGAGATCGGCAGGGGCCGTGAGCCAGGCATTATCCATCAGCTCTTGCTCCAGTTGACCTTTATCCCATGATGAATAACCCAGCGCCACCAGCACCTCAGAGGGTTGCTCCGGTGTGCCTAACGTCTCCAGCACGTCGCGGGACGTGGTGATCACCGTATTGTCAGAAATACGAATACTGGACGAAAAGCGGGAGGGCGGAGTATGTAAAATAAATCCCCGATCTTCCGCCAGCGGCCCGCCGAGCATTACGGCTTTATCCAGACGAATCGCCGGATCGCGCGGTTCAGGCGTAATCTTCAGTTTTTCCAGAATCCCTTCAATCTGTAGATTTTCCAGAGGCTTATTAATGATAATCCCCATTGCGCCATCTTCATTGTGTTCGCAAATGTACACCACGGAGCGGCGGAAAATTGGGTCCTGGAGAGCAGGCATGGCAATAAGAAAGTGATGCTGTAAATTCATTGTCAGAGGTTCTGTATCCGGGTTCAAAAAAGCAACAGCGTCCAGTATGTGGGGAAAGCGCGAAGATGTCACCCTCTGAAAATAGCTTTGCCGGATGACAGCTTCGTCTTATCCGGCCTGTGGGGTGAAATTCCAGGCCGGATAAGACGCGAAGGCGTCGTCATCCGGCAACTAATTTACTTCTGCAAACGCGCCTCAATGGCATCCATCAGCATTCCGGTAATCGAAACCGGGAACTCCGCTTCAATTTCACGAATACAGGTTGGGCTGGTGACGTTAATTTCCGTCAGACGATCGCCGATGATATCCAGACCCACAAAAATCAGCCCCTTCGCTTTCAGGGTTGGGCCAATGCGGCGGGCGATTTCCCAGTCGCTGTCGGTAAGCGGGCGCGGTTCGCCGCGACCACCGGCCGCCAGGTTGCCACGGGTCTCGCCGCCCTGCGGAATCCGCGCCAGGCAGTACGGAACGGGTTCGCCGTCAACAACCAGCACGCGTTTGTCGCCGTCTTTAATGGCAGGCAGGTAGTTCTGCGCCATGCAATAGCGGGTGCCATGTTCGGTCAGCGTTTCGGCGATCACGCCGAGGTTGGGGTCGCCTTCCTTCACGCGGAAGATAGACGCGCCGCCCATGCCGTCCAGCGGCTTGAGAATGATGTCGCTGTGCTTCTGCCAGAAGGCTTTCAGCTGCGCTTTGTTACGCGTGACCAGCGTTTCCGGCGTCAGGTCGGAGAACCAGGCGGTGAACAGTTTTTCGTTGCAGTCACGCAGGCTCTGGGGCTTATTGACGATCAGCGCGCCTTTCTCTTCCGCGCGCTCCAGAATATAAGTGGCGTAGATAAATTCGGTATCGAACGGCGGATCTTTACGCATCAGGATGACGTCCAGATCGGCCAGCGGCAGATCCTGCTCGTCGTTGAACGTATACCAGTTGTCATAGTTCTGCTCTACGCTCAGGGTACGCGTGCGGGCGCGAGCCTCACCGTTGATCAAATACAGATCGGCCATCTCCATGTAATGAAGTTCGTAGCCACGACGTTGTGCTTCCAGCAGCATAGCGAAGCTGGAATCTTTCTTGATGTTGATGCTTGCGATGGGGTCCATCACGATGCCGAGCTTGATCATTGTTCTTCTCCGTTAGCCCAGATCGCCAAAACGCACCTGTAGCGCGGTAATGGCGGTGAGCGCAGTTGTCTCAGTACGCAGAACGCGAGGTCCTAACAGGATATCAGTAAACTGGTAGCGGGCGGTCATGGCGATTTCATCTGCCGACAAACCGCCTTCCGGGCCAATCAACAGGCGCACGTGCTCCACGGGGAGCGGCAGGGTGTTGATACTGGCGCTGGCGCGCGGGTGAAGGTTCAGTTTCAGCCCCTCGTCCTGCTCGGCGCACCAGGCTTCCAGATCCATTGCCGGGCGAATTTCCGGCACCCGGTTACGACCGCACTGTTCGCAGGCGGCAATAGCGATTTTTTGCCACTGCTGGCGCTTCTTGTTCAGACGTTCGCTGTCCAGTTTAACGCCGCAGCGCTCAGAAAAAAGTGGCGTAATGAGGCTTACACCCAGTTCGATCGATTTCTGGATAGTGAATTCCATTTTTTCGCCGCGCGACATCACCTGGCCGAGGTGAATATGCAGCGGGGATTCACGATCGTCGAGGGTGCCGCTGAGCACTTTTACATCGACGCTTTTTTTGCTGGCGTTGGTGATTTCGGCGTCAAACACCTGATTGCTGCCGTCAAACAGCTGGAGCGCCTGGCCTGGCCCCATACGCAGCACGCGTCCGATATGGTTGGCGGCGTCTTCACACAGGGAGAACTGGCTGCCGGATGTGATGGGTTCAGGGTGATAAATGCGGGGAATGCGCATAATAGAAAAATCCGCGTCATCTCCCCACGCCATCTGATCGCGTGGGGCAGGGTTAAAAATATTCCCGCTAGTGTAGGTTAGCTCTTTTGCGCCTGGCAAGCGCGTTGCACGTATGGATTGTGGTTCCCTTGTACCCTGGCGATGCGTTCGTCGCGCTCGCACTCCCAGTCCGTGACCGGATACAGCTTGTTCCAGGCGTTGAAAAGCTGCGTTTGCTGACGGGAGAGCGTCAGATTGTACTGGTCGCGCATATAAAAGTAGGTACGGGCGAGCGCACCACGGGCGCGAGCAGGCGGTTCGGCGATTTTTTCCTTGAAATTGACCTTCATGGCGCACTGGCCGTACTGACCTTCGCCGCCATTCCACTGGCTGTACATGAAGTTGCCGCGATCGCCATTCACCTCGCCGACGGCGGGTTGCAGATTGTGCATGTCGCTCTCCATCTTGCGGTAGACAGGATCTTTCGCACAGTTTTTTCGCCCGCCGTCCTGCCAGCACTGACGCTGGTGGCCGAACTGCCAGGCGGGTACGACGTGTTCCCATTCAATGCGGCTGGCGCGGTTTTCATTTTTTCGGACTTTATAGCCGCAGGAGGCGAGATCCTCGACGCCTTTTTTACCCTGCCAGTTAATTTTACACCCGCAGTAGAAATCGCCGGGAACATCGGCATTGACTTTGACCCCGGCGGTTTTGGCCTGAGAAAAACTGTTGATGCCTGTAGCCAGCACCTGCCCTGAGAGCATCATCGCCAACAACGCTGCGGCAAAAGAGAAATTACGGTACATCACGAACTCCGTGTCAAAACGAGCCCGCAACGTAGCGAAAGTTGTTCTTGTATGCAATCAGGCAGATCAGAAAAGTTCCTGATTATTCTGGCGATTATTCAGCAATGAGTGGTTCGCCGCAGTGAACGCAGCGGTAGGTGGCTTCACCGCGCACGATGCGATTATGGCGGCGCACGGTGAGCTGATGCTGCTGGCATTTACAGCGGTAGGTAAAGGTATTGCGGCGAACGGATTGCAGTTCAAACTGATGCGTGCGTCTGGCAGGGACGCCCAGTACGCTTTCCATCATCCATTTCCACTCTTTGCCGTGCGGCGCAACCCGGCCAAAATGCTTCCAGACCAGCAAATGCGCCAGTTCATGGGGCACCACTTCATTAACGAACGCGTCGACGTTTTCCATCAATAGCACAGGATTGAGACGGATTTCGTAGGTTTGTAGCCATGCTGTTCCCGCGGCAGTTCCACGTTGTTGATAAACCAGCCTGGGTTCCGGGTAATGACGTTCCAGTTTGAGATTGGCCTGGGCGAGTTTTTCCCGCAGGCTACGCATGACGGCTTGCTGGACAGCGATAGGGAGACGGGAGGTTTTCATAACGACAGAGGATAATGGGAGGTGATGGAGACTGCAAGAGGGACGCTTCACCCCGCTAAGTTTTGCCGGATGGCGGCCGACAAACCGGTCTGCGTTCAACTGAGGGCAGTAGGCCCGATAAGCTTGCGCCATCGGGCACTTACCGCTAATTATCAGCGTTAGTTGTGAGCGCCGATTTCGCGCAGCTTACGGCCTTTCATCAGGTTACGTTCAATGTGTTCCAGAGAGACGTGTTTGGTTTCAGGAACCAGCCAGATGGTCAGGATGATGAAGAACAGGTTCAGACCGGCATAGACCCAGAAGGTGTTTGCGTTGCCCAGCGTGTTGAGCATGGTCAGGAACGTTGCGCCGACGATCATATTGGCGATCCAGTTGGTGGCGGTAGAGCAGGTAATACCGAAATCGCGGCCTTTCAGTGGCTGAATTTCAGAGCACAGTACCCAAATCAGCGGACCGGCGCTCATCGCGAACCCGATGATAAACATCAGCAGCATGGCGATGGCGAAGTATTGCGCTGACGGCGAGTGAATGCCGATATGCATCATGGTGCCGAGAGTGCCCATGCCGATAGCCATGACCAGGAAGCCCAGCGTCAGCGTTGGTTTACGCCCCCAGCGGTCTACCAGGCCGATGGCGATAAAGGTGGCCAGCACGTTCGTCAGGCCAACGATAACGGTGCCCCACATCTGCTCGGTGGTATTGGTATAACCTGCCAGTTCAAAGATTTTCGGCGCGTAGTACATGATGACGTTCATCCCGGTGAACTGTTGCATCACCTGCAAAAGCACCCCGAGGAACACCGCGCGACGGAAGTTGCTGTTCTCTTTAAACAGCGCCCAGCCGCTCTGTTTTACTTGCAGACTTTCACGGATCTCATCCAGCTCGCGTTTGGCTTCTGCGCTGGTATCACGCAGGCGCAGCAGTACGCGTTCGGCATCAATAAAGCGACGTTTCGCCGCGAACCAGCGCGGGCTGTCCGGCAGGAAGAACACGCCGATCAGCAGCAGAATGGCCGGAATGATGATCACGCCCAGCATCCAGCGCCATGCGCCGCTGTAGCTGAACGCGGTGTCAGACAGATAGGCGCCAAGAATACCGATGGTGATCATCAACTGGTACATGGAGATCATACTGCCGCGAATTTTCTCCGGCGCGATCTCAGACAGGTACAGCGGGGCGGTGTAGGACGCGACGCCAACGGCCAGGCCTAACAGCACGCGGGAAACGATCAGCACCTCAACGTTAGGCGCGGCGGCGGAAAACAGCGAACCGGCCACAAACAGGATCGCGCCGATCATCAGGCTTTTCTTACGACCTAATTTGAAGGAGAGCCAGCCGCTGCCGACGGCACCGACGGCGGCGCCGAACATCATCGAACTGACCACCCACTCCTGAGTGTGCGCGGTAATCTGGAATTCGTCAGTGATGAAGGGTAAAGCACCGGCGATAACGCCGATATCCAGGCCAAAAAGTAATCCTGCCAGGGCTGCAAGAAAGCAGACAAAAAATGTCATGGCCTTGTTTGAACGCCCCTGTTTTTTATTGTCAGGCATGATGCCTCCGGTTGGGTTGCCAGTTTTGTTGATGCTAAGGGTAGGTGAGTAGCCCGTAAAAATATGTGATTCGAATCACGTTAGTGTAATCGCTTACACTAACATTTAATGGTGAAAGTAATTAATACTTTGAAAACATAGAGGTAAGTGAGGCGGTTTGTATCGCGAATACGCACATTTAAGACTTAACTGAAAAAAATGTAACGTCAGAAGAAAAACGATCATGCAAAAGGATTATTTTCAACGCGTGGCTTATTGAATGGAGGGTAAACGGTTTCATTAATCGCCGGGTGACGGCTATGCCAAAACGACAGAACCCGTAGGCCCGTGCAAGCGAAGCGACTCCGGGCAAAAGATGCGCGCACAAATACAAAAGGCCAGCACGAGGCTGGCCTTAAAAAAACAACGTCAGTAAATTACTTCAGACCTGCGGCATCACGCAGCAGCTGCGCCTTGTCGGTTTTTTCCCACGGGAAATGTTCGCGGCCAAAGTGACCGTATGCAGCGGTTTCTTTGTAGATCGGGTGCAGCAGATCCAGCATCTGAATCAGGCCGTACGGACGCAGGTCGAAGAACTCGCGTACCAGCAGGGTCAGCTGTTCAGAAGGCACTTTTTCAGTACCGAAGGTTTCAACCATGATAGAGGTCGGTTCAGCCACGCCGATAGCGTAAGAAACCTGAATTTCACAACGGTCAGCCAGACCTGCGGCAACGATGTTTTTCGCAACATAACGCGCGGCGTAGGCTGCGGAACGGTCAACCTTAGACGGGTCCTTACCGGAGAATGCGCCGCCGCCGTGACGTGCCATACCGCCGTAGGTATCCACGATAATCTTACGACCGGTCAGACCGCAGTCGCCCATCGGGCCGCCGATAACAAAACGACCGGTTGGGTTGATGAAGAATTTCGTCGACGCGTTCAGCCATTCTGACGGCAGGATCGGCTTGATGATCTCTTCCATCACCGCTTCCTGAAGCGATTTCTGGTCAATTTCTTCAGCGTGCTGAGTAGACAGCACTACCGCGTCGATGCCGACAATTTTGCCGTCGTCATACTGGAAAGTGACCTGGCTTTTCGCATCCGGGCGCAGCCACGGCAGCGTGCCGTTTTTACGCACTTCAGCCTGACGCTGCACCAGACGGTGCGCGTAGGTGATCGGCGCTGGCATCAGCACGTCAGTTTCATTGGTCGCGTAACCAAACATCAGGCCCTGGTCGCCCGCGCCCTGTTCCAGCGGATCGGCACGGTCAACGCCCTGGTTGATATCCGGGGACTGTTTGCCGATAGCGCTCAGCACGGCGCAAGAGTTGGCGTCAAAGCCCATGTCGGAATGCACATAGCCAATCTCACGGACCGTGTTACGGGTGATCTCTTCGATATCAACCCATGCGCTGGTCGTGATCTCACCGCCAACTAAAACCATACCGGTTTTAACGTAGGTTTCGCATGCGACGCGCGCTTTCGGATCCTGTTCCAGGATCGCATCCAGCACGGCATCAGAGATTTGGTCAGCAATTTTGTCAGGATGCCCTTCTGATACGGACTCGGACGTAAAAAGGTGTTTTGCCATGTTTTATTTCACCTAAGGAGAATTTGGTTAGCTCAAACTGTTGTGTGGAATAGCCAAAGCAGAGGATTCTACCAAGGCTTGCAGGTTGATGACACTGGCAGTCTGAGTGTTAATCAGTATGGATGGATTAACATCTGGATGGCTATTTTAGGTCACTTCTTCACCCGATTTCCAGTTTTTTTTGAATCAACTCTCGTTGCGTTGAAAACACGACTGGAAATTTTTCAGGACACTGCTGGCAATGTGCGCATTTATGCTTTGCATTTTTCCCCTCTTGTCGGTATAAAACGCGGCGCGCGGCTCATACTAAAAAGCACACGACGGATTCCTCGTGTCGCCACTTCCAGCCGGGCTAAAACGTTGCTTTGGCTTAGAGGCTTGTCTTACGGGGCGGCCGTGGAGGTGATACGAGATAATGAACCGTTGTATTCTGCTGAATCTGTCGCACCGTTCTGGTGTGCGCATGTCCCCCGCAATCTGCATCTCTGCTTTGCATACCTGCCGATGTTATACCCATCTCGGCGCTTCTCAGGACTCCAGAGCCGGTCGGTAACGGAAGACTGAACAAGGGCGCTCTTGTTGAAACAAGAGTTTTCTCGTGGTTTCGCCGAACCGTCATACTTAAGTTCGGTTACGTGTTTTACAATGATATGAAAAAGAAACCGGTCGCGCAGGCGGAGCGTCAGCACTATCTGCTGGAAAATACGTCTGTTTATGGGTTGTTATCGCGTCTACGGATTGCGATAGTAGTCAACTGTTTTACACTTGTTAATAAAATTTGAGGTTCGCTATGTCTGACGACATGTCTATGGGTTCGCCTTCGTCAGCAGGCGAACAGGGTGTACTACGCTCCATGCAGGAGGTTGCAATGAGCTCCCAGGAAGCCAGCAAGATGCTGCGTACTTACAATATTGCCTGGTGGGGCAATAACTACTACGACGTCAACGAACTGGGACACATCAGCGTGTGCCCGGACCCTGACGTCCCTCAGGCGCGCGTCGATCTCGCCAAACTGGTGAAAGCTCGCGAAGCGCAAGGCCAGCGTCTGCCTGCGTTGTTCTGCTTCCCGCAGATCCTGCAACACCGTCTGCGCTCCATTAACGCGGCGTTTAAACGCGCGCGTGAATCCTACGGTTATAACGGCGACTACTTCCTCGTTTATCCGATCAAGGTCAACCAGCACCGTCGGGTGATTGAATCTCTGATTCACTCCGGCGAACCGCTGGGGCTGGAAGCCGGTTCGAAGGCGGAGCTGATGGCGGTTCTGGCGCACGCCGGAATGACCCGCAGCGTGATCGTCTGTAACGGCTACAAAGACCGTGAATACATCCGTCTGGCGCTGATTGGCGAAAAGATGGGCCACAAGGTCTATCTGGTCATCGAGAAGATGTCAGAAATCGCGATCGTGCTGGATGAAGCCGAGCGTCTGAACGTGATCCCGCGCTTGGGTGTGCGTGCGCGTCTGGCCTCGCAGGGTTCCGGTAAATGGCAGTCTTCCGGCGGCGAAAAATCAAAATTCGGCCTGGCGGCGACGCAGGTGCTGCAACTGGTTGAAACCCTGCGTGAAGCCGGGCGACTGGACAGCCTGCAACTGCTGCACTTCCACCTCGGCTCGCAGATGGCGAATATCCGCGACATTGCCACCGGCGTGCGCGAATCCGCCCGTTTCTACGTTGAATTGCATAAGCTGGGCGTCAACATTCAGTGTTTCGACGTCGGCGGCGGTCTGGGCGTGGATTACGAAGGAACCCGCTCGCAGTCTGATTGCTCCGTGAACTACGGTTTGAACGAATACGCTAACAACATCATCTGGGCGATTGGCGACGCGTGTGAAGAACACGGTCTGCCGCACCCAACGGTGATCACCGAGTCTGGCCGTGCGGTAACTGCGCACCATACCGTGCTGGTATCGAACATCATCGGCGTGGAGCGTAACGAATATACGGTGCCCACCGCGCCTGCCGACGACGCGCCGCGCGCGTTGCAGAGCATGTGGGAAACCTGGCAGGAGATGCACGAACCGGGCACCCGTCGCTCGCTGCGTGAATGGCTGCACGACAGCCAGATGGACCTGCACGACATTCACATTGGCTACTCTTCCGGGACGTTCAGCTTGCAGGAACGCGCCTGGGCGGAACAGCTTTACCTGAGCATGTGCCACGAAGTACAGAAACAGCTGGACCCGCAGAACCGTGCGCATCGTCCGATCATCGATGAGTTGCAGGAGCGTATGGCGGACAAAATGTACGTCAACTTCTCGCTGTTCCAGTCAATGCCGGATGCGTGGGGTATCGATCAACTGTTCCCGGTGCTGCCGCTGGAAGGGCTGGATCAGGTGCCTGAGCGTCGCGCGGTGCTGCTGGATATCACCTGTGATTCCGATGGCGCGATCGATCACTACATCGACGGTGACGGCATCGCCACCACTATGCCGATGCCGGAGTACGATCCAGAGAACCCACCGATGCTCGGTTTCTTTATGGTCGGCGCCTATCAGGAGATCCTTGGCAACATGCACAACCTGTTCGGCGACACCGAAGCGGTTGACGTGTTTGTCTTCCCGGATGGCAGCGTGGAAGTTGAGCTGTCTGACGAAGGGGACACCGTGGCGGATATGCTGCAATACGTACAGCTCGATCCGAACACGCTGCTGACCCACTTCCGCGATCAGGTGAAACAGACTGGTCTGGACGATGCGCTGCAACAGCAGTTCCTCGAAGAGTTTGAGACGGGGCTGTACGGGTACACTTACCTGGAAGACGAGTAGCCGCTGATGCCCGGTGGCGCTGCGCTTACCGGGCCTACGAATGCAGGCCGGATACGGCGAAGCCGCCATCCGGCAGAATGCTATACTCACTTGAACCCGTATGAATTAACGGCGATAATTCGCCCCAATAATCGATTTACGAATCAATCCCTTCCTCGTCGGGTTTAACGACGCGGAGGGGATTTTTTTTCATCTGTTTTTAATGTATCGACTTTAAAAGAGGTCAGGACATGAGCACTTTAGGTCATCAGTACGATAACTCCCTGGTTTCCAACGCCTTCGGCTTTCTGCGTCTGCCGCTGAATTTCCAGCCTTATGACAGCGACGCCGACTGGGTTATCACCGGCGTACCGTTTGATATGGCGACTTCCGGTCGTGCGGGCGGCCGCCACGGCCCGGCGGCAATCCGTCAGGTTTCCACTAACCTGGCCTGGGAGCACAACCGCTTCCCGTGGAACTTCGACATGCGCGAGCGCCTGAACGTTGTGGACTGCGGTGACCTGGTCTATGCGTTTGGCGACGCGCGCGAGATGAGTGAAAAATTGCAGGCGCATGCGGAGAAACTGCTGTCAGCCGGTAAACGTATGCTCTCCTTCGGCGGCGACCACTTCGTGACCCTGCCGCTGCTGCGCGCTCATGCAAAGCACTTTGGCAAAATGGCGCTGGTGCATTTTGACGCGCATACCGACACCTACGCGAACGGCTGCGAGTTTGACCACGGCACCATGTTCTACACTGCGCCGAAAGAGGGATTGATTGACCCGAACCACTCCGTGCAGATTGGTATTCGTACTGAATTTGATAAAGACAACGGTTTCACCGTGCTGGATGCCTGCCAGGTGAACGATCGCGGCGTGGATGACATCATCGCGCAGGTTAATCAGATCGTTGGCGATATGCCGGTCTACCTGACCTTTGATATCGACTGTCTGGACCCGGCGTTCGCACCGGGCACAGGGACGCCGGTGATCGGCGGCCTGACTTCCGATCGCGCCATTAAACTGGTGCGCGGTCTGAAAGATCTGAACATCGTCGGGATGGATGTGGTGGAAGTGGCTCCGGCTTATGACCAGTCCGAAATCACCGCGCTGGCTGCGGCGACCCTGGCGCTGGAAATGCTCTACATTCAGGCGGCGAAAAAAGGCGAATAAGTGCTTCCCCCTCTCCGTCATCAGGAGAGGGGTTTTAACTTAAAAGATGTTAAACGGATATTCCACGTAAGCGCGAATCTCGTTGCCGCTAACGTTATAGTCGCTGGCGTTGCTGGACACGCGTAATACGGAATAGCGCAGCTTCAGTTTCAGGTCTTTTGCCATGCCGTCCTGAACCTGGTATTGCACCTGGTTGAACCACTCGTGCTCTTTGCCGTTGCTGGTTGCCGATGTTTTGATGTTATCGCCGCGAACATAAGCGGTTGTCCAGCTCAGCCCCGGTAAACCGAGACCGGCAAAATCCAGTCCATATGACGCCTGCCAGGAACGTTCGTCTTCACCGTTAAAATCAGACCAGTAAGAGTTCGCCAGCCAGATGGTGTTGCCGCCATCGCCGACGCCGCCCTGATCGCGATAGCTGCCGTAGTGATAACCGGTGCTGCCGCTGCTTTGCTGATACGCCACTTTAAAGGTATGAATATCCCAGATATAACTTGCCGCCAGGCTCCAGATGCTGTTGCTGCGGCCAGTATTCAGGCTATCGGCGTAACCGGAATCCAGACGTGAGTTGTAGCCGTTGAAGTCCAGCACCAGCTGCTGTCCGGTGCTGAAAGGCTGTTTGAAGTTCAGCCCCAGATACTGTTTGTTCAGCACATCTTCGACGTGCGAGGCATACAGGGCGCCGCTGAACTGATCGTTAAACTGGTAGCTCGCGCCGCCGAAAGAGAGGCTTTTCAGGCCGCTGTTGTGGCGGTCGTCGCTTTTGCGCTGCTCGTCGGTGAAATAACCGGCATTAATCTCCAGACCGTCGATCTCTCTGGAGGTCAACATGGTGCCGGTGAAGCTTTCAAACAGCAGACGGGAATCGTCGGCGTAGACGATCGGGAGCTGCGGACGCTGGTTGCCGTAGCTCAGGACGGTGTTGGAGATGCGCATTTTGGCGGTTGCGCCAAATTTTGCCAGATCGGATTTCGCGCGGCCGTCGCTGTCTTGTTTGAAGAAGTCGATACCGCCAGCGCCACTGCGGCCACGGCCGCCGTCCAGACGCACGCCATACTGCGCAATACCGTCAACGCCAAAGCCGATCAGACCTTCGGTATAGCCGGATTCAAAGGTGGCGACAATGCCCTGGCCCCATTCGGCTTTGTCCTGTACGCCACCCTGATAGTCGCGGTTAATCCAGGCGTTGCGTAAAAAGAGATTTAAATGGCTGTCATTAACAAAACCCTGGCTGTCGGATTGTTGGCTGGCAATGGCAGGCAATGCGGCGAATAAACTTAATGCGATTAACGATATTTCTTTTTTCACTGAGGGAACTTCTCTTTATGGATAATATCAAATTGAATTGCTGCGTTACGGATAGTTACCTGAATAATTATTGATTGCAAACATTTTGTGACAAAGGCTTACAGCCGTTGGCGTGCCGGCCATATCGGGGCTGGACTATTTTATATTTTGTCTGTGGCGTTAAAAGAAGTGATAAAACATGCCGGGGAATATAAATACTAAAATAATTCTCTATCAGAGAATAAAACGTCGAATATATCGCTACTGTTTATATTCTGATATTTAACGTTCTGTGCGCTTAAGTTATCAATTTATGCGTTATAAGAATGGGGGGGGAATTACCATTTGAACGCTATTCTGTCTGCCGGGAGAATATTTAGCCAGGAAGATTGTTTCCGTTCACCTGATGTTCAACATTACTCTGAAAACTCAGTACTCGTGAACGTGCAAGGGAGGCTCGCCGCCGCCTCCCTTGCAACCCAGGCTCTCCGGCAAGGAAAATCGCCGCTGCGCGGTTCATTCGCCTTATTCCGTCTGCCTTTCGGGTCGGGGCCGAGCCTGCGTCCCGGCAGGCCGTCCCCTCCGCCCGCGTCCTTGCGGGCGGACCCGGTCAGCCGTCAACGTCTCATCGATTTTCAGCCGGAACAGGGGCATTGCTGCAATGCTCTGATTTTCAGCCGCACCGGTTTTGCTGTTAAAAAAAAACCGTGGAAATGGTCAGGTGTGGGCGGGTCCGGCTGAAAATTGCCGACGTGTTTCCGTAAGGCCGGAGGAACCCGCATGGATGCGGGTTCAGGGCGCGTTTTGCAGGGACGCTACCTCGCGCCCGCCCCGGTAGCCAGGAGGAATAAGCGGAGGGTATTGCGAAGCAACAATTTTCCCGCCGGGAGCCAGGATTGTTAAGGAGGCGGCGACGAGCCTCCTTAACACGTTCGCAAATGCTATGGTTTCAGACAGGTAACGAACATAAGGCGAACGGAACAGCTAACAAGAGCTACATGTTGCTCTCGTTTTTATTTAATACCGTCTGCCGCCATTCGGTCGCGAATATGCTGGGCGCGTTCGGCGGAGGCCGGGTGATCGTCAAACATGGAGCTTTGACGTCCCGCTTCCAGCTTCGCCAGTTTCTCAAAACTGGTTGCCAGCCCGGCCGGACTGATGCCGCGTTTGCGCAACAAATCATAGGAGTAATCATCCGCCTCGGACTCCTGGCGCTGGGAGAACTGTGAGTTCACCAGTTTCTCGCCAAGATCGCCCAACTGCGACTGCGACAGACTGCCGACAATACCGCCAGCGGAAGCGGCTGCGGCGCGAACCGCGTTAGTCCCCAGCGCAACCTGCATCCCTTTCTTCACATGGCCGAGCGCAACGTGTCCCATTTCGTGGCCGATGACCGCCTCCACTTCGTTATCGGTCATGATGTCCATCAGGCCGCTATAGACGCGGATACAGCCGTTCGCCATTGCAAACGCGTTAACGTCTTTCGCCACATAGACTTTGTAATTCACCGGCTGGCCGTTGATATTGTCGCCGAGCGCAGAGGCGATTTTGCTCAGTCGCTTCGCGTATTCGCTGCTGGCCGGGGCGATCGTCGCCTTGCTGTCCATTTCCGTACATGCCTGGTCGCTGAGCGCTTTTACTTGCTCATCACTAAGGCTGTAAGCCTGAAAAGCGCCTGCACCTGAAGCGAGCAGTCCATTGGAGTCCATATTCTGGCAACCGGTCAGAACCGTCGCCATGCTCATAGCAAGCAGTAAAGCGCGAATTTTCATGTTTTCTCTTCCGCACGAAATCAGGATTGTTCTAAAAGTGCGCCTTGTGTCGATGAACCAGCGCCACGCTAAGTATAAAGAAAAGAACGACAAGGGGGTGAGCAGATTGCGCAACATGCGAACACGATCCGGAGATTTCTGAAGCGGCGAAAGGATGCTCCATGTACATGGCTCGCGGCTTGGGTTACATTGTTGGCACTTTTTTCCGGCGTAGCCCAAAACGCGCTGTCGTCAAGTCGTTAAGGGCATGGCCTTCATCATCCGATCTGGAGTCAAAATGTCCTCACGTAAAGAGCTTGCCAATGCTATTCGTGCGCTGAGCATGGACGCAGTACAGAAAGCCAAATCCGGTCACCCGGGTGCCCCTATGGGTATGGCTGACATTGCCGAAGTCCTGTGGCGTGATTTCCTGAACCACAATCCGCAGAACCCTTCCTGGGCTGACCGTGACCGCTTCGTGCTGTCTAACGGCCACGGCTCCATGCTGATCTACAGCCTGCTGCACCTCACCGGCTATGACCTGCCGATGTCTGAGCTGCAAAACTTCCGTCAGCTGCACTCCAAAACGCCGGGCCACCCGGAAGTGGGTTACACCGCGGGTGTTGAAACCACCACCGGCCCGCTGGGCCAGGGGATTGCGAACGCGGTCGGTATGGCGATTGCGGAAAAAACACTGGCGGCGCAGTTCAACCGTCCAGGCCACGATATCGTGGATCACTTCACCTATGCCTTCATGGGCGATGGCTGCATGATGGAAGGTATCTCCCATGAAGTCTGCTCTCTGGCAGGAACGCTGAAGCTGGGCAAACTGATCGCGTTCTACGATGACAACGGTATCTCTATCGATGGCCACGTTGAAGGCTGGTTCACTGATGACACCGCTAAACGTTTCGAAGCCTACGGCTGGCACGTTGTGCGCGGTATCGACGGTCACGATGCTGAAGCGATTAAACGCGCGGTTGAAGAAGCGCGCGCCGTTACTGACAAACCGTCCCTGCTGATGTGCAAAACCATCATCGGTTTCGGTTCCCCGAACAAAGCGGGTACGCACGACTCTCACGGCGCGCCGCTGGGCGATGCTGAAATCGCACTGACCCGCGAACAGCTGGGCTGGAAATACGCGCCGTTCGAAATCCCGTCTGAAATCTATGCGCAGTGGGATGCGAAAGAAGCCGGTCAGGCAAAAGAAGCGGCCTGGAATGAGAAATTCGCCGCCTATGCAAAAGCCTTCCCGCAGGAAGCCGCTGAATTTACCCGTCGTATGAAAGGCGAAATGCCGTCTGACTTCGACGCGAAAGCGAATGAATTTATCGCTAAGTTGCAGGCTAACCCGGCGAAAATTGCCAGCCGTAAAGCGTCTCAGAATGCGATTGAAGCGTTCGGGCCGCTGCTGCCTGAATTCCTCGGCGGTTCCGCTGACCTGGCGCCAAGCAACCTGACCCTGTGGTCGGGTTCTAAAGCCATTAACGAAGATGCTGCGGGTAACTACATCCATTACGGCGTGCGCGAGTTCGGTATGACCGCCATCGCTAACGGCATCTCCCTGCACGGTGGTTTCCTGCCGTACACCTCTACCTTCCTGATGTTCGTGGAATATGCCCGTAACGCGGTGCGTATGGCTGCGCTGATGAAACAGCGTCAGGTGATGGTCTACACCCACGACTCCATCGGTCTGGGCGAAGATGGCCCGACTCACCAGCCGGTAGAGCAGGTGGCTTCTCTGCGCGTAACGCCGAACATGAGCACCTGGCGTCCGTGTGACCAGGTTGAATCCGCAGTGGCGTGGAAATACGGCGTTGAGCGTCAGGACGGCCCGACCGCGCTGATCCTCTCCCGTCAGAACCTGGCGCAGCAGGAACGTACCGAAGAGCAGCTGGCGAACATCGCGCGCGGTGGTTATGTGCTGAAAGATTGCGCCGGTCAGCCGGAACTGATCTTCATCGCAACCGGTTCTGAAGTTGAGCTGGCCGTTGCCGCATGGGACAAACTGTCTGCCGAAGGCGTGAAAGCGCGCGTGGTCTCCATGCCGTCTACCGACGCGTTCGACAAGCAGGATGCCGCTTACCGTGAAGCCGTACTGCCGAAAGCGGTTTCCGCTCGCGTGGCCGTGGAAGCGGGTATCGCTGACTACTGGTTCAAATACGTGGGCCTGAATGGCGCTATCGTCGGCATGACCACCTTCGGTGAGTCTGCGCCTGCTGAGCTGCTGTTCGAAGAGTTCGGCTTTACCGTTGATAACGTTGTCGCGAAAGCAAAAGAACTGCTGTAATCACGATACAACACCGAACGGGTCGCTCAGGCGGCCCGTTTTTTATAAAGGGATTATAAATAATTTCGTTCAGACAAGTGGCTATATATGATCTAATTCACATATTTGATATTTAGTGATTTTGTGTAATTGTGATGAATATCGCATAAATACAGTTGCTTTTTATTTTTATGTTTTTAACTGTCTGTTTTTATTGAGTTCTAAAAAAACACTTTCTCCTTCTTCGCATTTTTCCCCTCGATTGATTTCGCTTTGCCGCGCGAGTATTTTGTTTTTAACGATAAGCAGTACCCTATATAAATAAGGATAATTTATGCGGCTGATTGATTATTTCCCTGAATCGTCAATAGCAATAAAAAATGCAGCGACTGACTGGCGCGAAGCAATTGATTTTTCCATGTCCTCTCTGCTTTCTCATGATTATGTTAACTCACGGTATATTCAGGCTATTAAAGAGTCCACATTAACCAATGGACCTTATTATATTCTGGCGCCAGGCGTCGCAATGCCGCATGCGCGCCCTGAATGTGGTGCTTTAAAAACGGGGATGTCGTTAACACTCCTCCGACAAGAAGTGAAGTTTACAGAAGATGAGCCGATCAAACTATTAATCGGTTTATCCGCCGCAGATGCGGACTCTCACATTGGCGCTATTCAGGCGTTAAGTGAATTATTATGTGAAGATGAAATTCTTACTGAATTGTTAACAGCAACATCTGAAAAACAGCTAGCGGATATTATTGCTCGCGCATAATTAATTTCTCCTCTACAGGATATTATTATGGAACACAAGTCTGCTCGTGCAAAGGTCCAGGCTTTTGGGGGCTTTTTGACTGCAATGGTCATTCCCAATATCGGCGCATTTATTGCCTGGGGGTTTATTACTGCCTTATTTATTCCAACCGGTTGGCTACCGAATGAACATTTCGCCAAAATAGTTGGCCCTATGATCACCTATTTGCTGCCAGTTATGATCGGTTCCACTGGCGGCCATCTGGTGGGTGGGAAACGAGGCGCGGTGATGGGGGGAATTGGTACGATTGGCGTCATTATCGGCGCGGATATTCCTATGTTCCTCGGCTCAATGATCATGGGGCCACTTGGTGGGCTGGTGATTAAGCATATCGACCGACTGCTGGACAAGCGTATTCCCGCTGGCTTTGAGATGGTGATTAATAACTTCTCTCTGGGTATTGCCGGGATGCTCCTGTGCCTGCTGGGGTTTGAGGTGATTGGCCCGGCAGTGCTCATCGCGAATAATTTTGTGAAAGAGTGTATTGAATCGCTGGTGCATGCCGGTTATTTGCCGCTGCTGTCGCTTATTAACGAACCCGCGAAAATTCTCTTTCTGAATAACGCGATTGATCAGGGCGTCTATTACCCGTTAGGGATGCAACAGGCGTCGGAAACGGGGAAATCGATTTTCTTCATGGTGGCCTCTAACCCTGGCCCGGGATTAGGGCTGCTGCTGGGCTTTACCTTCTTTGGCCGTGGTATGAGCAAAAAATCCGCGCCGGGAGCGATGATCATCCACTTCCTGGGGGGGATTCACGAGCTGTACTTCCCGTATGTACTGATGAAACCGTTAACGCTGATTGCGATGATCGCTGGCGGGATGACGGGAACCTGGGTGTTTAATCTGTTAGGCGGTGGACTGGTTGCAGGCCCAAGTCCGGGTTCGATTTTCGCGTACCTTGCGCTGACGCCGAAAGGATCTTTCCTGGCTACGATCGCGGGTGTAACGGCGGGAACGCTGGTGACCTTCATCGTGACTTCGATCATCCTGAAAATGGAAAAGAGCGTTGAAACGGAGAATGAAGAAGACAATTTCGCAGAGTCTGCGAAAGCCGTGAAGGCAATGAAACAGGAAGGCGCATTTTCTTATAAGAATATTAAACGTATCGCTTTTGTCTGCGATGCCGGAATGGGTTCCAGCGCGATGGGGGCAACGACATTCCGTAAGCGTCTGGAGAAAGCCGGTCTGGTGATTGCGGTGGCTCATCATGCTATCGAAAATGTTCCTGATGACGCCGATATTATCGTGACGCATGCCAGCCTTGAGGGCCGCGTTAAGCGTGTGAGTAATAAACCCACGGTGTTAATTAAAAATTACATCGGTGACCCACTGCTGGATGAATTATTTAAAAAACTCATCGCGGATTAGCATCATCAATTTTTCGGAGTAACTATGAAGACTAAAGTAGCTGCTATTTATGGTAAGCAGGATGTTCGCATCCGCGAGTTTGAATTGCCTGAAATTACAGATAATGAACTGTTAGTGAGTGTAATATCAGACAGCGTGTGTTTATCGACATGGAAAGCCGCCACGTTAGGTAGCGAGCATAAACGTGTGCCTGATGACTTAGAGAATCACCCGGTTATTACTGGTCATGAGTGTGCAGGTATTATTGTTGAAGTGGGGAAAAACCTGACCGATAAATATAAAAAGGGACAACGTTTTGTGTTGCAACCGGCGATGGGGTTGCCCAGCGGATATTCAGCGGGATATAGCTATGAATATTTTGGCGGCAATGCGACGTATATGATTATTCCTGAGCTGGCGATTAACCTCGGCTGTGTTTTACCGTATCACGGCTCTTATTTCGCGGCGGCGTCACTGGCAGAACCCATGTGCTGTATTATCGGCGCATACAATGCGAACTACCACACGACGCCTTATGTTTATGAGCACCGTATGGGGGTGAAACCTGGCGGTAATATTGCGCTTCTGGCGTGTGCCGGGCCGATGGGGATCGGCGCCATTGATTATGCCATCAACGGTGGTATCCAGCCTTCGCGAGTGGTGGTGGTCGATATTGATGAAGCCCGTCTGTCACAAGCGAAAAAACTGCTGCCGGTCGAGCTGGCGGCGGCGAAGGGGATTGAGCTTGTTTATGTGAATACCTGCGGCATGGAAAACCCGACGGCAAAACTGCGTGCGCTAACGGAAGATGCGGGTTTCGATGACGTTTTCGTTTACGCCGCCGTCCCGGCGGTGGTGGAAATGGCCGATACACTGCTGGCTGAAGACGGTTGTCTGAACTTTTTCGCGGGCCCAACGGATAAAGATTTTAAGGTTCCGTTTAACTTCTACAACGTGCATTACAACAGTACCCATGTTGTGGGAACATCCGGCGGTTCGACCGATGACATGAAAGAGGCCATTGCGTTGAGCGCCACAGGGCAACTACAGCCTTCATTTATGGTAACGCACATTGGCGGGCTGGATGCCGTCCCGGAAACGGTGCTTAACCTGCCCAATATTCCGGGCGGGAAAAAACTCATTTATAACGGTGTGACTATGCCGCTGACCGCTATCGCCGATTTTGCCGAAAAAGGAAAAACCGACCCGTTATTCAAAGCGCTGGCGCGTCTGGTTGAAGAGACGCACGGCATCTGGAATGAAAACGCGGAGAGATATTTGCTGGCGCAGTTTGGCGTAGATATTGGGGAGGCGGCGGCATGATGTCTCTGGCGTGGCCGCTTTTTCGGATTACGGAACAGGCAGCGCTTGCTGCCTGGCCGCAAACCGGATGCGGCGATAAAAACAAAATCGATGGACTGGCGGTGACAGCCATGCGTCAGTCATTAAATGAAGTCGCCATGCGGGGCAAAATTGTTATCGGCGAAGGCGAAATCGACCATGCGCCGATGTTGTATATCGGTGAAGAGGTCGGAACCGGGACAGGGCCGAGCGTGGATATCGCCGTCGATCCGATTGAGGGAACGCGTATGGTGGCGATGGGGCAGAATAATGCGTTGTCCGTGATGGCGCTGGCGCCGCAGGGGAGCCTGCTGCATGCGCCTGACATGTATATGCGCAAACTGGTGGTTAACCGTCAGGCGAAAGGGGCGATTAACCTCGCGTTATCACTGGAAGAGAACCTGCGTAATATTGCCGCTGCGCTGAATAAGCCGCTCACGTCGTTGCGTATGGCGACGCTGGATAAACCGCGCCATCAGGCGGTTATTCAGCAGGCCGCGCAGCTTGGCGTTAAGGTGTTTGCTTTGCCGGACGGCGATGTCGCCGCCAGCGTATTAACCTGCCAGCAACATCATCCGTTCGATGTGATGTACGCTATTGGCGGCGCGCCGGAAGGGGTGATATCAGCCTGTGCCGTGAAGGCGCTTGATGGTGATATGCAGGCTGAGTTGATTGACTTTTGTCAGGCGAAAGGTGAAACGGCGGAACACCGATTGATCGCGAACGATGAGTTACGTCGCTGTAAGCAAATGGGTGTCGCGGTGAACCGGGTTTATACGCTGGATGAACTCGTGGGAAGCCAGGATATTCTGTTTTCAGCAACGGGCGTAACGGGAGGCGATCTGTTACATGGCGTGCAGAAAACGGAAAATGGCGTCAGTACGCAAACATTACTGATCGGCGGCATCGATCGAACGTGTAATATAATAGACTCTCTGCATTGCTGGTGATTTATCGAGAAACGCATGACGACGTTGACAGAAGATGATGTACTTGAGCAACTGGACGCTCAGGATAATTTACTTTCGTTTATGGCAACCGCAAATGACATCCTGTTGCAGGCCATCAAAAATTTTCTGCCGTCATTATTCGTCAATAACGATGAAGAAATCGTCGAATATGCAGTGAAGCCGTTACTGGCTCAAAGCGGCCCGCTTGATGACATTGATGTGGCAATACGTTTGATTTATGCGTTGGGAAAAATGGATAAATGGCTGTATGCCGATGTGATTCACTTTTCTCAGTTTTATCAGTATTTACGTGAACAGCGTGAAATCCCCCGTTTTTCTGATGATATCACCTGGGATTTTATGAGTAACGTCAATAGCATAACGACGAATGCCACACTCTACAATTCGTTGAAATCAATGAAGTTTGCAGATTTCGCCATCTATTCAGAAATACGTTTTGTCACCATGATCAAAACCGGGCTGGCTTTAGCGGTAACGACGATATTAAGGGAATTAACACCGTGAAAATATCGCTCCAGATTAATGGGCTGATGACCGACGCCTGGTATGATGACGATGAAGTAGAAAATGTCCATAAACCGCTGTTACGGCATCTGGCAACATTAAACGCGAAAACACCTGAGCGCCGCACCGTTATTTTTCTGAGCGCTCCGCCAGGAACAGGAAAGTCAACGCTCACCACCTTCTGGGAATATCTGTCGCGTAACGATCCAGAATTACCGACGATCCAGACGCTGCCGATGGATGGCTTCCATCATTATAATCGCTGGCTGGATGAGCATGAACTGCGCGCCGCTAAAGGTGCGCCTGAAACCTTTAACGTTGAAAAACTGGCGAGTAATTTACGTCAGCTCCATGAGCAGAATGCAACCTGGCCTCAATATGATCGCCAACTGCATGACCCTGTCGAAAATGCCATTCAGGTGACGGCGCCTGTCGTTATTATTGAAGGAAACTGGCTGTTGTATAACGCGCCGTCCTGGCGCGAGCTACGGCAGTATTGCGATTATTCACTGTTTATCCGCGCGCCTGCCGATGTGCTGCGCGGACGTTTAATCGCACGTAAACAGGCAGGAGGACTGAGCGAAGAGCAGGCGCAGATATTTTTTGACCGTACCGACGGGCCTAACGTTTGTCGGGTGCTGGAAAACAGCTTACCTGCGAGTCTTACGTTAGAGATGACGGCAAAGGGCGAGTATCGTCTTGCACAGGCGTTGCCTGACGAGCCTCAGTAATGGCTCCGTTATGCAGACGAACCACCCTGGAAAAATGGCGCTGCGTAAAAGCGGCGTCATGACTGATCGCCACCACGCTGGTTCCCCGTTGTCGGCAAACCGCGAGCCAGTTTTCAAAGATTGCCAGCCAGTGGGCGTCAAAATCCCGGCTGGGTTCATCAAGCATCAGAATTGCCGGTCTCATGACGTCAAGACTGGCAACGGCGACCATACGGCGTTGCGCCGTATGAAGATCTAACGGATGCATATCCGCGACCTCTTCCAGAGCGCATAATTTCAGCGCCGTAGCGGTGCGTTGCGCAATTTCGGTCGGCGGCAACTTTTGTAGCCGCAAGCCAAAAGCGACCTCTTCGGCGACATTACTGTGAAAAAGCTGGTTTTCCGCTTCCTGAAACAGCACGCCGAGAATCTGCGCGCGTTCGCGGTTTTTGCGTTGCGCAATCGGCGTTCCCTGAAGCAGCACGTCGCCGGATGACGGAGTGAGTAAGCCAGCCATGATGCGCAGAAGCGTCGATTTCCCCGCGCCGTTATCACCGGTCAGCGCCAGCCATTCCCCTGCGTTCAGCGTCAGTGAGATATCGTGAAGGCAGGGAGTAGCGGCGCCCGGCCAGCGAAAAGTCACCTGTTCTAGCGTCAGCATCGTAAAGATAATCCTTCGTTGTGCAACTGCCATGTGCGATCGCAATAGGCGAGAAAGGGGGCGGGGTCACGCTCAAAAAGAATGATTAACGCCTGTTGCGTATGCGCCCAGTCCTGTAAACGCGCCAGCAGCAGCGCCGTGGCCTGAGCCGTTAAACGGCTGAACGCTTCATCAAGAATCAACAGTTTCGGCTGCATAGCGAGTGCGCTGGCAATCACCACGCGCTGGGTTTCCCCGCCGGAAAGCGTACCCGGGTGGCGATGGCGCAATGGCTGGCATTCCGTCAGCGAGAGCGCGGCATCAACGCGACGCAGGATCTCCGCTTCTCTGAGCGCAAGGTTTTCCGGGCCGAACGCGATCTCTTCCTCCACGCTGAAGGTACAGCCGGAAAGTTGCAGCCAGGGCGACTGCTGGACAAGCTGGATGGTTTGCGCGTGTTCCGCCAGGGAGCGCTGCCCTATGGGCGTGCATAACAGTTCGCCTTTTCCGTCGATCGTGCCGGGAAGAAAATCGGGAAACCAGCCCGCCATTAACTGCGCCAGCGTACTTTTTCCGCTGCCGTTATTGCCAAAAATCGCCACGATACCGGGCGTGTCATAATGAAAATCGAAGCACAGCGGGGCGCGCGTCGCATGTGTCGGGTGATAACGGAACTGCTCTAGCGTAACCATATCCACACTCCGGTTTCGACCAGCATCGCCAGTATCATGCTGTAGCGTGCGACCCGTTGCCGGGCGCTGTCCTCCGGCGCCCACAATGTGGTGCGACGGCGATGTAAACGAAACGCCCGCATATCCAATGCCGCACCGCGAACCGCCAGATCGTTGAGCGCATTGTGCGTTAACGGAACGATAAGCGCAGGCATGGCGCGAAGTCGCTGATACCAACGTTCGTCCAGCGGCACGCCGCGGGCGCGCTGGGCTTCATGAATGATCGACAGCTGGCGTTTTAGCTGTTCGACAACCAGTAGTGGGCCGGCAAACAGGTAGGCGATGCCCGGCGGCAGGCGTGAGGCGAACAGGGCGCGAATAAACTGGCGAACCGGCACGTACTGCATCCACAACTGTGAGGTGGAGACTATCGCCAGAATCCGTAGCCAGAGCGTGACGGCGTGTTGCCAGCGTTGCGGATCGCGCGGCTGGCCGCTGATCCACTCGGTCAGCCAGCCTCCGTGTACCAGCCATAGGCCGAACCCCAGAGAAAACATCAGCCACGCGACATATTTCGCCCGCGGGCGCGTGGCGCTTATCCCCAGTAAACAGAGAAACGTCGCCGCGCTGTACAGCGTGAGCGCCATGCCGGCAGGAAGCAGCAGCGTGGTGCAGGCGGCCAGCGCCCAGAGCGTTAACGAGGTAAAAGGGTGCATTAGCGCACGGGCGACATCGTTGGGAAATGGCGCGTGGTGCGTAATGGCAACTGGCGCAACAGCACCCAGACGATAATCGCGGTCAGGATTTTATCGACCAGATTCGCCCCCAGGACGGTAATCGCAACGGACTCCACCAGGTTCTGACCGACAGAGTGCATCCAGGCGACAAACAGGTCGGCGCCGCTTCCGGTCACACCGCCAAACAGCGTGGTTCGCAGCGGCACGGCGACAACTGTGACCGCCAGCGTAATCACCACGCCGCTGGCCACCACTTTTGGCAGGGTGCGAAACCATCCGGCACGCGCCAGCCAACCGGCGACCAGACCAATCACCATCGCGACCGGCGCAAAGGCGGCGGCGATGGGATCGGTTAATAATCCCCAGAGTACGTTGGTGAGCAACCCGGTTAACATGCCGACAATCGGGCCGAGCAGGACGGCGCTGATCAACGTCCCGATGGAGTCGAGGAAAACCGGTAACTTCAACATGCTGATGAGCTGTCCGCCGATCATATTGATGGCGATAGCAATCACGATCAAAGCCAGGGACTGGCTGGAAAACTGGCGACGCGCCATAGAAAACCTCTTGCTGAGTGAAACGTTAACGGGGTGAGATAACCAGTTCTTCATAACCGGAAACAGCGCAGGGCTGGCGGCTAAACGCCAGCGCGTTAAGCTCTCCGATGACCAGCTCAAGCGTGGTGCGAACGGTACAGCCTGCCATCATATGGCCGCCCAGCATTGCGCCTTTTGGGTCGGAAACAGAGAGATGAAGGTGTTCGCCAGTGAGTTCCAGCGTGCCGTTCAGGGAGATGACCTCATACGTTCCGGTGAGCAGGGTGGTTTCCTCTTGCCCGGCGAATCGCAGCGCGACGTCAGTCAGGCTGCCGGTACACCCGGCTATCCACGCGGCGCGCAGTTGGTGCTGTTGGACGAACGCGTGTAGTTGTGAAAAAACTTCCTGGCCGGGAAGCAGGCGCAGCGCATAAAAGCGTGCGGCAGATGAGGGAACTGGCGGCATTGTCATGGTTTGGGAACTCCGAGACTCGGACGTAGCGCTGATAATATAGACGCTGGCTCACGTACTTCCTGATATAAATCAGGATTTGTGACGCGGCAACGAAAAGATATTGCTACGCTTATTCGCCATTCTGGAATATGGAATAAATTGGGCGCTGAAGGGGGCTAAAGTGTGATGCAGGTCAGATAACTGGCTTCTTTGACTGGACAATCATTCCTTTTATTCCTCGTTTCGCTTATTCTAGCTGAAGCGTTTCAGTCGATTAAATGTTCGACAAATAATCAATCAGTCGCAGTTTGCGACAGGTAAGGTTTTCCTCGACGATTTGCTGGATTACTCTGTCAGCCTCATCTGAATCGGGATAGCCTTGCAGGAGACCTATGACCGTACGCGTAGCGATTAATGGCTTTGGTCGCATCGGGCGTAACGTGGTTCGTGCTTTGTATGAATCAGGACGCCGGGCGGAAATCAGCGTGGTGGCAATCAACGAACTTGCGGATGCTGCGGGCATGGCGCATTTGTTGAAATATGACACCAGCCATGGACGTTTTGCATGGGATGTTCGCCAGGAGCGCGAGCAGCTCATCGTCGGCGACGACACGATTCGCATTTTGCACGAGCGAACGCTGGATGCGCTCCCCTGGCGCGAACTGAGTATTGATGTCGTGCTGGATTGCACGGGCGTGTACGGTAATCGTGAGCACGGCGAGGCGCATCTTGCCGCTGGCGCGAAAAAAGTGCTCTTTTCACATCCCGGCAGCCACGATCTTGACGCCACCGTCGTGTTTGGCGTGAACCAGGAGCAATTGCGTGCGGAACACCGCATCGTATCGAATGCGTCCTGTACCACGAATTGCATCATCCCCGTCATTAAATTGTTAGATGATGCATACGGCATTGAGTCGGGAACCGTCACGACGATCCACTCCGCCATGCACGATCAGCAGGTGATCGACGCGTACCATTCCGATCTGCGACGCACCCGCGCCGCCAGCCAGTCGATTATTCCGGTTGATACCAAACTGGCGGCGGGCATTACGCGAATTTTCCCGCAGTTCAACGACCGTTTTGAGGCGATTGCGGTACGCGTACCGACCATAAATGTGACGGCGATCGACTTAAGCGTGACGGTGAAAAAGCCGGTAAAAGCCAATGAAGTCAACCAGTTGCTGCAAAAAGCAGCACATGGGGCATTTCATGGTATAGTTGACTATACGGAATTGCCGTTGGTCTCGATAGATTTCAACCACGACCCGCATAGCGCCATCGTTGATGGCACCCAGACCCGGGTCAGTGGCGCCCACCTGATCAAGACATTGGTCTGGTGCGATAATGAATGGGGCTTTGCTAACCGAATGCTCGACACGACGTTAGCGATGGCCGCAGTTGGTTTCAAGTAGGACATTCCATGCGCAAAATCCTTCAAAAGGATGAAGCGCATGACGTCTGCAAAACTTTATGAATCAATGAGAGGATTCACCATGTCTGTAATTAAGATGACCGATCTGGATCTTGCTGGTAAACGTGTTTTTATCCGTGCGGATCTGAACGTTCCAGTTAAAGAAGGGAAAGTAACCAGCGACGCGCGTATTCGCGCTTCCCTGCCGACCATCGAACTGGCCCTGAAACAGGGTGCGAAAGTGATGGTTACTTCCCACCTGGGTCGTCCTACCGAAGGCGAGTACAACGAAGAATTCTCTCTGCTGCCGGTTGTTAACTACCTGAAAGACAAACTGTCCAATCCGGTTCGCCTGGTAAAAGATTACCTGGACGGCGTTGAAGTGGCTGCCGGTGAACTGGTGGTTCTGGAAAACGTTCGCTTTAACAAAGGCGAGAAGAAAGACGACGAAGCCCTGTCTAAGAAATACGCTGCGCTGTGCGACGTATTCGTGATGGACGCTTTCGGTACTGCGCACCGCGCTCAGGCTTCTACCCACGGTATCGGTAAATTTGCCGACGTCGCTTGCGCAGGTCCGCTGCTGGCGGCAGAACTGGATGCGCTGGGTAAAGCGCTGAAAGAACCGGCTCGCCCGATGGTGGCTATCGTTGGCGGTTCTAAAGTGTCTACCAAACTGACCGTTCTGGACTCCCTGTCCAAAATCGCTGACCAGCTGATCGTTGGCGGCGGCATCGCAAACACCTTCGTTGCCGCTCAGGGCCACAATGTGGGCAAATCCCTGTACGAAGCTGACCTGGTTGACGAAGCGAAACGCCTGCTGACCACCTGTGATATCCCGGTTCCAACTGACGTACGCGTAGCAACCGAGTTCTCCGAAACCGCTACCGCGACCCTGAAATCTGTTAACGACATCAAAGATGACGAGCAGATTCTGGACCTGGGCGATACCTCCGCTGAGAAACTGGCTGACATCCTGAAGAATGCGAAAACCATTCTGTGGAACGGCCCGGTTGGCGTGTTCGAATTCCCGAACTTCCGTAAAGGCACCGAAATTGTTGCCAACGCGATCGCAGACAGCGAAGCGTTCTCCATCGCAGGCGGCGGCGACACTCTGGCGGCAATCGACCTGTTCGGCATTGCTGACAAAATCTCCTACATCTCCACTGGCGGCGGCGCATTCCTCGAATTCGTGGAAGGCAAAGTGCTGCCAGCAGTAGCAATGCTCGAAGAGCGCGCTAAGAAGTAATCGTTACGGGCAGGGATTCCTGCCCGTTGATTTATTGCCGTGCTGACATTCAGGGCGGCCCGTGTTTTTTCTAAGGCCCGACGATACAGGACAACGAAACATGTCTAAAATTTTTGATTTCGTAAAACCAGGCGTAATTACTGGTGATGACGTACAGAAAGTGTTCCAGGTAGCAAAAGAAAACAACTTTGCTCTGCCAGCAGTTAACTGCGTGGGCACCGATTCCATCAACGCCGTTCTGGAAACCGCTGCGAAAGTTAAAGCGCCGGTCATCGTCCAGTTCTCCAACGGTGGCGCTTCCTTTATCGCGGGTAAAGGCGTGAAAACCGACGTTCCTCAGGGCGCGGCAATCTTGGGCGCTATCTCTGGCGCGCATCACGTTCACCAGATGGCTGAACACTACGGTGTTCCGGTAATTCTGCACACCGACCACTGCGCGAAGAAACTGCTGCCGTGGATCGACGGTCTGCTGGACGCGGGTGAAAAACATTTCGCTGCGACCGGTAAGCCGCTGTTCTCTTCTCACATGATCGACCTGTCTGAAGAGTCTCTGGAAGAGAACATCGAAATCTGCTCCAAATACCTGGCGCGCATGGCCAAAATGGGCATGACTCTGGAAATCGAACTGGGTTGCACCGGTGGTGAAGAAGACGGCGTGGACAACAGCCACATGGACGCTTCTGCACTGTACACCCAGCCGGAAGACGTTGATTACGCATACACTGAGCTGAGCAAAATCAGCCCGCGTTTCACCATCGCGGCTTCCTTCGGTAACGTACACGGTGTTTACAAACCGGGTAACGTGGTTCTGACCCCGACCATCCTGCGCGACTCTCAGGAATATGTTTCTAAGAAACACAACCTGCCGCACAACAGCCTGAACTTCGTATTCCACGGTGGTTCTGGTTCTACCGCTCAGGAAATCAAAGACTCCGTAAGCTACGGCGTAATCAAAATGAACATCGATACCGATACCCAATGGGCGACCTGGGAAGGTGTTCTGAAGTATTACAAAGATAACGAAGCGTATCTTCAGGGTCAGTTGGGCAACCCGAAAGGCGAAGATCAGCCGAACAAAAAATACTACGATCCGCGCGTATGGCTGCGTGCCGGTCAGACTTCCATGATCACGCGTCTGGAACAGGCTTTCAAAGAACTGAACGCGATTGACGTTCTGTAATTCAGCCTGCTGATTGTAAAAATGGCTTCCTTCGGGAAGCCATTTTTTTTGCCGGATGGCGACTACGATTGGCAACCGTGCTTCCCGTAGGCCGGATAAGATGCTTTCGCGTCGCCATTCGGCAAAAAAAGTTTACCGCGTCACACAGGTGCCTTTTTCTCCCGCCAGAATCTGTGGCGCATCTTTTAGCGCGCCGATAAACGCAGTGTTCCCGGTCTGTTTAACAAACTGCATCACCGCTGCGGCTTTGGGGCCCATCGCACCATCGGGGGCGGCAAACGGCGCCAGTTCTTCTACCGTTGCATGGCGCAGCGCGCGCGCCTGTGGCGTTCCCCAGTTCTCATACACAGCGTCCGCATCCGTCAGGATCAACAGATGATCGGCGTGGAGAGACTGCGCCAGCACCGAGGCCGTTAAATCTTTATCAATGACCGCTTCGACTCCCTGGTATCCCTCGTCTTGTGCGATAACCGGAATGCCGCCGCCACCGCAGCAAATTACCGTATGTCCGGCATCTATCAACGTTTGTATTGCGTCACTGTCGAGAATTTTTAATGGCGTTGGAGAGGGAACAACCCGACGAATATAGTTGCCATCGGCTTTCATCTGCCAGCCGTAGCGTGCTTCCAGCTCCGCCTGCTGCGCTGGTTGATATACCGGGCCGATATACTTGCCGGGCGTTGCAAAGGCGTCATCTCGCAGATCGACCGCCACACGGGTCATCAGCGTTGTGACAGGCGCGCCGCCGGTGCATGACGCCAGTTCCTGAGCGATAGCAAAACCGATCATTCCCTGGCTTTCGGCGACCAGAATATCCAGTGGCCAGGCGGGGGAGTCTGTACAGGCCGCATTCTGTAACGCCAGCAGACCCACCTGCGGGCCGTTGCCGTGAACAATCACCAGTTGATAATCCCGGGCCAGTACGGATGCCATTCTGGCGAATACCTGAATGCTACGCTGCTGATTTTCCGCGCTAAGAATTTCTCCGCGCTGTAATAACGCATTGCCGCCAAGGGCAATGACGATTTTCTTTTTCATGATGACCTCATTGTGCGAAATATCTCGCGGTAAAAATATCTTTTTGTTATTTTCATAATGTGATGTAACCGACAGCTCATTTACCCACAAAAATATCTCGCTAATCCTTAGCGTTTTTATCTCTTTTATTTAAATTGTTTTAAAAATGATTATTAGACTTTTTTTAATAATGCAGCGGTCAGTTCCCAGGAATTTATAACAATGGATTTTGTGTGATTTTGTTCAAATGAAATGGATTTTTCCCTCGATAAGGTAGCCTCAGTTAAAACATCAAACCTCACGTATCATGTCAGATAGCATGAGGTGTTCAGCGGTAAATATTACCGGGAGATTGCTTATGTCTGGATCATATGAAGTGACTGAGGTCACGAATAAAAGAGGAATACCGGCCTGGTGGGTCACCGTTTTCCTGTTCTGGTTAGGGTGGATTTTTATGTACGCTGACCGCACGATACTCAATCCGGTAATGGGAGAGCTGGAAAAAGAATTTGGCTTAAGTGGTACGCAATTAGGTATTCTTAATTCAGTTTTCTATTTTTCTTATGCTTTGCTTCAGGTTCCGGCAGGTATTCTGGGCGATAAGATTGGCAAAAAGAAAGTGCTGGTGCCGGGGTTTATTCTTTTTGGCGTATTCACCGCCGTTACCGGTTGGGCGAAAAGCTGGTATACGCTGCTGTTTGCCCGCGTGGTAACGGGAGCGGGAGAAGGGACTTACTATGGCCCGCAGTATGGCTTGTCTTCCGAGCAGATCCCCAAAAAATACCGCTCGCTGGGCAGCGCAATCATCAATAGCGGGATGGCCTTTGGTATTGCGCTGGGCCTGATGACCTCCAGTTGGCTGGTGTACGACCAGGGGTATTCGTGGCGTATGCCATTTTACGCGATGGCGATCCCCTCCGTGCTGGTTGGGATTGCGATCTGGTTGTTTGTGAAAGAGAAGAAGCGCACGGCCGAAGCTGATGGCAAACCGGTAAAAAAAGGGAATTTCAGCGACCTTCTGAAAAACCGTAATTTAATTATCACCTATATTATGGTGTTCTGTAGCCTGTTTGGTTTCTTCGTTATTCTGACCTGGCTTCCCTATTATCTGCAAAGTGAACGTGGCATCGCGGGCAGTGAAACCGGATTTATTTCTTCGCTGGTGGCGTGGATTTCAATTCCTGGCGCGCTGTTATTCTCCAGCTTGTCTGACAAACTGGGTAAGCGTAAACCATTAATTATGTTCCTGGTGCCCGTTGCCATTCTCAGCATGCTGTCAATTATCTGGATGCCAAATATGACCGGCGTCATTATCGCTCTGTGCGTTTATGGCCTTGTCGGGAAACTGGCGCTGGACCCGGTACTGGTCGCTCTGGTGGCGGATAGCGTCGATGAAAATAATTACAGCACGGCATTTGGTTTATTTAATTTTATCGGCATGAGTTCATCCATTCTGGCACCCATTATTGCAGGCGCGGCGCGTGATATCACCGGAAGTCTGGCTTCCAGTTTCTATGTTTCAGCCGCGCTGCTGGCTGTCGGTTTATTCGCCATGTTGTTTTTAAAAGAAAAACGCACATAAAGAGGTAGCGGTAATGATTTACGCCTTTATTAAAAAGGGAAGTTTTCAGGACTCCGTCAGCCTGATGATTATTTCCCGAAAACTCAGTGAACGCCCGGAAGTTGATCAGGTCTCGGTGATGATGGGCACGCCAGCGAATAAGTCGATGCTGGATTCAACCGGGTTCTGGCATGACGATTTTGCCGATGCCACGCCAAACGATATTTGCGTGGCGGTGCGAACCGAAGGCGAACAGCCCGGCATTCTGGATTTGATTCGTGAGCAACTGGAGAAAGAACTGAATGCGATGACGAATGCCCCGGGCAGCTCGCACCAGTTGATTAAAGCGCGCCGCTGGGAGAGCGCATGTCAAAAATTACCCCAGGCCAATCTGCTGTTAGTTTCCGTTGCCGGGGAATATGCCGCATCGGTTGCCAGAGAGGGGCTGCTGGCGAATAAAAACGTGATGCTGTTTTCCGATAACGTGCCGCTGGAACAGGAAGTCGAGCTGAAAACAATGGCGCGCGAGCGGGGGCTGATTGTGATGGGGCCTGACTGTGGCACGGCGATGATTGCCGGAAGTCCGCTGGCGTTTGCCAACGTACTGCCTGAAGGCGGGATTGGCGTAATTGGCGCATCGGGGACGGGGATTCAGGAAGTGACGTCGCAGATTGCGCTACATCAGCAGGGAATCAGCCATGCGATAGGTCTGGGCGGGCGCGACCTGAGCGCGGAAGTGGGCGGCATCAGCGCACTGACCGCGCTTGACATGCTGGCCGCGGATGACGCCACGCGGGTGATTGCTTTTGTCTCCAAACCGCCGTCGCCGCAGGTGCGAACCCGCATCATTGCGGCCATGCAAAACGTGGGGAAACCGGTGGTCGCGTTGTTCCTCGGGCGTCAACCGGAACAGCGCCGTGAAGGTAACGTCTGGCTGGCGAACTCCTTGTCGGATGCCGCCCAGCTGGCGGTGCTGCTGATGCGCGTGGCGCAACAGCGGCGGATTCTGCCGGAAGTGGCAGGGAAAGGTATTTATGGCCTGTACGCCGGGGGCACGCTGGCAGCCGAAGCCGCCATGCTGCTCTCCGCCGGGCTGGGCGTCCCCGTCAGCGAAAGCCACGACCAGGGCGTGATGCTGGAGGCTGGCGGCCATCGCATTGTCGACCTCGGTGATGACAGTTACACCCTGGGCAGACCTCATCCGATGATTGATCCAACAACCCGCAGTATTGAAATCGAAAAACTGACCGCAATGCCGACGGTGGGCGTGCTGCTGCTGGATGTGGTGCTGGGCTATGGCGCCTGTGCCGACCCGGCGGGAGCGGTCGTCGAGGCGATAGAGCAAGTTCGCGCCAAACGCGCCGCGCCGATGGTGGTGATTGCCACCCTGACCGGTACTGATGCCGACCCGCAGGGGCGAAGTGGGCAGGCGGAAAAACTTCGCGAGGCCGGGATTGCGGTGGTGGAAACGCTGGAAGAAGCCGTCCTGCTCGCCATCAGTCTTACACGCCATCAGGAGCGCGGTATACCGCAAGCACATAGCGCGCTTCTTGATGGCGTGCAGGTCATCAACGCCGGGTTGCGCAGCTTCGCGCTGGATCTGCAAAGCAGCGGTACGCCGGTTGTGCATTATCAGTGGGCGCCCGTTGCCGGTGGCAACGCCCGTCTCGCCAGTCTACTCAAACAGTTACATTAAGTTCAGAGGTACGGATATGTATTCATCTATTGCACAGGCCAACGAAGCCATTATTGAACGAATCAAAGCCGCGCGCCCACATTGGGTTGCGGTACGCCCGGCGAAAGACGCGGTGGCCGAATTAGCGTCTGGACGTAAATTACTGCACGCCGGCCCGCCGATCGCCTGGGAAGAGATGACCGGCCCGATGCGCGGCGCCTGTATCGGCGCGTCGCTGTTTGAAGGCTGGGCGGCCAGTGAGGAAGAGGCCGTACGCATGCTGGAACAAGGTGAGGTGGCGTTTATTCCTTGTCATCATGTGGGCGCGGTGGGGCCGATGGGCGGTATCACCTCCGCCAGTATGCCGGTGCTGGTGGTGCGTGACGTGGTGCATGGCAACTCGTCCTGCTGCAACCTTAATGAAGGGATCGGCAAAGTGATGCGTTTCGGCGCTTACGGCGATGACGTCCAGAAACGCCTGCGCTGGATGCGTGATGTGCTGGCGCCGGTGTTGCAGGAAGCGCTCTCGCGGATGGAAAACGGCGTCGATCTGACGGCGCTGATGGCGCAGGCGATCACCATGGGGGATGAGTTCCACCAGCGTAATATTGCCGCCTCTTCTTTGCTGCTGCGCACGTTGTCGCCGGTGATCGCCGGACTGGATCGTCCGAAGGCTGAAATCATTGACGTGCTGCAATTCCTCAGTGTCACCGACCAGTTCTTCCTCAACCTGGCGATGGCTTACAGTAAAGCGGTGATGGATGCGGCGGCGGAAATTAAAGCCGGATCGGTCGTTACGGCTATGACGCGTAACGGTCGCGACTTTGGTATTCGCGTAAGCGGCACCGGCGACCGTTGGTTTACCGCGCCGGTGAATACGCCGCAGGGGCTGTTTTTTACCGGTTACAGCCAGGCCGATGCGAACCCGGATATTGGCGACAGCGCCATCACGGAAACGTTGGGGATCGGCGGCGCGGCAATGATTGCCGCGCCTGGCGTAACGCGCTTTGTCGGCGCAGGCGGTATGGGGGCGGCGCTGGAAACGTCGGAAGAGATGGCTGAAATCTATCTGTCCAGCAATCCGCTGTTCCAGATTCCGTCCTGGGATTTCAGGGGTGCCTGCCTGGGGCTGGATATTCGCCGCGTTGTTGAAACGGGGATCACGCCGCTGATTAATACCGGTATTGCCCATCGTGAAGCGGGAATTGGGCAGGTGGGGGCGGGAACCGTACGCGCTCCGCTGCTTTGCTTTGAAAAAGCGCTGGAAGCGCTGGCGGAGTTGCATCACATCACGGCGTAATCGCTTTGCCCGGTGGCGCTACGCTTACCGGGCCTACGGTCTGGCAATGCTGTAAAGGCGTTTACGCCGCCATCCGGCATACTGGAGTGTACCGATGAGCATTATCAATCCCCTGGCCAGTGCCGGACTTTATCGACTTCCCGATGGTGAGTGGTCGTTACACAGCCGCTTCTCGCAGGCGATTAACTTTTGCCATTCCGGTGGCGAGCTGTTGACGCTGTTTCGCTATGGGAAAGGAATGGGGCCGACGGGCGTGTTACTGAGTACCGCGCAGTTTTCCCGCGTGGCCCATGTTGAACGACTTATCAAACAGGGGAACACCCTGTGGGGGCAGGGCACAATGCTTGACCCTCGTCGCATACTTCGTGTGTCGCTGAGTTCTGCTGCTGTCGCTCCTGTCGATCTCTCATTCTGTACGCAACGTAGCGGCTTCTCCGGGGCGTTAAATCAACCGCTGACAGCTATGCCGCACTATCCTGAAATAATTAAGCAGCTTGCATGCTGGCATCATGGCATGATGCCGGACTGGCGCTGGCTTATTGGGTGCGGGCCAGGACTGACACCCAGCGGTGATGATATGCTGACGGGTATGCTTGCCGTGCTGTATGCCGCCGGGTTTTCTGCACGGCTGAGGCATTTCTTACCTCCGGCGGATCAGCTTGCGCAACTTACAACGTCGGTAAGTTGCAGTTATCTGAACAGCGCCAGAATGGGGGAATTTTCAATACCGGTGCTGAAGGTGATGCGCCGTTTACAGTCAGGGCGCGACCCACAGCCCGCGATTCAGCGTTTGCTCGCGGTTGGACACACTTCAGGCGCCGATACATTACTGGGGATAGCAATAGCGCAACGGTGGTTACAGATGGTCGACTCAAGGGGAAGGCATGCTCGATCAGGAAACAATACGCACATTTATTCGGGTTGCGGAGACGGAGAGCTTTTCCCGCGCGGCCAGCTCGCTACATAAAACGCCAGCGGCGATCAGCTATCGCATAAAAACGCTGGAGGAGCAGGTGGGAACGCAGCTCTTTTTACGCACGACCCGATCGGTCAGCCTGACCCTTGCCGGGCAGCACCTGCTTGAGCATTGCCGCCAGTGGCTTAACTGGCTGGATGCAATGCCGGACGAGCTTCAGCAGATCAACGCAGGCGTTGAGCGGCAGGTGAATATCGTTATCAATAACCTGCTGTATCAGCCGCAGACCACGGCGGACTTACTGACGTGGTTACATCAACAGTTTCCGTTTACCCGTTTTCAAATTTCCCGTCAGGTCTACATGGGTGTGTGGGATTCGCTTTTGTATGACGACTTCCAGTTAGCGATTGGCGTAACGGGCTCGGAGTCGCTCTCCAATAACATCTCTCTGCTGCCGCTGGGGGATATCAGCTGGCAGTTTGTGGTGGCGCAGAGTCATCCTTTGGCGAGCCATCCTGCGCCGGTATTGTCTGACGATATGCTGCGCCGTTACCCCGCCATTAATATTGAAGATACTTCGCGAACGCTGACGCGCCGTGTTGCCTGGTTGCTGAGCGGACAAAAGGAGATCAAGGTTCCAGATCTCAGCACCAAGCTGGCCTGCCATTTAAGCGGCCTCGGCGTCGGTTTTTTACCGGAGCGATTGTGCCGTCCGTATGTCGAGTCCGGGGCGCTGGTTGCCCGCTCAGTGGTCAATCCACGCCAGCCTTCGCCGCTTTCTATCGCCTGGAAGAATGCGGGCAGCGGAAAAGTGGTGAGTGAAATCGCCGACGTATTTAAGCAGAAGAGTGCATTAGTGAGCGGATTTATCAGAATGGTCGATCGACCTGCGGAGTATTAACGCTGCGCGTTTCCTTGATGGGATCATGTTGAAAAATGGCATATTCGACTGTTTTTGTTTACCTTTAAAAGGTCGTTTTCGTGAGAATGATCTCATTTGCGTTTTTTTGATATGACCAAGGAATATTGAATGGAAGATTTGAATGTTGTCGACAGCATAAATGGTGCGGGCACCTGGCTGGTGCGCAACCAGGAGCTGCTGCTGAGTTATGCGGTTAACATCGTTGCGGCTATCGCTATCATCATCATCGGGATGATCGTGGCGCGTATTGTTTCCAATACCGTTAATCGCCTGATGCTGGCGCGCCATATTGATGCGACCGTGGCTGACTTCCTGTCTGCGCTGGTGCGTTACGGCATTATTGCCTTTACGCTGATTGCCGCGCTGGGACGCGTTGGCGTACAAACGGCTTCCGTTATCGCTGTGTTGGGTGCCGCCGGTTTAGCGGTCGGTCTGGCCTTACAAGGTTCTTTGTCTAACCTCGCGGCAGGCGTACTGCTGGTGATGTTCCGTCCTTTCCGCGCGGGAGAATATGTCGATCTCGGCGGCGTCGCGGGTACGGTACTGAACGTACAAATTTTTTCGACCACTATGCGTACCGTGGACGGCAAAATTGTGGTGATCCCGAATGGCAAGATTATTGCCGGAAATATCATTAACTTTTCCCGTGAGCCGGTGCGTCGTAACGAATTTATCATTGGCGTGGCGTATGACTCTGATATCGACCAGGTGAAAAAAATCCTGACCGATATTATCCAGTCCGACGAGCGTATTCTGAAAGACCGTGAAATGACGGTGCGCCTGAATGAGCTGGGCGCCTCCTCCATTAATTTCGTGGTGCGCGCATGGAGTAAAAGCGGCGATCTGCAAAATGTTTACTGGGATGTGCTGGAACGCATTAAACGTGAGTTCGATGCCGCAGGCATCAGCTTCCCTTATCCGCAGATGGACGTGAATTTCAAACGAGTGAAAGAGAACGCGGAATAAGCCGTTTGCCGTTTCGCCCGGTGGCGCTACGCTTACCGGGCCTACAGGTTGTTTTGTAGGCCGGATAAGGCGTTAGCCGCCATCCGGCATTTCCTTCCCCCTTTATTAATTCCCCTAATCTGCGATTAAAATTATCAATTTCCGCTAATGATTCTCTCGCGCTATAGTCTGCGCTTAAGAGAAACAGTTCGGAATAATTATCGTGATATCTTATTATTTTCAAGGTCTTGCGCTTGGTGCAGCCATGATCCTGCCACTCGGCCCGCAGAATGCGTTTGTGATGAATCAGGGGATTCGTCGGCAGTATCACATCATGATTGCGCTGCTTTGCGCGATCAGCGATTTAGTGCTTATCTGCGCAGGCATCTTTGGCGGCAGCGCATTGCTCATGCAGTCCCCCTGGCTGATGGCGTTAGTGACCTGGGGCGGTGTGGCGTTTTTATTGTGGTACGGCTTTGGCGCGTTAAAAACGGCAATGAGCAGCAACCTGGAACTGGCCAGCGCCGAGGTGATGAAGCAGGGGCGCTGGAAAATCATCGCCACGATGCTGGCGGTGACGTGGCTGAATCCGCACGTTTATCTGGATACCTTCGTGGTGCTGGGTAGCCTGGGCGGGCAACTGGAGATGGAGCCGAAGCGTTGGTTCGCTTTGGGAACCGTCAGCGCCTCTTTCTTGTGGTTCTTCGGTCTGGCGCTGCTGGCCGCCTGGCTGGCACCGCGACTGCGTACCGCCAAAGCCCAGCGTATCATCAATACTCTGGTAGGGCTGGTGATGTGGTTTATCGCTTTTCAACTGGCAAAAGAAGGGGTTGCACACGTTCACGCATTGTTCAACTAAGCGTTGTCTGATGGACAACGCGCAGATACCCGCTAAGCTTGCCTGCATGCGCCCTGAGTTTCAGGGCGATTAACGTAACATGGAGGAGCGACAGTGAAGTTCAAAGTGATGGCCCTTGCGGCATTAGTCGGATTTAGCGCAATCCCGGTACAGGCAAATGAGTTGCCGAATGGACCGCACATCGTGACTTCCGGGACGGCAAGCGTGGATGCGACGCCTGACATCGCCACCCTGGCGATTGAAGTCAACGTGTCGGCAAAGGATGCCGCTTCCGCCAAGAAACAGGCCGATGAGCGTGTTGCGCAATACCTTTCTTTCCTTGAACAAAATCAGATTGCCAAGAAAGACATCAGCTCTGCAAACCTGCGCACTCAGCCGGACTATGACTACCAGAATGGTAAAAGTGTGCTGAAAGGCTACCGCGCGGTGCGAACCGTTGAAGTTACGCTGCGCCAGCTGGACAAACTCAACTCTCTGCTGGATGGCGCGCTGAAAGCGGGTCTGAATGAGATCCGTTCGGTGTCATTAGGCGTTGCGCAACCGGATGCCTATAAAGATAAAGCGCGTAAAGCGGCGATTGACGATGCGGTTCACCAGGCTGAGCAACTGGCTGCGGGCTTTAACAGCAAGCTGGGGCCGGTTTATAGCGTGCGTTACCACGTTTCTAATTATCAGCCGAGCCCGGTGGTGCGAATGATGAAAGCGGACGCGGCGCCTGCGGTGTCGGCCCAGGAAACCTATGAGCAGCCGACAATTCAGTTTGCTGATCAGGTCGATGTGGTATTCCAGTTAGAACCAGCAGCAGAGACGAAAGCACAGTAAGCGTTGTTGAAACGTCTTATCCGGCCTACAAAATAACCTGTAGGCCTGATAAGCGTAGCGCCATCAGGCACGGCGCGTTAATCCTGCCTTAAAACCTTATGCCCATACTCCAGCAGCGCGTCAGTCACGTTGCGCATCATACGGCTTTCCGGCGCAAAACGGTGCCAGTAGAGCATCCGACGCTGGAACAGGCCAGGCGTTAAATCGATCAGCTCACCGCTCTCCAGCTCTTTCTCGATCTGCAAATGCGGGATCATACAGCAGGTGGTGCCCTGACGCGCGAGCTGTACGAAGGCTTCGGAAGAGTTAACGATATGGCACGGCACGCTGCCCGGCGGTAAATCGAAGTTCTGCTGTAAAAAGGCCTGGTGCATGTCGTCCAGATGGTCAAACGCCACTGCGGGCGCTTTCAACAGCGCGGAACGGGTGACGCCGTTGGGGAAGTAGCGCTCGGCGAAGGGTTTTGATCCCACGAACAGATAGTCGAGCGCGCCAAGTTTGTCTACCAGGCAGCTTGGCAGCGCCTGGTGCTGAATACTCACCGCGCCAACCACTTCGCCGCGACGCAGACGTTCCTGGGTGCGGGTTTCATCTTCCACCTGCAAATTGAGGCGAATAGGCGAGTCGGCCAGAACCGGCGCCAGCGCCGGAAGCAGCCAGGTCGCCAGACTGTCGGCGTTGACCGCCAGCGACAGCAGCAGCGGCGTGGAGCCGGTTTGCTCATCGCCAAGCCACTCATCTTCCAGTAGCTCTACCTGACGCAGCAGCGCCAGCAATTTTTGCCCTTGTTCGGTAGGACGCGGCGGAACGGTTCGTACCAGCAGCGGTTGCCCAAACATATTCTCAAGCTGTTTTATGCGTTGTGAGACAGCGGATTGTGTGATGCACAACTTCTGTGCGGCGCGTTCAAATCCCCGTTCACGAATCACCGCATCCAGCGCTTGTAGTGTTCTGTAGTCTGGACGTTTCATTGCTCTGAGGTACTCCTGAAATTTTTCTTATCCCGCACTATGACATAAATTTCACTCAGGTACAGACGAAATCCGCCGCTTGCGAGCGGGGTCGGAGGGATTTTTTCGCACAATGATCTATAATGCGCCTGAATTTTCACACCACAGGCGAAACGATCATGACGCAGGATGAACTGAAAAAAGCAGTAGGATGGGCGGCACTTCAGTATGTACAGCCCGGCACCATTGTGGGCGTAGGTACCGGTTCAACAGCCGCGCACTTTATTGATGCGCTGGGCACAATGAAAGGTCAGATTGAAGGGGCGGTGTCCAGCTCGGATGCATCTACTGAAAAACTCAAGAGCCTCGGCATTACCGTTTTCGATCTGAACGAAGTGGACAGCCTGGGCGTCTATGTTGATGGCGCGGATGAGATCAACGGCCACATGCAGATGATTAAAGGCGGCGGCGCGGCGCTGACGCGTGAGAAAATCATTGCTTCGGTGGCGAAGAAATTCATCTGCATCGCGGATGCCTCCAAAGAGGTCGATATTCTGGGTAAATTCCCGCTTCCGGTGGAAGTGATCCCGATGGCGCGCAGCGCTGTCGCACGCCAGTTAGTGAAGCTGGGCGGTCGTCCTGAGTACCGTCAGGGCGTAGTCACTGATAACGGCAATGTGATCCTCGACGTATACGGCATGGAAATTCTTGATCCGATCGCGATGGAAAACGCGATTAACGCCATTCCGGGCGTCGTGACCGTCGGCCTGTTCGCCAACCGTGGCGCGGATGTGGCGCTGATTGGTACGGCAGACGGCGTAAAAACTATCGTAAAATGATCTGGCGAGGGTGATTCATCCCGCGTTAAAAAAATTTGGCAGGGCAAATTTGGTGACTTGTGTCACGTTTTGGATGTTGCCCTGCCGATCTCTCCAAAGAAAATCTTATCCCCAGCATTTTCCTCTGCCATTTCACGCTGAATGATATTTCTTCAGAGTGGCGACGCAAACGTTCATATTGCCGCAATAGTTTTTTTTGATATGTTGAAAGGCGGATACAAATCCACATACAACACATCAGTTTCGATAAAAAGACAGGGTCGGGGAAATGGCAAAGGTATCACTGGAGAAAGACAAGATTAAATTTCTGCTGGTTGAAGGTGTGCACCAAAAGGCACTCGAAAACCTTCGCGCGGCAGGTTATACCAACATCGAATTTCACAAAGGCGCTCTGGATACTGAGCAGTTGAAAGAGTCCATCCGTGATGCCCATTTCATTGGCCTGCGATCCCGAACCCATCTGACCGAAGATGTGATTGACGCCGCAGAGAAACTGGTGGCGATTGGATGTTTCTGCATCGGCACCAACCAGGTTGATCTGAACGCAGCGGCAAAACGCGGAATCCCCGTGTTTAACGCGCCGTTCTCCAACACGCGTTCTGTTGCGGAACTGGTGATTGGCGAGCTGCTGCTACTGCTTCGCGGCGTGCCGGAAGCGAACGCGAAAGCGCACCGTGGCGTGTGGAACAAACTGGCGGCCGGTTCGTTTGAAGCGCGCGGCAAAAAGCTGGGGATCATTGGTTACGGCCACATTGGCACGCAGTTGGGCATTCTGGCGGAATCGCTGGGCATGCACGTCTTCTTCTACGATATTGAAAACAAACTGCCGCTGGGCAACGCGACCCAGGTACAGCATCTTTCCGATCTGCTGAACATGAGCGACGTTGTGAGCCTGCATGTGCCGGAAAACGCCTCCACCAAAAATATGATGGGCGCGACGGAAATCGCACTGATGAAACCGGGCGCGCTGCTGATCAACGCGTCTCGCGGTACGGTGGTGGACATCCCGGCGCTGTGCGATGCGCTGGCGAGCAAACACCTGGCGGGCGCAGCTATCGACGTGTTCCCGACGGAACCTGCGACCAACAGCGATCCGTTTACTTCTCCGCTATGTGAATTCGACAATGTGCTTCTGACGCCGCATATCGGCGGTTCTACCCAGGAAGCGCAGGAGAACATCGGCCTTGAAGTGGCAGGCAAACTGACGAAGTATTCTGATAACGGCTCTACGCTGTCTGCGGTGAACTTCCCGGAAGTCTCCCTGCCGCTGCACGGCGGCCGTCGTCTGATGCACATCCATGAAAATCGTCCGGGCGTGCTGACCGCGCTTAACCAGATTTTTGCCGAGCAGGGCGTTAACATCGCCGCGCAGTATCTGCAAACGTCTGCCCAGGTCGGTTACGTGGTGATTGATATCGAAGCGGATGAAGATGTGGCGGAGAAAGCCCTGCTGGCGATGAAAGCGCTACCGGGTACGATTCGCGCTCGTCTGCTGTACTAATTTGTATACTGTGCCGGGTGGCGGCTATGCCTCACCCGGCCTGTGAGATCGGCTCGTAGGCCGGGTAAGCGTAGCGCCATCAGGCAATTCACTGCGGCCACTCCCACACTTTTGACGGCGTCACCACCGCAGGCAGCGGGATATCCCACTCTTCGACAGGCAACTTTTCCACTAACTGACAATCGTGCGCATAACCCACCGGTTGGATCTTATGCTGTCGCCAGTTCTGCAACGTTCTGTCGTAGAACCCGCCGCCCATTCCCAGACGCTGGCCGTCTTCGTCGAAAGCGACTAACGGTGTAACCAGCACATCTAACTGAGAGAGCGGCAGCACGTCACGCACGTCCAGCTTCGGTTCCTGAATTTTCAGACGATTCATCACCAGCGAGCTTTGCGGATGATAATGCAGAAACAGTAAATTGCCGGGGCTGAACGGATGGAGAACCGGTAAATACACGCGTTTTCCCGCGCGCCAGAGCTGCTCAATCAAGGGTTGCGTGTCCAGCTCGCCATCAAATGAAAGAAACACCGCGACGGTGTGGGCAAGAACCACGGGAGGATAAGCAAGCATTCTGGTGGCGGCCTGTTGACCGAACGCGGTTTGCTGTTGAGACGTCAGCGTACGGCGACGTTGCCGAATCATCTGGCGGATTTCTTGTCGGGATAAAAGAAGTTCAGGAAGTTGCGTCATGGCTGTCGCCAGGTAGAAGGGGAATCTCCGAGATGCCGCCGCAGGCTGTAACCCTTGAACCCTTGGTTCAAGGTGAATGCGTCGTCACGGTTTTAAGGCTTCTCGGACTAGCCGAGCATGCTCACCAACCATGGAGCGCCACATTCTTGTGGTATGAAATATCGGCTCAGGGGACTGGCCCGCTTGCAAACATCTCAGAGAAATTTTGTCTTCACGGTCACTCTACCATAGTAAACCGAAAAGTGTTATTCAAAGTTTTGGCCCGTTTTTTCGGTTATGCGACCCTGATCAAGCAACGCCTGTTCAATGGTCTGTTGAAGCATCCGAATTCGTTGTTCCATGCTCGCCGCGTAGTCGCGGGTCTTCGCTTTTTCCTGAGTTAATTCATAGCTGATGTTCAATGCGGCAATGAAAACCAGCTGCTCAGTATTTGTGACTCTAGTGCGAACTTTTAGATCTTGCAACCGCTGATTCAGATCGTCCGCAGCCTGATTCAACGCATCCCTTTGTTCAGGCGGGCAATTCACGCGGAGTGAACGGCCAAAAATTTGGATATCGACGGGTTGTGCAGACATGCCACCTTCCTGCTGATTGACTGCGCTGCCTTCGCCTCCAGACCCTGGGTCGGCGAAGGGGCGACACTATAGCTACCCCGGTGTGAAGATACAAGCCCTTTTCTGGTTCACCAGGGTCCAAAGTGGTAGCATATCATGAATATCCTCCCTTTGATGACGAATGCTTATGTCTATACAGAACGAAATGCCTGGTTACAACGAAATGAACCAGTTTTTGAACCAACAGGGGACGGGGTTAACCCCGGCCGAAATGCACGGTTTGATCAGTGGGATGATTTGCGGCGGCAACAACGACAGCTCATGGCAGCCGCTGTTGCACGACCTGACGAACGAGAGGCTGGCCTTTGGTCACGAACTGGCGCAGGCGCTGCGTAAAATGCATGCGGCAACCAGCGACGCGCTGGAAGACGACGGCTTCCTTTTTCAGCTTTTTCTGCCTGAAGGCGACGACGTGAGCGTGTTCGATCGCGCTGATGCGCTGGCCGGCTGGGTTAACCACTTTTTACTGGGGCTTGGCGTCACGCAGCCTAAGCTGGATAAAGTGACCGGCGAAACCGGTGAAGCCATTGACGATCTGCGCAACATCGCCCAGCTCGGTTATGACGAAGACGAAGATCAGGAAGAGCTGGAGATGTCGCTCGAAGAGATCATCGAATATGTGCGGGTTGCGGCGCTGCTGTGCCACGACACCTTTACGCGTCAGCAGCCAACGGCGCCGGAAGTCCAGAAACCGACTCTGCACTAAGAACGTAAACGCAATGGAGAGTGTTATGAGCGATATATCTCAGCAGGAGTATCAGCGTCGCCGCCAGGCATTACTGGCGCAAATGCAGCCGGGCAGCGCCGCGTTGATTTTTGCAGCTCAGGAAGCCACGCGCAGCGCGGACAGTGAATATCCGTATCGCCAGAGCAGTGATTTCTGGTATTTCACCGGTTTTAACGAACCGGAAGCGGTGCTGGTGCTGATTAAAAGTGATGACACTCATAACCACAGCGTTTTGTTTAACCGCGTTCGCGATCTGACGGCGGAGATCTGGTTTGGCCGCCGCCTGGGGCAGGACGCCGCGCCGGAAAAACTGGGCGTAGATCGCGCGCTGGCGTTCAGCGAAATCAACCAGCAGCTTTATCAGTTACTCAATGGCCTTGACGTGGTTTACCACGCGCAGGGCGAATATGCGTATGCCGACGAGATTGTTTTCGCCGCGCTGGATAAACTGCGTAAAGGTTCCCGACAGAACCTGACTGCACCGGCGACGATGACCGACTGGCGGCCAATGGTGCACGAGATGCGCCTGTTTAAATCGCCGGAAGAGATTGCCGTTATGCGTCGCGCGGGCGAGATCAGCGCGCTGGCGCATACCCGCGCAATGAAAAAATGCCGTCCGGGGATGTTCGAATATCAACTGGAAGGTGAAATTCACCACGAATTTAACCGTCACGGCGCGCGCTATCCGTCCTATAACACCATTGTCGGCAGCGGTGAGAACGGCTGCATCCTCCACTACACCGAAAATGAAAGCGAAATGCGCGACGGCGATCTGGTGTTGATCGACGCCGGATGCGAATACAAAGGTTATGCTGGCGACATTACGCGTACTTTCCCGGTGAACGGCAAATTTACGCCCGCCCAGCGCGAAATCTACGATATCGTGCTGGCGTCGCTGGAAACCAGCTTACGCCTGTTTCGTCCGGGAACGTCTATCCAGGAGGTCACGGGAGAAGTGGTGCGCATCATGATCGCGGGGCTGGTGAATCTGGGCATTTTGCAGGGTGACGTGGAGCAGTTGATCGCGGAAAACGCCCATCGTCCATTCTTTATGCATGGTCTTAGCCACTGGCTGGGGCTGGACGTACACGATGTCGGCGTTTACGGGCAGGATCGCTCCCGCGTGCTGGAGCCGGGTATGGTGCTCACCGTTGAACCGGGTCTGTACATTGCGCCGGACGCCGACGTGCCGGAAGCGTATCGCGGCATCGGCATCCGTATTGAAGATGACATTGTCATTACGGAAACGGGCAACGAAAACCTGACCGCCAGCGTAGTGAAAAAAGCGGACGATATTGAAGCCTTAATGGCGGCGGCGCGTCAGCTATGAGCGTGATTATTGTTGGCGGCGGTATGGTGGGCGCGACGCTGGCGCTGGCCCTTTCTCAGCTTAGCCACGGCAAACTGGCCGTGCACCTGATTGAAGCGAGCGCGCCTGAAGCCGCCGTGCATCCCGGGTTCGACGCCCGGGCGATCGCGCTGGCGGCAGGCACCTGTCAGCAACTGGCGCGGATTGGCGTCTGGCAGGCGATTGCTGATTGCGCAACGGCGATCAACACGGTACATGTCAGCGATCGCGGCCATGCCGGTTTTGTCACTCTGGACGCGCAGGATTACAGCATCGCTGCGTTGGGGCAGGTTGTGGAGCTGCATGATGTCGGTCAGCGACTGTTTGCGCTGTTGCGCAAAGCGCCGGGCGTGACGCTGCATTGCCCGGATCGCGTTGCCAGCGTGGCGCGAACGCAAGAAAAGGTGAATGTCACTCTGGAAAACGGTGACGTGATTTCTGGTCATGTCGTGGTGGCGGCCGACGGTACGCACTCCGCTCTGGCGACCGCCTGCGGCGTGGACTGGCAGCAGCAGCCTTATGAACAACTGGCGGTGATCGCCAACGTTGCGACCGCTATCGCGCATGACGGACGTGCGTTTGAACGCTTTACCCAACACGGCCCGCTGGCGATGTTGCCGATGTCCGAAGGTCGCTGTTCGCTGGTGTGGTGCCATCCGCTTGAACAGCGCGACGAGATCATGCGCTGGTCGGATGAACGTTTTTGCCATGAGCTACAGTCGGCGTTTGGCTGGCGGCTGGGACGTATTACCCATGCGGGTAAGCGCAGCGCTTATCCGCTAGCGCTCACCACGGCGGCCAAAGCGATAACCCATCGCACCGTGCTGGTCGGCAATGCGGCGCAGACGCTGCATCCTATCGCCGGGCAAGGGTTTAACCTGGGACTGCGCGATGTGATGAGCCTTGCCGAAACGCTGGTGCAGGCGCATGAGTCTGGGGCGGACGTCGGCGAGTACGGCGTGCTTTCTGAGTACCAGTCGCGCCGTCAGGCTGACAGAGAGGCGACGGTTGGCATAACGGATAGCCTGGTGCATCTGTTTGCTAACCGCTGGGCGCCGCTGGTTGGCGGGCGCAACGTCGGCTTAATGGCGATGGAGTTATTGCCTCCCCTTCGCGACACGTTGGCAAAACGGACGTTGGGCTGGGTCGCACGATAATTCACCGGTAGGTCGGAATAAAGAAGTAGGCCTGATTAGCGCAGCGCCATCAGGCAATGCCGCGGAAGTAATGTAATGTCGGATGGTGGCTTTGCCTTATCCGGCCTACGGTTTTTGATTGTCCTATTTTCAGGAGTACACAGTGCAAAGTGTTGATGTAGCCATTGTTGGCGGAGGCATGGTAGGCCTGGCTGTCGCCTGCGGTTTGCAGGGCAGCGGTTTACGCGTTGCCGTTCTGGAACAGCGCGTTCCACAGCCGCTGGCGAGCGACGCTCCCCCGGCATTACGCGTGTCGGCTATCAATGCCGCCAGTGAAAAACTGCTTACGCGTCTTGGGGTCTGGTCAGACATTCTTGCTCGCCGCGCAAGCTGCTACCACGGTATGGAAGTCTGGGATAAAGACAGCTTTGGCCGCATTGAGTTTGATGACAAAAGCATGGGATACAGCCACCTGGGGCACATCATTGAAAATTCGGTGATCCACTACGCGCTATGGCAAAAGGCGCAGCAGTCAGCGGATATTACCCTGATGGCGCCGGCTGAATTGCAGCAGGTCGCCTGGGGAGAAAATGAAACCTTCCTGACCCTGAAAGATGGCGCGATGCTGACGGCAAGGCTGGTGATTGGCGCAGACGGCGCGAACTCCTGGCTGCGCAACAAAGCGGATATTCCGCTGACCTTCTGGGATTACCGTCATCATGCGCTGGTGGCGACCATCCGCACCGAAGAAGCGCACGGCGCCGTTGCGCGTCAGGCGTTTCATGGCGAAGGCATCCTGGCATTCCTGCCATTAAGCGATCCGCATCTGTGTTCCATTGTCTGGTCGCTGTCTCCGCAGGACGCTGAGCATATGCAGCAGGCGAGTGAGGATGCGTTCAACCGGGCGCTGAACGTCGCGTTTGATAACCGCCTCGGCTTATGCCGCGTTGAGAGCGAACGCCAGGTGTTCCCGCTGACGGGACGCTATGCGCGTCAGTTTGCCGCACACCGGCTGGCGCTGGTGGGCGACGCCGCACATACCATCCATCCGCTGGCGGGACAGGGGGTGAACCTCGGCTTTATGGACGCCGCAGAGTTGATCGATGAACTCAAACGTCTGCAACGTCAGGGCAAAGACATTGGTCAATACCTCTATTTGCGTCGCTACGAGCGCAGCCGTAAGCACAGCGCCGCGATGATGCTGGCAGGTATGCAGGGTTTTCGCGAACTGTTTGCCGGAGAGAACCCTGCGAAGAAATTGCTGCGCGATATTGGTCTGAAACTGGCCGATACTCTCCCGGGCGTAAAACCGCAACTGATTCGTCAGGCGATGGGATTGAACGATCTGCCTGAGTGGCTCCGCTAAGCATTTCCCTCCTGCTTCTGAGAGTTTGAAACCCGTCACATTTTCCTCTCCCGGCCTTCGCGCCGGGACGCTTTCCTCATTTGAAATAATCTAATTTCACCTCTCTTTTCGCATTAGTTTTTTTAATATTACGATTTTCAACTATCGTCATTTTTGACAATTTTTCCACATTTAATATGGATATGTGCGGGGTGGTTGCGTATTTTATTATCGTTTATGGAGGTTTTTTGTTTATTTCATGGTTTTTTATGCTGATGTGGGTTTGGCGTTTTTTGGTCATAAGCTAATGTGATGGTTAATTTTGCCTTATGGTTTAGCGTCTGCTTCGGTGGTAAGTTCAGGTAAAAGAGAACGTTTGCGTCGAAGCCCTGGAGTGGCTGCGACGCCGGGTTTCGTGGCGAAGATTTCACCATGAAATGGTTGTAAGCCCCGCTTATTCAATGAGGACAAGATGGCTCAACAGACTCCTTTATACGAACAACACACGCTTTGTGGCGCGCGCATGGTGGATTTCCATGGCTGGATGATGCCGCTGCACTATGGTTCTCAACTTGATGAGCACCATGCAGTTCGCACTGATGCCGGTATGTTTGATGTGTCGCATATGACCATCGTCGATCTACGCGGCAGCCGCACCCGGGAGTTTTTGCGTTATCTGCTGGCGAATGACGTGGCGAAACTCACAAAGACCGGTAAAGCCCTCTACTCTGGTATGCTCAATGCCTCGGGCGGCGTGATAGATGACCTGATTGTCTATTACTTCACTGAAGATTTCTTCCGCCTCGTTGTAAACTCCGCCACCCGCGAAAAAGACCTCTCCTGGATTACCCAACACGCCGAACCTTACGCCATCGACATCACCGTTCGTGACGACCTGTCGCTGATTGCGGTACAGGGGCCGAATGCGCAGGCGAAAGCGGCCACGCTGTTTACTGAAGAACAGCGCAAGGCGGTGGAAGGCATGAAACCGTTCTTTGGCGTGCAGGCGGGCGATCTGTTTATTGCAACAACCGGTTATACCGGCGAAGCAGGCTATGAAATTGCGATGCCAAACGAAAAGGCGGCGGATTTCTGGCGTGCGCTGGTGGAATCCGGCGTGAAGCCGTGTGGCCTGGGCGCGCGCGATACGCTGCGTCTGGAAGCGGGTATGAACCTGTATGGTCAGGAGATGGATGAAGGCGTCTCTCCGCTGGCGGCGAACATGGGCTGGACCATCGCCTGGGAACCGGCCGATCGCGATTTTATTGGTCGCGAGGCGCTGGAAGTCCAGCGTGAAAAAGGCACCGAACAACTGGTGGGTCTGGTTATGACCGAGAAAGGCGTACTGCGTAACGAACTGCCGGTACGCTTTACCGATGCCCAGGGGAATCAGCTGGAAGGCATTATTACCAGCGGCACTTTCTCTCCGACGCTGGGCTACAGCATTGCGCTGGCGCGCGTTCCGGCGGGTATTGGCGAGACGGCGATCGTGCAGATCCGCAACCGCGAAATGCCAGTAAAAGTCACTAAACCTGTTTTTGTGCGTAACGGCAAAGCCGTCGCGTGATTCATCCTTTTTTGGAGATTTATTGATGAGCAACGTACCTGTAGAACTGAAATACAGCAAAGAACACGAATGGCTGCGCAAAGAAGCAGACGGTACTTACACGGTTGGCATCACGGAGCACGCTCAGGAATTGCTGGGTGATATGGTTTTTGTCGATCTGCCAGACGTCGGCGCCACCGTTGCGGCGGGCGATGACTGCGCGGTAGCAGAATCGGTAAAAGCCGCTTCTGACATTTATGCGCCGGTGAGCGGTGAGATTGTGGCGGTAAACGACGCGCTCAGCGACTCCCCTGAACTGGTCAACAGCGAGCCGTATGCGGGTGGCTGGATCTTCAAAATCAAAGCCAGCGACGAAAGCGAAATCGACTCGCTGCTGGATGCAACCGCATACGAAGCATTGTTAGAAGACGAATAAATACGCTTCATCCTTCACGCAGCAGGTGTGTTGGCTTCCTCGCTCACCCCAGTCACTTACTTATGTAAGCTCCTGGGGGTTCTCTGCGTCGCCGCCGTCCTGCAACGTGAATGATTTTGCGTATTCGTTTTCGCACGCGTAGGCCCGGTAAGCGTTAGCGCCACCGGGCAATTGAGCCAGAGACAATCACGATTCACTGCACGTTTCAGGAACCATCGCCCATGACACAGACGCTAAGCCAGCTTGAAAACAGCGGCGCTTTCATTGAACGCCACATTGGACCGGACGCCGCACAGCAGCAAGATATGCTGAATACCGTTGGCGCCGAGTCGTTAAACGCGCTGATCGGCCAGATTGTGCCGAAAGACATTCAGCTTGCCACGCCGCCGCAGGTAGGTGAAGCGGCGACGGAATACGCCGCGCTGGCCGAATTAAAAGCGATTGCCGGTCGCAACAAGCGCTTTACGTCTTACATTGGCATGGGTTATACCGCGGTGCAGCTGCCGCCGGTTATCCTGCGCAATATGCTGGAAAATCCGGGCTGGTACACCGCGTATACGCCTTATCAGCCGGAAGTTTCGCAGGGGCGTCTGGAGGCGCTACTGAATTTCCAGCAGGTGACGCTGGATCTGACCGGGCTGGATATGGCCTCCGCTTCGTTGCTGGATGAAGCAACCGCTGCCGCAGAAGCGATGGCGATGGCAAAACGCATCAGCAAACTGAAAAACGCCAACCGTTTCTTTGTCGCCTCTGACGTTCACCCGCAAACGCTGGATGTCGTGCGCACCCGCGCGGAGACCTTCGGTTTTGATGTGATCGTCGATGACGCGGAAAAAGTGCTGGATCACCAGGATGTGTTCGGCGTGCTGTTGCAGCAGGTTGGCACCACCGGTGAAGTCCACGACTACAGCGCGCTGATTAGCGAACTGAAGTCACGTAAGGTTATCGTCAGCGTGGCTGCCGATTTTATGGCGCTGGTGCTGCTGACGGCACCGGGTAAACAGGGCGCGGACATTGTGTTCGGCTCTGCGCAACGCTTCGGCGTACCGATGGGCTACGGCGGCCCACACGCGGCGTTCTTTGCCGCCAAAGATGAATTCAAACGTTCCATGCCGGGCCGTATTATCGGCGTATCGAAAGATGCGGCGGGCAATACCGCACTGCGCATGGCGATGCAGACTCGCGAACAGCATATCCGTCGCGAGAAAGCGAACTCCAATATTTGTACTTCGCAGGTGCTGCTGGCCAACATCGCCAGCCTGTATGCCGTTTATCACGGTCCGGTTGGGCTGAAGCGCATTGCTAATCGCATTCACCGCCTGACCGACATTCTGGCGGCGGGCCTGCAACAAAAAGGGCTGAAACTGCGCCATGCGCATTACTTCGACACCCTGTGCGTAGAGGTGGCCGATAAAGCCGCCGTCCTGGCGCGCGCGGAAGCCGCAGAGATCAACCTGCGCAGCGACATCCACAATGCTGTCGGCATCACGCTGGATGAAACGACAACCCGCGAAAACGTGCTGCAACTGTTCTCTGTACTGCTGGGCGACGACCACGGTCTGAACATTGATACGCTGGATAAAGACGTGGCGCACGATAGCCGCTCTATCCAGGAGAGTATGCTGCGTGATGACGCGATCCTGACGCACCCGGTGTTCAACCGTTACCACAGCGAAACGGAGATGATGCGCTACATGCATTCGCTGGAGCGTAAAGATCTGGCGCTGAATCAGGCAATGATCCCGCTGGGTTCCTGTACTATGAAGCTGAACGCGGCGGCGGAGATGATCCCCATCACCTGGCCGGAATTTGCGGAACTGCATCCGTTCTGCCCGGCAGATCAGGCGGAAGGGTATCATCAGATGATCAACCAGCTTTCTGACTGGCTGGTGAAACTGACGGGCTATGATGCCGTGTGTATGCAGCCGAACTCCGGCGCGCAGGGCGAATACGCGGGCCTGTTGGCGATTCGTCATTATCACGAAAGTCGCAACGACGGTCATCGCGATATCTGTCTGATCCCGGCCTCCGCTCACGGCACCAACCCGGCTTCCGCACAGATGGCGGGTATGCAGGTGGTGGTGGTCGCATGCGATAAGAACGGCAACATCGATCTGGCGGACCTGCGCGCTAAAGCCGAGCAGGCGGGTGACAATCTCTCCTGCATCATGGTGACTTACCCATCCACCCACGGCGTGTACGAAGAAACCATTCGTGAAGTGTGCGAGATCGTGCATCAGTTCGGCGGCCAGGTATACCTCGATGGCGCAAACATGAACGCGCAGGTTGGCATTACCTCTCCGGGCTTCATCGGCGCGGATGTTTCACACCTCAACCTGCATAAAACCTTCTGCATTCCGCACGGCGGCGGCGGCCCGGGTATGGGGCCGATTGGCGTGAAATCACATCTGGCGCCGTTTGTTCCGGGTCACAGCGTGGTGCAGATCGAAGGGATGCTGACCCGTCAGGGCGCGGTGTCCGCTGCACCGTTCGGCAGCGCATCCATTCTGCCGATCAGCTGGATGTACATCCGCATGATGGGCGCGGAAGGGCTGAAGCAGGCGAGCCAGGTGGCGATTCTGAACGCCAACTATATCGCCAGCCGCCTGAAAGACGCGTATCCGGTGCTGTATACCGGTCGCGATGGCCGCGTGGCGCACGAGTGTATTCTCGACATCCGCCCGCTGAAAGAAGAAACCGGCATCAGCGAGCTGGATATTGCCAAGCGTTTGATCGACTACGGCTTCCACGCGCCGACCATGTCGTTCCCGGTGGCGGGAACGTTGATGGTTGAACCGACGGAATCTGAAAGCAAGATGGAGCTGGATCGCTTTATCAATGCGATGCTGGCGATTCGTGCGGAAATCGATCGCGTGAAAGCTGGTGAGTGGCCGCTGGAGGATAACCCGCTGGTTAACGCGCCGCACACGCAGAATGAGCTGGTCGCGGAGTGGAACCACGGATACAGCCGTGAAGTCGCGGTGTTCCCGGCGGGGGTAGCGAACAAGTACTGGCCGACCGTGAAACGCCTTGATGACGTTTACGGCGACCGTAACCTGTTCTGCTCCTGCGTACCGATGAGCGAATATCAGTAATCTCTCTGCCATGCTGTAGGCCGGGTAAGCGCAAGCGCTACCCGGCTTTTTTTATTCGGAGACAGAACTTGTCGGCCGGATAAGGTATTAGCCGCCACCCGGCAAAAAATTACAGCTTCTCGCCGTTGCTGGAGATAACCTCTTTATACCAGGTAAAACTTTTCTTCCGCGAGCGCGCCATATCGCCGCTGCCGTCGTCATGCTTGTTCACGTAAATAAAACCGTAACGTTTGCTGTATTGTCCGGTCGTGAATGACACGCAGTCGATGCAGCCCCACGGCGTATAGCCCATCAGATCCACGCCATCATACGTCACCGCTTTCATCATCTCTTCTACGTGAGCACGCAGATAGTCGATGCGGTAATCGTCGTTGATGCTGCCGTCTTCTTCCACTTTGTCGTAGGCGCCAAACCCATTTTCCACAATAAACAGCGGCTTCTGATAGCGTTCATACAGCTCGCACAGGGAATAACGCAGGCCGACCGGGTCAATCTGCCAGCCCCAGTCGGAAGCTTTGACGTGCGGATTCGGCACGCTGCCCTCGAAGCCGGAAATGGCATCGCCGCTGCCGCCTTCCGCTTTTACTGCGTTAGTCATGTAATAGCTGAAGCCAAGATAATCACAGGTGCCTTCGCGCAGAATCTCCGCGTCGCCAGCGTCCATGTTGATGTTAAAGCCGCGACGTTCCCATTCGTTCAGCACGTAAGACGGGTAGTAGCCGCGTAGCTGAATGTCGGTAAACACATAGCGCTCACGCATGGATTCTTGCGCGAACATGACATCTTCCGGCTTACAGGAAAACGGATAGAGCGCGACCATCGCCAGCATACAGCCGACCTTCATCTCCGGGTTGATGCGGCGTGCCGCCTTTACCGCCAGCGCGCTGGCGACGAACTGGTGGTGCAGCACCTGATACATGGTTTCTTCCGGGTTTTCATGCTCGGTATACACCACGCCGGAACAGCAGTAGCCAAACAGCGGCGCGCGCCAGTTGCGCTGGTTGTTGATCTCGTTGAAGGTCATCCAGTATTTGACTTTGTGCTTGTAGCGCTCAAATACCACCTCCGCGAAGCGGACGAAGAAATCCACCACTTTACGGTTGGTCCAGCCGCCGTATTGCTGTACCAGATGCAGCGGCATTTCAAAGTGGGAGAGGGTGATGACCGGTTCGATGTTGTATCTGAGCAACTCATCGAACATATCATCGTAGAATTTCAGCCCTTCTTCGTTCGGTTGCGTCTCGTCACCCTGCGGGAAAATGCGGGTCCAGGCGATGGAGGTGCGAAAGCATTTAAAACCCATCTCGGCGAACAGCTTAATGTCTTCTTTGTAGTGACCGTAAAAATCGACCGCTTCATGGTTTGGATAATATTTACCCGCTACGACTTGTCGGGTGATTTCACGCGGTACGCCATGCGCTCCGCCGGTCAGCACATCACAGATGCTCGGCCCTTTGCCGCCTTTGTTCCAGCCGCCTTCAACCTGATGAGCGGCAACTGCGCCGCCCCATAAGAAATCTTTTGGTAAGGTGAGTTTTTTCATTGTTGCTCAATCTCAAATTAATACAATCTGGTTTTGAGTCTAACAAAGGAAGGCAAAAAGTCACGATATAACAAAATAGCGCCGGTGTAATTTGTTACGCCCAAAAAACAATTTGTTTTTTTACGCTAATTTTTTCGCCAGCTTACGGCCTAATGATTCAAGAATATAGATAACGGGGATCTGCGTTGTAATATCATAAACGCCAGCAATACGGGTTTGTGGTACATGCCAGGAGAGATTAAAATCGGCCAGCTTTGCCAGAGCCGAATGTTCATGGCTGGTAATCGACAGCACTTTGCAGTTGTGCAGGCTGAACTGGCTGGAAAAGCGCAGGATCTCCGCAGTCTCTCCCGATACTGAAAGCACAATCGCCAGCGCGTTTTTTGCCATATCGTTGGTGACCGGAAAATAAGGATCATCAATATGATTACTGAATTTCCCGACGTTAGAGAAAAAACGTGCGCCATATTTTGCCAGCGCGCCGGAAGTTCCTGCGCCGACAAATATAATACGTTCGGAAGATAAAATGATATCGACAGCCTGATCGAGTAATTTATCAAACTCATCGTTATTGACGCTTTTAAAGAAACTGATAATTTCGCTGGCGCCAAAATTAGCCTGTTGCGGCTCATCCTGCTCTAAATATAATTTAAAGCGCACGCGGAATTCAGAGTAGCCGTCACAGTGAAGTTTGCGACAAAAGCGCAGCACGGTGGTGGTGGAAACGCCCACGGCATCAGCCAGTTCGCGAATGGTCATGTACATGACTTTGTCACGGTTTTTGATGACATAGTTGTAGACCAGCATCTCAAGATTGTTGAGACTGGCGATGGCAGCGTGGGAGAACATACTCACAATGGCAAAACTCACTCATCAGACTTCATCTACAGGGAATAATAACATGCAGCCAAATGACATCACTTTTTTTCAGCGTTTCCAGGATGACATTCTGGCCGGACGCAAAACTATCACCATTCGTGACGAGTCCGAATCACACTTCAAAGCCGGGGATATTCTACGGGTTGGACGCTTCGAAGATGAGGGTTACTTCTGCACAATTGAGGTTGTTGGCACTTCAACCGTCACGCTGGACACGCTAACGGAAAAACATGCCCGGCAGGAAAACATGACGCTTGAAGAGCTTAAACATGTGATTGCCGGGATTTACCCGGATCAGACGCAATTTTATGTGATTGATTTTAAATGCCTTTGATTTTAATGAACAACTGTTAGTTGAAAAATAAGTTTCAACATCATGATTTACAAAGATTAATCTTAAGTTGATATTTATTTTAGCTAACAGGTGTTCACTGGAACCATTCTCAGTTACGCTAGGAACGCTATCACGATTGTGAACGTTCTTTGGAGTAAGCTATGGTGCAGAAACCATTAATCGCACAGGGATATTCGCTGGCAGAGGAAATTGCCAATAGCATCAGCCACGGTATTGGGTTGGTGTTTGGTATTGTCGGTCTGGTGCTGTTACTGGTTCAGGCGGTAGACGCGAATGCCAGTGCAACGGCCATTACCAGCTACAGCCTGTACGGCGGCAGCATGATCCTGCTGTTTCTTGCTTCAACCCTCTACCACGCGATTCCGCATCAGCGGGCGAAGATCTGGCTGAAAAAATTCGACCACTGCGCTATCTATCTGCTGATTGCCGGAACCTATACGCCGTTTTTGCTGGTGGGGCTGGATTCGCCGCTGGCGCGTGGGCTGATGATTGTCATCTGGAGCCTGGCGCTGCTCGGTATTTTATTCAAGCTGACTATTGCCCACCGGTTTAAGGTTCTCTCGCTGGTAACGTATTTAACGATGGGGTGGCTGTCGCTGATTGTGGTTTATCAACTGGCGATCAAACTGGCGGCGGGAGGCGTGACGCTGCTGGCGGTCGGCGGCGTGGTCTATTCGCTAGGCGTGATTTTCTACGTCTGCAAACGCATTCCCTATAACCATGCAATCTGGCACGGGTTTGTGCTGGGCGGCAGCGTGTGCCACTTTCTGGCGATCTATCTGTATGTAGGGCAGGTCTGACACACTGTTGCCGGATGGCGGCTACGCCTTATCCGGCCTACGAGGGATGGGGCCTGAAACCCAACTGCCGGATGGCGGCTAATACCTTATCCGGCCTGCATGGCGCACTGAACCGTAGGCCTGATAAGCGCAGCGCCATCAGGCGTTATTCTTTTCACTCTTCCAGCGAATAGGGCAGCGGTACGATGTGCAGAGTATTCGCATCATCGCGTACGCGAAATACGCTGTCAGCTTCCATATCGTTGTTCATGACCACCTGCACCAGAATCTGGCCGTCATCCAGTTGCACTGCCGCAAGAACGGTGCCGGTACGACGCCAGTTCTCACCCATCTGCAACTCCAGATCTTCTCCGGTTTCCGGTACGCGGCTGGCTTTACCCGCCAGAGACCAGAGCGCGCGTTTGTTCGCACCGCGGAATTTTGCCCGGGCGACCATCTCCTGCCCGCTGTAGCAGCCTTTCTTAAAGCTGATGCCGCCCAGCGCCTGTAGGTTGGTTGCCTGCGGTATAAATTGCCCGCTGTTCGCGGAGTCAATGACCGGAATGCCCGCTTCAATATCCAGCGCCAGCCACTGCTGGCTGTTGTTCAGCGCCGCTTCGCCACGCAGTTTTTCAGTCAGGGATTCAGCCGTGGCGACATCCGTAATCAGCAGAAAACGTTCCGCCGGATGTTCAAACCAAAGCAGGGTGGACGCCCCTTCGCTCACGACCTGTTTTTCGCTGTTCGGTAACTCGCTAAAGATATTCGCCAGCGCTGCGCGAGCCTGAAAACCAGCGATACCGAGCAGAACGCGCTCATCGTCAGGCGCGATCGCGACTTTAGAGAACACGGCGTATTTTTTCAGCTCGGTCAGTTGGGCCTCTCGCAGACTGCGGCGTTCAATCCAGGCAAAACCGTCGCCGTCGCGGAACAGACGCAGGTTGCTCCACATCTTCCCTTTTGCATCGCAATGGGCGACCAGTAAGTGTTGCTGTTCGGTAAGCTGGTTGACGTCCGCAGTGACCTGACCTTGCATATACTTCTCGCTGTCGGCGCCGGTGATCGAGGCCAGCGCCCAGTCATCGAGAGTGATCAGCGTCAGAGGCAAACGGGCTGACGCGGACGGTTGACGAGGAGGAAAAGGTGTAAAAGCCATAATAATGTCCTGATTTGCTTAACGCAGTAATAGTGACTAATGGTAAAAGAGCTATAGCCCATTGCAAGCGGTTTAAACATCCCATTTGTGCCTTATCGCCCGCTTTGCGAGGCGCGATGCAAAATCGATGAACCCTTTGACTTAATGTGGTTTTATTTGCCGATCATGCTTCCGTTTATGGAGATTCCCGTAAAAGAACATGAAAAACACGTTACAATAGCCGGGTACTTCATTTTCGCGAGACAGGAAGAAGAACATGGATATTAATAACAAAGCACGTATTCATTGGGCATGCCGTCGCGGTATGCGTGAGCTCGACATTTCTATCATGCCGTTTTTCGAACATGAGTACGATAACTTAAGCGATGAAGAAAAATGCATCTTTGTTCGTTTGCTGGAATGCGACGATCCTGATTTATTTAACTGGTTGATGAACCACGGTAAACCGGGTGATGCAGAGCTGGAACAAATGGTGAAACTCATCCAGACACGGAATCGGGAACGTGGTCCTGTGGCAATCTGATTTACGCGTCTCCTGGCGCGCACAATGGCTCTCTTTGCTCATTCATGGGCTTGTCGCCGCATTGGTTTTATTGATGCCCTGGCCATTGAGCTACACGCCGCTCTGGCTGATATTGCTTTCGCTGGTGGTGTTCGACTGTGTGCGCAGTCAGCGGCGGATTAATACCCGGCAGGGCGAAATTAAACTGCTGATGGATGGGCGTTTACGTTGGCAAGGGCAAGACTGGACGATTCAGGGGCCGCCCTGGATGCTTAAAACTGGCATGATGCTGCGTTTGCGCGCCGACAGCGGGAAGCGTCAGCACTTGTGGCTGGCGGCGGACAGCATGGATGACGCCGAGTGGCGGGATTTACGGCGGTTAATGTTGCAACAGGCGACGCAGGGGTAACGCCAACGAAGGCCTGATGGCGCGCAGCTTTAAGGCCTACGGTTCGGTGCGCCATGCAGGCCGGACAGGGCGTTCACGCCGCCATCCGGCAAAACGGTCAGCAGGAATAGTGCTCTGCCATCTCACCGAGAATTTGCTCGCACCAGGCCTGGATGCGCTCATCGCTGAGATCGTACTGGTTGGTTTCATCCAGCGCCAGGCCGACAAAAAGTTGCCCATCGGCAATGACCGGTTTCGGGCTGGTGAACTCATAGCCTTCGGTAGGCCAGTAGCCGACAAATTTAACGCCTTTGGTGACAAGTTTGTCATGCAGCATACCCAGCGCATCCAGGAACCACTCGCCGTAGCCTAACTGGTCGCCCATGCCGTAGAGCGCGACAATTTTGCCTTCCAGCTTGAGATCGTCCAGTTGATTCCAGACGGCTTCCCAGTCTTCCTGTATTTCACCAAAATCCCAGGTCGGAATGCCTAAAATGAGCACATCGTACTGCTCCATTAAGGTCGGAGAGTCATCCTTGAGGTTGTGTAATGTGACCAGTTCCGGGCCAATAATGTCGCGAATTTTTTCCGCTGCCATTTCGGTATAGCAGGTGCTGGAACCATAAAAAAGGCCGATATTCATGACGTACTGCTCTCGATTCTTGCGATGACGATGCGGCTAGTGTACCAGAAAGGCGTCGGCTTCAGGCATAATGGCGTTGATTTAACACGCAGAGGGGCCCGAGATGGATAAGGATCTGGCGCGTATCGAGCAGTTTCTCGATGCCCTGTGGCTGGAGCGTAATCTGGCGGAAAATACGCTGAGCGCGTATCGGCGCGACTTGTCGATGGTGGTCGAATGGTTGCATCATCGTGGAAAAACGCTGGCGACGGTGCAGAGCGATGATTTACAAACGCTGCTGGCGGAACGTATGGATGGCGGGTATAAAGCCACCAGTTCCGCACGGTTGTTGAGCGCCACGCGGCGCTTCTTTCAGCATCTGTACCGTGAAAAATTTCGTGAGGACGATCCGAGCGCGCAGCTCGCGTCGCCCAAACTTCCGCAGCGTTTGCCAAAAGATCTCAGCGAAGCACAAGTTGAGAGATTATTACAGTCGCCAGTTGTTGACCAACCGCTGGAATTACGCGACAAAGCAATGCTGGAAGTGCTGTATGCGACGGGCCTGCGCGTTTCTGAGCTGGTCGGGCTGACCATGAGCGATATCAGCCTGCGCCAGGGCGTTGTGCGGGTTATCGGTAAAGGCAATAAAGAACGTCTGGTGCCGTTGGGCGAAGAGGCGGTGTATTGGCTGGAGACGTATCTGGAGCACGGGCGCCCGTGGCTGTTGAACGGCGTGTCGATTGACGTTTTATTTCCCAGCCAGCGGGCGCAACAAATGACGCGTCAGACCTTCTGGCACCGCATTAAACACTATGCCGTGCTGGCGGGAATCGACAGCGAAAAGCTGTCGCCGCACGTTTTGCGTCACGCTTTCGCCACCCATTTGCTGAATCATGGCGCTGACTTACGCGTTGTACAGATGCTGCTTGGGCATAGCGATCTCTCGACCACACAAATTTATACTCATGTCGCAACGGAGCGCTTGCGTCAACTTCATCAACAGCATCACCCGCGAGCGTGAGTGCTGACAGGAAAGGATAGGTTATGAAAAAACGTTTTATGATGTTCACCCTGCTGGCGGCGGCATTTTCGGGAATGGTTCATGCGGACGATGCAGCCATTAGCCAGTCGCTGACTAAGCTGGGCGTGCAGAGCACGGAAATTCAGCCCGCGCCGGTTGCAGGCATGAAAACCGTGCTGACCAACAGCGGCGTGCTGTACGTCACCGACGATGGTAAGCATATTATTCAGGGGCCGATGTATGACGTCAGCGGCGCGTCGCCGGTAAATGTCACCAATCAGTTGCTGATGAAACACCTGAATGCGCTGGAAAAAGAGATGATTGTTTACAAAGCGCCGCAGGAAAAACACGTCATCACCATCTTTACCGACATCACCTGCGGATACTGTCACAAGCTGCATGAAGAGATGAAAGACTATAACGCGCTGGGGATTACCGTGCGTTATCTGGCCTTCCCGCGCCAGGGGCTGGAAAGCCAGGCCGAGCAGGATATGAAGTCCATCTGGTGCGCGAAAGACCGAAACAAAGCCTTTGATGAGGCGATGGCGGGCAAAGGCGTGAAAGCCGCCACCTGCGATATCGATATCGCCAATCATTATGCGCTGGGTGTGCAGTTCGGCGTGAGCGGCACGCCAGCGATTGTGCTGAGCAACGGCTATGTGGTGCCTGGCTATCAGGGGCCGAAAGAGATGAAGGCGTTCCTTGACGCGCACCAGAAACAGACCAGCGGTAAATAATTCGCGTGAAACAACAGATACAACTTCGTCGGCGTGAGGCCGACGAGACAGCTGAGCTGCCTGCTGACCTGCCGCCGCTGCTGCGCCGTTTATACGCCAGCCGGGGCGTACGCAGCGCGCAGGAGCTGGAGCGCAGCGTAAAAGGGATGCTGCCGTGGCAGCAGCTTAGCGGCGTCGAAAAGGCGGTTGAGATCCTCTATAACGCGTTTCGCGAGGGGGCTCGCATCGTCGTCGTGGGCGATTTTGACGCGGATGGCGCCACCAGTACGGCGCTTAGCGTCCTCGGTATGCGTTCGCTGGGCTGTAACAATATCAGCTACCTGGTGCCAAACCGTTTTGAAGACGGCTACGGATTAAGCCCGGAAGTGGTCGATCAGGCGCATGCTCGCGGCGCGCAGCTGATTGTGACGGTGGATAACGGCATCTCTTCTCATGCCGGTGTGGAACATGCCAGAGCGCTGGGGATTCCGGTGGTAGTGACCGATCACCACCTGCCGGGCGATACGCTACCTGACGCAGAAGCCATCATTAACCCGAATCTGCGAGATTGCGATTTCCCGTCGAAGTCGCTGGCAGGCGTTGGCGTGGCGTTCTATCTGATGCTGGCGCTGCGCACTTTCCTGCGTGATAAAGGCTGGTTTGATGAGCGTGGCATTACGCCTCCGAATCTGGCGGAATTGCTCGACCTGGTCGCGTTAGGCACGGTGGCGGACGTGGTGCCGCTGGACGCCAATAACCGCATCCTGACGTGGCAGGGGTTGAGCCGTATCCGCGCCGGAAAATGTCGCCCAGGCATTAAGGCGCTGCTTGAGGTGTCGAACCGCGATCCGCAGAAGCTGGCGGCCAGCGATTTAGGCTTTGCGCTGGGGCCGCGTCTGAATGCCGCAGGGCGGTTGGATGATATGTCCGTCGGCGTGGCGTTGCTGCTGTGCGATAACATCGGCGAAGCGCGGGTGCTGGCGAATGAACTGGATGCGCTGAACCAGACGCGTAAAGAAATCGAACAGGGGATGCAGGCGGAAGCGCTGACCCTGTGCGAGAAACTGGAACGCAGCCGTGAAACGCTGCCTGGCGGCCTGGCGATGTATCATCCAGAATGGCATCAGGGCGTGGTCGGCATTCTGGCTTCGCGCATTAAAGAGCGCTTCCATCGCCCGGTGATTGCCTTTGCGCCCGCCGGTGACGGTACGCTGAAAGGTTCCGGTCGTTCCATTCAGGGGCTGCATATGCGCGATGCGCTGGAGCGTCTGGATACGCTGTATCCGGGGATGATGCTCAAATTCGGCGGCCATGCGATGGCGGCAGGATTGTCACTGGAAGAGGCGCAGTTTGAACATTTCCAGCTGCGTTTTGGCGAGCTGGTGACCGAGTGGCTCGACCCATCGCTGCTACAGGGCGAAGTGGTTTCTGATGGCCCGCTGAGCGTGGCTGAGATGACGATGGAAGTGGCGCAACTGCTGCGTGACGCAGGGCCGTGGGGGCAGATGTTCCCGGAACCGCTGTTTGACGGACGTTTTCGCTTGTTGCAGCAGCGGTTGGTCGGCGAACGCCACCTGAAAGTGATGGTCGAACCGGTTGGCGGCGGCCCGCTGCTGGACGGCATTGCGTTTAACGTTGATACCGCCTGCTGGCCGGATAACGGCGTACGCGAAGTTCAGCTTGCCTATAAGCTGGATATCAACGAGTTTCGCGGCAACCGTAGCCTACAGCTGATCATTGATCACCTCTGGCCAAATTGACAACAGTATATTAATGAGAGCGCGAATCCGGTAGAATTCCGCTCTTATCACTGCATTTTGACTCGTCCAATAAAAGAAATCAGACCATGTTTGAAATTAACCCGGTAAATAACCGCATTCAGGACCTCACGGAACGCTCTGACGTTCTTAGGGGGTATCTTTGACTACGATGCCAAGAAAGAGCGTCTGGAAGAAGTAAACGCCGAGCTGGAACAGCCGGATGTCTGGAACGAACCCGAACGCGCGCAGGCGCTGGGCAAAGAGCGTTCCTCCCTTGAAGCGATTGTCGACACCCTCGACCAAATGACTCAGGGTCTGGAAGATGTTTCCGGGCTGCTGGAGCTGGCTGTAGAAGCCGACGACGAAGAAACCTTTAACGAAGCCGTAGCTGAACTCGATACGCTGGAAGAAAAGCTGGCGCAGCTGGAATTCCGTCGTATGTTCTCCGGTGAGTATGACAGCGCGGATTGCTACCTCGATATTCAGGCAGGTTCCGGCGGTACTGAAGCGCAGGACTGGGCAAGCATGCTGGAGCGTATGTATCTGCGCTGGGCAGAAGCGCGCGGCTTTAAAACCGAAATTATTGAAGAGTCTGAAGGTGAAGTCGCGGGGATCAAATCCGTCACCATCAAGATTTCCGGCGAATACGCCTATGGCTGGCTGCGTACCGAAACCGGCGTTCATCGCCTGGTGCGTAAGAGCCCGTTCGATTCCGGCGGTCGTCGTCATACCTCGTTCAGCTCCGCGTTCGTCTACCCGGAAGTTGACGATGATATTGATATCGAAATCAACCCGGCAGACCTGCGTATCGACGTTTATCGCGCATCCGGCGCGGGCGGTCAGCACGTTAACCGTACAGAATCTGCGGTACGTATTACGCACATCCCGACCGGGATTGTGACGCAGTGCCAGAACGACCGTTCCCAGCACAAAAACAAAGACCAGGCCATGAAGCAGATGAAAGCGAAGCTTTATGAACTGGAGATGCAGAAGAAAAATGCCGAGAAACAGGCGATGGAAGATAACAAATCCGACATCGGCTGGGGCAGCCAGATTCGTTCTTATGTCCTTGATGACTCCCGCATTAAAGACTTGCGTACCGGGGTTGAGACCCGCAACACGCAGGCGGTGCTGGATGGCAGCCTGGATCAATTTATCGAAGCAAGTTTGAAAGCAGGGTTATGAGGAACCAACATGTCTGAACAACACGCACAGAGCGCTGACGCGGTAACCGATCTTAACAATGAACTGAAAACGCGCCGCGAGAAGCTGGCTAGCCTGCGCGAGCAGGGTATTCCGTTCCCGAATGATTTTCGTCGCGATCACACCTCAGACCAACTGCACGCTGACTTCGACGCGAAAGAGAATGAAGAACTGGAAGCGCTGAACATCGAAGTGTCCGTTGCGGGCCGTATGATGACCCGTCGTATTATGGGTAAAGCGTCTTTCGTTACGTTGCAGGATGTCGGCGGCCGTATTCAGCTGTACGTTGCCCGTGACGATCTGCCGGAAGGCGTTTACAACGAGCAGTTCAAAAAATGGGATCTGGGCGATATCCTCGGCGCGAAAGGGAAGCTGTTCAAGACCAAAACCGGTGAGCTGTCCATCCACTGCACCGAACTGCGGCTGCTGACCAAAGCGCTGCGTCCGCTGCCGGATAAATTCCACGGCTTGCAGGATCAGGAAGCGCGCTATCGCCAGCGTTACCTGGATCTCATCTCTAACGATGAATCCCGTAACACCTTTAAAGTCCGTTCACAGATTATGGCGGGTATTCGTCAATTCATGGTGGGCCGCGGCTTTATGGAAGTGGAAACTCCGATGATGCAGGTGATTCCTGGCGGTGCGGCAGCTCGTCCGTTTATCACCCATCACAACGCGCTGGATCTGGACATGTACCTGCGTATCGCGCCGGAACTGTACCTGAAGCGTCTGGTGGTTGGCGGCTTCGAGCGTGTGTTCGAAATCAACCGTAACTTCCGTAACGAAGGGATCTCCGTTCGTCATAACCCAGAGTTCACCATGATGGAACTCTATATGGCGTATGCGGACTATAAAGACCTGATCGAACTGACCGAATCGCTGTTCCGTACGCTGGCGCAGGATATCCTGGGCAAAACTGAAGTGCCTTACGGCGATGAAGTGTTCGACTTCGGCAAGCCGTTCGAAAAACTGACCATGCGCGAGGCTATCAAGAAATACCGTCCTGAAACGGATATGGCCGATCTGGATAACTTCGACTCCGCCAAAGCGATCGCTGAATCTATCGGCATCAAGGTTGAGAAAAGCTGGGGCCTGGGCCGCATCGTAACTGAGATCTTCGAAGAAGTGGCGGAAGCGCACCTGATTCAGCCGACCTTCATCACTGAATATCCGGCAGAGGTTTCTCCGCTGGCGCGCCGTAACGACGTGAACCCAGAAATCACCGACCGCTTTGAATTCTTCATCGGCGGCCGTGAAATCGGTAACGGCTTTAGCGAGCTGAACGATGCAGAAGATCAGGCGCAGCGTTTCCAGGATCAGGTTAACGCGAAAGAAGCCGGTGACGACGAAGCGATGTTCTACGACGAAGACTACGTTACCGCTCTGGAGCACGGTCTGCCGCCGACAGCGGGTCTGGGAATTGGTATCGACCGCATGGTAATGCTGTTCACCAACAGCCACACCATCCGCGACGTGATTCTGTTCCCGGCGATGCGTCCGGTAAAATAAGACGTGAGATGCCGGATGGCGGCTTCGCCTTATCCGGCCTACGTTTTGCACCTCTGTAGGCCCGGTAAGCGTAGCGCCACCGGGCACAAAGCCGGATGGCGGCTTCGCCTTATCCGGCCTATGTTTTGCACCTCTGTAGGCCCGGTAAGCGTAGCGCCACCGGGCACAAAGCCGGATGGCGGCTTTGCCTTATCCGGCCTACGTTTTGCACCTCTGTAGGCCCGGTAAGCGTAGCGCCACCGGGCACAAAGCCAGTAAATTACCCCTGGTTATACTCCCGCAACAACTCACGCGCTTGGTCGTCAGACGCCTGCAACACCATCCACGGACTGAACGCCCACGGCGCCGCGCTCAATGCTTGCAGTACGGTTTCCAGGCCGCTCCACTGGTAGTCCATCACTTCATCCGGGTTTACCTGTAGCGCGCTGGTCACCTGCGCGGCGTATACCGGACAGACCTCATTTTCCACGATGCCATTCGGGTCAGTTGCCCGATAGCGAAAATCTGGATAGACGGGCGTCAGGTTGGTAATTTCGACGCCAAGCTCATAACGGCTGCGTCGGATAATTGCCGCTTCAGTGCTTTCTCCCTGCTGTGGGTGTCCGCATACTGAGTTGGTCCAGACTCCCGGCCACGCTTTTTTACTGAGCGAGCGGCGAGTGACCAGCAATTGCCCCTGCGCGTTAAACAACCAGCATGAGAAGGCGAGATGTAAAAGGGTATCAGAGGTATGAGCCGCATATTTCTCCAGTATGCCGTCAGGATTACCCTGCTCATCCAGCAATATGACATGTTCCCCGGTCATAAAAACTCCTGAATATGAAAATAGCCGCATACTGCTGCAAGCCATATACTCTGGCAACTAGCGTAGTCTATATAGGGTGGAAAGGCATTACCAAAAGTAGCGGTGGAAAGAAGGAGATATCGTGACACCGATGGCAATACATTGGGCATCTGGCTTTTGGCTGCTATGATAAGGCGTTTGAAATGTTGCGAGGAATAGTTTTGAGTGCAGGACGCCTGAACAACAAGAGCCTGAGTATTGTGATGCTGCTTTGTGCAGGCTTGCTTTTAGCGGGCTGCTCCAGCAATCAATCTTCTGATTCGGGTTCCGTCTATACCGTTAAGCGGGGAGATACGCTCTACCGCATTTCGCGCACGACGGGAACCAGCGTGAAAGAACTTGCCCGCCTGAACGGTATTTCCCCGCCTTACACCATTGAGGTAGGGCAAAAACTGAAACTGGGCGGAGGGGCAAAGCGTTCCGGTTCATCGCGTGCGACCACGGCGAAATCCTCTACGAAAACGGCGGCAGTCAGACCGTCCTCTTCTGTGCCGCAATCTTCCTGGCCTCCGGTAGGGCAACGTTGCTGGCGCTGGCCTGCCAGCGGCAAAGTCATTTTGCCTTATTCAACGGCGGAAGGCGGCAACAAAGGCATTGATATTTCCGCCGCGCGCGGTACGCCGATTTATGCGGCAGGGGCAGGGAAGGTGGTCTATGTCGGCAACCAGTTACGCGGTTACGGGAACCTCATCATGATTAAACATAATGAGGATTACATCACCGCTTATGCCCACAACGACACGCTGTTAGTTAACAACGGGCAGAGCGTGAAAGCCGGGCAGAAAATCGCCACAATGGGGAGCACTGATGCGGATTCCGTTCGCTTGCACTTCCAGATTCGCTACCGCGCAACAGCGATTGATCCTCTGCGTTATTTACCGCCGCAGGGGAGCAAACCAAAATGCTGACGGTGAATTAATCGCCAGTCAGTGAGCAAGTACCTTGTCAATAAGAGCGTAAGGTTTATAATGCCTTACGCATCTCGAAGCGGGCGTAGTTCAATGGTAGAACGAGAGCTTCCCAAGCTCTATACGAGGGTTCGATTCCCTTCGCCCGCTCCAGCTTCAAGTTTCCTGAACTCCGCATTCAACGCCCAACAGGATTAACTGCCCGCTATTATGGCGTCCGTGCCAGTAGTGCGGTCATTAACAGTCGTATCAACAATCTTCAATAATCAGATATACCGCCTTAACCGGGCCATGCACGCCGACCACCTTGATCAGTTCGATATCTGCCGTTGAGCTGGGGCCACTGATGATGTTAATACACGATGGCATGCGTTCACCGGCCTGCGCTTTCTGATGCAGTTTTTCCGCCAGTTGCGCCACGCGTGGCAGGATAGTGCTCTTGCGCAGCACGAAAATCGAGGATTCCGGCAGCAGGCTTAATGAACGCCCGCGCTCCGGCGCGGAAAACAGCACCACACCGCCCGATTCCGTTAAGCCATATTCGGCATACACTACGCCGACTTTCGCTTGCTCGGCCTGGGTAACATTCTCTGCTCCTCGGGCCGGGTCCCAGACCACGGCGTTGCATTCCTGCTGCAAGCGTTCGGTGATCCCCAGTTCAACCAGTCGGCTATCGCCGCTGAGCACCACCGATTTATGTCCCAGTTCTTCACACAAGCGTAACGCCGCTTCCGGCGCCTGCGCTTCGCTGGTCAGTTCGCAGCGTACCAGCATGACATCGCTCGCAAACTGGATAAACGCGTCGCAGCGCTGCTGCTGGCTAAGTTCGGTCAGTCGCTCGTTCGCATAGTTGTTAACCGGCAGCGTATCTGCCTGCGGTTCGAATCGCAGCGGGCGGCCCAGCGCCTGGGCGATGGTGTTTAAAAACGCGCTACGGTTATCCATTCTTTTTCTCCTCTGCCTGATGTTTCTTAAACCAGCTACGGAAACTCTCTCCGTCAGCATCAGGGAGATCTCGCGCCTCCATCCAGTCACCAATAGCGCCGACTTTAAGCGGCGTTTTACCGCCATTAATAAACCAGCTTGCCGCATGAGCGCCCGCCATCATCCCGACTTTCCACAGCCCAGGATGGCTATTGGCATAAGCGAACATTTTGATCGCCCGTCGCTCGGCTTTCGGGGTAATGCCCTCTTCGGCCATCACTCTGCGATGGCGCAGGATCAGTTTTGACAGCGGAATGCGCACCGGGCAGACACTGTCGCAGGCCGTGCATAATGAACAGGCATACGGCAGATCTTTAAAATCCTTATAACCGCCGAGCAGCGGGGAAATCACCGCGCCGATAGGGCCGGGATAGATTGAGCCATAGCCGTGTCCACCAATGTGGCGGTATGCCGGGCAGGTGTTCATACAGGCTCCGCAGCGAATGCAGCGCAGCACGTCGCGAAATTCAGAACCGAGTACCTGGGAACGCCCGTTATCCACGATAACCAGATGGAACTCTTCCGGCCCGTCAACGTGGCCTGCCTCGCGTGGGCCGGTCAGCCAGGTGTTGTAACCCGTCAAACGTGCGCCAACGGCGCTGCGCGCCAGCATGGTGATCAGTACGTCCACCTCGGCAAAGGTGGGGGCGATACGCTCCATCCCCATCACCGCAATGTGTGTTTTCGGCAGCGTGGTACACATCCGCGCATTGCCTTCGTTGGTCACCAGGCACACCGATCCGGTTTCCGCCACGGCGAAATTACAGCCGGTAATACCGATTTCAGCGCTGAGGAAATCCTCGCGGATCTTCTGGCGGATGAATAAGGTCATCGCTTCTGGCGTTTCCGGGCCGTCATAGCCCAGACGTTCATGCAGCACGCGGCGGATCTGATAGCGATCCTTATGGATTGCCGGAACCACAACGTGTGAAGGCGGGTCCTGATCCAACTGGAGAATATACTCGCCCAGATCGGTTTCGATCACCTGAATTCCGGCATCCTGCAACACATGATTGACGCCAATCTCTTCGGTCACCATCGACTTGGACTTCACTACCTTGCGCGCGTTTTTACTTTGGGCGACCTGTAAAATGTAGCGGGTGGCTTCTTCTTTGGTTTTGGCGAAGTAGACGTGCCCGCCGTTTTCCGTCACTTTCTCGGTGAGTTGATACAGGTAAGCGTCGAGATTACTCAGAACGTGATCGCGGATCTGGCTGGCACGGTCACGCCATTCGTCCCAGTGCCCTAACTCATCGACCATTTTTTGCCGATTCGCGCCGATTCGCTCCTGCGCATTGGCCACGGCTTTGCGCATGATCGGATCTTCAATTTGCTGACGAATGCGCAGTTTAAATTCTACATCGCTGGTTTTTATCGACATCTCTTTCCCCTCAGCGGCTCATCAGCACTTCAGCAATATGCATCACTTTGACCGGCTGGCCTTCCCGTTGCAGTCGACCGCCAATGTTCAGCAGGCAGCTGACGTCTGCGCCAATCAAATATTCAGGTCGGGCATCCATCAGGTGTAAGACTTTCTCTTTCACCATCTCGCCGGATATTTCGGCCATTTTGACCGAGAACGTCCCGCCAAATCCGCAGCAGGTATCCTGATCGGCAAACGTCAACAGCTCCAGCCCGCGCACATTTTTCAGTAGCGTGAGCGGCTCTTCCTTCACTCCCAGCTTGCGGGTCAGGCTACAGGATGGGTGATAGACGGCTCTGCCCTGAAGGCTGGCCCCCACATCCACCACACCCAGTTTATTAACGATAAAGGAGGTGAGATCCTGCATGCGCGCGGCGACCTTTTCCGCACGTAACGCCCATTCAGGTTCATCGACCAGATATGTCGGGTAGCTTTTTACCGCGTAGGTACAGGAGCCAGCAGGAGAGATAATCGGGTCGTCGTTGTCTTCCAGCGCTGCGATCAGGTTTTTCATCCCAGGGATCGCTTCTTTGATGTAGCCGCTGTTGATGGCTGGCTGGCCGCAACACCCTTGCTTCTCGGGGAAATTAACGCGGCAGCCCAGTTTTTCCAGCAGCAATACGGAGTCTCGTGCCATCCGTGATTTCAGCGCGTCACCAATACAGGTAACAAAGAAATTTACATTCACAATCAATGCTCCATTGCTTCACTTCTATTTAGCCCCGATGACAACCGGCCACCGGGTCATAAATCAATAATAAAAACGACCATTGTTTTTCGGTTTATCCTACTCTACGTTCATTTGTATGACAAAATAGAATAATCCACCAATCAATACCCATATGCAATACCCGGGTTTATTTATTTCGGCATCGCTCACATTTTTATAATGAAAACCACAGCGATGTGAACGTCCGAAAAATAGTTTCAAGTGATTACTAATTTCGTCAATATCATTATTAAACAGGTTGTTAAATAACTATTTATAGGTATCTGCCTTGCTCTTAAGTATATTTTCCTGGCATTGAATTTTAATTAAAAGATTACAATAGTTACAAAACTACAAATCATAATTACTTTATTCACTGAAGCGATTCAGTTTACATATTTCATTTGACCGGCAATGTAGCCTCCCCACCATAAATATAAATCAGGTTTAATGAACCAATCAGGAATAGTAATGAACGAATATTTTATGTTTGCCCTGGCACTCTCTCCTTTGCTGCTTATGGTATTTTTAATTCTGAAATTGAAAATGCCCATCCATTATTCAGTTTTGATTTCGCTGGCATTCACTGCCGCGCTGTCTGCAATATTCTGGGACATGCCAGTACAAAATCTTAAAGCCTCGATGGGTTATGGCGCACTGAAAGGATTATGGCCGATCGTGATTGTGATCCTCGGCGCTATATTCAGTTATAACGTCATGCAGGCGACCAAAGCGCTGGATATTCTCCGCGATATTCTCGCCAGTATTAGCGAAGATAAGCGTATTCAGGTACTGCTGATTTCGTGGTGTTTCGGTGGATTCCTTGAAGCGGCTGCCGGGTACGGTACGGCGGTCGCGATACCTATCGGTATTCTCATCGCGCTGGGATTTAACCCACTGAAGGCAGCAATTGCTTCACTTGTGGCCAACACCGTCCCCACGGCGTTCGGGGCGGTTGGTATTCCGGTCTCTATCCTGGCTGAACAGGTTAATCTGCCGGTTTACACCTTAGGCGGAACGATTATTCTGCAATTAGCCCTTTTTAATATCCTGCTGCCGTTTGTCATAATTTGCATTATTGGCGGTGGCCTGAAAGCCATTCGCGGCGTGTTCCTTATTACGCTGCTTTGCGGTATCACAACGCTTGTTCCGCAGTATTTTGTCGCCATACATCTCGGGGCAGAATTACCCGCCTTTGCCGGCAGCCTGGTCAGTCTTTTTGCCGTCGCAATTGCCAGCCGCCTGCGCAAAGGGAAAACAGATCCCGAGTGGCGCATTGAAGTCAGCCACACCCGTGAAACGACGCCGCGCTCGGCGAAAGTGCTGTTCCGGGTGGGTTCTATCTATCTGTTTATTTTTGTCTTTATTCTGCTGTGCTCGCCGTTATTTCCAACGATAAAAGCGGCGGCTTCTCAGTTGGCTTCGGTGCTGCATTTTACGCTGGCCGATGGCAAAACGCTGGCGCTGAAAGTCGAATGGGTCACCACGCCCGGAATGTTGATTATCTTTGCGACCATTATTGGCGGTTTTATTCAGGGGGCATCGGCACGCGGTATGCTGGAAGTGTTTGTCAAAACCGTATTCCAGCTTAAAAATTCCATTGTCGCGATTATGGCGATCGTCGCTCTGGCAACGGTAATGGATCTCAGCGGTATTATCTCCACGCTGGCCCAGTCGATTGTCGATCTGACCGGAAGCTCGTACGTTTTTCTCGCTCCGGTGATTGGTGCGCTGGGAACGTTTGTTACCGGCAGCGACACCAACTCGAATATTCTGTTTGGCAAACTACAAACCATTGCCGCCAGTAAATTAAATATTGATCCAAACTGGCTGGCTGCGGCAAATACCTCCGGCGCAACAGGCGGGAAAATGATTTCACCGCAAAGTATCGCCATTGCGGTTTCGGCAACCAAAATGGAGGGACAGGCGAATCAGATAATGTCCGGCACTATGAAGTACTGCTGTGCCTATATTGTGATCCTTGGATTAAAAGTTGGTCTCTTTTATTACTGGTTTATGACTTAACGTTATTTTGCGCAACGACGACTGCTCATCAACTGGCAAATGCTTCTGTTTTCCTGTAGCCACGCCACTTTGACGGGGCTATGCTTACTAGCGAAAACATAACAATTACAGAGGCAATGTCATGGATCAGGAACTACTGGATGCGGGTTACCGGGCCTATACCGGCGAGAAAATCGATGTCTATTTCAATACGGCCATTTGTCAGCACTCGGGTAATTGCGTGCGCGGTAGCGCGAAGCTATTTAATCTGAAACGTAAGCCGTGGATCATCCCGGATGAAGTGGATGTGGCAACGGTTGTGCATGTTATTGATACCTGTCCGAGCGGCGCGCTGAAATACCGCCAGAAATAAGTGAGGAAATGATGGAGATACTCGAAGGCCACAACAAATTTTATGTGAATGATGCTGCGGGTAATCAGGTCGCCGAAATCGTATTTGTACCGACGGGCGAACATCTGAGCATTATTGAGCATACGGATGTCGATCCCAGCCTGAAGGGGCAGGGCGTCGGTAAACAGCTTGTCGCGAAGGTGGTTGAAAAGATGCGCCAGGAGAACCGCAAGGTTATTCCGCTTTGTCCTTTCGCCAAACATGAGTTTGATAAAACGCGCGAGTATGACGATATCCGCGCCTGATGCGTTTTACCGGTCATCGCCGTGGGTTTCTGCCCACGGTCTTTTCCGGCGCCCCGCTGTTTATTATCGGTTTCTCATAAACCCAGCGATTACCGTGGTCGTTGATAAGCTCGTACCTGACGGTACGACAATGTCCCACTTTCCCGGGTAACGCTAGCGGTTGTGAAGACAGCGGAGCGATCATCAGCGGCGTTGCGCTGGTGTTGTCGCACGCCAGCGCTGCCAGCGTGATGTACCACGGCGTCGGGTTATTAACATAAAGCTGCGCCTCCTGCGGCTGGAATGTGAAGGTCAGCCGTTCGCCATCCTGCTCTCTCAATGGCCCAACGCCCTGTGGACGAATAAACACTTTCATGCGGATGCGCAGCGGCAGAACGAGTTTTTGCCGCGTTTTCGCGTCCTGATCGGTCATCGGCGGGATCTGGTAGATATTCAGCCAGTAAAGCGACTCCCGCTCGCGCGCTAACCCAGGCTTCTCTGCGAGCTGTAACTTTACCGTCCGAATTTCCGTTGGCTGCATTTTGAATACGGGCGGTATCGCGACGATGGGCGTGATGGTCTCAGCAGGCTGACTCAGCGGATCGCCTTCATCCGTCCAGATTTGAACCAGGGCAGGGTGCTGCGCTGAATTTGCCAGCGCCAGCGAATAATGGCTCTCCCCGGCGTTAAAAATAACGCGGGTCACTTCCGTATTGACCACGGCCCGTGCGGGAGTCGCCGTCCATCCTGTCCAGACGATAAGAAGCGTGTATGTGGGCCAGTTACTGAAAACTGACCACCACCTGGAGCTGTGCATAGACCGTTCCTGCTGTCACGTTTTCCCCCGGAATCGCTTCCAGAGAGGCGGTAAAGTCACCGCTGTAGAGGCTGGTTGAGCCGCTGGCGGTTTGCGTGGTCAGATCCTGATAGCCGTACCAGCCGCCCGCGTTGCCCGTGGCTGTGGCTATTTGGTTGGGCAGAAGATTCAGCGCATTGCCATTTTGCTTGTCGCTGTAGAGGCGAATGCCAACGCCTGATGCAACGCCGTTTACGCCATAATGATTGTCGAGTAGCCATGTATAGGCGCCGGAACCGGTCTTGAGGCCCAACTGAGAGGCCGCATTGGCTGCGGTGGGATTGCTGACCAGGAATCCCATCGCTACATATGCTCTTAAGCTGGTGGACGCCGTCGTGCCGGACAACGCCCCGGTTTCGCATTCGACGCTAATGCTAAAAGGAGCCTGACTGCTGCCGCCGCTGATGAGTTCGCCAACGCTGGTAGGCGGTAACCTGACAATGGCGGGGTAGTCGTTGACCCGGCAGGCGGCGCCGCGCACGAACACGGTCTGGCTGGTTAACGTCCAGCCGCCGGGCCACTGCGCCGCGCCCCAGCCGCTATAGTTGGTTCGGCTGTCAGCGCCCTCGAAAAGCCCTGAACTCATGCCGCCACCGTGGAAAGCGATATAGCCTGCCGGTCCCGCGTAGGGATAGGTATAACGGTTGGAACCATCAACGCCTCTGGCGCTGTCATCAACCCGAAACAGTTCAACAAATACGTCGCTAAAGGCGCTGGCAGGAATGTAGATATAGGTGCCGTCATTGAACATTTCACTTTCCGGGATTGCGCGCGCTTTCCAGTAACGGGAGTAATATTCTCCGGTTTTTAGATTGGTCAGCCTGACCGCCACGTTTTTAACGTAGGTGTAGTAAGCGCCGTCGATTCCCGGTACGTCGACCATGCCTCCCCAGTAATCGTCGCCGTTGGTGGCATAGTATTCATATACCTGGCCGATTTCGGAAATGGTACAGCGAAACATAATCTGATTGGCCGTGACGCCCTGCGTTCGTCCATTGGGGACGAAACTGGCAGCGGCGCTGCCCAGCAACGTGCCTTCGCTCTGAAATCCCGTCCCGTTGCTTAAGGTAATGACGCCGGGCAAGCCCAGTTTCCCTTTTACATCGCCATCCCCCACGCCGCCCCAACTGGCGCCCACATAGCCTGCGTCTTTCGCCGCCTGAGAAAGGGGGCTGGCTGACGTGACCTTGATGCAGGCGGACAGGGCAGGATGCGCAACCATGCCGCTGAATAACAGGCCGTAAAAGAGCTGTCTGATTTTCATACGTTATTCCTGACGACAAGGTAGTGTGAGCTGGTACAGCGGCGTATGCGTTTTAGCCGGTAGTTGATACCAGACCTGGCATCGCTGCGTGGATTTTTGCCCCCACTGTACGAACAGCACGCCGGACTGTTCCGCCAGTCGGGCGTAAATTTGCCCGCCCTGGCCGACCATTCCCACGGATTCGCCGTGGCCGTCCGTCACGTCAGCGCCCATCGGCGGCTGGTCGCCATCGGGAAGCGTTGTGTTGATGAGTGCCGCTTTACCGCTGGTGGTCATGAATTTCACGCGGGAAATCGCGCCGGCGTAGGGCACGATGCGCTTGCTGCCGCTCTGTAGCTCTACTTCGGCATTCATGTTTCCGCTGTCCAGGCTTACGGTGTTATAGCGATAGGGGGTCATGGAAGGGAGCAGGGCATAGCCGAAATAATCGACCGTTGCGCCTTGCCCGTTACGTACCGCCGCGCCGCGTGCGCCTGGCGCTTCGATAAGCGCAAATGTATCGCTGGTGTAGGGGCCAGCGGTGATCCCGCCGCGGTGCGCAACCAGCGTGCCGGACATCCCCAGACCATATTGCTGGTAATCGCTGCCGCGGGAGGCAAAGCCGCGAAACGCGCCGACGGCGGTTCGTTGCTCCACGTTGCCGCCCCAGGTTGCGCTGCTGCCGTCGTGCTTATCTCGCTCCAGGCCGCTATAAACGGCCCAGGATGTGGCGCTGTTCTCGCCCGTGGCGCCGCTTATCCCCACCGTGGCGGTGCGAACGTCGCGGCTGCGATTCATATCCAGATTTAGCTGCGTGCGGCTGGCGCCAACATCGAAGGGGATGGAGATCCCCAGTGAAAGCGTGTTTTCGGTGTATTTACGCTGGTTTTCGCGGTCAAAATCCCGGTCGTTTACGCTGGTGTCGTAGCGGCTGGCATAACTGCTGCGCTGCCTGGCGGCGCTAAGATTAAAGGTGATGTTGCGCCAGCTGTTGCTGTAGCCAAACTGGAGTTGGGTGATGCGCGACGCGTCGCTGTAGTAATCTGACGTACTGCCGGTGAAGCTAACCATGCCCCAGTCGCCCATCGGCTGGCTGAGCGTAGCGGAAAAGTTATTACGCTGGTGCAGCGTATCCGAATAATACGCCACGCTGTTTTTCTGCTGACGGCGCACGCCCAGCACATCCTGTAAATCACGATAACCGCTGGTGGAGTAACGATAGGCCGCCAGCACCAGATTTGTGCCGGTGGTAAACGTTTTGCTGTAGCTGGCCTCAATGCGCCAGCCCTGCTCGTTATCGTCGTTTTCGACTCTGGCGTTTGAGTAAACGGTATTGAGGCCGAATGCCCCGACGGATGTTGCCATTACCCCGCCCAGCAGAAACGCCTGATAATCATCGGCCAGCCGTGAACCCAAATTGGCGGTTAGCGTGTTGCTCATCCCGCGCTGCAAAACGCCTTCGACAAATTTATTCTCCACGCTGTAGTAGTGGCGAACGTAGCCCATTGCCAGCTCATAGTTCCAGTTTCCCGGCCGAACGGAATCAGGAACCGCCGAGTAGGGAACGGTAAAACTTGAGATTTGCCCGTTCGCTTCGATGACATCGACGGCCAGATCGCCCTGGCCACGGGTATTGTAGAGATCGTTAATAACAAAAGCGCCGGGCGTGACGGTGGTTTCGTAAATCACTTTACCCTGCTGGCGTACCACCACGCGGGCGGTTGTGGTCGCCACGCCGCGCACTTCCGGCGCATAACCGCGTTTGCCCTGCGGCCACATCCGTTGATCGGTGTTCAGTTTTATGCCGTTGAATGAGAGGCTGCCGAACAGGCTGCTGTTGGTGTAATTGTCCCCAAACGCTATCACGCTCTCAAACTGAGGAAGAGGGCGCTGAATCGCAGTCGCTACCGCATTGTATTTGTAGTGGCTACCCGTCTGGTTGTCATCGGCATAGCGGAGGTTCCCCTGATGGCGAAATTGCCACAGCCCGATGTTGAAACCGCCATTGATATTGCTCCACAGGTAGTCGTAGCGCAGGTGTGAGTCTGTATTTTCCGTATGATAAAAATTGGTATTGTGGCGCAAAAACAGCGCGGTCTCTCCGGCGTCCCATTCGGAAACGGGAATATACCCCCGGGGAGCGTGGTAAAGCCCGGCCTGAGGAATCATCATATTCAGGCGCAGCTTCGCTATATCCACTTGCCAACTGATTTTTTGCCCGGTCTCGCTGATGCGCAGACAGTGCGGCGTTGAAGACGCCGCAGAGGAGCGCGTGCGAATCGCGCTGGCGCGAACCACCTCAAACGGCAGACAGGGTTCGACGGCGTTATCCGGCGTGGCGGATGCGATAAGTTCGATCTTTTCCTGCTGGCGAATCAACTGGTTATTAAGATAAATATCCAGCACGTATTCACCCGCAGGCACGCTGTCTTGGGTATGATTAAAGCGCTGGAGATCCAGACCATGACCGTATGCGGACCCCTGGAGCAGCGCGGGATCAAAATAGTAATCAGCCCTGGCCGCAGCGGAAAATGCCGTAACGCATACCATCAGGCCGAAACCCGCCGGGCGATTAAAGAGGAAAATCTTCACTGATTCTGGCTCCCTGATCGTTAATCAACGTGATGCGAACACGCTGATTTGCAGCCGATCGGGCGTCGGTAAAGACATAACGCTCACTGCTGAAAGGGGCAATCATGCCTGCTTTTTGGGCGCGGGTTTCTGAGGCATTGATCAACTGTAGCCCGGCAATGGTGATGTAATAAGGCTGATTATTTTTAATGGTGATGCCGGTTTGACCCGTTCGCGTGACCTGAAGGTTCGCCAGCATTTTTTGTGGATTACCGTTTAATTCAGCCGGACGATAAAATAACTTCACCCGGTTGCGTAGCATGATCAGCAGGCTGTTTTGATTGCCCTGATCCGGGCTACGTTGGCCCACATTCGCGGGCGGAACCTGCATAAAATTAAAATAGAACAGAGATTCCCTGTCTTGTGGCAGGGACTGGGCCGCCGTAAAAACAATCCGAATAATTTGCCCTTCGCCGGGTTGAATACGAAATACCGGCGGCGTGGCGATAAAGGGAAGTTGAGCTGATTTCTCCGGCCCGTCTGCCATATTGCCGTTATCGAACCAGGTTGAGACCACATAAGGGAAGGAATCTTTATTCTTTAAATGAACATCGACAGAGTTGGCTGAACCATTATAAATAATTCGCGTCCCGGTCATGGTAATACTGGCGGTGACGTGTTCACTCCAGAGTGTAAAAAAGATAAACAGAAACCCCGCGAGAGAATACAGGGCGTCGCGAATGGGGTTCATTTATTACTCCCTGGTCGAAAGAGGGCGGGACGAAATTCCCGCCTGGGTTAAATTACTGGTAAGAAACCGCGTATTGCATGGAGGCCTGCACCGTACCGGTGGTTGCTGCGCCCCCTGAGTAATATTGGGCCTTGTAGGTTGCCGTGGCTGATGTTTCATTTGCCGCCAGCGCTAAATCTCCGCCGCCATTAAACGCGTTGCGAAAATCGATCTCTGTATCACTGGTGTCGAGGATCTGAATTTCAACATCGCTCGCCGAGCCATTGCTGGCCAGGTTTCCGGTCGTGGCGCTGATGTTATTTCCGACGAAGACGGTTGAAATATTGATCCCGGAGGCTGAGCCGGTGCATCCGCTGACGCCGATGTCGAAGGTCGTTTGTCCTGCAACCTGATTGGTGTTCAAGGTGTTTACCGTGACGGTAGGCAGTAAGACGACAGGTGAAGCCTCAGAACCATTTACCGATACGGAACAGGTTTCATCAGAAACTTCTCCCATAAATGTAATGGTATTATCAGAAGCCAGCGCGCCCGCAGAATAGATCGCGGAGATCACCAGCGCCGGAATTAGGGCACGATTCAGTTTCATAACTAAACTCCATTTTCATTCAGTCGTGTTGATTTACCCTGAGAATTCAGGGTGTTCCCAATGCTCAGGGACATTCATAAAAATGGCACTGTGCTGGAATGTTGCTGTATTAAGTCAGTGTTGGCGAAAATATTGGTATTAATCCTGGTGTTGAGGCGTTGAAATAGAAAAATGTGCTGCTGAACGCGCCTTCTCCGTTTTTATTCAACAATGCGTCCCAGGCGACAAATAGCCCATCTGAAAATATATCTTTTTTCTTATGCCGGAATTTTAACGACAGTAATCTTAAATATGAAAATCGTTTAAAACATCCGAATAAATCTTTTGTAATAGGTGGTGGCTATTAAAAACTGGAAATAGATCGGTTGCGTCGATATTAAGATAATTAGATATTCGCTTTATTGGTATTAATGATTTAGCCGTAAAGTCGTTCCATGTCGGTGTGTTAATTAATTGAATGTGTGATGTAAATAGATACCGGTTTTATAATAATCATCAGCATCACTATACTGTTTCTGTTGCTGACTATTAGGTGCGTACTCTTTACTTTAGGAATTTTATTTTATTTTGTTGGATCTTTTGGAGCTTAAAAGGTTTAGTTTCCAATAAACCCCATTTGATTAAGATCAACAATTGATGCAATCGTATTTAATTTGCCAGTTGATATAGTGCGTTTTGTTCGCATGAAGCGTGTTTTCTGCGCGGAATTATGCTGATGTTGAGCGTGGGAGAGAACAATTTTTCCGCAATAAATCCGCAATGCCTGCGCGCTTGTCGCAAAAGCGCGGAACTGCAATACGCGTCGGGTAATAGCATCGAATTATACGGCCAGGCGACTTTCTGGAAAGATTTGTTAATGCGCTTCACTCATCAGAGCGGCTTACCGCCCGTCTACGGTCTGCTCATGGCTTGCGAAAAATTGATATGAACGGACGTGCAGCGCCCGGGTCGCTGCACGTTTGTGGAAAAAGGCGGGGAACAATTAGTGGATAATGCCCAGATAACCATGCATTCCCATATAAAGCCCCACCAGACCGATCAGTATGCTGGAGAAATAGGGGGCTTTTCTCGCCAGGGTATTAAATCCGCTCCAGCGTTTTGCGGCCTGTTGCACGCTGATGGCTGCGCCCACGCCAACGGCTACCAGCGTTAACGCCAGACCAATGCTGAAGCACAGTACCATCGTGGCTCCCAGCGTGAAGGCTTTAAGCTGGATGCAGATCAGCAATACGGTGATGGCTGCCGGGCAAGGGATCAGGCCGCCCGTCAGGCCAAACAGTAAAATCTGTCCGTTTGTCACTTCCCGGTCGTGAAAGCGGCGCTGAATATCGGTCGCATGTGCCCGTTCATGGGCATCCTGCCAGGCGTGCGATCCGTCCGTTAGCCCCTTCAGGGAAATATGAACATGCTGGTGGTCGTGGTGATGGTCGTGGTCGTGGTGATGGTGGTGCTCATGGTCGTGATGGTGGTGAGTGTGGGCAGGAAGCCGGTTAGCCAACCCGTCCCGCTCTCCTTTCCAGGTACGCCAGAACATCCAGAACGCCGTGCTCAGAATAATGATGGCGGAAACCAGCTGTAGCCAGGGTTCCACGGATTCTGCGGTAAACGCTCTGCTGATGTACATGCCGCCCAGGGCGATAAGCCACACAACGGTGGTATGTGAAAGCGTGGCTGCCAGCCCCAGCATCACAGCCTGCTTAATCGTCCCTTTGATGGCGATGATAAACGCCGCCATCATCGTTTTGGAGTGCCCGGGTTCCAGCCCATGTAATACGCCCAACAGAATGGCGCTGGGAATGAAGAACCAGGCGTTTCCTTGCTGAAGTAATGTTGAAAATTCGCCCATGAGAATGATTCTTAGTTGTCTTATTTCCCCGCATTCTACTCCCCCCCAGTACCAAATACTACCCCCCAGTAGCGTCACAATGCTATAATCCATAATGATTTATGTTAATAAGGCGTTGTTATGTCACATACGATCCGGGATAAACAAAAACTTAAAGCTCGCGCCAGTAAAATCCAGGGGCAGGTTGTCGCACTGAAAAAAATGCTGGATGAACCTCACGAGTGTGCCGCGGTATTGCAGCAAATCGCGGCGATACGCGGCGCGGTGAACGGATTAATGCGTGAGGTGATCAAAGGGCATCTGACCGAACACATTGTTCACCAGAGCGATGAAGTGAAGCGCGAAGACGATCTGGAAGTGATCCTGAAGGTGCTGGATTCCTATATAAAATAGCCGGGACCGATGCCCGACTGTTGTCTTCAATGTTAACGCCGTCTTTGCAGATGAATAAGCGAGCCTTTGCATTCCTTTGTGATCATTGGGAATGCGGCTTTTTCATTGGAAAGTGGATGCGAATGAATAAACAGCGTGTTTATCTTCCCGCCCATTCTTTTCTCGATCCTCTGTTTATAAGCATAGACGCTGCGGATATCCATACTCAGTAACTCGGCGATTTGATGCGGATTTTTCCCTGCAACCATGTTACCCATAATGATGAACTCCGTCTGGGTCAGGGTATTCCCTTTTGTAAAAGACAGATGTCGCCCAATAAATACTTGTCTGATTTTTTCATTCGCAACCGCCAGTCCATCATCGTGATAAATGACGACAGAAACCGCCGGATGATGTTTACGCCAGTAGTTGGCTAACGACTGCATGTTCCGATCGCTCACCAGTACAATACCCATACGTGTGCTGGCGAGATAATCAATCCACTGTTTGTCGAGAAACAGCCGCAAAAAGCTGATAGAGAAATCGACAAAAATATAACCATTTAATCGTGCATTATGATTATTATTTAAAATGCCCTCAATAACACCTCTGTTAAAGTAGATACTTTCTTCCGGCCACATACAAAAACATGCGTTAGCACAATATTGTAAACGAGGTGATTTTTCTGGCATTATTTTACAATGTAAAGAACAACTACTGCACGTAAGGTTTTTTAATTTAACATCCAGCTCCATACAGGAACCTCCCTATCCGTAGATAATTTCATAATTTCATCCGTTTTTAAATATGTCAATACTTTGCCAGACGGCAATTAGCGTGCGTAAAAAATCGATGTATATCACTTATTGCTATTTTTCTTAAAGCCTTGCGATGCATTTATAATAGTGGCTATTTACATGCTACTTATTTTCCTGGGGCAGTGTCTCGTCAGAGACAGAAACAATTTAGCATCCAGGACTTTTATAGCAAAATCCAGGAATAGTTATATTGCAAAAATGTTTAAGATATTTTGTTAAATGGCATTTATGGACAAAAGTTGCATTAATGTTAATTGCTGTATCTTAATTGTAAAATCGCTATTGTTTTTCATAATTAATAAATTATGTATTTGTGTGCTTTTTAAGCTTATCGTAATAATATCAGGAGAGCATGAAAATGCTTTAAAAATAGTCTTAATTAAGAACAAATGATCTTTTTTGACTTAAGGTTTTTGATTTATAAGTAATTTTACCGCTGGCGTTTGACAGTAATCGCATAATCAAATATTTATAGTGATCTCGATATAAGAATTTTGTAGCATGGCATTCATCATGTGAATGCCAGAAGGAATACTGTGTCGGATTTGTTAAAACACGCCAGATGTTACACAATTAATAACCTGGTTGACTTTCACCCTGGAAATCGGGCGTTATCGAATAGCGCAATGCAGAAGACCGTAACGTTACAAAGTCCTGCAAGCCTTATCCTTTTATATCTTATTCAGCATAACAACACGGTGGTTTCTCAAAACCAGCTGATTACAGCGGGTTGGGGAGAGAAGAATCATGTTACCTCGGCGAATACTTTTTATCAGACGATTCTCATTCTAAGAAATGCGTTAAGTGATATTGGGTTACCGCGCGATCTTATAAAAACCATTGCCCGTCGCGGTATGATGATTTCAGCGAATATTCAGACGGATGAGATAACCACAAAAGCATCAGCGACCGAAGCGCCGGTGCAGATTGTTGCACCCCAAATGGAGCCGAAGGGAGACACGCCAATAAAAAAGCGCCATCTCTCGTTGCCTGCGGCGCTTTGCGGACTGGCGCTTCTGGTGGTGATGATAAGTATTGCCGCCAGCCTGTTTTATATGTCTCCAGAGTCGCTGCTGTCGTCTTATGAGGTTCTGGACTCCGAGACTTTTTCATCCTGTACCGTCCTGCAAAAAGGGAATGATGTGCTGGAGCTAAATTATATTCGCTTTATGCACAAACATCGCGAGATTTGCGATAACAATAACTATGTGTTTCTCTCAGGAATGAGCAGCGCAAAAAATATCACGGCGATTATATGCCCGGAGGATGCCAGAGAAAATCCGTCCGTAAAGTGTATAACCTACTATTCGATAAATGATGAAAATTAAAATACTGGCAGCGGCTATTATTATCACGATCTTCATTGTGGGTGGCGGAGGATTCTGGTATGCGCACAGCATTAACCCGAAAATTGATTGCAGTGGTTATGCCGTCTGGGATATTGATCATGAACTTTTTGCTGGTGATATTACCTACCAGATGCATAATCATCAGGGGATCGTGACATTAACCGGCGTGTTGAATACGCCCGACGCTCATTCTTATAAAATTAGCCGGATTATTTATTTTACGTACCAGAAGTTGCAGCAAAACTATATTATTACGACGCATAATCTGGTCCGATATCCGTCTGACGAATTGCAGGGCAGTCATGAACGCAAGGCCATGCCGCTTATTTATTTATCAAAGGACGCGACGTTCTCGTTTTTGATACAACCCTGGCGGGAAGGCTGGACGTTTACGACAGTCGGGTCGCCCTCACTATTATGCCGATAGATTAAAGACTGAGTAAAACGGCTCGCCCCTCTTCAGGTGGATGAGCCGTTTTGTATTGAGATTAGCCAAAAAACATCACGGACACGCAAAGCAGACCCACAATCAGGGTAAGCAGATTTCCCAGAGAGCGGTATGGTTTGAGCGCGGGGATCAGATAGGTCGACAGCGTCGGCATGATAAACAAAATCATGGCGATAAGCGGGCCGCTGATCGCATAAATCATCGAAATGGCGTTGGGATTAATGCAGCAAACGACAAAGGTAATCAGCGAGACCAGCATGATAGACAGGGCGCGATTAAATGCCCGGCTTTTCTTCACGCCAGTCTGAAGTAACGCCGTTCGTACTATCTCTGTTGCCCCTTCAATCACTCCAAAATAGGTGCCCAGAAACGATTTTGACATCGCGACAACGGCGACAATAATCCCTGAAATGGAGAGCCATGCCGGTGCGGCTGGCATCATAGACAGCGCTGACAGGATGGTCACGCCTTCATGTTTCGCGGCTTCAATATAGGATGGCGGAATGGAGAGCAGACAGCTGAAAACGAAAAACAGCACGCTCAGGCAAATGATCAGATAAGCCACCTTCATGATTTTTTTGCATTTACCCATGGCCTGCTCGCCGTATCTTTCACGTCTGTCGATAGCAAACGTGGAGATAATGGGCGTATGGCTAAAAGCGAAAACCATCACCGGAATGGATATCCATACCTGATGAAGTGTGTGCCGATCGAAAGACATCTGGCTGGTCAATAACGCGGGCTGCCAGCTTCCGGTCAAATAAAGTGACAGAAATAAGAAATAGGCGATAAGCGGAAACACTAAAAAGCCCATCACGCGGATAGTCGCATGTCGTCCCATCAGGAAAATCAGATTCAGAATCAATACGACGCCCAGGCTGACCAGAACACGCACCCGCAGGTCTACCGTCATCTGCTTTGCCAGCTGTTCCGTCAGGGAATTGGTTATCGCCACGGCGTAAATCAGGACCACCACGAAAAACGCAATAAAGTATAGCGAGGTGATGAGACTGCCGATCTTCTTGCCGTAATAATGCGTTACCGCACCGGTGATCCCTTCGCCAGCGGAGGTTTTCGAAGAGAGGATAAACTGGCACAGCGCTTTATGAGGCCAGTAAGTCAGAGGCCAGGCAACCAGTGCGGTAATAAACAGCACGATAGCCCCCGCGGAACCCAACTGAATGGGGAGGAAAAGGGTGCCTGCGCCGACCGCAGTCCCATATAGTGCAAAACTCCAGAGAGTTTCTTCTTTTGACCAAATTTTCGACATTATTTGAACGTATCAACTATAAAATAAACAAAAAGAAGCGCAATTTACCATAAATGGCATGGGGCTGGGGAAACTAAAGCGGTGTGCGAGGGCAGGCAGGAAGCGCCGGAACGGGGAATGTTCCGGCTAAACAGAGCATTATCAGGCAGTAACGCGCTGCTGGCGGCGTCTTACTACGCGAAGACGCAACGTGTCATAGGCCCAGTTGTAGAACATGGTGTATGGCAGGAAGAAAAGGAAGAAACCGATTTCCAGCGTGAAGGCCTGCAACAGGCTGACGTTCAGCGCCCAGGCGACAATACTTACACCAATAACGATAAAGCCGCTTTCAAATCCCAGCGCGTGCAGTGCGCGAACTTTAGCGGTGCGCGTCACTACGTGTGACGGCCAGAAGCGGTCAAACAGCGCGTTATAGATGATATTCCAGATCATCGCCGTGGTTGCCAGCAGAATGGTTAAGCCTCCCATTTCCAGCACTGAGCGCTGCATCAGCCAGGCGGTAGTCGGGGCCAGAATGGCGGTGGCAATGCCTTCGAAGCAGACCGCATGGAAAATGCGTTCGAGTAGCGAACGGCGTTGGACTAAATCATGTTGCATAGGATCAAACCTTTTTTTTCATCTCCGGGAAAACGGAATGTCAGGCATTTTATCGTTTAATATGATATCTAAAAGATAGAATCCATCGATAAAGTAGATAGTTCATGCGCTACTCTCCCGAAGCATTGATCGCATTTGTTGAGACGGTCTCCTGCGGCTCGTTTTCCGCTGCGGCGCGCCGGTTACGGAAAAGTCAGTCCACCGTCAGTACGGCGATTGCCCACCTGGAAGCCGATCTGGGGTTTTCACTGTTTGATCGCTCTTCACGACAGCCAGTGCTGACGGAAGAGGGCAAGCGGGTGCTCAGCTATGTGCAGGCTATTCTGTCAGCAAGCGATCGTCTGGATGAGGTGGCGTTATCCCTGTCTGGCGAAACGGAAACCCGTCTGACATTCGTGCTATCCGACACCCTGCATCCAGACGTTCTGGAAGAATTAATGGTGCAGTTCGACCGCCAGTTTCCCCATACGGAATTTGAATGTCTGATCGGCGAAGATGAAGATGTCATCGATCTCCTGCAAAAGGGACGCGCGCAGGTTGGGCTGATTGAAGCGCGCAATCATTACCCTACCGAGATGGGGGTGACGCGCCTGCCCATGCAAACCTGGATGGGACTCTACGTGGCGGCCTCACATCCTCTGGCCGTGCAGAAAACCCTGCAATGGGATCAACTGCATACCTGGCGTGAACTGCGGCTGAATACCTATCTGGAAAGTGGCGCCAGCGTGGCGCGCGGCCCGGCCTGGTCTGCGCCTAACTATTTGTTATTACTGAGTATGGCGGTGCAGGGATTTGGCTGGTGCGCATTGCCTTGCGCGCTGGTGGAAGAGTTCGCGGCTGAAAAACCGCTGGTGCAACTGGATGTGCCCGGCTGGCCAAAGGCGATCTCGATTGATCTTCTCTGGAACAAGAAGTCGCCGCCGGGTGCGGCGGGAAGCTGGCTCCGCGATCATTTACAGCAGGGGCGTATACCGGGCTGATTAAAATAGCTGCAATTTCCTTTGTGATAAAACTCACCATTTTTAAACAAGCAGGATAATTATCTTTAACAATCCTCTACTATTGCGGTGTTATTTTGCGCTGAGGTGGTGATGAAAGAGGTTGTGATAGTTGGGGCTTTACGTACGCCGATCGGATGCTTCCAGGGAACGCTGTCCCGCCATTCTGCCGTTGAACTGGGCAGCATGGTGGTAAAAGCGTTGATGGAGCGTACCGGCGTTGATGTACATGCTATCGATGAAGTTATCCTCGGTCAGGTGCTCACGGCGGGCGCAGGACAAAACCCGGCGCGGCAGTCAGCCATCAAAGGTGGGCTGCCCAACACCGTTTCCGCTATCACCATCAACGATGTCTGCGGCTCCGGCCTGAAAGCGCTGCACCTGGCTACGCAGGCGATTCAGTGCGGCGAGGCGGATATTGTCATTGCCGGCGGGCAGGAGAACATGAGCCGGGCGCCGCACGTTCTTACCGACAGCCGCACAGGAGCGCAGCTCGGTAACAGCCAACTGGTGGACAGCCTGGTTCACGACGGCTTGTGGGATGCGTTTAACGATTACCACATGGGCGTTACCGCTGAAAATCTGGCGCGGGAATACGGCATCAGCCGCGAATTGCAGGACGCCTATGCCCTCAGCTCCCAGCAAAAAGCGCGGGCGGCCATTGATGCCGGGCGTTTTAAAGCTGAGATTGTCCCGGTTGTCACCCAGCGTAACGGCCAGCCTGTCGTTGTCGATACTGATGAGCAGCCAAGAACCGATGCCAGCGCGGAAGGATTGGCCCAGTTGAACCCGGCATTTGATCTCCTCGGCTCGGTCACGGCGGGCAATGCCTCGTCAATTAACGATGGCGCGGCTGCCGTCATGATGATGAGCGAAGCCAAAGCGCAGGAACTGGATTTACCCGTACTGGCGCGTATTCGCGCTTTTGCCAGCGTCGGCGTCGATCCCGCACTGATGGGTATCGCGCCCGTTTACGCCACCCGACGTTGTCTTGAACGGGTAGGCTGGCAGCTGGCAGATGTGGATCTTATCGAGGCTAACGAGGCTTTTGCTGCGCAGGCGTTATCCGTCGGCAAAATGCTGGAGTGGGACGAACGCCGGGTGAACGTTAACGGCGGAGCGATTGCGCTCGGTCATCCCATTGGCGCATCTGGCTGCCGGATTCTGGTGTCGCTGGTGCATGAGATGGTTAAACGCGATGCGCGAAAGGGCCTGGCGACGCTCTGCATTGGCGGTGGGCAAGGTGTGGCGCTTGCTATCGAACGAGATTAAAACCGCTTTCATTTTCCGCTTCCCCCATACAGGCGCTGCCAACCGCGCCAGCCGCAATATGTGCTGATATTTCCCCTCCCTGACGCCGCGGGTTGCAGCAATCCGGCGTTTCTTTTCAGGAGCACACGCTGCTCCCATATCCACCTGATAAACCTATCTTATTGTTTTTAATTTTATTTTAAGTATCTCCGCCTGTGCCTGCTAAAGGGAAATCTCGCGCTGACGTGATCGCAATTACACTTTTGATAATAAGATGCAGAAAAACTGAAACAACGTTTTATTTGTAATTGAAAACCCGTTTCTGGAGGGATATCATTACCGCATAAAGTAAAACGGAACGGTGTTTCGCCTTCCGTTCTGATATTCACGGTCGGTTTATTATTGGAGGTTGATGTGGACGTAAGACAGAGCATCCACAGCGCGCACGCTAAAACGCTGGACACCCAGGGGCTGCGCAACGAGTTTTTGGTCGAGAAAGTGTTTGTTGCTGATGAATACACCATGGTTTACAGCCACATCGACCGCATTATTGTCGGCGGCATCATGCCGGTAGCGAAAACGGTTTCCGTTGGCGGTGAAGTTGGTAAACAACTGGGCGTTACCTACTTCCTGGAGCGTCGTGAACTGGGGGTGATCAACATCGGCGGGCCGGGCACGATCGCTGTTGATGGTCAGTGCTATGAGATCGGCCACCGCGATGCCTTATACGTCGGTAAAGGCGCGAAAGAAGTTGTTTTCGCCAGCGTTGATGGCGCAAATCCGGCGAAGTTCTACTACAACTGCGCGCCGGCGCATACCACTTACCCGACTAAAAAAGTGACGCCAGCCGATGTCGCGCCGGTCACTCTGGGCGACAACCTCACCAGTAACCGCCGCACCATTAACAAATACTTCGTGCCGGACGTACTGGAGACCTGCCAACTGAGCATGGGCCTGACCGAACTGGCGTCCGGCAACCTGTGGAACACCATGCCTTGTCACACCCATGAACGCCGCATGGAAGTGTACTTCTATTTCAACATGGAAGAGAACGCCTGCGTCTTTCATATGATGGGGCAGCCTCAGGAAACGCGTCATATCGTGATGCATAACGAGCAGGCGGTTATCTCCCCAAGCTGGTCTATTCACTCCGGCGTCGGCACCCAGGCCTATACGTTCATCTGGGGGATGGTGGGTGAAAACCAGGTCTTTGATGATATGGACCACGTTGCAGTAAAAGATCTGCGCTAGTCGCGGACGGCAATCATGTCTGTCCGTGACAGGCACTAAGAAAATAAGGATTAACAATGATTTTGAATGCATTCTCTCTTGAAGGTAAGGTCGCGGTAGTCACAGGTTGTGATACCGGTCTGGGTCAGGGGATGGCGCTGGGTCTGGCGGAAGCGGGCTGTGATATTGTCGGGATCAACATTGTTGAGCCGACGGAAACCATTGAACGCGTCACCGCGCTGGGCCGCCGTTTTTTAAGTCTGACGGCGGATTTACGTCAGATTGACGGTATCCCAGCCCTGCTTGAACGTGCGGTGGCGGAGTTCGGCCACATTGATATTCTGGTGAATAACGCCGGTCTGATCCGCCGTGAAGACGCGATCGACTTCAGTGAAAAAGACTGGGATGACGTCATGAACCTGAACATTAAGAGCGTGTTCTTTATGTCTCAGGCTGCGGCGAAGCACTTCATCGCCCAGGGTAACGGCGGCAAAATTATTAATATCGCCTCTATGCTCTCCTTCCAGGGCGGGATTCGCGTTCCTTCTTACACCGCGTCTAAAAGCGGCGTTATGGGCGTAACGCGCCTGATGGCGAACGAATGGGCGAAACATAACATCAACGTGAACGCTATCGCGCCGGGTTACATGGCGACGAACAATACTCAGCAACTGCGTGCTGATGAGCAGCGTAGCGCGGAAATCCTCGACCGTATTCCGGCGGGGCGTTGGGGGCTGCCTAGCGATCTGATGGGGCCGGTGGTGTTCCTGGCATCCAGCGCATCTGACTATATTAACGGCTATACCGTTGCGGTGGATGGCGGCTGGCTGGCGCGTTAATTCTGATGTCGTAAAAGCCTCGCCCCGGTGAGGCGATAACATCCGGCCTGCGCAGGGGTTCCTGTACAGGCCGGATGCGTATGGCTTACGCGTTGAGGAAATCTTCGCGTACTGGCGTGAAGGTATCCAGCAGTGTCCCCGGTTGTAAACACACGCAGCCATGCATGATATTGGGCCGTTTATATAGCGTGTCGCCGGCGCGCACCACATGCTTTTCTTCACCAATAGTAAACTCAAATTCACCGGACAAAACGTAAGTCAGCTGTTCATGAGGATGATTGTGCAACGGCCCGATTGCGCCTTTTTCGAAATTCACCTCTACCGCCATCATGTTACCGTCGTGAGCCAGAATACGCCGGGTAACGCCATTTCCCAGATCCTCAAGCGTCGTCTCATTATGAAAAATAAACATGCGGTGATCCTGTTATTTATTGAAACAATGTTTCAACTAAATTAGTTCATACCGGGGGAAAAGAAAATGGCAGACCAAATGAACTGGAAACTTGATCACAAGTTTGCTTCACTGCTGTCATCAAGGTGAGAAGGAGAAGGTAATGAAAACGATTGGACTGCTGGGCGGCATGAGTTGGGAATCGACGATCCCCTATTACCGTTTGATTAATGAAGGAATCAAAGCACGGCTGGGCGGTTTGCATTCCGCCAGCCTGTTGCTGCATAGCGTTGATTTCCATGAAATTGAAGAGTGTCAGCGCCAGGGCGAGTGGGATAAAACGGGAGATATTCTGGCGCAGGCCGCACTGGGTTTGCAGCAGGCGGGCGCAGAAGCGATAGTGCTGTGTACTAATACCATGCATAAAGTGGCGGAGACGATTGAATCGCGCTGTTCACTGCCGTTTTTACATATTGCGGATGCGACAGGGCGGGCGATTGCGCGCAAAAACATGACGCGCGTGGCGCTACTGGGGACGCGCTACACGATGGAGCAGGATTTTTATCGCGGGCGTCTGGAACAGCGGTTTGCGATTGAAACCCTGGTGCCGGAAACGGACGACCGCGCGCAGATCAACCAGATAATCTTTGACGAACTGTGCCTCGGCGAGTTTAGCGAACGCTCCCGCCAGTATTATTTGCAGGTGATCGAACGTCTGGCGGCGCAGGGCGCTCAGGGCGTGATTTTCGGCTGTACTGAGATCGGGTTGCTGGTGCCGGAAGCGCAGAGCGCGCTGCCGGTGTTTGATACTGCGGCGATCCATGCGGCTGACGCCGTGGAGTTTATGCTTTCGTAACCGGCTCCAGAATGGCCTCCAGCGGATCGACAAGACGCGGAAGGCTGGTTTGCAGGTGCTCGCTGAACGCATCCACCAGCGCGGATGATGGCCGGTGCAGCGGGCGGATCAGACTGACGGTAAACGGAACGTCGACACTGAACCGCCGCACGGTCACTCCGCTGGCGGCATAATCCAGCGCGGTGAGCGGGTTAACCACCGAAAGCCCGGCGCCCGCGCGCACCATCGCGCAAACCGACGCCGCGCTGTGGGTTTCCACGACCATCCGGCGTTTAACCTGGTGTTCGTTAAACAGCGCATCCAGCAGCTGGCGATAGCTGTCGGTGCGCGACAGGCTGATGTAATTCTCTCCCTGAAAGTCGCCCGGCGTTAGCACGGATTTGGTCGCCAGCGGGTGGCCGGGCGGCAGCACGCACACTTCATTTAGCGTCAACAACGCGGTGCGTTCGGTGCCTGCCGGGGTATGCAACGTTTCCGTCAGGCCGAGGTCGTGGCGTTGAGCGGAAAGCCACTCTTCCAGCAGCGGCGACTCCTGCGGCACGATGTTCAGGCTGACATCAGGATAGCGGGCGAGAAACGGTTGCAGCAGCGTGGGTAAAAAGGACTGGGAGAAAACGGGCAGGCAGACAATCGACAGCTCGCCCTGGCGGAATTCACGCAGGCTCTCCGCCGCGTTTACAATGCGATCCAGCCCATACCAGGAACGCTGCACCTCTTCGAATAGCCGTAATCCTTGCACCGTCGGGTGCAGGCGTCCGCGCGTGCGCTCAAACAGTTTAAGCCCCAATACTTTTTCGAACCGCGCCAGCTCCCGGCTAACGGTGGGCTGCGAGGTATGCAGCAGGCGCGCCGCTTCGGTCAGGTTTCCGGCGGTCATCACGGCATGAAAGATTTCAATGTGGCGCAGGTTCACGGCTGCCATCGTTGGCTTTCCCCTCAGTGGATATCATCCATATCATTTTTGCATAGACTCGCCATAAAACGATATTTTTTATTCCCTTCAGTTTGTGGCGTAATCATAAAAAATGTCTTGCCCGGAGCCTGCTATGCCACATTCACTGAATTGCACTGATACTGACCTCAACGCTGAAAATCTGCTCAGACTACCGGCGGAATTCGGCTGCCCGGTATGGGTCTATGACGCGCAGATTATTCGCCGTCAGATCGCGGCCCTGCAACAGTTTGATGTGGTGCGCTTTGCGCAAAAGGCCTGCTCGAATATTCATATTTTGCGCCTGATGCGTGAGCAGGGCGTAAAGGTGGATTCCGTCTCGTTGGGTGAAATTGAGCGCGCGCTGGCGGCGGGATACGATCCGCAAAACCATCCTGATGATATCGTCTTCACGGCTGATGTCATTGACGCCGCCACGCTGGCCCGCGTCAGCGAACTGCGCATTCCGGTGAATGCCGGGTCGGTGGATATGCTGGATCAACTGGGGCAGGTTTCGCCGGGTCATCGCGTCTGGCTGCGTATCAATCCCGGTTTTGGTCACGGGCACAGCCAGAAAACCAATACCGGCGGCGAGAACAGCAAACACGGCATCTGGCATACCGATCTGCCTGCCGCGCTGGCGGTGATGCAGCGCCATCGGCTTCAGCTTGTTGGGATCCACATGCACATTGGTTCCGGCGTTGATTACGGTCATCTGGAGCAGGTGTGCGGTGCGATGGTGCGCCAGGTTATCGATTTTGGGCAGGATCTGGAGGCGATTTCGGCGGGAGGCGGGCTGTCGATCCCTTATCACGAGGGAGAAGAGGCGGTCGATACGCAGCATTACTTCGGACTGTGGAACGCCGCCCGCGAGCAAATCGCTCGCCATCTGGGGCATCGGGTGAAGCTGGAAATTGAACCGGGACGTTTTCTGGTGGCGCAATCCGGCGTGCTGGTGACGCAGGTACGCAGCGTGAAAGAGATGGGGCGCCGTCATTTTGTGCTGGTGGATGCCGGTTTCAACGACCTGATGCGCCCGGCAATGTACGGCAGCTACCACCATATTACGGCGCTGGCGGCGGACGGTCGCTCGCTTGAACATGCGCCACTGCTGGATACCGTGGTGGCGGGGCCGTTGTGCGAATCTGGCGATGTCTTTACGCAGCAGGAAGGCGGTAACGTGGAAACGCGTGCGCTGCCTGCGGTAGCACCGGGGGATTACCTGGTTCTGCACGATACCGGCGCGTACGGCGCGTCCATGTCATCAAATTACAACAGCCGACCGCTGCTGCCGGAAGTGCTGTTTGATAACGGTAAAGCGCGATTGATTCGCCGCCGCCAGACGATTGAAGAGTTGCTGGCGCTGGAAGTTTTTTAACCGGCAGACTGGATAAAGCGTCTTTGCCTGATGGCGCTATGCTTATCAGGCCTACAGACGGCGCAATATCGTAGGCCGGATAAGGCGCTTGCGCCGCCATCCGGCAAACCATCAGCAATCCGACTGAAAAAATGGCCCGGTGGTCACTGAATCACGCAGCACTAATGTTCCTGTAAACGGCGGGATCGGCTCCAGTTCCTCGCCGCTCGCCAGCCGAATCGCCTGATCGATTGCGGTGGTGATCATACTGTCGATCGGCAGATAAACGGTGGACAGCGCCGGTTCCAGCCACTTCGCGCTGGGCGCGTCATCGAAGCCAAACAGTGAAATATCCTGCGGTATTCGCAGCCCGGCCTGGTGCAGCGCCTTTGATGCGCCAAGCGCCATATCGTCGTTACAGGCAAAGAGCGCGGTAAAGGCGATCCCGTCCTCCAGCAGTTCACGGCACGCTTCGTACCCGCGTGTCATGCTGGAGTCGCCGTATTTCACTTTCGCCGGGTCCCAGGCGATCCCGTTTTTCTCCAGCGCCTTGCGGTAGCCCGTCAGGCGGGATTTTCCCGTTGGCGTGTGATTCGGTACGGTAATGCAGGCGATATCCCGATGGCCTTGTGAGATCAGGTAATCCACCGCCTGAAACGCGGCATCTTCCTGTTCAAAGAATATGGCGCGATCGCGGGCCAGACTGACATCGCGGTTGATCACGACCAGCGGCGTCTCTATGGTATTAATCAACGAGATGATCGTTTTTTCGCTCATATAGCGGGTATAGAGAATGATCGCGTCGCACTGCCTGTCGGCCAGCATTTGCACCGCCTCTTGCTCGCGTTCCGGCGTGTCATGGCCATCGGTCACGATAAGCTGCTTACCGTGCGACTCCGTCTGGCGTGACGCCTGTTGCAGCAAACGCCCGAAGTAAAATCCGTCAAAGGTCGAGACAACAAGCCCAATGCTGTTACTGGTGCGGTTCGCCAGCGATCGCGCCAAAAAATTGGGTCGGTAATCTAACGCCTGCATCGCTTTGAAGACTTTCTGGCGCGTGCTCTCTTTCACCTGTCCCGTTCCGTTCAGCACGCGAGAAACCGTCGCTTTTGATACGCCCGCGCGACGTGAAACATCCAGCATTGTTGTCATGACGCTATCCTGATTAATCGTTTGACGAAGAATTCCCGGTTTCCGACGGCGTCGAAACGGAATGCCGACGAACCAGAGTAGGGCTAAAGACATGGGTGATTTCGGGTACAGGCCGTTTTTCCGCCAGCGCGAGCGCCAGTTCGGCGGCCTGGGTCGCCATGGTCACGATCGGGTAGCGTACCGTGGTCAGACGTGGACGCACGTAGCGCGAGACCAGCACATCATCGAAACCAATCAGTGAAATTTCGCCCGGCACGTCAATACCGTTGTCGTTTAATACGCCCATTGCGCCTGCGGCCATCGAATCGTTGTAACAAGCGATCGCCGTGAAGTTTCTTCCGCGACCTAACAGTTCGGTCATTGCCTGTTCACCGCCGCTCTCATCCGGTTCACCGAACGTGACCAGCCTGTCGTTAGCCGGAATATGGCTCTCTTCCAGCGCGTCGTAATAACCCTTGAGCCGGTCTTCCGCATCAGAAATCGAATGGTTGGAACAGATATAGCCGATGCGGGTATGGCCCTGCTGAATTAAATGACGCGTTGCCAGCCAGGCGCCGTAACGGTCATCTAACGCCACGCAGCGCTGCTCAAACCCAGGCAGGATGCGGTTAATCAGCACCATGCCAGGCATCTGTTTCATTAATGACGCCAGGTCCGCGTCCGGGATCATCTTGGCGTGTACGACTAACGCCGCGCAACGATGGCGGATCAGTTGTTCAATCGCCTGATGCTCTTTTTGTTCATTATGGTAGCCGTTGCCAATCAGTAAGAAATTACCGGTGTGGTAGGCCACCTGCTCGACCGCTTTAACCATCGCGCCAAAGAAAGGGTCGGAGACATCCCCCACGACTAAACCAATTGTCTCCGTGGATTGCTGCGCCAGCGCTCGCGCATTGGCGTTGGGGTGATAGCTGAGCGATTCCATCGCGCTGGTGACCGCGAGGCGGGATGCTTCGCTGGCTTTCGGGGAATCATTAATAACGCGAGAAACGGTGGCGACTGAAACACCAGCCAGTCGGGCTACATCCTTTATGGTCGCCATGACAGTACCTATAGTGGGTAAACGCTTACATTTCGTCAGTGTTACGGAAAATGGCTATCTGTTCAAGCAGATTGCCTGACGGGAACGCGCAAATGTGAGCGCACGCCGGGGAAGTAAGACAGAAAAGGGAGAATGCAAACCTTTGGTTACACTTTGCGAAGCGCTGTTGCGATTGTTCGCTGGTGAGGGCGTCGGGCGGATTGCTAGAGTTGAGATCCCAGAGGTATTGATAGGTGAAATCAGCTTTCGGGTTGATCACAAGAATTACACCAACCTGCGCATCATGTGCAGGTTTTTTTTTGCGCTTACAGCAATCTGTAACAGTAACCGATAATTTACACAACTCGTTGCATTTGTGTTCATTCCTTTGCGTTTTGCTGGTGGCGCGCAGCGTCGCCGGAGACCACAATCAAGATCCCAGAGGTATTGATTGGTGAGATTATTCGGTACGCTCTTCGTACCTGTCTCTTGCACCAACCTGCGCGGATGCGCAGGTTTTTTTTCGCCCGTCCATTTACCTGTCGCGCCTGTTCCCCATCTCGTATAATCTGCAACCATGCATCTTTACCGAACTGTAAGCAAAGGGAGTTGACATGCTTTTTGGATTTTTTCGCAACCTGTTCCGCGTGCTTTATCGTGTACGCGTCACCGGGGATGCCAGGGCGCTACAGGGTGAGCGCATCCTGATCACGCCAAACCATGTCTCTTTTATCGACGGTATTTTACTCGCCCTGTTTTTACCGGTTCGCCCTGTTTTCGCGGTCTATTCCTCTATCAGCCAGCAATGGTACATGCGCTGGTTAAAGTCGCTGATTGATTTTGTGCCGCTCGACCCGACGAAGCCGATGGCGATTAAGCACCTGGTACGCCTGGTAGAGCAGGGCCGCCCGGTGGTTATCTTCCCGGAAGGGCGAATTTCGGTGAGCGGTTCGTTGATGAAAATCTACGACGGCGCCGGGTTTGTGGCGGCGAAGTCTGGCGCAACGGTGGTGCCGGTTCGTATTGAAGGCGCAGAGCTTACGCACTTTAGCCGCCTGAAAGGTCTGGTAAAACAGCGTTTTTTCCCGCGCATTCACCTGCATATCCTGCCGCCCACCCATCTGCCGATGCCGGAGGCGCCGCGAGCGCGCGAGCGCCGCAAACTGGCCGGAGAAATGCTGCATCAAATTATGATGGAAGCGCGCATGGCGGTGCGCCCGCGTGAAACGCTGTATGAATCACTGTTAGCTGCGCAGTACCGCTACGGGGCGGGTAAAAACTGTGTTGAAGATATTAACTTCACGCCGGACACTTATCGCAAATTGCTGACAAAAACGCTGTTTGTCGGTCGCATTCTGGAAAAATACAGCGCGCAGGGCGAAAACATCGGCCTGATGCTGCCAAACGCGGCCATCAGCGCCGCCGTCATTTTTGGCGCAGTTTCTCGTGGCCGTATCCCGGCGATGATGAACTACACGGCGGGCGTGAAAGGGTTGACCAGCGCCATTACCGCTGCGGAGATCAAAACCGTATTCACCTCCCGTCAGTTTCTTGAGAAAGGCAAACTCTGGCATCTGCCGGAGCAACTGACGCAGGTTCGCTGGATTTATCTCGAAGATTTAAAAGCTGATGTGACGCTCGCCGATAAGCTCTGGATTTTTGCGCATCTGCTGATGCCGCGCCTGGCGCAGGTCAAACAGCGGCCGGAAGAGGCGGCAATGATCCTCTTTACATCCGGTTCGGAAGGGCACCCGAAAGGCGTGGTGCACAGCCATAAAAGCCTTCTGGCGAACGTTGAGCAGATAAAAACCATTGCCGATTTCACGGCGAACGACCGCTTTATGTCAGCGCTGCCGCTGTTCCACTCCTTCGGTCTGACCGTCGGCCTGTTGACGCCGCTGCTGACCGGCGCCGAGGTGTTTCTCTATCCCAGCCCGTTGCACTATCGCATTGTGCCGGAGCTGGTCTATGACCGGAACTGCACGGTGCTGTTTGGCACGTCGACGTTTCTGGGCAACTACGCGCGCTTTGCCAACCCGTATGACTTCTATCGTCTGCGCTATGTCGTCGCCGGCGCGGAAAAATTGCAGGACAGCACCCGACAGCTCTGGCAGGACAAATTCGGCCTGCGCGTTCTGGAAGGTTACGGCGTGACCGAATGCGCGCCGGTCGTGTCGATTAACGTACCTATGGCGGCGAAGCCGGGCACCGTTGGGCGCATTTTGCCAGGCATGGATGCGCGCTTGCTGGCGGTTCCGGGCATTGATGACGGCGGACGTCTGCAACTCAAAGGGCCTAATATCATGAACGGCTACCTGCGGGTTGAAAAACCGGGCGTGCTGGAAGCGCCTGCGGCGGAAAATGCGCTGGGCGACGTTGAACAGGGCTGGTACGACACGGGCGATATTGTGCGTTTCGATGAAAACGGTTTTGTGCAGATCCAGGGGCGAGCGAAGCGCTTTGCGAAAATCGCCGGAGAGATGGTTTCGCTGGAGATGGTCGAACAGCTGGCGCTGAGCGTCTCGCCAGATAAAATGCACGCTACGGCGATTAAAAGCGACGCCAGCAAGGGCGAAGCGCTGGTGCTGTTCACGACAGACGGCGAGCTGACGCGTGAAAGCCTGCTGCAATATGCCCGCACACACGGCATTCCTGAACTTGCCGTACCGCGTGATATCCGCTATCTGAAACAACTTCCGTTACTGGGCAGCGGCAAGCCGGACTTTGTGACGCTGAAAAGCTGGGTTGATGAACCGGAAAAACAACATGCGTGAGTCAGTACATACTAACACTTCGATCTGGTCGAAAGGGATGATGTCGGTTATCGCCGCGCAGTTTCTCTCTGCGTTTGGCGATAACGCGCTGTTGTTCGCGACGCTGGCGCTGCTGAAGGCGCAGTTCTACCCGGACTGGAGCCAGCCGATCCTGCAAATGGTGTTTGTAGGCGCTTACATTCTTTTTGCCCCCTTTGTCGGGCAGGTGGCGGACAGCTTTGCTAAAGGTCGGGTGATGATGTTCGCCAACGGCCTGAAACTGTTGGGCGCTGCGAGCATCTGTTTTGGTTTTAATCCCTTTGTCGGCTATACGCTGGTGGGGATTGGCGCGGCGGCTTACTCTCCGGCGAAATATGGCATTCTTGGCGAGCTGACCACGGGCGACAAACTGGTGAAAGCCAATGGTCTGATGGAAGCCTCCACTATTGCCGCGATTCTGCTGGGATCGGTGGCGGGCGGCGTACTGGCAGACTGGCATGTGATTGCGGCGCTGGTCGCCTGTGCGTTGGCCTATGCGGGCGCAGTTGTCGCTAACCTTTTTATTCCGAAACTTGCGGCGGCGCGGCCAGGCCAGTCCTGGCATTTGCGTAAGATGGTGCGCAGCTTCTTCTGCGCCTGCATGTCGCTCTGGCGTAACGGGGAGACGCGTTTCTCGCTGGTTGGCACCAGCCTTTTTTGGGGCGCGGGCGTCACGCTGCGTTTTCTGTTGGTGCTGTGGGTGCCGGTAGCGCTGGGAATTACCGATAACGCCACGCCGACTTACCTGAACGCAATGGTGGCGATCGGTATTGTTGTGGGCGCAGGCGCTGCGGCGAAGCTGGTTACGCTGGAGACGGTGGCGCGTTGTATGCCTGCGGGTATTCTGATTGGCGTGGTGGTGCTGATTTTCTCTTTGCAACACGCGTTGCTTCCGGCCTATGCGCTGTTGACGCTTATTGGCGTGCTGGGCGGCTTTTTCGTGGTGCCGCTCAATGCGTTATTGCAGGAGCGTGGCAAGAAAAGCGTCGGCGCGGGCAACGCGATTGCGGTACAGAACCTGGGGGAGAACAGCGCGATGCTGTTGATGCTAGGTCTCTATTCGCTGGCCGTACTGGTGGGTATTCCGGTCGTGGCGATCGGCATTGGTTTTGGCGGACTGTTTGCGCTGGCGATTGCGGCGCTGTGGATTTGGCAGCGCCGCCAGATGTGATTGTTGCACCGTCTGTAGGCCTGATAAGCGCAGCGCCATCAGGCAGAAGCGCCGGATGGCGGCACAGGTGCCTTATCCGGCCTACGGTATGGTGCTGTTGGTAGGCCTGATAAGCGCAGCGCCATCAGGCAGAAGCGCCGGATGGTGGCACAAGTGCCTTATCCGGCCTACGGTATGGTGCTGTCGGTAGGCCTGATAAGCGTAGCGCCATCAGGCAGAAGCGCCGGATGGCGGCACAGGCACCTTATCCGGTCTACGGTATGGTGCTGTCGGTAGGCCTGATAAGCGCAGCGCCATCAGGCAAAGGTGCCGGATGGCGGCACAGTGCCTTATCCGGCCTACGGTATGGTGCTGCCGGTAGGCCTGATAAGCGCAGCGCCATCAGGCAGAAGTGCCGGATGGCGGCGCAGGCGCCTTATCCGGCCTACGGTATGGTGCTGTTGGTAGGCCGGATATGCATATTACGGTGCCGGGTAGGTATAAACCTGGTGTACCGCTTCGATCTCCGCCAGCACCTCTTCGCTTAACTCCAGATGCAAACTCTCAACGTTGGTTTTTAACTGCGCCATCGTCGTTGCGCCCAACAGGGTGCTGGCGACGAACGGCTGACGACGCACAAACGCCAGCGCCATCTGGGCCGGATCGAGGTTGTGGCGTCTGGCGATGTCGACGTAGGCCGCAACCGCCTTTTGCGCCTGCTCGCCGCTGTAGCGCGTAAAGCGGCTAAACAGGGTGTTGCGCGCGCCGGCGGGTTTGGCGCCATTCAGATATTTACCGGTCAACGTACCGAATGCCAGGCAAGAGTAGGCCAGCAGCTCGACGCCTTCATACTGGCTGACTTCCGCTAATCCCACCTCATAACTGCGGTTCAGCAGGCTGTAAGGGTTCTGGATAGTGACAATGCGCGGCAGGTCATGTTTATCTGCCAGATGCAGATAGCGCATGACGCCGAAGGCCGTTTCGTTAGAGACGCCGATGTAGCGAATTTTGCCCGCGCGCTGGAACTCCGTCAGCGCATCCAGCGTTTCGAGCAGCGTGACAACCGGAGCCGAATCCGTCCAGCTGTAGCCCAGCTTGCCGAAGCAGTTGGTCGGGCGCTGCGGCCAGTGAACCTGATACAGATCCAGATAGTCGGTTTGCAGACGTTTGAGGCTATCGTGTAAGGCCTCACGGATATTTTTACGATCCAGCGCCTGATTGGGGCGAATTCCGCTGTCGTTATTACGCGATGGGCCGCTTACCTTGGAAGCGATAACCAGCTTCTCACGGCTGCCGTGTTTAGCAAGCCAGTTACCGACATAGGTTTCTGTTAGTCCCTGGGTTTCCGGGCGTGGAGGCACCGGATACATTTCGGCGACGTCGATCAGGTTAATGCCCTGATCCACGGCGTAATCGAGCTGTGCATGTGCGTCGGCTTCGCTGTTTTGTTCACCAAACGTCATTGTGCCCAGCCCCAGTGTACTTATTTCAAGCGAGCTGTGGGGTATACGGTGATAGTGCATAGCCGTTTCCTTCTTATTATGAAGTCAGTAAATCCCGACAAAGGAATATAAAAATGGCAGAGGGAAGAGAAAAGGGAAAGAGAAAATTCTAAGGCCAGCAGGGCTGCTGACCTCAACAATTAGCGTTCAATGATCTGAGAGACTTCGTCACGATTGATTTGCATCGCGTTGCCTTGCTGATCGTGGTAGCTCACCAGACCCGTATCATCGTCAATTTCTGGTTTACCGTCGGTCAGAATCATCCGACCATCTTTGGTCGCCATTACATAATCGCTGCTACATCCAGAAACAGCAAAAGCCAGTCCTACAGCGGAAATCACAACTGCCCATTTTTTCATCCATTTATCCTCACGTGGCCTGCGTCTGATAATAGTCTAGTAATAACCTGAAGTTATGTCTGATAAAAGCAGTAAAATCTTAAACTGTGAGGAACGGGAGCGGCATTGCGGGTATTCGCTCCCCTTACAGGGAGCGAAAGAGTGAATCAGAGAGGGTTCTTTTTATTGCGCATCAGGTTCAGGCTCTCTACCGCGATAGAGAAGAACATGGCGAAGTAGATGTACCCTTTCGGAACGTGTACATCGAAACTTTCCAGAATCAGGGTAAAGCCGACCAGAATCAGGAAAGAGAGCGCCAGCATTTTTACGGAAGGGTGGCGGTCAACAAACTCGCCGATAGGGCGCGCCGCGAACATCATCACGCCGACGGCAATCACAACTGCCGCCATCATGATAAACAGATGATCCGAGAGGCCCACCGCCGTGATGACGGAATCAAGGCTGAAAATAATATCCAGCATCATGATCTGGACAATCGCGCCCAGGAAGGAGGAGACGCGCGTTTTCAGCCCTTCTTCCTCGCCTTCAATCGATTCGTGAATCTCTTTACTGGCTTTCCAGATCAGGAACAACCCACCCAGCAGCAGGATCAGATCGCGGGCGGAAATCGCTTCGCCGAAAACCTCGAACAGCGGGTTTGTCAGGCGTGTGACCCAGGCGATAGAAGCCAGCAAAGCCAGGCGCATTACCATCGCCGCCGCCAGCCCAAGGCGTCGGGCGTGATTCCGTTGCGCTGTAGGAAGTTTCGCCACCACCAGAGAGAGGAAAATAATATTGTCGATCCCAAGAACGATCTCCAGCAGCGTCAGCGTACCGAGCGCGAGCCAGGCGTTAGGATCGGTTACCCATGCAAATAACATCGAACAAAGTCCTGCCAAAAAAAGAAGCGCTAATTATAGGCGCGCAATGCGGCAGGTGAAAGTCCAGTCTGTGCCTGTTAGCCCTGTAACAGGAAATGGCGGGCCAGCAGCGTGCGAGTGAAGTTCTTTTTCAGATAAAAGCCGCGCGGCAACGTCAGAATGGTCTCTCCCTGCGCGCCAATTGCTTCGGTAAGGGCTTTGGCATTCGCCGCTTTTGGCCGCAGTTGTAAAAATTCGCCATGCCGGGCGGTGATCCGCTCAACCTGACCCAGCACAATCATGTCCATCAACTCTTCCCAGTCGAGGCGAAGCTGCTGGTCTTCTTCTTCATTTGGGCTCCACAGCAGTGGGGAACCGACGCGCCGATCGGCTAACGGAATACTGCGATCCCCCTCTACGGGAACCCATAACACACGTTTTAATTTGTGGCGGACGTGACTTGTTTCCCACGTCACGCCGCTGTTGCCGGTTAGCGGCGCGACGCAGACAAACGTGGTTTCCAGCGGGCGGCCAAGGCTATCGACGGGAATGGTTTTTAGCTCCACGCCAAGCGCGGCGAAATCTTGTTCCGGTTTGCTACCGGCGCTGGCGCCGAGCCAGATCTCCAGCAGCACGCCAATCCAGCCTTTATCCCGTTTCAAATCTTTGGGGGCCACTAAACCGGCCAGCGCCGCCAGTTCGCCCAGCGAGTAACCTGAAAGCTGCTGCGCCTGGGCAAGCAAAAGGGCTTCAGATGCTGGCGGAGAAAGTAGCGGGCGGAGTCCGGGCATGATGTTATACCTTAGGCGAAAAAGTGAACAATGATTTTATACCGTATGAACAGAGTTTAACGATTTCCACACGCGATGTTCAATCGCATGATTTATATTGGTTTTTAGGATCTGATCCTGCAAGTTGCGCAACAGAGAAATGGGTTTTCCAAATCTGGTCACTGAAAATAAACAGGATCTTACACCATGTTATCCACAGAAAGATGGGATAACTGTGAAAAACCGCCACTACTGTTTCAATTTACAGCCTTGACGTGCGACGAAAATCGAATTTTTACACAAATTGTGCCTAACTTATTGGCACAATCTGTGGATAAAAGCGACGGTGGTTGATCTTTCATCAGCCTGACGATCTTCAATGTGATGGCTGTCACGATTTAGCACGAATGGTCGCAGATTTTGCATTTAACTTAATGAATTTACGAGGCTATTTTTTGATGGTGTTTGCCGCCCAATTCAGACTGTTCCGGGTTTTCCCGTAGTAATTCCGTACTTCTTCACAACTATATCCACAGAAAAGGTGAATAAAATCGTCTGTGAACACACCTCTCTGTTTATAACTCGGCTATTTGCTGTGAGTTATTCAATTGTTATTAGTAGCGCGTACGCCTAACAGAGTGGTTTACCGTCTCTCTGGAGTGTGAAACAATCATTCATATATAAGGTTTATGTTGAGGTAGTCCGGTGATTGATGACGATGGCTACCGCCCAAATGTAGGTATCGTAATTTGTAATCGCCAGGGGCAGGTTATGTGGGCCCGGCGATTTGGTCAGCACTCCTGGCAATTCCCGCAAGGCGGGATAAATTCAGGGGAGTCAGCAGAACAAGCGATGTACCGGGAACTGTTTGAAGAAGTCGGGTTGAGCCGTAAAGATGTGCGGATACTTGCTTCTACTCGCAACTGGTTGCGTTACAAGTTACCGAAACGTTTGGTGCGTTGGGACACGAAGCCGGTTTGTATCGGCCAGAAACAAAAATGGTTTCTTCTGCAATTGATGAGCGCTGATGCGGAAATCAATATGCAAACCAGCAGCACCCCTGAGTTTGATGGCTGGCGCTGGGTAAGTTACTGGTACCCGGTCAGGCAGGTGGTGTCATTTAAACGCGATGTCTACCGCAGGGTGATGAAAGAGTTCGCAAGTGTCGTGATGGCGCTTCAGGAGAGTACGCCGAAGCCACAAAACGCACCTGCCTGGCGACGTAAAAGAGGTTAAAGCTACGCAAATTATGCTCACCCGCCTGCGCGAAATAGTGGAAAAGGTGGCCAGTGCGCCGCGCCTTAACGAGGCGCTGAATATTCTGGTCACTGATATCTGTCTTGCGATGGATACAGAGGTCTGTTCGGTCTATCTGGCCGATCACGACCGACGTTGTTACTACCTCATGGCGACGCGAGGGCTAAAAAAACCGCGTGGCCGTACTGTCACACTCGCATTTGATGAAGGTATCGTCGGCCTGGTTGGCAGGCTGGCGGAACCGATCAACCTTGCCGATGCGCAGAAACACCCCAGCTTTAAATACATCCCGTCAGTAAAAGAGGAGCGTTTCCGCGCTTTTCTGGGCGTGCCGATTATTCAGCGCCGCCAGCTACTGGGGGTGCTGGTGGTACAGCAGCGTGAACTGCGCCAGTACGATGAAAGCGAAGAGTCTTTCCTCGTTACGCTGGCGACCCAGATGGCGGCTATCCTTTCGCAGACGCAGCTAACCGCGTTATTTGGTCAATACCGCCATACGCGCATCCGTGCGCTGCCCGCCGCGCCCGGCGTGGCGATAGCGGAAGGCTGGCAGGATGCAACGTTGCCGCTGATGGAGCAGGTCTACGAAGCCTCCACCCTTGACCCGGCGCTTGAGCGCGAGCGGCTGACCGGCGCGCTGGAAGAGGCCGCTAACGAATTTCGTCGTTACAGTAAGCGCTTTGCCGCTGGCGCGCAGAAAGAGACGGCGGCGATCTTCGATCTGTATTCACACCTGCTTTCTGATGCCCGACTGCGTCGTGAACTGTTTGCCGAAGTCGATAAGGGCGCGGTGGCGGAGTGGGCCGTCAAAAAAGTCATCGAAAAGTTTGCCGAGCAGTTTGCCGCCCTGACGGATGGCTACCTCAAAGAGCGTGCCGGAGATTTACGCGCGCTGGGCCAGCGTCTGTTATTCCACCTGGATGACACCATTCAGGGGCCGAACACATGGCCCGAGCGTTTTGTGCTGGTGGCAGATGAACTCTCAGCCACCACGCTGGCGGAACTGCCACAGGACAGACTGGCCGGCGTCGTGGTTCGCGACGGCGCGGCTAACTCGCATGCGGCGATTATGGTGCGCGCGCTCGGTATTCCGACCGTGATGGGCGCGGATATTCAGCCTTCGGTTCTTCATCACCGCACGCTGGTGGTGGATGGCTATCGCGGGGAACTGCTGGTCGATCCTGAACCGGTATTGTTGCAGGAATATCAGCGGCTTATCAGCGAAGAGAATGAACTAAGCCGGCTGGCGGAAGATGATGTCAATCTGCCCGCGCATCTGAAAAGCGGCGAACGCGTTAAGGTGATGCTTAACGCAGGGTTAAGCCCGGAACATGAAGAGAAGCTGGGCAGCCGTATCGACGGTATCGGGCTTTATCGCACCGAAATTCCGTTCATGTTGCAAAGCGGTTTCCCCTCGGAAGAAGAGCAGGTGGCGCAGTATCAGGGGATGCTGCAAATGTTTAACGACAAACCGGTGACTCTGCGTACGCTGGATGTCGGCGCGGACAAGCAACTGCCCTATATGCCGATCAGCGAAGAAAACCCGTGCCTGGGCTGGCGCGGCATTCGTATTACGCTCGATCAGCCGGAGATCTTCCTGATCCAGGTGCGCGCGATGCTGCGCGCCAACGCCGCGACCGGCAACCTGAGCATTTTACTGCCGATGGTCACCAGCATTGATGAAGTGGATGAAGCGCGACGCCTGATTGAGCGTGCCGGGCGTGAAGTCGAAGAGATGATCGGTTACGCGATCCCCAGGCCGCGCATTGGGATCATGCTGGAAGTGCCGTCGATGGTATTTATGCTGCCGCAACTGGCGAACCGGGTCGATTTTATCTCCGTTGGTACCAACGATCTGACGCAGTATATCCTGGCGGTTGATCGCAACAATACGCGTGTGGCCAGTATTTACGACAGCCTGCACCCGGGGATGTTACGTGCGCTGGCGATGATCGCTCAGGAAGCCGAAAAACAGGGGCTTGATTTGCGGCTATGCGGTGAAATGGCGGGCGATCCGATGTGTGTGGCGATCCTGATAGGCCTGGGATTCCGCCATCTGTCGATGAACGGTCGCTCCGTCGCGCGCGTGAAATACCTGCTGCGGCACATTGATTATGAAGACGCGCAAACGCTGGCGCAGCGCAGTCTGGAAGCGCAAATGGCGACGGAAGTGCGTCATCAGGTGGCGGCGTTTATGGAGCGCCGTGGCATGGGAGGCCTGATACGCGGGGGGTTGTGACAGGCGCTGTGCCCTTGATTGCCGGATGGCGGCGCACGCGCCTTATCCGGCCTACGGCACGGTGCCGTCTGTAGACCTGATAAGCGTAGCGCCATCAGGCAAAGGTGTTGCGCGGTTCGTAGGCCTGATAAGCGTAGCGCCATCAGGCAAAGATGTTGCGCGGTCTGTAGGCCTGATAAGCGTAGCGCCATCAGGCAAAGGTGTTGCGCCGTTTGTAGGCCTGATAAGCGCAGCGCCATCAGGCAAAGATGTTGCGCGGTCCGTAGGCCTGATAAGCGTAAGCGCCATCAGGCAAAGGTGTTGCGCGGTCCGTAGGCCTGATAAGCGTAAGCGCCATCAGGCATTCCTGGGATTGTCATTGATAGCCTATACAGATCTTTTACATCTTCCCGGCATCACCGATGCACCCCTTGTGCTATCATTCGCTCCTTTGGAGCGCCTGTGAACGGCTGGCGTGCATATCAATTGCTGTCTATTTTCAGCGAAATAACAAGAACTTGTGGTGACAGATGACCAGTAGCTATCTGCATTTTCCGGAATTTGATCCGGTCATTTTCTCAATTGGGCCCGTTGCGCTGCACTGGTACGGCATGATGTACCTGGTCGGTTTTGTCTTTGCAATGTGGCTGGCGATTCGCCGGGCAAACCGTCCGGGCAGCGGCTGGACCAAAAACGAAGTTGAAAACTTACTCTATGCCGGTTTTCTCGGCGTTTTCCTCGGTGGCCGTATTGGTTACGTCCTGTTCTACAACTTCCCGCTGTTCCTGGAAAATCCGCTCTATCTGTTCCGCGTCTGGGATGGCGGCATGTCCTTCCACGGCGGCCTGATCGGCGTCATTCTGGTGATGGTGATCTTCGCCAGACGCACTAAACGTTCTTTCTTCCAGGTATCCGATTTTATCGCGCCGCTGATTCCTTTTGGTTTAGGCGCAGGGCGTCTGGGGAACTTTATCAACGGCGAGCTGTGGGGGCGCGTCGATCCGAGCTTCCCGTTTGCCATGCTGTTCCCGGGCTCTCGCGCGGAAGATATCGCGCTGTTGCCGTCAAACCCGCAGTGGCAGTCGATCTTTGATACCTATGGCGTTCTGCCTCGCCATCCGTCCCAGCTGTATGAGCTGGTGCTGGAAGGTATCGTGCTGTTCATTATTCTTAACCTGTTTATCCGCAAGTCGCGCCCGATGGGGGCTGTCTCTGGCCTGTTCCTGATTGGCTATGGCGCGTTTCGTATCATTGTTGAATTCTTCCGCCAGCCGGATGCGCAGTTTACCGGCGCATGGGTACAGTACATCAGCATGGGGCAGATTCTCTCTATCCCGATGATTGTCGCTGGTGTGATCATGATGGTTTGGGCTTACCGCCGCAGCCCACAGCAACACGTTTCCTGAGGAACCATGAAACAGTATTTAGAACTGATGCAAAAAGTGCTGGATGAAGGCACACAGAAAAACGACCGTACCGGAACCGGAACGCTTTCCATTTTTGGTCATCAGATGCGTTTTAACCTGCGGGAAGGATTTCCGCTGGTGACGACGAAGCGCTGCCATTTACGCTCCATCATTCACGAGCTGTTGTGGTTCCTGCAAGGCGATACCAACGTCGCTTACCTGCATGAAAACAATGTGACGATCTGGGACGAATGGGCCGATGAAAACGGTAATTTAGGCCCGGTATATGGCAAACAGTGGCGCGCATGGCCTGCGCCGGACGGTCGCCATATTGACCAGATCACCACGGTCATGAACCAGTTGAAAAATGACCCGGACTCCCGCCGTATTATTGTTTCCGCCTGGAACGTCGGCGAGCTGGATAAAATGGCGCTGGCGCCGTGTCATGCGTTCTTCCAGTTCTATGTTGCGGACGGCAAACTCTCCTGCCAGCTGTATCAGCGCTCCTGCGACGTCTTCCTGGGGCTGCCGTTTAATATCGCCAGCTATGCGTTACTGGTGCATATGATGGCGCAACAGTGCGACCTGGAAGTGGGCGACTTTGTCTGGACTGGCGGCGACACGCACCTGTACAGCAACCATATGGAACAGACGCACCTACAGTTAAGCCGCGAACCGCGCGCGCTGCCGAAACTGGTGATCAAACGTAAGCCTGACTCTATCTTCGACTACCGTTTTGAAGATTTTGAGATTGAAGGCTACGACCCGCATCCTGGCATTAAAGCGCCGGTCGCTATCTGACCTGAGCTCATCCTGTCATAACCGACGTCCTTGCGCGTCGGTTTTTTTTACCCCGTACGCCATTCTTCGGCGCTGATTCCCGAATTTTTGCAACGCGCTGTAATACGATAACTATTTCTCGTAACGCGCCGAATAATCTGCATTCTTGCCTCGTCATTTTCTCCGCCCCCGGCATACTGCCGCTATGAAAAAACAACAGGGCTATACGCTCATTGAAACAATGGTCGCAATGCTTCTTATGGTTAGCCTTAGCGCTACAGGGCTCTATGGCTGGCAGCGTTGGCAACAGCAGCAACGGTTATGGCAAACCGCCAGCCAGCTGCGGGATTATTTGCTGCAACTGCGTGAGGATGCGAACTGGCGCAACCGGGATCACATTGTTCAGGTCATCAGAGAACGCGGCGGCTGGTGCTTTGTCAGCACTGCTTCGGCGCAAGGTGCCTGTACGCCAGACGCGCCGTTTGTCTTTATTCCAGCATGGCGCGATATCGACATGGTGGAGATCACCCCCTCGCTGGCGTTTTTTGGTCTGCGCAATACCGCCTGGGCTGGGCATATCCGCCTGAAAAACGCCGCGAGCGAATGGCGTCTGGTGGTTTCGTCCTGGGGGCGAATCCGGCTCTGTGAGGGACGCGAGGCCGAAGCATGTCGATGAACGAGCGCGGTTTTTCTCTGCTGGAGGTACTTATCGCGATGGCGATAAGCAGCATGCTACTGCTCGGCGCGGCACGATTTTTACCCGCGCTACAGCGTGAGATTCTACAGACCACGCGGCAGCTGTTGCTGGAAGATGAGATCTGGCAGCGTGCTTATACCGTGGCAAAACACCTGCAACGCGCGGGATATTGTCGGGGAAACTGCACAGGGAAAGGACTGGTGATTGCCGGGCAGGGGGAGTGCGTTATCGTACAGTGGGATGCCAATAATAACGGGCGCTGGGAGACTGCGCCGGGAAAAGAGGCCGAACAGATCGGGTTTCGTTTAAACAATAAAACGCTGGAAACACTGCGCGGGGCAACATCATGCGCAGATAAAGGGTGGGATAAAATGACCGATCCCGATACGGTACAGATTGAGGCATTTAACGTTGAGCGTCAGGAGATGCCCGGTTTTACGCCGGTACTGACGCTGTCTCTTCGGGGGCGCAGTAAAGCGGCTTCTAAAACCGCTGTTGAGGCGCAATACAGCGTCACCGGGTTTAATCTGTGAAGCGTGAACGGGGTGTGTCCTCTCTGGTGATGGTGCTTTTGCTGCTGGTATTGGGCAGCCTGCTGCTTCAGGGGGCAAACCAGCAGCAGGCGAGTTTTTCCACTCTGGTGGCGACAGAAAGCCGGGCCTTGCAGCGTCAGGCGGTGGCGCAGTCGGCGCTGGAATGGGGAAGGATGCAGTCATGGTCGGCGCAGGCTGCGGTTGAGTGTCGGCAATACGCCACGCCGAATGCCCGCGTTTGCCTGCGCCTGCTCGCGAACAACACCGCTTTATTGATTGCGCAGTATGATGGCGCATCGGTCTGGCGCCTGGGAGCGCGGGAGGAAAGCGGCGTTGTATTTTCTCCGCATGGATGGAGCGATTTTTGCCCGTTGAGTGAGGTGGCGTTATGCCAGATACCCTGAACAGGCAGCGTGGTTTTAGTCTGCCGGAAGTGATACTGGCGATGGCGCTGCTGGTGATCACCGTCACCGCGTTATCGGGTTATCAGCGGGCGTTGATGACGAGTCTTGTCGTCAGGGCGCAATATCAACAGCTCTGGCGGTACGGCTGGCAGCAAACGGCGCTGTATTCATTTTCACCTCCCGAAAGCTGGCAGACCAACCGAATGCAGACAACACAAGCGGGATGTGTCAGCATCAGCGTTAAACTCATTTCCCCTTTGGGCAGGCAAGGCCAGATGTTGCGCTTACACTGCCCGAAAAGTCAGTAGTCAGGAGTTGCTATGTTAAGGGTCTACCACTCCAACCGTCTGGACGTGCTGGAAGCGTTAATGGAATTCATCGTTGAGCGCGATCGGCTTGACGATCCCTTTGAACCCGAAATTGTGTTGGTTCAAAGTACCGGTATGGCGCAGTGGCTGCAAATGACCCTTTCGCAGAAATTTGGTATCGCCGCGAATATCGATTTTCCGCTACCCGCGAGTTTTATCTGGGATATGTTTGTACGCGTGCTGCCTGATATCCCGAAAGAGAGCGCGTTCAGCAAGCAAAACATGAGCTGGAAGCTGATGACGCTGCTGCCGCAACTGCTGGAGCGTGAGGATTTTACGCTACTGCGCCACTATCTGACGGACGACGCTGATAAGCGCAAACTATTCCAGCTTTCCTCGCGTGCCGCCGATCTTTTCGATCAGTATCTGGTCTATCGCCCCGACTGGCTTACCCAGTGGGAGGCGGGGCAGATGGTTGACGGGTTCGGGGAGGCTCAGATCTGGCAGGCGCCGCTGTGGAAGGCGCTGGTGGAATACACGGCTGAACTGGGGCAGCCGCGCTGGCACCGTGCGAATGTGTATCAGCGTTTTATCCAGACGCTGGAAAATGCGACAACCAGCCCGACGGGGCTGCCTTCGCGCGTCTTTATTTGTGGTATTTCCGCGCTGCCGCCGGTGTATCTCCGGGCCTTGCAGGCGCTGGGAAAGCACATCGAAATCCATCTGCTGTTCACTAACCCCTGTCGTTATTACTGGGGGGATATCAGAGACCCTGCCTGGCTGGCAAAACTGGTGGCTCGTCAGCGTCGTCACAGCTTTGAGGAGCGCGACTTACCGCTGTTTCGCGATAACCAACGCGCCGGGGAGTTATTTAATAGCGATGGCGAGCAGGATGTCGGGAACCCGATGCTGGCGTCCTGGGGGAAGCTGGGGCGGGATTACATCTACTTGCTTTCCGAACTGGAAAACACACAGGAACTGGATGCGTTTGTCGATATTCCCCCGGACAACCTGCTTCATAACATTCAGGCGGACATCCTTGAGCTGGAAAGTCGCGCGGTGGCTGGGGTGAACCTCGAAGAGTACGCCCGAAGCGACAACAAGCGTCTGCTTGACCCGAATGACGCCAGCGTGACCTTTCACGTATGCCATAGCCCGCAGCGTGAAGTGGAGATCCTGCACGATCGTCTGCTGGCGATGCTGGAGGCCGACCCGACGCTGATGCCGCGCGATATTATCGTCATGGTGGCGGATATCGACAGCTATAGCCCCTTTATTCAGGCCGTATTTGGCAGTGCGCCTGCCGAACGCTATCTGCCTTATGCTATCTCCGATCGCCGGGCGCGTCAGTCGCATCCTGTTTTGCAGGCGTTTATCAGCCTGCTGTCGTTGCCGGACAGCCGTTTTGTCTCTGAAGATGTGCTGGCGCTGCTGGACGTGCCGGTTCTGGCGGCTCGGTTTAACATCAACGAAGAAGGGCTGCGCTATCTTCGCTTATGGGTCAATGAGTCGGGTATCCGTTGGGGGATTGATGACGACAACGTGCGCGAGCTGGCGCTTCCTGCAACGGGGCAGCATACCTGGCAATTTGGCCTGACGCGTATGCTGCTGGGTTACGCGATGGAAAGCGCGCAGGGCGAATGGCAGTCCGTGCTGCCTTATGACGAGTCCAGCGGGCTGATTGCAGAGCTGGTCGGGCATCTGGCGTCCCTGCTTATGCAGTTGAACCTTTGGCGTCGCGGGCTGGCGCAGGCGCGTCCGCTGGAAGAGTGGCTCCCGGTTTGCCGCGACATGCTCAATGACTTTTTCCTGCCCGATGCGGAAACGGAAGCCGCGATGACCCTTATCGAGCAGCAATGGCAGGCGATTATCACCGAAGGGCTTGAGGCGGAGTATGACGATGCGGTGCCGCTGTCTCTGTTACGGGACGAGCTGGCGCAAAGGCTGGATCAGGAACGCATCAGCCAGCGTTTTCTGGCGGGGCCGGTAAACATCTGTACGCTCATGCCTATGCGTTCTATCCCCTTTAAGGTTGTGTGTCTCCTTGGTATGAATGACGGCGTCTATCCGCGTCAGCTGGCGCCGCTCGGTTTTGACCTGATGAGCCAGAAACCGATGCGCGGGGATCGTAGCCGTCGCGATGATGACCGCTACCTGTTCCTTGAGGCCTTAATTTCTGCGCAGCAGACGCTCTATATTAGCTACATCGGGCGCTCTATTCAGGATAACAGCGAACGTTTCCCGTCAGTCCTGGTGCAGGAACTGATGGATTATATCGGGCAAAGTCACTATTTGCCGGGAGATGAAGAACTGACCAGCGATGAGAGCGAGGCCCGCGTGAAAGCGCATATCGCTCGCCTGCACACGCGGATGCCGTTTGATGCGCAAAACTATCTTCCCGGAGAACAGCAAAGCTACGCGCGCGAATGGCTGCCTGCTGCAAGTCAGTCAGGCGAGGCCCATTCTGATTTTGTGCAGCCGTTGCCCTATGAACTCCCTGAGACGTTGACGCTGGAAAAACTTCAGCGCTTCTGGGCACATCCGGTGCGGGCGTTTTTCCAGATGCGGCTACAGGTGAATTTCCGCGCGGAAGAGAGTGAAATTCCCGATACGGAGCCGTTCATTCTGGAAGGGCTAACCCGCTATCAGCTTAATCAGCAGTTGCTTAATACGCTGGTCGAAGAAGAGGATGCCGGGCTTTTATTCCGTCGCTTCCGGGCGGCGGGCGATCTCCCGTATGGCGCTTTTGGCGAGATCCTCTGGGATACGCAGCGTCAGGAGATGCAGTCGCTGGCGGACAGGATTATCGCGTGTCGTCAGCCGGGGAAAAGTATGGAAGTTGATCTGCTCTGCAATGGCGTGCAGATCACGGGGTGGTTGCCGCAGGTGCAGGAAGACGGTTTGTTGCGCTGGCGCCCATCTTTAATAAGCGTTGCGCAGGGAATGCAACTTTGGCTGGAACACCTTGTCTATTGTGCCTGTGGCGGAAAAGGCGAAAGTCGTTTGTTCCTGCGTAAAGAGGGAGAGTGGCGCTTCCCGCCGTTAGAGGCTGAACAGGCGTTAACTTACCTCGCACAGCTGATTGACGGTTATCGGGAAGGGATGTCATCCCCACTGCTGGTTCTTCCTGAAAGCGGCGGCGCATGGATAAAAGCTTGTTATGACGCGGCGAATGATGCCATGTTAGATGATGCTGACACGCTGCAAAAAGCCCGGACGAAGTTCTTACAGGCTTATGAAGGTAACATGGTGATACGCGGAGAAGGGGATGATATCTGGTATCAACGGTTGTGGCGACAGCTGGAGCCGAAGACGATAGAGAGCATTATTTCTCAGTCTCAACGTTATCTGTTACCGCTATTTCGTTTTAATCAGTCGTGAGGGTTGTATAAAAATTGCGCAATTAAATGGCTTCATTTATGATGCGTTTTCTGTCACGGACTGATTTTACAATAAGAGATGCTGACTCGTTTAGCACACAGTTTTGTCCTGCTCAATAAGCGCCAGCGTCGCGCTCGCGCTTCACCTGAGCGGGAAAGAAAGTTAATGATGAGGTTCGTGAATGCCCCGCAGCACCTGGTTCAAAGCGTTATTGTTGTTTGTCGCCCTTTGGGCACCCTTAAGTCAGGCAGATACCGGTTGGCAGCCTTTGGCGGAAACCATCCGTAAAAGCGAGAAAGATACGCGTCAGTATCAGGCGATTCGTCTGGACAATGACATGGTGGTTTTGCTGGTATCCGACCCGCAAGCGGTAAAATCGCTTTCCGCGCTGGTGGTGCCTGTTGGATCGCTGGAGGACCCCGATGAACATCAGGGGCTGGCGCACTATCTCGAACATATGAGTCTGATGGGATCTAAAAAATATCCCCAGCCTGACAGCCTTGCCGAATACCTTAAAATGCACGGCGGCAGCCATAATGCCAGCACCGCGCCGTATCGTACCGCCTTCTATCTGGAGGTGGAAAACGACGCCCTGTCAGGTGCGGTCGATCGCCTTGCCGATGCCATTGCCGCCCCGTTGCTGGATAAAAAATATGCCGAGCGTGAGCGCAATGCGGTCAATGCCGAACTGACGATGGCGCGTACGCGAGACGGTATGCGTATGGCGCAGGTCAGCGCAGAAACCATCAACCCGGCGCACCCGGGTTCGCGCTTCTCTGGCGGCAATCTGGAAACCTTAAGCGACAAACCGGGCAATCCGGTTCAGCAGGCGTTGCAGGCGTTTCACGAAAAATATTATTCAGCGAACCTGATGAAGGCGGTGATTTACAGTAACAAACCGCTGCCGGAACTGGCGCGTATTGCGGCTGAAACCTATGGCCGGGTGCCGAATAAAAATATCAAAAAGCCGGAAATTACCGTGCCGGTAGTAACGGACGCGCAAAAGGGCATCATCATTCATTATGTGCCTGCTCTGCCGCGTAAAGTGCTGCGCGTAGAGTTTCGTATTGATAACAACAGCGCGCAGTTTCGCAGCAAAACCGACGAACTGGTGACCTACCTGATTGGCAACCGTAGCCCGGGAACGCTCTCCGACTGGCTGCAAAAACAAGGATTAGTGGAAGGCATTCGTGCGGACTCCGACCCGGTGGTTAACGGTAACAGCGGCGTACTGGCCATTTCTGCTACCCTGACGGACAAAGGGCTGGCGAACCGGGACGACGTTGTCGCCGCCATCTTCAGCTATCTCAACCTGTTACGTGAAAAAGGCGTGGATAAACGCTACTTCGATGAGCTGGCGCATGTGCTGGATCTCGACTTCCGTTACCCCTCTATCACCCGTGATATGGATTACGTCGAATGGCTGGCGGATACGATGATTCGCGTTCCGGTGGAACATACGCTGGATGCGGTGAATATCGCCGATCAATACGATGCGGCGGCGGTGAAATCACGCCTGGCGATGATGACGCCGCAGAATGCGCGTATCTGGTACATCAGCCCGAAGGAACCGCACAACAAAATGGCCTATTTTGTCGACGCGCCTTATCAGGTGAATAAAATCGACGACAAAACGCTCGCCGACTGGCAGCAAAAAGCGCAGGGCATTGCGCTGTCATTACCGGAGCTTAACCCCTATATTCCAGACGATTTCACGCTGATCAAACCGGAGAAGGAATATCCTCACCCGGAGCTGATTGTCGATGAACCGGATTTGCGCGTGGTTTATGCGCCGAGCCGTTATTTTGCCAGCGAGCCTAAGGCGGATGTCAGCGTTATTCTGCGTAACCCGAAAGCAATGGACAGCGCCAGAAACCAGGTGATGTTTGCGTTAAACGATTATCTCGCGGGGATCGCGCTCGACCAGTTAAGCAACCAGGCATCGGTCGGCGGGATTGGCTTTTCCACCAACGCCAACAATGGTCTGATGCTTAACGCGAACGGTTACACGCAGCGCTTGCCGCAGCTTTTCCAGGCATTGCTGGAAGGGTATTTCAGCTACACCGCGACGGAAGAACAGCTGGAACAGGCGAAATCCTGGTATGCACAGATGATGGATTCCGCAGAAAAAGGGAAGGCCTACGATCAGGCGATTATGCCGGCACAGATGCTTTCTCAGGTGCCTTACTTCCAGCGTGATGAACGCCGTAAGCTGTTGCCTTCGATCACGCTGAAAGAGGTCATGGCTTACCGCGATACGTTAAAAGCAGGCGCGCGACCGGAGTTTCTGGTGATTGGCAATATGCGCGAAGCGCAGGTGAAAACCATGGCGCGGGATATCCAACAGCAGCTTGGCGCCAACGGTTCAGAGTGGTGTCGCAATAAAGACGTACTGGTGGATAAAAAGCAGTCGGTCATCTTTGAGAAGGCGGGGAGCAGCACTGACTCCGCGCTGGCGGCGGTATTCGTTCCAACCGGTTACGATGAATATGCCAGTTCAGCCTACAGCGCGATGTTAGGGCAAATCGTTCAGCCGTGGTTCTATAATCAGTTGCGTACTGAAGAACAGTTAGGCTATGCGGTGTTCGCTTTCCCGATGAGCGTCGGGCGTCAGTGGGGGATGGGTTTCCTGCTGCAAAGCAGCGACAAGCAACCGTCTTATCTCTGGGAGCGTTACAAAGCATTCTTCCCAACGGCGGAAGCGAAGCTGCGGGCGATGACGCCGGAAGAGTTTGCGCAAATTCAGCAGGCGATCATCGCGCAGATGTTGCAAGCGCCGCAAACGCTGGGCGAAGAGGCGTCGAAATTAAGCAAAGATTTCGATCGCGGCAATATGCGCTTTGATTCACGTGATAAAATCGTGGCTCAGATTAAACTGCTGACGCCGCAAAAACTTGCCGATTTCTTCCATCAGGCGGTGGTTGAGCCGCAAGGCATGGCGATACTGTCACAGGTTTCCGGCAGTCAGAACGGGAAAGCAGAGTACGTGCGCCCGGAAGGCTGGAAAGTGTGGGAGAACGTCAGCGCGTTGCAGCAAACCTTACCCCTGATGAGTGAAAAGAATGAATGATGCCGCTGAGTCCCTTGATCCTTTACGCTTGCCCCTCACGGGCGAGCGTCTGATTGAAGCCTCTGCGGGCACTGGCAAAACGTTTACTATCGCCGCGTTGTATCTGCGCCTGCTGCTCGGATTGGGCGGCTCTGCCGCCTTTCCCCGACCGCTGACCGTGGAAGAACTGCTGGTCGTGACGTTTACCGAGGCGGCCACCGAAGAGTTACGCGGCCGCATCCGCAGCAACATCCATGAACTGCGTATCGCCTGTCTGCGTGAAACTACCGATAACCCGTTATATGCCCGCCTGCTGGAAGAGATCGAGGATAAAAAGCAGGCGGCGCAGTGGTTACTGTTGGCGGAAAGACAGATGGATGAGGCGGCAGTATTCACCATCCACGGTTTTTGCCAGCGCATGCTCAGCCTGAATGCGTTTGAGTCCGGCATGCTGTTCGAGCAGCAATTAATCGAAGATGAATCCCTTCTGCGCTATCAGGCCTGCGCCGACTTCTGGCGGCGTCACTGTTATCCGCTGCCACGCGAAATTGCCCAGGTTGTCTTTGAAGCGTGGAAAGGCCCCCGGGCGCTACTGAAAGATATCGATCGTTATTTGCAGGGCGAAGCGCCGGTCATCAAAGCACCGCCGCCGTCAGACGAGACGCTGGCGTCTCGCCACGAACACATTTTGTCGCGTATTAACGCCCTGAAGCAGCAATGGTGCGCGTCCGTTGATGAACTGGATGGGGTGATAGAGTCGTCGGGAATCGATCGCAGAAAATTCAATCGCGGCAACCAGACGAAATGGATCGAGAAGATCACGGCGTGGGCGCAGGCGGAAACGCAAACCTATCAATTACCCGATGCGCTGGAGAAATTCTCCCGGCGATTCCTGGAAGAGAGAACCAAAGCGGGCGGCATAACCCCGCAGCATCCGCTGTTTGTCGCCATTGAGGAACTGTTGGCTGAACCGTTGACGATAAAAGATCTGCTGATTACCCGTGCGCTGGCGGAAATCCGCGAGACGGTTGCGCAGGAAAAACAACGCCGGGGTGAATTAGGTTTCGACGACATGCTGAGTCGTCTGGATGTTGCGCTGCGTAGTAATAGCGGCGATGCGCTGGCAAGCGCAATTCGTGGCCGTTTCCCGGTGGCGATGATTGATGAATTTCAGGATACCGACCCGCAGCAGTACCGCATTTTCCGCCGCATCTGGCGGCATCAGCCGGACACCGCGCTGTTGCTGATTGGCGATCCGAAACAGGCGATTTATGCGTTTCGCGGCGCGGATATCTTCACCTACATGAAAGCCCGCAGCGAGGTCAGCGCCCATTATACGCTGGATACCAACTGGCGTTCCGCACCGGGCATGGTCAACAGCGTGAATACGTTGTTCAGTCAGATGAACGACGCCTTTATGTTCCGCGAAATTCCATTTGCGCCGGTTAAATCGGCCCAGAAGAACCAGTTGCTGCGCTTTGTGCTGAACGGCGAGACGCAGCCCGCCATGAATATGTGGTTGATGGAAGGGGAAAGCTGCGGCATTGGCGACTATCAGAGTTACATGGCGCAGGTGTGCGCGACGCAAATTCGTGACTGGCTGAAAGCCGGGCAAACTGGCGATGCGCTGCTTGTTAGCGAGAAAACCTCACGACCGGTTCGAGCCTCGGATATCAGCGTGCTGGTGCGAAGCCGCCAGGAAGCGGCGCAAATTCGTGATGCGCTGACGCTGCTGGCGATTCCGTCCGTTTATCTCTCCAACCGCGACAGCGTATTTGAGACGCTGGAAGCGCAGGAAATGCTGTGGATCTTACAGGCCGTCATGACGCCAGAGCGTGAAAATACGCTGCGTAGCGCGATGGCGGCCTCGATGATGGGGTTGACCGCGCAGGACATCGAAACGCTGAATAACGACGAAAATGCCTGGGATGCGGTGGTCGAAGAGTTCGACGGCTATCGTCAAATCTGGCATAAGCGCGGCGTCATGCCCATGCTGCGCGCGCTGATGTCAGCGCGGAATATTGCCGAAAACCTGCTGGCGACGGCGGGAGGCGAGCGCCGCCTGACCGATATTCTGCACATTAGCGAATTGTTGCAGGAAGCCGGTTCGCAGCTGGAAAGCGAGCATGCGCTGGTGCGCTGGCTGTCGCAGCATATTCTTGAGCCGGACAGCAATGCCGCCAGCCAGCAACTGCGGCTGGAAAGCGATAAACATCTGGTGCAAATCGTCACCATCCATAAATCAAAAGGGCTGGAATACCCGCTCGTCTGGCTGCCTTTTATTACCCATTTCCGCGTGCAGGATCAGGCGTTTTATCACGATCGCAATTCGTTTGACGCGGTGCTGGATCTCAGCCACGCCGAGGAGAGCGTTGAACTGGCGGAAGCAGAGCGTCTGGCGGAAGACCTGCGTTTGCTTTATGTGGCGCTGACCCGTTCGGTGTGGCATTGCAGTCTCGGCGTTGCGCCGTTGGTGCGTCGTCGCGGAGATAAGAAAGGCGATACCGATGTACACCAGAGCGCGCTCGGGCGCCTGCTGCAAAAAGGTGAGCCGAAAGATGCCGCCGGGCTTCGCGCCTGCATTGACGCGCTTTGCGGGGAGGATATCACCTGTCGGACGCCAGCCGAACCGGACAGCGAACGCTGGCAGGTAACGGAAGCGTCGCGTGCGGCGCTAAGCGCCAGAGCATTACGCCGAATGCCTGCCGACAACTGGCGAGTAACCAGTTATTCCGGCTTACAGCAGCAAGGCCATAGCGTCGCCCAGGATCTAATTCCGCGTCTGGATGTGGATGCTGCCGGGGTAGGAGACGTGGTGGAAGAGCCGGAACTGACGCCGCACCAGTTCCCGCGAGGGGCATCGCCGGGTACATTCCTGCATAGCCTGTTTGAAGACCTCGACTTTACGCAGCCCGTTGACCCGGCCTGGGTGCGGGAAAAACTGGAGCTTGGCGGTTATGACGCGCACTGGGAGCCGGTTTTAACGCAGTGGCTGGACGCTGTTTTGCAGGCTCCCCTGACCGAACGCGGCGTGAGTCTGCGTCATCTTTCTGCCCGTGAAAAACAGGTGGAGATGGCGTTTTATCTGCCGATCGCACAGCCGCTTATCGCCAGTCAACTGGATGCGCTGATTCGCCGGTTTGATCCGCTCTCGGCGGGCTGCCCGCCGCTCGACTTCATGCAGGTTCGCGGCATGCTGAAAGGGTTTATCGACCTGGTGTTTCGCCATGAAGGGCGGTATTACCTGCTCGATTACAAATCAAACTGGCTGGGCGAAGACAGCACGGCCTACACTCAGGAGGCGATGGCCTCAGCGATGCAGGCGCATCGCTATGACCTGCAATATCAGCTGTATACGCTGGCGTTGCACCGCTATCTGCGCCATCGCATCGCCGATTATGACTATGAACGCCATTTCGGCGGCGTGATCTACCTTTTCCTGCGCGGCGTTGACCGTGAATATCCACGGCAGGGCATTTTCTCGACCCGGCCGGACGGCGAACTGATTGCGTTAATGGATGAGATGTTTGCAGGCGTTGTAGCGGAGGAGGCGCAATGACAATTCAGAAGCGATTACTGGAGGCCGTAGAACAAAAGCTGTTGCGGCCATTAGACGCTCAGTTTGCGCTGGCGGTTGCCGGGCAGGACGATCCGTGTGTGACGCTGGCCGTTGCATTGCTCAGCCGCGATGCCGGGGAAGGGCATGTCTGTATGCCGCTTTCGCGCCTGACGATAACGGAAGAGTCGCATCCGCTACTGGTCTCCTGGTTTAGCGAGAGGGACGCACCTGAAGACTGGACATCGTGTCTGCTGGCTTCCGGGGCGGTCAGTCAGGGAGAGCGGCCAACGCCGTTGATTCTGCATGAAGATCGCCTTTACCTGAACCGGATGTGGAGTAACGAGCGCACGGTAGCCCGCTTTTTTAGCGAGGTTAACCAGGCGATCGCGGTAGATGAACAGCAACTGGCCCGCACGCTGGATGCGCTTTTCCCGCCGACGGATGACGTCAACTGGCAAAAGGTGGCGGCGGCCGTGGCGTTGACGCGCCGTATTTCCGTCATTTCCGGCGGGCCTGGCACCGGTAAAACCACTACCGTGGCGAAGCTGCTGGCCGCGTTGATTCAGATGGCGGACGGCGAGCGATGCCGTATACGACTGGCGGCGCCGACGGGGAAAGCGGCGGCGCGTCTTACCGAGTCGCTTGGCGCGGCATTGCGCCAGCTTCCGCTCACGGATGAGCAAAAAAAACGCATCCCGGATGACGCCAGTACGTTGCACCGGCTGTTGGGCGCACAGCCCGGTAGCCAGAGGCTGCGCCATCACGCGGGAAATCCGCTGCATCTGGACGTGCTGGTGGTGGATGAGGCATCAATGATCGATTTGCCGATGATGTCGCGGCTAATTGAGGCGCTGCCGCCGCACGGACGCGTGATTTTTCTCGGCGATCGCGATCAGCTGGCTTCCGTTGAGGCGGGGGCGGTGCTGGGCGATATCTGCGCCTGGGTAAATGCCGGATTTACCGCCGGGCGCGCACAGCAGCTGAGCCGATTGACGGGAAGCCCCATTCCTGCGGGCGCAGGCACGGAGGCGGCCTCTTTGCGCGATAGCCTGTGTTTGCTGCAAAAAAGCTATCGCTTCGGGCATGATTCCGGCATTGGTCAACTGGCGGCAGCCATTAATCGCGGCGATAAAGCGGCGATGAAAACGGTCTTTCAGCAGGGATTCAGCGATATTGAAAAACGAACGCTACAGAGCAGCGAGGATTACGCCGCCATGCTCGATGAGGCGCTGGCCGGTTATGGGCGTTATCTGGCGCTTGTTCGCGAGGGCGCGGAGCCGGGGGCGATTATTCAGGCTTTCAATGAGTACCAGTTGTTGTGCGCGCTGCGTGAAGGGCCGTTTGGCGTTGGCGGTCTGAATGAACGCATCGAACAGGTTATGCTGCAAAAACGCAAAATTCAGCGTCACCCGCACAGCCGCTGGTATGAAGGGCGTCCGGTAATGATTGCGCGCAATGACAGCGCGTTGGGGTTGTTCAATGGCGATATCGGCATTGCGCTCGATCGCGGCCAGGGGTTGAGGGTGTGGTTCGCCATGCCGGATAGCAGCATTAAGTCGGTGCAGCCCAGCCGTTTGCCGGAGCATGAAACAACCTGGGCGATGACGGTGCATAAATCGCAGGGATCGGAGTTCGATCATGCGGCGCTGATTTTACCCAGCCAGCGCTCGCCGGTTGTGACCCGTGAGCTGGTGTATACCGCCGTGACGCGCGCACGTCGTCGCCTGTCTCTCTATGCCGATGAACGGGTTTTGAGCGGGGCAATTGCGACGCGCACGGAGCGACGTAGCGGACTGTCCGCGTTTTTTAATAACGGGCTGTGAGGCAAGTTGCCGGATGGCGCCTGCGCTTATCCGGCCTACAGCATCCCCGTAGACCCGATAAGACGCTTTAGCGTCGCCGTCAGGCAAAATGGGTTATCCCAAATCTGCCATCAACACCTTTGAACGACGCTGATAGTTGTACATCTCTTTTTTGCTCTCGGGCAGCAGCTCGATATCCACCGGCGTAAACCCACGTTCCTGGAACCAGTGAATACTGCGCGTTGTCAGCACAAACAGCTTGCTGAGGCCCATCTGCCTTGCCTGCACGGCGATCCGCTCCAGCAAGACTTCGCCACGCGATGAACTGCGATAATCTGGATGTACCGCCACGCAGGCCATTTCGCCGATTTTTTCTTCGGGGAAAGGGTACAGCGCGGCGCAGGCGATGGTCAGATTATCTCGCTGGATAATCGTGAATTTGTCGATCTCCATCTCCAGTTGTTCACGGGAGCGGCGCACCAGAATCCCCTGTTGTTCCAGCGGGCGAATCAGCTCCAGGATCCCGCCGATATCGTTAATGGTGGCGCGGCGAATCTGCTCGGCGCTCTCCATCACGATTTGCGTCCCGATCCCGTCGCGTGAGAACAGCTCCTGCAATAGCGCGCCGTCTTCCTGGTAGCTAATCAGATGGCAGCGACGCACGCCGCTGCGACAGGCTTTCACCGCGCCGCGCAGGAACCGCACGGTGCCTGAATTGTAATCGCCTTTTTCTTCCTGTGCTTCAACGCGTGCCTGCGCTTCGTTCGGGAAAAGTTCGGAAACGATGTCGCCTTCGTCGTTAGTTACCCCTTGCGACGAACAGAAGCCGATCATCTTCTCCGCCTTCAGTTTGATAGCGAGCTGGGTGGCGATCTCTTCTGAGGTCAGGTTAAAACTTTCGCCTGTGACGGAAACCGCGACCGGCCCCATCAGCACAATTGCGCCGCTGTCTAACTGGCGATGAATCGCCTCTTCATCAATACGGCGAATGCGTCCGCTGTGGCAGTAATCCACGCCGTCATCCACGCCCAACGGCTGTGCAATAATAAAATTGCCGCTGACGACGTTGATGTGCGCGCCCTGTAAGGGGGTGTTGTTCAGGCTCATCGACAGACGGGCGGTGATATCCAGCTGCAACGTGCCTGCCGCCTGCTTAACCAGTTCCAGCGTTTTGGCGTCCGTCACGCGGGTATTTTTGTGGTACAGCGGCTCATGGTGATGTGCGGCAAGGTTCGCGTCGATTTGCGGACGCGCGCCATAGACCACCACCAGGCGAATGCCCAGACTGTGCAGAAGCCCGATGTCATTGACGATACTGGAGAAATTTTCATGCTCAATGGCCTCACCGCCAAGCATAATGACAAACGTTTTTCCCCGATGGGTATTGATATAGGGAACAGAATGGCGGAATCCCTGTACCAGTTCGGTTCTACGTTCCTTCACCACGGCACACCCTCATTGCATGATTATTCGAAATTAATGTATTTTTATTCTGTTTTTCCGTCGCACGCAAGCGCAAATTTTAATCCCGCTGAAGTTTTCTCCCAGTAATACCGTGAATACAAAAAGAAAGTTTACCCTTTTATAGATGACAGATTATGCGTCATTCGCTAAAGTTTCCGGTCAATTTAGACGTTTTGTACATCAGCACCGTTAAGTTTGTTTTGCTCGGGAGAAGCATGTCGGGATCCAACTCAGCAATCAGTCGCCGTCGTTTACTACAAGGGACGGGCGCCATGTGGCTATTGAGCGTAAGTCAGGTCGGTTTGGCTGCCGTCAGCCAGGTCGTCGCGGTACGCATCTGGCCTGCGTCCAGCTATACCCGCGTCACGGTGGAATCGAACCGTCTGCTGAAATACAAACAGTTTGCCCTGAGTAACCCTGAGCGCGTGGTGGTGGATATTGAAGGCGTGAATCTGAACTCGGTGCTTAAAGGCATTGGCGCGCAGATCCGCGCGGACGATCCGTATATCAAGTCAGCGCGAGTGGGGCAGTTTGATCCACAGACGGTGCGGATGGTGTTTGAGCTGAAGCAAAATGTGAAACCGCAGCTGTTTGCCCTTGCGCCAGTGGCGGGCTTTAAAGAACGCCTGGTGATGGATCTCTACCCTGCCAATGCGCAGGATATGCAGGACCCGTTGCTGGCGCTTCTGGAAGATTACAACAAAGGCGATCTGGATAAGCAGGTGCCGCCTGCGCAGAGCGGGCCGCAGCCGGGCAAGGCGGGACGCGATCGCCCGATCGTGATCATGCTCGATCCCGGTCATGGAGGGGAAGACCCCGGCGCCGTGGGGAAATACAAGACGCGCGAAAAAGACGTGGTGTTGCAGATTGCCCGCCGCTTGCGCGCGTTAATTGAGAGAGAAGGCAATATGAAGGTCTACATGACGCGTAATGAGGATATCTTCATTCCGCTGAAAGTGCGCGTGGCGAAAGCCCAGAAGCAGCGCGCCGACCTGTTTGTCTCTATCCATGCGGACGCGTTTACCAGCCGACAGCCCAGCGGTTCATCCGTTTTTGCGCTCTCGACGAAGGGCGCGACCAGTACGGCGGCAAAATACCTTGCGCAAACTCAGAACGCCTCGGATTTGATCGGCGGCGTGAGTAAAAGCGGCGATCGCTATGTCGATCACACCATGTTCGACATGGTGCAATCGTTGACCATCGCCGATAGCCTGAAGTTCGGTAAAGCGGTGCTCAACAAGCTGGGAAGGGTTAATAATCTGCACAAAAATCAGGTTGAGCAGGCCGGCTTTGCGGTGCTGAAAGCGCCGGATATTCCCTCTATTCTCGTGGAAACCGCCTTTATTAGTAATATTGAAGAGGAGCGTAAGCTCAAAACGGCGAAGTTCCAGCAGGAAGTGGCGGAGTCGATTCTGGCGGGTATTAAAGCCTACTTTGCCGATGGGGCGACGCTGGCGAGAAGGGGATAATAAAAAAGCGCTGAAAGGCGCTTTTTTTTACGGACCGTAGAAACGAAAAAACACCCGTTAAGGTGTTTAATATTGGTTGCGGGGGCCGGATTTGAACCGACGACCTTCGGGTTATGAGCCCGACGAGCTACCAGGCTGCTCCACCCCGCGTCCGTCTTTCTGCTTCGTATTTCAAACCACATCTGCGTTGGCTTTCCTCGTTCACCTCAGTCACTTACTGGAGTAAGCTCCTAAGGATTCACTGCGTCGCCGCCTTGTTGTGATTCGAACTACTTTGCAAAATATTACATCATATTTCAATTGGTTGCGGGGGCCGGATTTGAACCGACGACCTTCGGGTTATGAGCCCGACGAGCTACCAGGCTGCTCCACCCCGCGTCCGTCTGTTACTCTTCCATCGAGTAACCTTTTCTTCACATTGTATTGGTTGCGGGGGCCAGATTTGAACTGACGACCTTCGGGTTATGAGCCCGACGAGCTACCAGGCTGCTCCACCCCGCGTCCGTGGATGCGCACTATACTCTGCTAACATTTTCATGCAACCCTTTTTTCACCCGGATCACGAAATTGGGATGATTGTGTGCAAAAACAACGCGCTTTGGTACGTTTTTTGTGCGTAATTTGCGTCAGGGGAGCGCTTCGCATTTCATTAGGTTCGGGGGTTTGTTATCTTCATAGCGCAAGATTTACAGCTAAAAGACGAGAACTCATGAAAGGACGTTGGGCAAATTACCTTCTTATGGGGGCGGTGGTTGCAATGCTTGCCGCCTGTTCCTCTAAACCGACCGATCGCGGCCAGCAGTATAAAGACGGGAAGTTTACCCAGCCTTTCTCACTGGTGAACCAACCTGACGCCATTGGGGCGCCTATCAACGCAGGCGATTTCGCCGAGCAGGTCAACCAAATCCGCAGCGCGTCGCCGCGTCTGTATGGCAACCAGAGCAACGTCTATAACGCCGTGCAAGAGTGGTTACGTTCCGGTGGCGATACGCGAATGATGCGCCAGTTTGGTATTGATGCCTGGCAGATGGAAGGGGCGGATAACTACGGCAACGTCCAGTTCACCGGTTACTACACGCCGGTTATTCAGGCGCGCCATACCCGTCAGGGGGAGTTCCAGTACCCTATTTATCGTATGCCGCCAAAACGCGGCCGCTTACCGTCTCGTGCCGAGATCTATTCCGGCGCGCTGAGCGACAGCTACATTCTGGCGTACAGCAACTCGCTGATGGATAACTTCATCATGGACGTTCAGGGCAGCGGCTATATTGATTTTGGCGACGGCAGCCCGCTGAATTTCTTCAGCTATGCCGGGAAAAACGGCCATGCTTACCGCAGTATCGGCAAGGTGCTGATCGATCGCGGTGAAGTGAAGAAAGAAGATATGTCGATGCAGGCTATTCGCCATTGGGGAGAAACCCACAGTGAAGCGGAAGTGCGCGAGCTGCTGGAGCAAAACCCGTCATTCGTCTTCTTTAAGCCGCAATCTTTTGCCCCGGTGAAAGGCGCCAGCGCCGTGCCGCTTATCGGCCGTGCGTCTGTGGCTTCCGATCGCAGCATTATCCCGGCAGGAACAACCCTGCTGGCGGAAGTCCCGCTGCTGGATAACAACGGCAAGTTTAACGGCCAGTACGAATTGCGCCTGATGGTGGCGCTGGACGTGGGCGGCGCGATTAAAGGCCAGCACTTTGATATTTATCAGGGGATAGGCCCGGACGCCGGGCACCGCGCAGGCTGGTATAATCACTATGGGCGCGTCTGGGTGCTGAAAAACGCCCCGGGAACCGGTAACGTATTTAGCGGTTGATTGCCTGATGGCGGCTTCGCTGAAGATTTAAATCGTAGGCCTGATAAGCGTAGCGCCATCAGGCAAATCATGCCGGATGGCGTCGCAAGCGACGTATCCGGCCTACGATCGTATTACCCCTTTTTAATTCTGAGGTCGTATGTCTGTTGTAATTAGTGATGCCTGGCGCCAGCGTTTTGGCGGCACCGCCCGTCTGTATGGTGAAAAAGCGTTGCAGCTGTTTGCCGGTGCGCATATTTGCGTGGTCGGAATCGGCGGCGTCGGCTCCTGGGCGGCAGAGGCGCTGGCGCGTACCGGCATTGGCGCGATCACGCTCATCGATATGGATGACGTATGCGTCACCAACACCAACCGGCAAATTCATGCGCTGCGCGATAACGTCGGTCTGGCGAAAGCCGAGGTGATGGCCGAGCGTATTCGTCAGATCAACCCGGAGTGCCGGGTGACGGTGGTGGATGACTTTGTCACGCCGGATAACGTCGCGGAGTATATGAGCGCAGGGTTTTCGTATGTCATTGATGCCATCGACAGCGTGCGGCCAAAAGCCGCGCTGATTGCCTGGTGCCGCCGAAATAAGGTTCCGTTAGTCACCACCGGCGGGGCGGGTGGGCAGATAGACCCGACCCAGATTCAGGTAACGGATCTGGCGAAAACCATCCAGGACCCGCTGGCGGCGAAACTGCGCGAACGGTTGAAAAGCGACTTTGGCGTGGTGAAAAACAGCAAGGGCAAACTGGGCGTGGACTGCGTGTTCTCAACGGAAGCGCTGGTTTATCCGCAGGCTGATGGTTCCGTATGTGCGATGAAAGCGACGGCGGAAGGGCCGAAACGAATGGATTGCGCCTCTGGATTCGGCGCAGCCACGATGGTAACTGCGACCTTTGGCTTTGTTGCCGTGTCTCACGCGCTGAAGAAGATGATGGCGAAGGCGGCGCGTCAGGCTTGATTGTGTCGGATGGCGCTATGCTTATCCGACCTACGGTTCGTGCGGTGTTGTAGGCCGGATAAGACGCATCAGCGTCGTCATCCGGCTTGCTGGGCAGCCTCAAGAATCGCGTTATTCAGCGCATGCAGCCCCTGGCTGCGCGATGCGCTAAGTTGTGTTGTTAAGCCTAACTCATCAAACAACCCCAGCGGCGAGTGCGCCAGCAGTTCCGCCGGGGTCTTTCCCTCTACCGCCGTGAGTAAAACCGCCAGCAAACCACGTACAATACGCCCTTCGCTGTCACCGAAAAAGTGCAGCGTTCCCTTCTCTGACAGGGTATGCCCCAGCCAGACGCGGTTCTCACATCCTGCGATCTCTTTTGCCTGCGTTTTTAGCTCATCCGGCAATGCCGGGAGTTGCTTACCCAACAGAATAAGCTGGCGATACTTGTCCTCCCACTGCGAGAGCGGGATAAAGAGAGCGCGTAACGTCTCTTCCGTTACGGTCGTGCCAAACGGGTGTCCGGCAAAAAGAGGGCTTGTCATTAATCCACCAGTATTTCCAGCGCGCGGTCAACGGCGCTGACCAACGCATCCACATCATGCTTTGTATTATACGGCGCAAAAGAGGCGCGCAGGGTGCCCGTTACGCCAAGCGCCGCCAGTAGCGGCTGCGTGCAGTGCTGCCCGGCGCGCAGGGCGATGCCGTATTCGGCCAGTAACGTCACCATATCGCTGTGATGAACGCCGGCAAAATCGAAGGCCAGCAGGCTGGAGTCCTGGCAACGGAAAGAGCGGAAACCCGGACGCTTCGCCAGCGCGTCTTCCGCCAGCGTCGCCAGACCGCGACTCCAGCTTTCGGCCTGCGCCATATCCACTTCCGCCAGCCACTCCAGCGCGGCGCTAAGGCCAATAACTCCAGCCACGTTTGGCGTGCCAGCTTCCAGACGCCAGGGAACGGCCTGGGTTGTGAATCCTTCAAAATTGACTTCAGCGATCATCTTGCCGCCGCCGAGCCACGGGGACATCTCTTCCAGTAAGGCCGGTTTGCCGTACAGCGCGCCGATGCCCGTCGGGCCGTACAGCTTGTGGGCGGAGAAGGCATAAAAATCAATATCCAGCTGCTGTACATCGGCGGGGAAATGCACCGCGCCTTGCGCGCCGTCAACCATCACCACCATCCCTGCCGCGTGCGCCAGCGTGATAGCGCGCGCCAGGTCCGGGCAGCCGCCCGTGACGTTCGACATCTGTCCCAGCGCCAGAATCCGGCTGCGTGGTGTGATGAGTTCAGGCAGACGCTCCACGTCGGGGAGGAAAAGGGCATTCAGGGGCAGTTTGACGATTTTTGCGCCCGTCTGCTGAGCGACCATCAGCCAGGGAACGAGATTCGCGTGATGCTCCGCTTCACTGACGATTATCTCATCGCCGGGTTGCAGGCGCGGGCGGGCATAGCATTGCGCCACCATATTGATGGCTTCCGTGGTGCCGCGTGTCCAGACAATCGATGCATCATCAGGCGCGTTCAGCCACTGCGCCACTTTGCCGCGCGCCGCTTCATAGCGTGCGGTTAGCCGCTGTGCCTCGGCGAACTGGCTGCGATGGACGTTTCCGGCGCTCAGGCTGTAGAACTGATGCGTGGCGTCGATCACGGCCTGAGGCTTAAGCGCCGTCGCGGCGCTGTCGAGATAAACGCCCGCATCGGTAAGGGCAGGAAATTGCGCGCGAAACTGCGCAGGATTGAAAGCGTTCATGGTATTCCTCAATTCAGTATACCGATCGTGGCGCAAAAAGGGCTGTGATACAAGGTTTGTCCTAACCATCGGAATTGTCTGGTTATCCTGGTGAAGTCAGGGAAGCAGGTTATGCTAAATAGTGTTAGGCGAATGTTTTTGCCTGTTACGGAACCCGTTTTATTTAGCATAAACAGCTTTAAGGAGAAGAAGATGAAAATGAAAAAGACTGCCGCAATGATCTCTGCATGTATGCTGACTTTTGCCCTGAGCGCCTGTTCCGGTCCGAATTATGTGATGCACACAAATGATGGCCGTACTATCGTGTCAGACGGTAAGCCAAAAACCGATGATGAAACCGGCATGATTTCTTATAAAGACGCTAACGGCAACAAACAGCAGATCAATCGTACTGACGTTAAAGAGATGGTCGAACTGGATCAGTAACCGGTCGGTCATGGACAAAAAAAAGCACCGCAATTGGCGGTGCTACATTAATCACTATGGACAGACAGGGTAAATGTACAGGAAGTGAAAAAGGGTAGCTTCGCTACCATGGTCTGAATCGCAGACCAATTGCAAACACAACAACACAACATCACAACCGTAAGCCAAAAGCCCATCAGAACACGCATTCCGATAAAACTTTTCGTTCCGGCTCAGGAAGTGTCGCCACTATAGGTATTTGCTGGTAGAACCTCAACGGACAAATTATAATGGCTCAGATTAAAAAAACTAATAGGTTACACAAGGTTACCTAATTGTTAAATTTATTTAACATCAAAGTCTAAAAGCCATGTCAAAACGATTACCACCCTTAAATGCATTACGTGTTTTTGATGCCGCAGCGCGGCATTTAAGCTTCACTCGCGCAGCAGAAGAACTTTTTGTGACACAGGCCGCAGTAAGTCACCAAATCAAGTCACTTGAGGATTTTTTGGGGCTAAAACTGTTCCGTCGTCGCAATCGTTCGCTTTTGCTCACGGAAGAGGGGCAGAGCTATTTCCTCGACATCAAAGAGATTTTTTCGCAATTAACCGAAGCGACGCGTAAACTTCAGGCGCGGAGTGCAAAAGGCGCGCTTACGGTCAGTTTATTGCCCAGTTTTGCGATCCAGTGGCTGGTTCCTCGACTCTCAAGCTTTAACTCAACTTATCCGGGAATCGATGTCAGAATTCAGGCCGTGGACCGTCAGGAAGATAAGCTGGCTGATGATGTCGACGTCGCTATTTTTTATGGGCGTGGCAACTGGCCGGGTTTGCGTGTCGAAAAATTGTACGCAGAATATTTACTGCCGGTGTGTTCACCGTTATTACTGACGGGCGATAAGCCGTTAAAGACGCCGGAAGATCTGGCAAAACATACATTACTGCATGATGCTTCGCGAAGAGACTGGCAGACCTATACGCGTCAGTTGGGGCTGAATCATATTAATGTGCAGCAGGGACCTATTTTCAGCCATAGCGCAATGGTGCTACAGGCTGCCATCCACGGACAGGGGGTTGCGCTGGCGAACAACGTCATGGCGCAATCAGAAATTGAAGCCGGGCGTCTTGTCTGTCCCTTTAACGACGTTCTGGTCAGTAAAAATGCTTTTTATCTGGTTTGTCATGACAGTCAGGCAGAACTGGGTAAAATAGCCGCCTTTCGTCAGTGGATTCTGACCAAAGCGGCCGCTGAACAAGAAAAATTCCGCTTTCGTTACGAACAATAATTTATTTAGGGTACTACCATGACCAGCCGTTTTATGCTGATTTTTGCCGCGATAAGCGGCTTTATCTATGTTGCTCTGGGTGCCTTTGGGGCGCATGTCCTGAGCAAAACTCTTGGTGTGGTTGAAATGGGCTGGGTCCAGACCGGCCTGCAATATCAGGCGTTTCATACGCTGGCCATTTTTGGCCTGGCGGTTGCGATGCAGCGACGCATTAGCATCTGGTTTTACTGGAGCAGCGTTTTTCTGGCGTTAGGTACGGTGCTGTTTAGCGGCAGCCTGTATTGCCTGGCGCTGTCTCATTTACGCCTGTGGGCGTTTGTTACTCCTGTCGGCGGCGTGAGTTTCCTGGCAGGCTGGGTGCTGATGTTAATTGGCGCCATCCGTTTGAAACGTAAGGGCGTTGGTCATGAATAAGGTTGTATTGTTGTGTCGCCCTGGTTTTGAAAAGGAGTGTGCTGCTGAAATGACGGATAAGGCGGCGCGTCGGGAAATCTTTGGCTTCGCTCGTGTTAAAGACAATGCCGGATACGTCGTCTTTGAGTGCTATCAGCCGGACGATGCTGAAAAAATAGTAAAAGAGTTGCCTTTTTCCTCGCTCATTTTTGCGCGTCAGATGTTCGTCGTCGGCGAGTTGCTGCGCGACCTGCCGCCGGACGATCGCATTACGCCGATTGTCGGGATGCTACAGGGCGTTGTGGAAAAAGGCGGCGAGCTGCGTGTTGAAGTCGCAGACACCAATGAAAGCAAAGAGTTGATGAAGTTTTGCCGTAAATTTACGGTGCCGCTGCGGGCCGCGCTGCGCGACGCGGGGATTCTGACAAACTATGAAACGCCAAAGCGTCCGGTGGTGCATGTTTTCTTCATCGCGCCGGGCTGCTGTTATACCGGGTATTCGTATCCTGACAACAACTCGCCGTTCTATATGGGGATTCCGCGGCTGAAATTCCCGGCCGATGCGCCAAGCCGTTCGACGCTGAAGCTGGAAGAAGCGCTGCATGTTTTTATTCCGGCCGATGAGTGGGATGAACGTCTGGCGAACGGGATGTATGCCGTGGATTTAGGCGCCTGCCCTGGCGGTTGGACCTACCAGTTAGTGAAGCGCAACATGTGGGTTTACTCTGTCGATAACGGCCCAATGGCGCAGAGCCTGATGGATACCGGGCAGGTGACCTGGCTGCGCGAAGATGGATTCAGATACCGTCCGAATCGCAATAACATCTCGTGGATGGTGTGCGACATGGTGGAAAAGCCTGCTAAGGTTGCCGCGCTGATGGCGCAGTGGTTAGTAAACGGCTGGTGTCGCGAGACGATCTTCAATCTCAAGCTGCCGATGAAAAAACGCTATGAAGAGGTGTCGCAGAACCTGGCATACATTCAGGCGCAGCTTGATGAACACGGCATTAACGCGCAAATTCAGGCGCGACAGCTGTATCACGATCGTGAAGAAGTGACCGTGCATGTCCGTCGGCTGTGGGCCGCCGTGGGCGGGCGTCGCGACGAGCGGTAATACGATGGATTGCCGGATAGCGGCGTAAATGCCTTATCCGGCCTGCGCCTGGTATTTGTTGGCCTGATAAGCAGCAACGCCATCAGGCGTGAATCACCCCCTGGCGCTCATCGGAAATGATGTGCGTCACATCATCCAGATGCCCGATGCAGGCCTCTCCCGAGCGGTTGAGCTTACTTTTGTCGATCAACAATAAAGACTGTGATGCTCGCTTAAGCAGCGTGGATTTGAAATCCGCGTTGATCGTATTTGAGTCCCAGAGCGCGCCGCCGCGGTCGATCCCCTCGCAGGAAAAAATAAACAGGTCAATGTCGAGCGGCTTAAGCTGAGAAATAAGCGACGGATTGACGTAGCAGCCATATTTACGCTCAAGCTGGCCGCCGGAACTGATGAGCTGAATATGCTCGCGTTTGCCCAGTTCCTGGCAAATCGGGTGACTGTTGGTAAAGACGTGAATATCAATGTCCGGCAACTGGCGGGCCAGATACCAGCAGGTTGAGCTGGCGTCCAGAGCGATCACCATGCCCGGTTCTATCCATGCCAGCGCTTCCCTGGCGATATCCGCCTTATGCGCATAGTGGCTTTTCAGCCGGATGTGGAACGGGTCGCCGCTGTCCTGGTTTTCCCGGTGAATATACTTGGCGCGCCCGTGATTGCGCAGCACTTTTCCCTGCGCCTGTAGCTCGCTGAGATCGCGGCGAATGGTCTCTTTGCTGACGTTAAGCTGTACCGACAGCGCCTCGGTGGTCAGACTTTTATGGTTGATCAGCAGGTCCACTATCGCTTGTTGGCGTGCCGCTTTCATCTTTTCTCACCCCATCATTCGATGAACGCCCGCATCATGCGGGCGCACCGGCAAGAGATTACGGCGTTACCCCTTTTTTTAAAAGAATATTCCCGTACTTCGCGCACTCTCCTGTGATAACGATCGCAAAGGCTTTTTGCGCCCGCTCATAAAACGCATAGCGGTCGATGCGGACAATCTCCGGGCACGGCGTCTGTAATGAGAGCGCATCGCGATAACGTGCTTCAACCGTCGGGTCGAGCGAATCGCCCTCTACGGCGGCCATCATCACCAGCGGCGGCGCGTAGCTGTCCAGTTCAAACAGCGGGATAATCGCCCGGAGCAGATCGCTGACTTTCAGACCATCTGCGCGAATAACCTGCGGTCCCATGCTGTGCGCGGGAAAGTGGGCATCGGAAAAAATAATCTCATCCCCGTGCCCCATTTCAGCCAGCACTTTCAGTAACTCAGGGGATATTAATGGCGAAATAGTTTTTAGCATCTCACACTCCCTCAATAAATTCGGGTTCAGTTTGCGGCCAGAAATAGCGGTACTGATAGCGCACCTGGGCTCGGGCCTGTTCCGGGCTGGCAAATTCGCCTACGCCATACCAGCCGAACATGGCGGCCCCGGCGACGGTGGTTTCCGCGTCATCCAGCACCTTAATCGGTATATCAAGCAGATTGGCTTTGATTTGATTCCACAGCGCGTTGCGGCTTCCGCCGCCAACCAGCAGAAGCTCAGTTGCCTGGAAGTGACCAATCTTTTCCAGCGTTTGCAGATTACGTTGCAGTTGCGCCGTTAGCCCTTCCAGCGCGGCGCGGTAAAAATGACCACGCGTTGTGTTCAGCGTCACCCCCTGCCAGCCCGCGTTTTGACAGGTGAGGAGATCGCACTGCATCTTCACGCCTTCAGCACCCGGCGGAATGGCGTGCGCCTCGTCAATCAGCGTCTGCCACGGCGTTTCTGGCGTCCAGAGCAGTTTGCGCACCCATTCGAGCACGCCGGAAGCCAGCCACTGCATGCCTGGGTTATAAAGCCCGGCCTGGCTGTCCAGTTCACAGGTGGAACCGGCGTAATGGCTGAGCAGCGGTGTGTTCACCTGCGCGCTGCGTACCATCAGGATTTCCCACGTACCGGACGAAAGTACCGGTTCATCCTGTTCTGCGCCGGCGCCAAAGAGGGCAAACTGCGTGTCATGCCCGGCGGAGATCACCGGAATACCCGCCTCAAGCCCAAGCAGGTTTGCGGCGTCGTTTTGCAGCGTGCCAATCCGTTCGCCCGCTTCAACTAACCGTGGAAACAGACGGCGGGGTAAACCCGTGGCCTGTAAAATCTCCGGGCTGAAATCCCGCTGGTGGATATCCAGCATCTGGCTGGTGCCCGCCATAGTAATATCGGTGGTGAATTCACCGGTTAAACGGTGGTTGATCAGCGATGAAATAAACAGCCAGGCGTGCGCCTGTTCGAGCAACTGCGGGTGGTTCTCTTTCAGCCACACCAGTTTATACAGCGTATTAAAGGCGAATGCGCCGACGCCGGAGATCGCCTGCAACTGCTGCGGCGGCATAAAGCGGCCGATGTTTTCCATGACGGCAAGGGTGCGGGGGCATTTCCAGCTGATGACCGGATAGCGTAACTGACCCTGTTCATCAACCAGCGCGCCGTCTACGCCGAACGTCGTGACGGTGATGCCGCGAACCCGGCAGGCCGCCAGTTCCGTCTTCAGTTGCTGACAGCAGCCCGCGAAGCGTTGCAGAATGGCCGCCAGCGACCACTGATGCCAGGCGCTATTTTCCGTGGCGATGTCGCTGGCATTCGCTGTTGATGCGCGGGCGACAATGTTTCCCTGACGGTCAACGGCCATTGCCCGTACGTTGGTGGCGCCGCAGTCGAGAACCAGAATGACGTCTTGTTTCATAGTAGCTCCGAAACGTTGCCGGATGGCGCTGCGCTGATCCGGCCTACAAAATGCGAAATTGTAGGCCCGGTAAGCTTACGCCACCGGGCAAAGAAGTGACGCATTAACGTTTGTACAGCGGCCCGTAGTTCTGGCAGGCGCGATAATCCTGGCCTTCAATATCCATACCGTGCGCAGCCCAGGCGGAAGGACGGTAGATTTTCGCATCGTCCACGTTGTGCATGCAGACCGGAATACGCAGCATGGCGGCGAGCGTGATGAAGTCAGCGCCGACGTGGCCGATGGTCAGTACGCCGTGGTTAGCGCCCCAGTTCGCCATCACCGAGTAAACGTCGGTGAACGGGCCTTTACCGGTAAGACGCGGCGCAAACCAGGTGGTCGGCCAGGTCGAGTTGGTGCGGGCGTCGAGCTGATCGTGCATCTCCTTCGGCAGTTCCACGCTCCAGCCTTCAGCGATTTGCAGTACCGGCCCCAGACCCTTGATGATGTTCACGCGGGTCATGGTGAACGGCACGCCGCCTTCGGTCAGGAAGCGAGAGGAGTAGCCGCCGCCACGGAAGTATTCGTGGATCGCCGGGCACCATTCGGTGGCGGCCAGGCAGGCGTCCGCTTCCTGTTGGCTGATTTCCCAGTGCGGCTTCATGGTCGGTTTGCCTTCGCTATCGCGCTGCTTGCAGGAGCCGTCCAGCGCCGCAGAGCCGGAGTTGATCAGGTGAATGATGCCGTGCTCCGCAAGGCCGGTGAGCGGCTGGCCTGTGACGCGCTCTACCGCTTCCGGCGACCAGTAGGTTCGCACGTCGGCAAAGACCTGCGCGGTTCCGGTGAGTTGATGGCCCAGCAGCATCGCTACGCCGTTGAGGCTGTCGTTTTCGGTAGCGACGACAAACGGTTCGCGCACGCCGTTCCAGTCAAAGGAGCTGTTCAGCAGCGCTTCGGCGGTGTCGCCGTTCGGGTATTGATCGGTCCAGTGGCGCTGGCCCTGGAAGCCTGCCGCAATGGCGTTATAACCCAGCGACTCTTCGACCAGCCCTTTTTCCGCCAGCTTGTTGTTGCCCTGCATCATGTCGCGAATGCACATTGCCATCAGCAGGCTCTCTTTCAGCACCGCGCGGCTTTGTTCTTCATTACGTTTGTACTGCTGCGCGTTCTGATCCTCGCCATAGCGGAAGTTTTTATCCGCCCACGCCAGCGCCATCTCCAGCTCGGCTTCGTCATAGATTTTCTGGTCGATGCGACGGCGCAGTTCGGTCATGTCCACCGCCTGCACTTTCATCCCCAGCCAGGACTCAAAGAAGTTGTGATCGACGATGGAACCGGCAATCCCCATTGAGACGCCGCCCACAGAGAGGTAGCTTTTGCCTTTCATGCTGGCGACCGCCAGACCAGCGCGCGCAAAGCGCAACAGTTTTTCTTCAACGTCGGCAGGGATCGAGGTGTCGTCGGCATCCTGTACGTCATGACCATAAATAGAGAATGCCGGAATGCCTTTCTGGCTGTGCGCGGCCAACGCGGCGGCCAGATAAACGGCGCCGGGACGTTCCGTACCGTTGAAGCCCCAGATGGCTTTCGGGCGCATTGGGTCCATATCGATGGTTTCGCTGCCGTAGCACCAGCACGGCGTCACGGTAATGGTTACGCCAACATTCTGGCTGCTGAATTTCTCTTCACAGGCGGCGGATTCCGCCATTCCGGCAATGCAGGTATCCGCAATCACACATTCAATCTGCGCGCCGCAGGCATGGCGGAGTTTTTCGGTGATAAGCGCAGCGGTGGCTTTCGCCATATTCATGGTCTGTTCTTCCAGCGACTCGCGTACCCCCATGCGACGTCCATCAATAACCGGGCGAATGCCAATTTTCGGTAAGCTGATTTTTTTCATTACAGGTTCCTCACGTTATTCGGAAAAATATTCAGTTAGTTGCCGCTTGTGAACGGAAACGGGCAAAGATGAAGATGACGGCAAAGCAGAGCGCCGGGACCAGCTCAGCCGTTGGGATGTTGCCAGCCGCATCGCTGACAAAACCCATGACCGGCGTGACGATGCCGCCGCCAATGATGGTCATGACGATGAATGACGAGCCGTATTTGGTGTCCTGTCCCAGATTTTTAATACCCAGCGAGAAGATAGTGGGGTACTGAATCGACATAAATGCGCTGCACAGCGTCAGGGCCAGCAGACCGATATGGCCGCCGCTAAAGGCTGAAACTAGGCACAGGATCATGGAGAGCAGGGCATAGGCAGCCAGCACTTTATGCGGCGCAAAGCGGCTGATAAGCCAGGTGCCGGAGAAGCGGCCAATAAAGAAGCACACCATCGTGCCGGTCAGGTAGTTGGCGGCAAAGCCAGGCGTCATGCCGGGGATCTCTTCGATAGCGTAACGGATCAGGTAGCTCCAGCAGGCGGTTTGCGCACCGACGTAGCAGAACTGCGCCAGCACCGCCCAGCGCCAGTGGCGAATACGCACCAGGCGGGCAAGCGAAGCGGTGAATGAACTTTGTTGGGCGTCACTGTGATCGTCGCTCTGTAGCGCCGGGAATTTGGTCAGCATGATCAGCAGGGCAACCAGTAAAACGATAGCCACGATGATCATATAAGGCGTCTGTACCGATAAAACCAGGCTGTGTTTATATGTACTCAATTGCTCAGGCGTCATTTTATCGAGCACGTCCTGAGATTGATGTGGAACGTTAGACAAAATAAGACTTTGCCCGAACACCACGGCGATAATAGCGCCGAAAGAGTTAAATGTTTGCGCCAGATTGAGACGGAAATGGCCACCGCTTTCTGGCCCTAATACCGTAACAAAAGGGTTCGCGGCGGTTTCAAGACAACCAAGTCCTGCGGCAATAATAAAAAGACCAATCAAAAACAAGGTGTAATTCATCACTTCAGCAGCTGGCCAGAATAATGCCGCGCCAAAAGCATATAAGAATAGTCCGGTAATTATCCCCGCTTTATAACTCAGCTTTTTCATCAAAATACCCGCGGGGATGGGAATAACAAAATAGCCGAAATAAAAAGCAGACTGAATCAAACCTGCCTGAAAATTAGTTAACGTAAAGGCTTGCTGAAATTGTGGTAATAAAATGTCATTCAGGTTATTGGCAACCGCCCAAAGGAAAAACAGTGAACAGAGTAAAGCGAACGGAATGATATAGCGTTTGCTTTGCCCTGTATCCACCGCACGAAAACTCTGCGTCTGTATTGTTGTGTTTCCCATAGCATCCTCATTGGCTCAGAAGCGTGTTCAACATTTTAGAAGTACGACCGGTGTTTCTCACCAGATCGACAAACCAGGCGAGTTCCTGTTATCTGCCAGAGAAAATTGGCTGTTGATGGTGAACTCATGAATTCATTTTCAAATAAAAAACGCTGTTTAATATGATGGTGGTCACATTTAGCACCTGGAGGGTGGCTTTATGTGATTATCATCACTTTAATTTCTGAAAAATGATGCCCGTTTGAGTGAATAAAATTAAAAACCCACAGCGTTGATGACCGATTTAATTTATTACTGCGAAAACGGGCATTTGTTACAAATATTATGAAAATGCCCGTTTGGATAAATAATATTAAGAGCGGTCATTTTGGCGAGAGTGAATCCGGCGAAAACGGTATTTAACTGACGTGATTAATTGATGCGTATCACAAAATAAAGTCATGTAAATTCCTTTATCGCTATTCAATATGATGATGGTTACCAAATGTTCAATTAATTCAGCAGAGCAACGTGCTGTTCTGTTGTCGCGTTTTGAATGACTGAGAGAGGTAACTAATGGAACGAAACACACTGGCCCGCCAGATTATCGACACCTGCCTGGAGATGACCCGGCTGGGGCTGAACCAGGGGACCGCAGGCAATGTGAGCGTGCGTTATCAGGGCGGGATGCTGATCACGCCAACGGGCATTCCGTATGACAAACTCACCGAATCACATATCGTCTTTATTGATGCAGAGGGTCAGCATGAGCAGGGAAAATTGCCTTCCAGCGAGTGGCGTTTCCATATGGCGGCCTACCAGACGCGCCCGGATGCTAATGCTGTCGTCCATAACCATGCCGTTCACTGCACGGCGGTGTCGATCCTCAATCGTCCTATTCCAGCCATTCATTACATGATTGCGGCGGCGGGGGGGAACTCCATTCCGTGTGCGCCTTACGCCACGTTCGGCACGCGTGAACTTTCTGAATACGTTGCCGTTGCGCTCAAAAATCGCAAAGCGACCCTGCTACAGCATCATGGGTTGATCGCCTGCGAAGAGAACCTGGAAAAAGCGCTGTGGCTGGCGCATGAAGTGGAAGTGCTGGCGCAGCTGTACCTCAGTACGCTGGCGATTACCGATCCGGTGCCTGTACTGGATGATGAGGCTATCGCCATTGTGCTGGAAAAATTCAAAACCTACGGATTACGTATCGAAGAGTAATTTCGCACAGCGAAGGAGACGGGCTATGGCGAACAGAATGATCCTGAACGAAACGGCATGGTTTGGCCGGGGGGCGGTGGCGGCGTTAACCGATGAGGTTCAACGCCGGGGCTATCGCAAGGCGCTAATTGTCAGTGACAAAACGCTGGTGCAGTGCGGTGTGGTCAGAAACGTCACGGATAAGATGGATGCCGCAGGGCTGGCATGGGCGATCTACGATGGCGTGATCCCAAATCCAACCATCGGCGTGGTGAAAGAGGGGCTGAACGTATTTCAACAAAGCGGGGCAGACTACCTGATTGCCATCGGCGGCGGCTCCCCGCAGGATACCTGTAAGGCGATCGGTATTATCAGCAATAACCCTGAGTTTGCTGACGTGCGCAGTCTGGAAGGTCTGTCGCCGACCCGTTATCCGAGCGTACCGGTGATGGCGATCCCGACCACTGCGGGAACCGCAGCGGAAGTGACCATTAACTATGTGATCACCGATGAAGAAAAGCGGCGTAAATTTGTTTGTGTCGATCCGCATGATATCCCACAGGTCGCGTTTATTGATGCCGACATGATGGACGGCATGCCGCCCGCGCTGAAGGCGGCAACCGGGGTGGATGCGTTAACCCACGCGATCGAAGGATACATCACCCGTGCCGCGTGGGCGTTGACGGATGCGCTGCATATTAAGGCCATTGAGATCATCGCCGGGGCATTGCGTGGTTCGGTTGCGGGCGAGCGTGAAGCGGGCGAAGCGATGGCGCTGGGGCAGTACGTTGCCGGGATGGGCTTTTCCAACGTGGGGCTTGGGCTGGTGCACGGGATGGCGCATCCGCTGGGCGCGTTTTATAACACTCCGCACGGCGTTGCTAATGCGATTCTTCTGCCGCATATCATGCGCTACAACGCGGAATATACCGGTGAGAAGTTCCGTGATATCGCGCGTGCGATGGGCGAGAAGGTCGAAGGGATAAGTTTGAGCGAGGCGCGTAATGCCGCCGTGGAAGCGGTATTTACCCTAAACCGGGACGTCGGTATTCCGTTGCATTTACGCGATGTCGGCGTGCGTAAAGAGGATATTCCGGCGCTGGCGCAGGCGGCATTTGACGATGTTTGCACCGGTGGTAATCCGCGTGAAGCGAGTATTGCCGATATCATCGAGTTGTATCATACCGCCTGGTAATTTTGCCAGATGGCCTTATCCGGCCTACAGGATTGCACGAAATGTAGGTCGGATAAGCGTAGCGCCATCCGGCAACACAGCTACCGCGTCAGCCGTAGCTGCTGCAAGTTCCCGTCGATATGGAGATCCGTTTGCAGGCGCGCGATATCGCGGCACAAAAATGCCATCTCTTTATGCGCTTCAAGCTTCTTGCGCCACTTTTCCGCTACCTCGTCGAGGTGCGCATAAATCCCTTCCAGAGTCTGAAACTGAACCAACAATTGAGTCGCGCTTTTGGGGCCGATGCCCGCCACGCCGGGGACTTTTGAACTGCTGATCCCCGCCAGCCCCCAGTAGTCCGGCAACTGTTGGGGGAGGACGCCGAACTCTTTCTCAATGAATGGCGCATCCAGCCAGCGTTTCTGGAAATAATCGCGGATACGCAGCGTCGGGGAGAGCAACTGACAGTAGCCTTTGTCGGTAGAAACGATAGTGGCCTGATGCCCGGCCTGTGTGACCTTGAGCGCCAGCGTGGCGGCTAAATCATCCGCCTCATTGCCGCTGGAAACCCAGCATTGCACGCCGCGCTGTTCGAAGGCGGCGCGTATTGCGGGCATTTCATTGTGCAACTCGTCAGGCATGGGAGGACGACCGGCTTTGTAGTCCGGGAGACGCTGATGACGCCAGCCGCTGTTGCGCGCTTCATCGTCAAATACGGCGACGGCGTGCGTCGGCTGACTGTGTACAACCAACTGCTCAAGCGCATGCAGGCAGGTCTCCGCGCAGGGCGAGCCTTGAACCGCATGAATACGGCGAATTAAATTCAGTGCATCGACGATAAGCAGATGGACGGCCACGGTGTTCTCCCTGACAAATTTGGGGACAGGGTAACATCCAGGGCGACAGGAGGCGAGTGTTGCGAAATAGCGCGATCCGTAGGCCTGATAAGCGAAGCGCCATCAGGCAATAAATGCCGGATGGCGGCGAGCGCCTTATCCGGCCTACAGATCCTGAAACGTGGTAGGACTTAATCGCAGGCGACAATCTTCATCGCCAGGCCGCCGCGAGAGGTTTCACGGTACTTGGCGTTCATGTCTTTACCGGTTTCGTACATGGTCTCAATAACTTTATCGAGGCACACGCGCGGCTCGCTGGTACGACGCAGCGCCATACGCGCGGCGTTGACCGCTTTCACGGAGGCAATCGCGTTACGCTCAATGCACGGCACCTGTACCTGACCCGCAACCGGATCGCAGGTCAGACCCAGGTTGTGTTCCATGCCAATTTCCGCAGCGATGCACACTTGCGTCGGACTGCCGCCCAGCAGCTCTGCCAGACCCGCCGCCGCCATAGAGCAGGCCACGCCGACCTCACCCTGACAGCCCACTTCCGCACCGGAAATGGAGGCGTTCATCTTGTACAGAGAGCCGATCGCGCTGGCCACCAGCATGTAGCGAGCCAGTGAGTTGGCGTTAACTTCGCGGATAAACTTGTCGTAGTACGCCAGTACCGCCGGAACGATGCCGCATGCGCCGTTGGTTGGCGCAGTCACGACACGCCCGCCCGCCGCGTTCTCTTCGTTGACCGCCAGCGCGAACATGTTGATCCAGTCGACAACCGCCATCGGGTCGGTCGTGGTTTTATCCTGGCTGACCAGCATACGACGCAGCGCCGCGGCACGACGTGGAACGCGCAGTTTCCCCGGCAGTACGCCTTCCGTCGTGATGCCGCGTTCAATACCGCCACGCATCACTTCCCAGACGTTGGCAAAGTGCTGTTCCAGCTCTTCTTTGCTGTGTAGCGCCAGCTCGTTTTGCATCATCAGGCCGGAAAGCGACAGACCGGTTTCCTGGCAGTGTTTTTGCAGATCGGCTGCGGATTTGTACGGATACGGCACGTTGACCGGCGCACTGTTCGACAAACCGAAATGTTCTTCATCAACGATGAAACCACCGCCAATGGAGTAGTAAGTTTGGCTGTAGAGGACCTTATCGCCCGCCAGCGCGCTAATACGCATCCCGTTCTCATGCAGAGACAGGTTGTCGGCATGGAAATTCATGCACTTATCGACCGGAAACTCCACTTCATGCTGACCATTCGCCAGCAGTAAACGTCCGTGGGTATTCACGTCCTGAATAAAGAACGGAATGGCGTCGATGTCGACGGTATCCGGCAGATTTCCCGCCAGACCCATAATAATGGCAATGTCAGTGTGGTGACCTTTACCGGTCAGCGACAGTGAACCATAGACATCCACCACGACGCGGGTGACATCGGTCAGGATATTGCGGGCAATCAGATCATCCGTGAATTGTTTGCCTGCTTTCATTGGCCCGACGGTGTGAGAGCTGGAAGGGCCAATGCCGATTTTGAAAATATCGAATACGCTAATCATAGGGCATCCATTGCTTAAATCTCAGGGAGGAAGCGCCGCCCGAAAGCGGCGCTACAAAACTTAGCTGAACAGGGAGTAGAAAATAGCGGAGATAGCGATCAGACCCATAACAACAACGAATACGTTGCTGATATGGCCGCTGTACTTACGCATTGCCGGGACTTTCTGGATGGCATACATCGGCATCAGGAACAGAATCATCGCGATGATTGGGCCGCCCAGGGTTTCAATCATTCCCAGGATGCTTGGGTTCAGCGTGGCGACAATCCAGGTCGTAACCAGCATGAACAGCGCAGTGATTTTGTTCAGTTTGTTGATTTCGATGGATTTGCCTTTGCCGCGCAGAGACTTGATAACCATTCCGTTGAAACCTTCACGAGCGCCCAGGTAGTGGCCGAGGAAGGATTTCGTGATGGCGATAATCGCGATGATCGGCGCCATCCAGGCGATAACCGGTGCGTTAAAGTGGTTCGCCAGGTAAGACAGAATAGAAATGTTCTGCTCTTTCGCTGCCGCCAGGTCTGCTGGCGTCAGGCTCAGTACGCAACTGAAGACGAAGAACATAACGGTCAGCACCATCATGATGTGAGCGAATGCCAGGATCTTAGAGCATTTCTTCTCAGCCGCATCGCCGTACTCTTCACGCTTCGCGACCGCGAAGGAGGAGATGATCGGAGAGTGGTTGAAAGAGAACACCATTACCGGAATTGCCAGCCACAGCGTCATCCACAGACCATTGCCGGTAGAGGCAGCGGAATCAAAGGAGAGCGTTTCCAGCGCTGCGCCGCTCCACTGAGGGATCAGGTACAGAGCCAGCAGCATCAGGGCCGCAACAAACGGGAATACCAGAATACTCATCGCTTTAACGATCATCTGCTCACCGAAGCGCACGATGGTCATCATGCCGACAATCAGGATCAGAGACAGAATCGCGCGCGGCGGCGGGGTGATGGTCAACTGGTGGGTCATGAAGCTTTCCACGGTGTTGGTAATCGCCACACTGTAAACCAGCAGAATCGGGTAAATCGCGAAGAAGTAGAGCAGGGTGATCAGTTTACCCGCGCCAATACCGAAGTGCTCTTCAACCACTTCAGTGATGTCTTCGCCAGGGTTTTTACCGGACAGCACGAAGCGAGTCAGGCCGCGGTGTGCGAAGAAGGTCATCGGGAAAGCGATAATCGCCATGATGATCAGCGGGATCATACCGCCGACGCCTGCGTTAATTGGCAGGAACAGTACGCCCGCGCCGATTGCCGTGCCGTAAAGGCCCAGCATCCACATGGTGTCCGTCTTGCGCCATCCGCTTCGAGAATCAATCGAAGCAATAGTGCTGGTTTGAGTGGTTTCCATCTGTTTCTCCTGGAGGAAGCTAAAAGTCAGGTTTGTGGTCTAATCCAATGAAAAAAGACCTGACCGTAAAATGAAATTCGTTTAATGACGATTTTTATATAATTTTTCGCCGTAATAATTTGCGGGCGGAAAGATACATTTAACTTATGAATGTATCAGTGATCGCGATCCCAAATGCAATAATCCACCTGTTATGTGGATAAATTTGGACCATTAATCTGTTAAAAAAACGTCAAAGCGAATTTACGGGCGCGAAGGCTACCATTAACGACATATGCCCTAAAAGATCGGGGCGCAATATACGGAGGTTTGGCTATAAAAAACAATGTTTTTGGAGGATTGTCGCGACTAATAAGAATTACGGCTGATAAATTACTATTGGTATTGTAAGGTAAACGTTTGCGCGTTAATGCTTTTATTTTGAAATATAAGCGGCATTTATAAACTTAGCTTCACTATGTGACTGGTATCAATGAAAAAACCGGGCGGTGAAAACACCAGACCCGGTCTGAGAAAGCGGACGATCGTCTGACCCGGCGGATGTGCTCCACCGGGCGCTGCGCGTTATGCGCAGATTTCGTAGCAGGGAATGTAAGCCGAGCCGGGCAGTTTCATACGATGCTGCGCGACAAAGCCCTGGAGCAGGTCGTCCATGCGACGCATCATCTCGCGGTCGCCGTGGATTTTATAAGGCCCGAACTCCTCAATCGCACGGATGCCGACCTCCTTGACGTTACCCGCAACGATGCCGGAGAAGGCGCGCCGCAGATCCGCCGCCAGAATTTCAACCGGTTGATCGGGGTAAAGTTGCAGATTCGCCATATTCTCATGCGACGGTTCGAACGGAATTTGCAGGTCCGGCGCGATGCGAATCGACCAGTTGAAGCTGTAAGCGTCGCCAGTGTCGCGGCGATTCTCTTTCACCAACGGCATCGCTTTTTTCATCAGCCGCGCCACTTCCGTGGCGTCATCAATGATGACGCGGTAGTAACGGCGGGCGTCTTCTCCCAGCGTATGCACGATAAATTCGTCCAGCACGCGGAAGTAATCCGCACTCTCTTTCGGCCCGGTGAGGATCAGCGGCAGTACCTGATCTTTATTCGCCGGGTTCATCAGAATCCCCAGCAGATAGAGAAGTTCTTCCGCCGTACCGACGCCGCCCGGGAAGATGATGATGCCGTGGGCGATACGCACGAAGGCTTCGAGGCGTTTTTCGATATCCGGCATGATGATCAATTCATTGACCAGCGGGTTAGGCGGTTCTGCCGCGATGATGGAAGGTTCCGTCATACCGATAAAGCGGCTGTCTTTGTAACGCTGCTGCGCGTGGCCTACCGCTGCGCCTTTCATTGGCGCTTCCATTGCCCCTGGCCCGCAGCCGGTGCAAATGTTCAGTTCACGCAGACCCAGCTGGGTGCCGACGCGGCGGGCATAGAGATATTCGTTTTCGTTAATGGAGTGACCGCCCCAGCAGACGACCATGTTTGGCGCTTCGCCGACATGCAGCGCCCGGGCGTTGCGCAGGATCGAGAACACCAGGTTGGTAATATGCACCGAGCTTTCGAGATCCAGATGCTGGAAACGGCCTGCATTGTGAATCTGACCGTTGACGAACAGGATGTCGCGCAACACGGCGAACAGGTTAGCCTGCAAGGCGCGGATGATGCGTCCGTCCACAAAGGCGTCTTCAGGCGGGTTAATCAGTTCGAGCTTCACGCCGCGTTCACGACGCAGCACGTTGATGTCGAAACTTTCAAAACGAGACAGCAATTCCTTGCTGTTATCAGTCAGACTGCCGGAGTTCAGTACGGCAAGCGAACAGTTACGAAACAGTTGATACAAGTCGCTGCTGGCCGTGCGTTTAAGCATATCGACTTCCAGCTGCGACAACATGTCCATTGAGCCAAGCGGGCTAATATGTGTAATCAAGTAAACTCCTTATGGGACGCAAGACGTCATTCCCTGTTGATTACAATAGCGCTGGCTTATGACCTTTCACAACCTTGCGCGCGGAATCCGGCGCGCAAAATTGAGAAAAAAAGATTACTGACGCACCAGTCTGCCCGTTGCAGGCACAAAATCGGTGTTGCTGCGCCACGGGTTGATATCCAGACCGCCACGACGCGTATAGCGCGCGTACACGCTCAGTTTTTCCGGCTGGCAGAAACGCAGAAGGTCGTTAAAAATGCGCTCTACGCACTGCTCGTGGAACTCGTTGTGATGACGGAACGAGACCAGATAACGCAGCAGCTTCTCGCGGTCAATTTTGCGCCCGCGATAACAAATTTGTATGGAGCCCCAGTCCGGCTGGTGGGTGATCAGGCAGTTTGACTTCAGCAAATGGCTGACCAGCGTCTCTTCCACGACTTTTTCGCCGCTGGCGGCATTCTCCAGGTAGTCGGTGCTGAACTGATAGTTATCGATGGTGATATCCTGGTCATCAATGCAGGTGCCGTGAAAATGGGCGACAGGCTGCCCTTCCAGCTCATCAAGACGGTACAGCGCGACGCTGACTTCGCCTTGCGCACAGGCGCGCAGGTCGTTTTCCAGCGTCTGACGCACGGCGTCCCAGGAGTCAAAACGGGTCTGGTTAAAGCTGTTCAGGTACAGCTTAAAACTTTTCGACTCAATCAAATTGACGCTGGTGTAGTCCAGTTCCACATGACCAACGGCGACCTGCGGCACGCCTTTCGCGTTCAGCCATGACAGTTCATACAGCGTCCAGATATCGGCGCCGTGAAAAGGCAGGTTGTCCGCTTTTAAATCCAGCGGATCGCGATTCAGGCTGCGCGGGACGCCTTGTAACAGGCTGGCGTCATAATTATCCCGGTAATCCGTTGATTTTCCGAGAGTCAGGCCATCAAGCGCCTGATGGTTTTCATAAGAAGACATGTTTCACCGTCATAAACCAGATACACTATGCGTCAAGTGTATCCTGGCTTTTATGAAGAGAGAAATCGGTGGACGAACTGACATCGCAAGCCCTGACGGCATTTACGACGCGTTATTGCGACGCATGGCATGAGAAACACAACAGCTGGCCGCTCAGCGAAGAGCTGTATGGCGTGCCTTCCCCGTGCATTATCTCTTCGACCAGCGATGCCGTTTACTGGCAGCCGCAGCCGTTTGAAGGCGAGGCGAATGTAAACGCGGTTGAACGCGCATTTGATATTGTGATACAACCTGCGGTCCATGCTTTTTACACCACGCAATTTGCCGGGGATATGTACGCGCAGTTCGCGGATGAAAAGCTGACGCTGCTGCAAACATGGAGCGCAGATGACTTCAGACGCGTTCAGGAAAACCTGATCGGCCATCTGGTCACGCAGAAGCGTCTCAAGTTACCGCCTACGCTTTTTATCGCCACGCTGGAAAATGAACTTGAGGTCATTTCGGTGTGTAATCTCTCTGGTGAAGTTTGCAAAGAGACCCTGGGAACGCGCAATCGTACCGTTCTGGCCGCCTCTCTTGCGGAATTCCTGACTCAGCTTAAGCCGCTTCTGTAATCCACTTTGCCAGACACTGTGTGAGAGATCTCTTACATACCCTGTGAGAGATCGCCAGATAATAAGCGAATACTTATCTCATGGTGTTAACTATAATTCCTTTAATATTAATGAGTTGAGTTAACAATCCTGCCTTTCATATGAAAATATCCTTAAGGCATTGTCTGTAAGTGTCTTGTAAGACAAGGCGAAACAGGCGATTCTATACCTGTCGACAAGGAGTCGCACAACGAAGCGAACGTCAGGATGATGGCGCTTCAGCAGGACACGCCAGGATGGTGTTACAAGGACAGGCTTCAGGATGAAGCAAAGTGGAAAACGCCGGATGCGTTAAGGGACACCTCCAGGACGGAGAACGAGAGCCGGGCAGGATGTTCGGTGGGTCAGGATGGCCAGGATACTTCAGGATGAAGTCGATTCACATCGGGGTGATGTGAGCAGGATGCAAATTGTTCAGGATGAGCAGGTCGCAAGACCACAGGAAAAGTTGTCACGGATGAGCAGGGAGCGCCAAAAGTAGCCGGAATGCTGCGAAACGAACCGGGAGCACTGTTTTTACAGTGCTCCCTTTTTTTTATTTCGTCTTCACTGATGCTATTCTTCGCGCCAGTTTTTCATCACTGAGGTTAATTTCATGACGACTCATGACCGTGTGCGCCAGCAACTCCACGCGCTGGAAGCCCTGCTGCGTGAACATCATCACTGGCGGATGGACGAGCCGCAGGCCCACCTGTTTACCAGCACGCAACCTTTTTGTATGGATACGATGGAACCGCTTGAATGGCTGCAATGGGTGCTGATCCCCCGTATGCACGCGTTGCTCGATAACGCGCAGCCGCTTCCGCAAGCCTTTGCTGTCGCGCCGTATTATGAAATGGCGCTGACGGCCGATCATCCTCAACGCGAGGTGATCCTGACGACATTGCAGGATCTGGACGCGCTGTTTACGAGCGATAACGTCTGATGCTGGAAATCCTCTATCAGGATGAATGGCTGGTGGCGGTGAATAAACCGTCTGGCTGGCTGGTTCACCGCAGCTGGCTGGATCGCGACGAAAAAGTCGTGGTGATGCAAACCGTACGCGATCAGATTGGTCAGCACGTCTTTACCGCCCACCGGCTCGACAGGCCGACTTCCGGTGTCCTGCTGATGGGGCTTTCCAGCGAAGCGGGGCGCCTGCTGGCGCAGCAGTTTGAGCAGCATCAGATTCAGAAACGCTACCATGCGATTGTGCGCGGCTGGTTAATGGATGAGGCCGTTCTGGATTATCCGCTGGTGGAAGAACTGGATAAGATTGCCGATAAATTTGCCCGCGAAGATAAAGGCCCGCAGCCTGCCGTGACCCATTACCGGGGGCTGGCGACGGTCGAAATGCCGGTGGCGACCGGGCGTTATCCGACAACCCGCTACGGCCTGGTGGAACTGGAGCCGAAAACGGGCCGTAAACACCAGCTCAGACGTCATCTCGCGCATTTACGCCATCCGATTATCGGCGACAGCAAACACGGCGATTTACGTCAGAATCGCAGCGCCGCAGAGCATTTTGGTTGCCAGCGCTTAATGTTGCACGCCAGTCAACTGACGCTTACCCACCCCTTTACCGGTGAACCGCTGATCCTGCGCGCCGGTCTGGACGACGTCTGGATGCAGGGGTTATCACAGTTTGGCTGGCGCGGACTTCTCCCTGAGAATGAAAGGGTTGAGTTTAATGCGTTGTCCCGGCAGGATGAAAATAATCAGGCTTAAATCAGGGAGAAAACGTTAATGGCGGAAATTGGTATTTTTGTCGGCACCATGTATGGAAACTCGCTGTTGGTTGCCGAAGAGGCCGAGGCGATCCTTACCGCGCAGGGGCATAAAGCAACCGTCTTTGAAGATCCGCAACTGAGCGACTGGCAGCCGTATCTGGATAAAGTTGTGCTGGTTGTGACATCGACGACGGGGCAGGGCGATCTCCCGGACAGCATTGTGCCGCTGTTCCAGGGAATAAAGGACAATCTCGGTTTTCAGCCAAATCTGCGTTACGGCGTGATTGCGCTGGGCGACAGCAGCTACGTTAATTTTTGCAATGGCGGCAAACAGTTCGATGCGCTGTTACAGGAGCAAAGCGCGCAGCGTGTTGGGGAGATGCTGTTGATTGACGCCAGCGAACACCCGGAGCCGGAGAGCGAATCCAACCCCTGGGTCGAAAACTGGGGAACATTGCTCTCCTGAGCAAAACCCAGCCGGATGGCGACGTCCGGTCTACATGCGCAGTCTGTTGGCCTGATAAGCGTAGCGCCATCAGGCATTTGCCCTAAAACCCTTTCATACGAAAGGGTTTTCAGAGGCATTTTCATAGGGTCAAGCGACCCGTTTCACACTCCTCTTCTTTTGCTTCTCGCACCCTGTCTGTTTACCTCTTCGTTTTTCATTTCCGTGAAGTGGCTTCCATTGCCCTGGGCTTTTGCCACAAACATACGTGATACGCTGCCGAAATACTGTGTTGTTGCACGGTGAGAGTGCGAGGTGTGCTTTTTATACTTCTCGTGCCAGTTATTAAAAATGCAGTACACAAGGCAAACGACCTCATAAAAAGCTGCAAAAAAACACGAAACGTCATCTCTGATTCCCTACCGGTTGTGCAGTTCAGAGTGAGCGTAGATAACGCGAAAATTCAGGAGTGCAACAATGAGTTCATTAAGTCACGCGGTGAGCGGCGCGGAAAAACGCACCAATGCCCGCTACTGGATAGTGGTGATGCTGTTTATCGTCACATCCTTCAACTATGGCGACCGCGCCACATTGTCCATTGCCGGATCGGAAATGGCCAAAGATATTGGTCTCGACCCGGTAGGCATGGGGTACGTGTTCTCCGCTTTCTCATGGGCCTACGTGATCGGGCAAATCCCCGGCGGTTGGCTGCTCGACCGTTTTGGTTCTAAACGTGTCTACTTCTGGTCCATCTTTATCTGGTCCATGTTTACCCTGTTACAGGGCTTTGTGGATATCTTCAGCGGTTTTGGCATCATCGTGGCGCTGTTTACCCTGCGATTCCTGGTCGGGTTAGCCGAAGCGCCATCTTTCCCCGGCAACAGCCGAATCGTCGCGGCCTGGTTCCCGGCGCAGGAGAGGGGAACGGCGGTGGCGATTTTCAACTCCGCGCAATACTTTGCCACCGTTATCTTTGCGCCAATCATGGGCTGGCTGACCCATGAAGTGGGTTGGTCGCATGTATTCTTCTTTATGGGCGGTCTGGGGATCGTGATCAGCTTTATCTGGCTGAAAGTGATCCATGAACCAAACCAGCATCCCGGCGTTAACAAAAAAGAGCTGGAGTACATTGCTGAAGGCGGCGCGCTGATCAATATGGATCAGAAAGATACGAAGGTGAAAGTCCCGTTTAGCGTGAAATGGGGCCAAATCAAACAGCTGCTGGGTTCCCGCATGATGATCGGCGTCTATATCGGCCAGTACTGCATTAATGCGTTGACCTATTTCTTTATCACCTGGTTCCCGGTTTATCTGGTGCAGGCGCGTGGCATGTCGATTCTGAAAGCGGGGTTCGTCGCTTCCGTCCCGGCTATTTGCGGCTTCGTGGGCGGCGTGCTGGGCGGCATTATTTCCGACTGGCTGATGCGTCGTACCGGCTCGCTGAACATCGCCCGTAAGACGCCGATCGTGATGGGGATGCTGCTGTCGATGGTGATGGTGTTCTGTAATTACGTCAACGTCGAATGGATGATTATCGGCTTCATGGCGCTGGCCTTCTTCGGTAAAGGCATTGGCGCGCTGGGCTGGGCAGTCATGGCGGACACCGCGCCGAAAGAAATCAGCGGCTTGAGCGGCGGCTTATTCAACATGTTTGGCAATATTTCCGGCATCGTAACGCCAATTGCGATTGGCTACATCGTCGGCACGACCGGCTCGTTCAATGGCGCGCTGATTTACGTTGGCGTCCATGCGCTGGTGGCGGTACTGAGTTACCTCGTGCTGGTCGGGGATATTAAACGCATCGAACTGAAACCTGTAGCAGGACAATAAATATGACAACGCAATCAAGTCCCGTCATTACCGATATGAAAGTCATTCCGGTGGCCGGACATGACAGTATGTTACTCAACATCGGTGGGGCGCATAACGCGTATTTCACGCGCAATATCGTCGTCCTCACCGATAACGCCGGTAACACCGGCGTGGGTGAAGCGCCCGGCGGCGAGGTGATTTACCAGACGCTGGTGGATGCGATTCCAATGGTTTTAGGCCAGGAAGTGGCCCGCCTGAATAAAGTGGTGCAACAGGTGCATAAAGGTAATCAGGCTGCCGACTTTGATACCTTTGGTAAAGGCGCCTGGACTTTCGAACTGCGGGTGAATGCGGTAGCGGCGCTGGAAGCGGCGCTGCTGGATCTGCTGGGCAAAGCGCTGAATGTACCGGTGTGCGAACTGTTAGGGCCGGGCAAACAGCGTGATGCGGTGACTGTGCTGGGCTACCTTTTCTACGTGGGCGATCGCACCAAAACGGATTTACCTTATCTCGAAAAAACGCCGGGCAATCATGACTGGTATCACCTGCGCCATCAGGAAGCGCTCACCAGCGACGCGGTTGTGCATCTGGCGCAGGCGGCGCAGGATCGCTACGGCTTTAAAGATTTCAAACTGAAGGGCGGCGTGTTGCCCGGCGAGCAGGAGATCGACACGGCCCGCGCGCTGAAAAAACGCTTCCCGGATGCGCGAATCACGGTTGACCCAAACGGCGCCTGGCTGCTGGATGAAGCTATCGCGTTGTGTAAAGGGCTGAACGATGTGCTCACGTATGCTGAAGATCCGTGTGGCGCAGAACAAGGATTCTCCGGGCGTGAAGTGATGGCGGAGTTCCGTCGTGCGACGGGGCTGCCGGTCGCGACCAACATGATTGCCACCAACTGGCGTGAAATGGGCCATGCGGTGATGTTAAACGCGGTGGATATTCCGCTCGCCGACCCGCACTTCTGGACGCTCTCCGGCGCGGTGCGCGTGGCGCAATTATGCGATGACTGGGGGCTGACCTGGGGCTGCCATTCGAACAACCATTTCGATATTTCCCTGGCGATGTTCACTCACGTTGGCGCTGCCGCGCCGGGTAAACCGACGGCGATTGACACCCACTGGATCTGGCAGGAGGGCGATTGTCGCCTGACGAAGCAACCGCTGGAAATTAAAGACGGAAAAATTGCAGTGCCGGATGCGCCGGGTCTTGGCGTGGAGCTGGACTGGGAGCAGGTGCAAAAAGCGCATGACGCTTACAAGAAACTGCCCGGCGGCGCGCGCAATGACGCAGGCCCGATGCAATACCTGATCCCCGGCTGGACTTTTGATCGTAAACGCCCCGTTTTCGGCCGTCGCTAATTCATATAAGGACTGAATGATGAGTACACAATTTACGACCCCTGTTGTTACCGCGATGCAGGTCATCCCGGTTGCTGGGCATGACAGTATGCTGATGAACCTGAGCGGGGCGCATGCGCCGTTCTTCACCCGTAATATCGTCATTATTAAAGACAATTCTGGTCACACCGGCGTGGGGGAAATCCCCGGCGGCGAGAAAATCCGCCAGACGCTGGAAGAGGCGATCCCGCTGGTGGTGGGTAAAACGCTAGGTGAGTACAAAAACGTGCTGAATGCCGTGCGTCATCAGTTCGCCGATCGTGATGCGGGTGGGCGCGGCTTACAAACCTTCGACTTACGTACCACCATTCATGTGGTCACCGGCATTGAAGCGGCGCTGCTTGATCTGTTAGGCCAGCATCTGGGGGTCAACGTGGCATCCCTGCTGGGTGAGGGGCAACAGCGTAGCGAAGTGGAAATGCTTGGCTATCTGTTCTTTGTCGGCAACCGTAAAGCGACGCCGCTGCCGTACCAGAGCCAGCCGGATGAGAAATGCGACTGGTATCGTCTGCGTCACGAAGAGGCGATGACTCCTGATGCGGTCGTCCGCCTGGCGGAAGCGGCATACGAGAAGTATGGCTTTAACGACTTTAAACTGAAGGGCGGCGTTCTGGCGGGAGATGAAGAGGCGGAATCCATTGTAGCGCTGGCGAAACGCTTTCCGAATGCCCGCGTGACGCTGGACCCGAACGGCGCCTGGTCGCTGAATGAAGCAATCCAAATCGGTAAGTACCTGAAAGGCTCGCTGGCCTATGCGGAAGATCCGTGCGGGGCGGAGCAGGGTTTCTCTGGCCGCGAAGTGATGGCGGAGTTCCGTCGCGCGACCGGTCTGCCGACGGCCACCAATATGATCGCCACTGACTGGCGTCAAATGGGACATACGCTCTCCTTGCAGTCTGTGGACATTCCGCTGGCTGACCCGCATTTCTGGACGATGCAGGGATCTGTGCGCGTCGCGCAGATGTGCCATGAGTTCGGCCTGACCTGGGGTTCGCATTCCAATAACCACTTTGATATTTCCCTGGCGATGTTCACGCATGTGGCCGCCGCCGCGCCAGGCAAGATCACCGCGATCGACACCCACTGGATCTGGCAGGAAGGTAATCAGCGTCTGACCAAAGAGCCGTTTGAAATCAAAGGCGGTATGGTGCAGGTGCCTGATAAACCAGGTCTTGGCGTTGAGATTGACATGGATCAGGTGATGAAGGCGCACGAGTTGTATCAGCAACACGGCCTGGGCGCGCGTGATGATGCGATGGGAATGCAGTATCTGATCCCGAACTGGACATTCGACAATAAGCGCCCGTGCATGGTGCGCTGACTGTATTGAACCGGTTTCGTCATGGGGTCGGTTCTTCTCCTGGTGTATGCTTAGTACAGTCAACATGCGTAAGGATGCTTTATGAAAATAGTGATCGCACCGGACTCTTATAAGGAAAGTTTGAGCGCTCTTGAGGTAGCGACCGCCATTGAGGAGGGGTTTCGTGAAATCTGGCCTGATGCGGATTACGTAAAACTCCCGGTTGCTGATGGTGGTGAGGGAACGGTTGAAGCGATGGTCGAGGCCACGGCAGGCCGGATTGTTGATGTTGACGTGACGGGCCCGCTCGGTGACAGCGTGCGGGCATTTTATGGGCTTTCTGGCGACGAGCGTTCGGCCTTTATCGAAATGGCCGCCGCCAGTGGGCTGGAGTTGGTTCCACCGCAATTACGCGATCCGCTAAAAACCACCTCGTGGGGAACCGGCGAGTTAATTCGCCACGCTCTCGATGCCGGGGTGGAACATATTATTATTGGCCTTGGCGGTAGCGCGACGAATGACGGCGGCGCCGGTATGGTGCAGGCGCTGGGGGCGAAATTGCTGGATGCGCAGCACCAGGAGATTACGCAAGGCGGCGCGGCGCTGGAAGCGCTCTCCAAGATTGATATCAGCGGTATTGATAAACGTCTTGCCGCGTGTCGTATCGAAGTCGCCTGCGATGTCACGAATCCGCTGACCGGGAAAGAGGGGGCATCTGCGGTATTTGGTCCGCAAAAAGGCGCCACGCCGGAGATGATTCAACGCTTAGACGACGCGCTGACGCACTATGCCCGGCTGATTTCCCGCGATCTGGATATTAACGTATTCGAACTGGCGGGCGGCGGCGCGGCGGGCGGTCTGGGAGCCGCATTATATGCGTTTTGCGGCGCGGAGTTACGGCGCGGCATTGAGATCGTGACCGATGCCTTGCATCTGGAGGAGTGCGTTGCTGATGCGGATCTGGTTGTTACCGGAGAAGGGCGCATCGACAGCCAAACGATACACGGCAAAGTGCCTGTCGGCGTGGCAAAGGTCGCGAAACGACATAATAAGCCCGTGATTGGTATTGCAGGTAGCCTGACGGCGGATGTGGGTGTTGTACACCAACATGGGCTGGATGCTGTTTTCAGCGTGATTTATACCATCTGTACGCTGGATGAGGCGCTGGAGAATGCCGCAGAAAATGTGCGTATGGCTGCGCGCAATATCGCCGCCACCCTTAACGTGGGGCAACATTTACGTTAACTGCCTGATGGCGCTGCGCTTATCAGGCCTACGGTCACGCACCTGTAGGCCGGTCACGCTGCGCTTATCAGGCCTACGGTCACGCACCTGTAGGCCGGATAAGACGCGCTAGCGTCGCCATCCGGCATCCTCTCATCCTAATATTTTCTTTGCTTCGCGCGCGACGTTGTCCATCTCATCAAGCAGCTCCAGAAACTCGGGTTCAAGCTCCTCTTCTTTGGTGCCGCTGCGTAACTGCTGCTCAATTAACTGGCACAGGTTTTTCATGCGCGGCACCCCGCTGTAGCCGCAGCTGCCGTGCAGCGTGTGGATGAGATCCACCAGCCCTTCGGGCGCCTCTCCCACCAGCTGTTCTTCAATTTTGTTACGCACTTCCGGCAGGAAGTCGATGAGCATTTGCAGCAGATCCCGCGCCAGATCGGATTTTCCAGCCGCCTGGCGCAGCGCCAGTTGCCAGTCGAGCGTTGCGTTCGGGTTGACGATAAACTCAGCCGATTCAGCGGCGGGTAATCGGGTTGCTACCACGGCCCCCGGCTTATAGCGTAACAGCAGACTGTGCAGCTTTTCTTCTTCTATCGGCTTGGCCAGATAGTCATTCATCCCCGCGCTCAGCAGCTTCTCTTTCTGACCCGCCATCGCATGTGCCGTCACGGCGATCACCGGCGTTTGCTGCTGATGCGGAAGCTGATGAATCAGCTCACAGGCGCGGATACCGTCCATATCCGGCATCTGAATGTCCATCAGGATCAAATCAAACTGCATCTGTTTGGCCCGCTCCACCGCCTGATGCCCGCTGTCGCAAAGCTCCACATGCTGGACTTTATCCTCCAGCAGCGCGCCGATCAGCTTCAGGTTGGCCGGGTTATCGTCGACCGCCATTACCGTCATGGCGATTTTATTCTCATCCGTCAGCAGCGGTTCAACATGCTGATTTAAATGGCAGTATTCCGTCAGCGCTGGCAGTAAACGCGTTGAGGTGAGCGGTTTTAACAGACAGGCCGCCGCGCCGCCTTGCTTGAGTTTTTCGGCGTTAATCTGGGCATGGCAAGGCAGCGCCAGCAGCAGGAAGTCCGTCATGGCGGCGGCTTTTGCCAGCCGTTCTTGCTGCATGGTGAGCGGTTCGTTAAAGGTCACCGGAACGCTGATGAGCAGGATATCGTAGTGATCCAGCGGCAACGCTGAGAACGTCGGGCTGTAGATCACCTCCAGCGGCGTGTCGCTCAGCATATCCAGCGTGCATTGCGCGGCGGTGGCGTTCGGTTCGACGTAGGCCAGCCGTTTTCCGACCAGACAGCGCGTTGGCGGCGCGTCGCTTATCACATTCGGGTTGAGATCGAGATTAATGTGGAACCAGAAAGTGGAACCGCGATTGGGCTGACTGTGGAATGAGATATCGCCGCCCATCTCATTGACCAGTTTTTGCGTAATCACCAGCCCCAGACCGGTTCCGCCATGACGGCGTGAAATGCTGGCGTCCGCCTGGCGGAAAGCCTGGAACAGACGCGACTGGTCGCGCTCGGGAATGCCGATGCCGGTATCGCGGATCTGGATTTCAATCTGTACTTTGGTATTACTGAGTGCGCGCTTTTCAACCAGAATGTCGATATTGCCGCTTTCGGTAAATTTAATGGCATTACCGACCAGATTGGTAATGACCTGCTGTAGGCGCAGCGGGTCGCCGATGACGTTATCCGGTACGTCATTTTTGATGTTTAACGTGAGCTCCAGCCCTTTGTCATGGGATGAATGCGCCAGCAGCGTCACCACTTCATCCAGCGTGCTGCGTAGCGGGAAGGGAATGCTTTCCAGAATCAGCTTGCCCGCTTCCAGCTTGGAAAAATCGAGCACGTCATTGATGATCGCCAGCAGGTTGTTGGCCGAACGTTCGATAGTATTGAGGTGATCGCGCTGGGTTGTATTAAGTTCGGTTTTTAGCGTCAGACGGGTAAAGCCAATCACGCCGTTAAGCGGCGTGCGCAGTTCGTGCGACATGTTGGCCAAAAACTCAGACTTAATACGCGCCGCTTCCTGAGCGCGCTTCTTCGCCAGATCCAGCTCAACGTTCTGGATCTCCATCTGTTCCAGCGTTTCGCGCAGATCCGAAGTGGCCTGATCGATATTATGCTGCATCTCTTCATGGTAAGCGGCAAGCGACATCGCCATTGAGTTGATGCCGTTTTTCAGCATATCCAGCTCGCCCAGCATAAAGCCCTCGACGCGGCTGTCGAGCTGCCCACGACGAATGCGGTCAACGGTATTGACCATATTACGAATGGGACCGGTGACGTCGCGCATCAGACGCCAGCCAAAAATTAAGGCAATGCCGATACAGAACAGCATCATCACGCTGGAGATGAAAATCTCTTTGTACTGTTGCAGGCGGACGGACTTGAGATCCAGTTCAAGCGCCACATATCCCAACATATTTCTCGGCGTTTTGGCGTCTGTTACGGGGGATTCGTCCGGCGAATACCTTTCGGAGATAATCGGCGTTCGCAGGATCATAATGTCCCCGTGGCGGGTCACGCTCAGCCTGCGGGGAAACGGCTCCCCGGTGGCGAGCTGCATTTCTGACGGATCGAGATGGAAATTGGATGTGACAAACAGCCGGTTATTCTCGTCATAAACGGAAATGGCGCGCACGATGTCGGAGTGGCGGCGATGGAGAACGCTGATGAGCTGCCCGATTGATTCGCGGTTTTGCAGGTTCATGCCATATTCGCTGGAGACCGCAAGAGGTTCGATAATGCTGGCGCCAGCATCTTCCAGTTGACGCTGCAAGTCGTTATAGCGATGCACAACGAAAAAGATACTGAGCAGTAAACCAATGAGGACGGTCGGGGCCAGGATCAGAATCATCATGCGTGCGCGCAGGCTGTAGTTGGTCATGGAGTTCCGTTATGGGACAATTAGGGTCACACTGTTAAATTGAGAAATATCTCGTCGATGGCGCAATTCTACTCTGCAAAACGACGCGTGACGACGCGTCAGATCATAACCGTTACGGTCAATGACCTCGATCCTTTCGGTCAGGGCGTGGCTCGCCATAATGGAAAGGCGCTGTTTATACCGGGATTACTGCCCCAGGAAAAGGGCGACGTCGTCATTACCGAAGATAAAAAACAGTTTGCCCGCGCGCAAGTTAAGCGTCGCCTGAATGATAGCCCGGAACGGGAAACGCCGCGCTGCCCGCACTTTGGCGTCTGTGGCGGCTGCCAGCAGCAGCATGCCAGCGTCGCGCTGCAACAACGCAGCAAAAGCGCCGCGCTGTCGCGCTTAATGAAATGCGATGTCGCCGAGGTGATCGCTGATACGCCGTGGGGCTATCGGCGCCGTGCGCGTTTAAGCCTGAATTATCTGCCTAAAACTCAGCAATTGCAGATGGGATTTCGCAAGGCAGGCTCCAGCGATATCGTGGATGTCAGGCAGTGCCCCATTCTGGTGCCCCAGCTTGAGGCGCTGCTGCCCCGCGTCAGGGCGTGTCTGGAAAGTTTGCAAGGAAACCGCCACTTTGGCCATGTCGAGCTGGTACAGGCGGGGAATGGCACCCTGATGGTGCTGCGTCATACGGCGCCCTTGAACGCGACGGACAGAGAAAAACTGGAACGCTTTTCGCATTCTGAGGGACTGTCTCTGTTTCTGGCCCCTCAAAGCGACATACTTGAACCGCTTACCGGGGAGGCGCCCTGGTATGATTCAAACGGGCTACGCTTAACCTTCAGCCCGCGCGACTTTATTCAGGTCAACGAAGGGGTGAACCAGAAAATGGTCGCCCGGGCGCTGGAATGGCTGGATATTCAACCTGGCGACCGGGTTCTGGATCTGTTCTGCGGCATGGGGAATTTTACTCTGCCGCTGGCGACGCGCACCGCCAGCGTTGTGGGCGTTGAAGGCGTTCCGGCGCTGGTGGAAAAAGGCCGGGAAAACGCGCGGCGTAACGGATTACAGAATGTGACATTCTTTCACGAAAATCTCGAAGAAGATGTCACGAAGCAGCAATGGGCGAAAAATGGTTTTGACAAAATTTTGCTCGATCCCGCTCGTGCCGGGGCGGCAGGCGTGATGAAACACATTATAAAGTTAAAACCAATTCGTATTGTTTATGTATCCTGTAATCCTGCTACGCTGGCACGGGATAGCGACGCCTTGTTGAATGCCGGATACCAAATTCAGCGGCTGGCGATGCTCGACATGTTCCCACACACTGGGCATCTGGAATCAATGGTGTTGTTTGAGCGTTTGTAATGAGTCATGGCTTGCTGACTTCGGTAGGCCTGGTCCCTTAAGGAGAGGACAATGGTTGCGGTAAGAAGTGCACATCTTAATAAAGCTGGTGAGTTTGATCCGAAAAAATGGATCGCGAGTCTGGGTATCTCCAGCCAGCAGTCGTGTGAACGCTTAGCCGAAACCTGGGCGTATTGCCTGCAACAGACACAAGGACATCCCGATGCGGAACTGTTGCTGTGGCGTGGCGTGGAGATGGTGGAAATCCTCTCTACGTTAAGTATGGATATCGACACGCTGCGGGCGGCGCTGCTCTTCCCCCTGGCTGACGCCAATGTTGTCAGCGAAGATATCCTGCGCGAGAGCGTGGGGACATCGATCGTCAATCTGATTCACGGCGTGCGCGATATGGCGGCGATTCGTCAGCTGAAAGCGACGCATAACGATTCCGTCTCCTCCGAGCAGGTGGATAACGTTCGTCGGATGCTGCTGGCGATGGTGGACGACTTCCGCTGCGTGGTCATCAAGCTGGCGGAACGCATCGCCCATCTGCGCGAGGTTAAAGACGCGCCGGAAGATGAACGCGTACTGGCGGCGAAAGAGTGCACCAATATCTATGCCCCGCTGGCTAACCGGCTGGGCATCGGGCAACTGAAGTGGGAGCTGGAAGATTACTGCTTCCGCTATCTGCACCCGGCAGAATACAAGCGGATCGCCAAACTGCTGCACGAACGCCGCATTGACCGCGAGCATTACATTGAAGAGTTTGTCGGGCATCTGCGTTCTGAAATGAAAACCGAAGGCGTGAAGGCGGAGGTCTATGGCCGCCCGAAACACATCTACAGCATCTGGCGCAAAATGCAGAAAAAGCATCTGGCGTTTGACGAGCTGTTTGACGTGCGCGCCGTGCGTATTGTGGCTGAACGTTTGCAGGACTGCTATGCCGCGCTGGGGATTGTGCATACGCACTATCGCCATCTGCCGGACGAGTTCGATGATTACGTCGCCAACCCGAAACCTAATGGCTACCAGTCAATCCATACGGTGGTGCTTGGCCCTGGCGGTAAAACCGTTGAGATCCAGATTCGTACCAAACAGATGCACGAAGATGCCGAACTGGGCGTCGCGGCGCACTGGAAGTACAAAGAGGGAGCAGTCTCCGGGGGCGCGCGCACGGGCCATGAAGACAGAATTGCGTGGCTGCGTAAGCTGATCGCCTGGCAGGAAGAGATGGCGGATTCTGGCGAAATGCTGGATGAAGTGCGCAGCCAGGTCTTTGACGACCGGGTGTATGTCTTTACGCCAAAAGGCGATGTGGTGGATCTGCCCGCAGGCTCCACGCCGCTTGACTTTGCCTACCATATCCACAGCGATGTGGGGCATCGCTGCATCGGGGCGAAAATCGGCGGGCGTATCGTGCCGTTTACCTATCAGTTGCAGATGGGCGATCAGATTGAAATCATCACCCAGAAGCAGCCAAACCCTAGCCGGGACTGGCTCAACCCGAACCTGGGCTATGTGACGACCAGCCGTGGCCGTTCTAAAATCCACGCCTGGTTCCGCAAGCAGGATCGGGACAAGAACATTCTCGCCGGGCGGCAAATCCTCGACGATGAACTGGCGCATTTGGGCATCAGCCTGAAAGAGGCGGAAAAACACCTGCTGCCGCGCTACAACTTCAATGAGCTGGAGGAACTGCTGGCGGCGATTGGCGGCGGGGATATTCGCCTTAACCAGATGGTGAACTTCCTGCAATCGCAGTTTAATAAGCCGAGCGCCGCCGAACAGGATGCCGCCGCGCTGAAACAGCTTCAGCAGAAAACATACGCTCCGCAGAATCGCCGTAAAGACGATGGTCGCGTGGTGGTGGAAGGGGTCGGCAACCTGATGCACCACATTGCGCGCTGCTGCCAGCCGATTCCAGGAGATGAGATTGTCGGGTTTATCACCCAGGGGCGCGGTATTTCCGTACACCGGGCGGACTGCGAACAGCTTGTGGAACTGCGTTCTCATGCACCGGAACGTATCGTGGATGCGGTGTGGGGCGAGAGCTACTCTGCGGGATATTCGCTGGTGGTACGCGTTCAGGCCAACGATCGCAGCGGCTTGTTGCGGGATATCACCACCATTCTGGCTAACGAGAAGGTAAACGTGCTGGGGGTGGCCAGCCGCAGCGACACCCGGCAGCAGCTCGCCACCATCGATATGACCATCGAAATTTACAACCTGCAAGTGCTGGGGCGCGTTCTCAGTAAACTCAACCAGGTGCCGGATGTGATCGACGCGCGTCGTTTGCACGGCAATTAATTTTTCCAGGTCGGATAAGCTTTGTAGGCCTGATAAGACGCGTCAGCGTTGCCATCAGGTATTGCCAGTTGCCGGATGGCGGCTGTCGCCTTATCCGGCCTACGTTGGTGACAATTTTCAGGATATTCCAATGAATCAAATCGATCGCCTGCTTGGCATCATGCAACGCTTGCGCGACCCGGAAAACGGCTGCCCGTGGGACAAAGAGCAGACGTTTGCCACCATTGCGCCGTATACCCTTGAAGAAACCTATGAAGTGCTCGACGCCATTGCCCGTGAGGACTTTGACGACCTGCGCGGAGAGCTGGGCGATCTGCTGTTTCAGGTCGTGTTTTATGCGCAGATGGCGCAGGAAGAAGGGCGCTTTGACTTTAATGATATTTGCGCCGCCATCAGCGATAAACTGGAACGTCGCCACCCACACGTCTTTGCGGACGTAGCCGCTCACAACAGTACCGAGGTATTAGCCCGCTGGGAGCAAATCAAAACCGAAGAGCGCGCGCAGAAAGCGCAGCATTCGGCGCTGGATGATATTCCCCGCAGCTTACCGGCGTTAATGCGCGCGCAAAAAATCCAGAAGCGCTGTTCGAACGTCGGCTTTGACTGGACGACGTTAGGGCCGGTTGTCGATAAGGTGTATGAAGAGATCGACGAGGTCATGTTCGAGGCGCGGCAGGCTGTCGTAGACCAGGCTAAACTGGAGGAGGAAATGGGCGACCTGCTCTTTGCCACCGTCAATATGGCGCGTCATTTAGGGACAAAAGCAGAGACCGCGTTACAAAAAGCCAATGAAAAGTTCGAACGGCGTTTTCGTGAAGTTGAGCGGATTGTTGCGGCGCGAGGCCTGGAAATGACGGGAGTTGATCTGGAAACAATGGAAGAAGTCTGGCAGCAGGTAAAACGCCAGGAAATTGATCTCTAACGAATTTAGGCAGTCAAGGGCGTTTTGTGTGATTTTTTAAATAACAAGCTCTTGATTTACGTCAAAAACATTTACCCCAAAGGGGCTATTTTCTCTTCCCGTTATGTTGATGAAACACCTTGTATACTGCCTCTTCGAGTTATTCGAGTCGCAACAAGGCGGCGACTGAAAGAATCCCCAGGAACATAGAAATGCGATGTGACTGGGGGGAGTGAAGGAAGTTAACACTGGTGCGGCTTGAAGAACGAAGGAGAGGGGATAATGAAAGTTTGTGGCGTACGCCATGTTCGGGTATACTGCTTTCCCGTCCTGGTTATTCCATCGTCTTTTAAACCTAACTTCTCAGGTTCAGCATGACAACGAACTATATTTTTGTGACCGGCGGGGTCGTATCCTCTCTGGGTAAAGGCATTGCCGCAGCCTCCCTCGCAGCCATTCTTGAAGCCCGTGGCCTCAACGTGACCATCATGAAACTGGATCCGTACATCAACGTCGATCCTGGTACTATGAGTCCAATCCAACACGGGGAAGTGTTCGTTACTGAAGACGGCGCCGAAACCGATCTGGACCTGGGTCACTATGAGCGCTTCATTCGCACCAAGATGAGCCGCCGCAACAACTTCACCACGGGTCGTATTTACTCTGACGTTCTGCGTAAAGAACGCCGTGGCGACTATCTGGGCGCAACCGTACAGGTTATCCCGCACATCACCAACGCGATTAAAGAGCGCATCATCGAAGGCGGCGAAGGCCACGACGTGGTGCTGGTCGAAATCGGCGGTACTGTCGGTGATATCGAGTCCCTGCCGTTCCTGGAAGCGATTCGTCAACTGGCGGTTGATATCGGTCGTGAGCACGCGCTGTTTATGCACCTGACGCTGGTGCCGTACATGGCCGCGGCAGGCGAAGTCAAAACGAAACCGACGCAGCACTCCGTTAAAGAACTGCTCTCCATCGGTATCCAGCCGGATATTCTGATCTGCCGTTCCGATCGCGCCGTTCCGGCCAATGAGCGTGCGAAGATTGCATTGTTCTGTAACGTTGCTGAAAAGGCCGTTATTTCTCTGAAAGACGTCGATTCTATTTATAAAATTCCGGGCATGTTGAAATCTCAGGGCCTGGACGATTATATTTGTAAACGATTCAGCTTAGACTGCCCGGAAGCGAACCTGGCCGAATGGGAACAGGTTATCTACGAAGAAGCGAACCCGGCGGGCGAAGTGACTATCGGTATGGTCGGTAAGTACATTGAACTGCCGGATGCCTATAAGTCGGTGATTGAAGCGCTGAAACACGGTGGCCTGAAGAACCGTGTCACCGTCAACATCAAGCTGATCGATTCGCAGGATGTTGAAACGCGCGGCGTCGAAATTCTGAAAGATTTGGACGCTATCCTGATCCCAGGCGGCTTCGGCTACCGTGGCGTTGAAGGTAAGGTCGCGACGGCGCGTTATGCGCGTGAAAACAATATTCCTTATCTGGGTATTTGCCTGGGTATGCAGGTTGCGCTGATTGAATTTGCGCGCAACGTAGCGGGTATGGAAAACGCCAACTCAACGGAATTTGTGCCAGACTGTAAGTACCCTGTTGTGGCGCTGATTACCGAGTGGCGTGACGAGAACGGCAACGTTGAAGTCCGTACTGAGAAGAGCGATCTGGGTGGCACCATGCGTCTTGGCGCGCAGATGTGTCAGCTTTCCGATGAGAGCCTGGTTCGCCAGATGTACGGTACGCCGACAATCACTGAGCGCCATCGTCACCGCTATGAAGTCAACAACATGTTGTTGAACCAAATTGAAGCTGCGGGTCTGCGCATTGCGGGCCGTTCCGGGGATGATCAGTTGGTCGAGATCATCGAAGTGCCGAACCATCCGTGGTTCGTTGCCTGTCAATTCCACCCGGAATTTACTTCAACGCCGCGTGACGGGCATCCGCTGTTTGCAGGCTTTGTGAAAGCCGCCAGCGACTATCAGAAGCGTCAGGCGAAGTAAGAAGTAAAAAAGTTAGAACGGCAACGCGTACCAAAGGTACGCGTTGTTTGTCTGGAGTTTTAGTTTAACTTGTACTGAGGAAAACCTAATGTCCAAAATCGTTAAAGTCATCGGTCGTGAAATCATCGACTCCCGTGGTAACCCGACTGTTGAAGCCGAAGTACACCTGGAAGGTGGTTTCGTTGGTATGGCAGCCGCTCCGTCAGGTGCTTCTACGGGTTCCCGCGAAGCGCTGGAACTGCGCGATGGCGACAAATCCCGTTTCCTGGGTAAAGGCGTAACCAAAGCTGTTGCAGCGGTTAACGGCCCGATCGCTCAGGCAATCCTTGGCAAAGACGCCAAAGATCAGGCTGGCATTGATAAAATCATGATCGACCTGGACGGTACTGAAAACAAATCTAACTTCGGTGCGAACGCGATCTTGGCTGTGTCTCTGGCTAACGCCAAAGCCGCTGCGGCCTCTAAAGGTCAGCCGCTGTACGAGCACATCGCTGAACTGAACGGCACCCCGGGCAAATACTCCATGCCGGTTCCGATGATGAACATCATCAACGGCGGCGAGCACGCTGACAACAACGTTGATATCCAGGAATTCATGATTCAGCCGGTTGGCGCTAAAACCCTGAAAGAAGCAGTGCGTATGGGTTCTGAAGTGTTCCACAACCTGGCTAAAGTTCTGAAAGCTAAAGGTATGAACACTGCTGTTGGTGACGAAGGCGGCTATGCGCCGAACCTGGGCTCCAACGCTGAAGCACTGGCTGTTATCGCTGAAGCGGTTAAAGCCGCTGGCTACGAGCTGGGCAAAGACATCACTCTGGCGATGGACTGCGCAGCATCTGAATTCTACAAAGACGGCAAATACGTTCTGGCTGGCGAAGGCAACAAAGCGTTCACCTCTGAAGAATTCACTCACTTCCTGGAAGACCTGACCAAACAGTACCCGATCGTTTCCATCGAAGACGGTCTGGACGAGTCTGACTGGGACGGTTTCGCATACCAGACCAAAGTGCTGGGCGACAAAATCCAGCTGGTTGGTGACGACCTGTTCGTAACCAACACCAAGATCCTGAAAGAAGGTATCGACAAAGGCATCGTTAACTCCATCCTGATCAAATTCAACCAGATCGGTTCTCTGACCGAAACGCTGGCTGCTATCAAGATGGCGAAAGACGCTGGCTACACTGCCGTTATCTCTCACCGTTCTGGCGAAACTGAAGACGCGACCATCGCTGACCTGGCTGTTGGTACCGCAGCAGGCCAGATCAAAACCGGTTCTATGAGCCGTTCTGACCGTGTTGCTAAATACAACCAGCTGATTCGTATCGAAGAAGCGCTGGGCGAAAAAGCGCCGTACAACGGTCGTAAAGAGATCAAAGGTCAGGCGTAATCCTGCTTTCACTCTTAACGTAAAAAACCCGCTCCGGCGGGTTTTTTATGGTGTGCGTTTGGCGCAGCTGCTGTGCATGACCTTAGCGAGGCTTTCTGCGATAATCACTGATTATCCCCTTAACAGAGAATGCTATGCAGTACCCGATTAACGAGATGTTCCAGACCCTGCAAGGTGAGGGTTACTTTACCGGCGTCCCCGCCATTTTTATTCGTTTACAGGGATGCCCGGTTGGCTGTGCCTGGTGCGATACCAAACACACCTGGGATAAGCTTGAAGATCGGGAAGTGTCGTTGTACAGCATCCTGGCGAAGACCAAAGAGAGCGACAAGTGGGGCGCGGCAAGTAGCGAAGACCTGCTGGCGGTGATAAGCCGACAGGGGTATACCGCGCGTCATGTCGTGATCACCGGCGGTGAGCCCTGTATCCATGACCTGATGCCATTGACCGATTTACTTGAGAAGAATGGATTCAGCTGTCAGATTGAAACCAGCGGTACCCACGAGGTGCGCTGTACGCCCAATACCTGGGTGACGGTCTCGCCGAAGGTGAATATGCGCGGTGGCTATGACGTCCTGTCACAGGCGCTGGAGCGTGCGAATGAAATCAAGCACCCTGTTGGTCGCGTCCGTGATATTGAAGCGCTGGATGAGCTATTGGCGACGCTGAGCGACGATAAGCCGCGAATCATTGCCTTGCAGCCAATCAGCCAGAAAGAAGACGCGACGCGTCTGTGCATTGAAACCTGTATCGCGCGTAACTGGCGCTTATCAATGCAGACGCACAAATATCTGAATATTGCGTGATAAAAAATCGTTAGCGCGCTTGCCGGGGGCGCTTCGCTTGCCCGGCCTACGGTCATACTCATTTGTAGGCCGGATAAGACGCAACGCGTCGCCATCCGGCACGTTCGCCCGTTCATTTACAGGCCGGATAAGACGCGAGATAAGGAATGCTACGCGTTCGACCAGCTTTGAATCGAATCGACGTTATCCAGATTGCCATGCAGCACTTCATACGACTTTTTCAAAATCACATCGGTGTATTGCGTTAAGTCGCGGAAAATCCCTTTATTCAGCGCGTCATAGCGTCTGGCATTGCTCTCTATCGGCATAAACACATCTTTTACCCGCACCATTTTTTCAACCGCGGTCTCATAGTTCGGGTACAGACCAAGCCCTATGGCCGTGTTAATTGCCGCTCCCAGACTCGCGCAACCATTTATCACATTGCGTCTGGCGGGGAGATTGAACACATCGGCAAAGATTTGCATAAACAGGTCGCTATTCGAACCACCCCCGGTGATGATCACATGTTTAGCAAAGTGGTTCATTTCATTGCACATATTGTCGTAGTTGTTTTTCAGCGTCAGCGCAACGCTCTCCAGAATAGAACGGTAAATCCATGCGTAATCCATGCTGGAATCAAAGCCGATCATGATTCCTCGCTTGAACGGTTCCCAGGGATTGGTTAGCCAGTCGAGAACCGTCATTAAACCGTTACAGCCAGGCGGTACGCCGGCCGCTTTCTTATTGAGTAAATCTTCCGGCGACAGCCCCTGTGCTTTGGCGTCCTGAATCAGTGATTCGCCCAACATATCCCGCAGCCAACTGACCGTCCACATGCCTTTACGAATACCGTAGCCTTCATAGAGCAGGGTTTCGGGAATAGAAGACATAATCGGCCAGTAAGCGACCGGATCTTTGGGGAGCGCTTTGCCGTTCATCATCAGGGCGATATAGGTGCCTAATGAGATAACTGCGGTTTCATCGTCCAGCAATCCTGCGCCCAGTGCTTCCACCGGTTTGTCGCTGGTAGTGCAGACCACGGGCAAGCCGACAGGGAAACCCGTTGCCAGGGCGGCGGCTTCAGTCAGATGACCGAGCACGCTTCCCGGCATCTGGACGTCAAACAGCATCCTGCGCGGAATGTTGAACTTCTTCATCACCTCATCGTCATCGCTCCACGCCCAGGTTTTGTAATCCACCGGCCACTGCCCAAAGTAGTTGGCGATATTGTCTTTAAACTCACCGGTTAAGCGATGCGACAGATAACCTGAAAATGAGGTGACATAAGCCACATCGGGGTTGGTATGCTCGTAGGGACGGGTTACGCGCGCGTCCTGCCAGCTAATCAGCGGAGTTGCGGGCGTGCCGTCGGCTTTTAATAATGCGCGACAGCAACGGATGGAACCCAGACCGATTCCAGCAATGTCTTTTCTGTCACCCGAAAACTGACTCATCAGGTCTTGCCCTGCGGAGCATAAAGACGTCCATAAATCATCATCAGGATGTTCTGCCGTATTGGCATCGGGTGTATACATGGGCTGTAACAATCCTTTCCCTTCGCACACCACATTCCCTTCGAGATCGTACATCACGACCTTCGTACTCTGACTTCCGCCATCAATTCCAATGATGTATTTCTTCGACATTGTCATTCTCCTTAATTTTCTCTCTTCACTCGCCGGAGGCTTCTGCGGCCAGCGATGTCATCTTTTCCGGTGTGGCGTTAGCGGTACGAATTTTGCGAAAGAGCAAAAAGGTAAACAGAATCACCATACACAGCGCCGCCAGTCCCATCAGCCACATGTTGCGATAGGCTTCCGCTGCCGGGAGCGTGTCCTGCCAGTGGCCTACGATCGGATAAACAAAAACGTCGGGTAGAAAACCGATAACCGAGCAGATACCTACCGTCGTTCCCATGATGTAAGACGGCGTTCTGGCTTCACCAGGGCAGGCCCAGTAAAGCCCGCGTGAGGCGTAGCAGGTGAAGCCCAACAGCAGAATCAGGCCGATCCCCATCACGACAGACTGTGGATTTGAGTTGGTGGCCAGCAGCGCAATAAGCGCGACGGCTCCGACAATGGAGAGAAGCTGAATGACGCGCGTCGGCGATTTAATTTTGCTGTAAGTGGTAATGATGCCGCCCAGCGGGCCACAGATAGCGCGGAAAATTTTGTTGATCACAATGCCCATGTAACTCGCGGCGACCAGCGACATGCCATACATTTCGGTCAGGTAGTTGGTGGAGTAGCTGAGGATGGCATAGATCGTAAAGACACCGAAGATGACCATGCTGCAATACCAGGTGGTGCTGATGCGTAACACGGCCAGAATATCGCTGAGCTGGAATGATTTTTTCTCTTCTTTTGCCGCGCTGCTGTGATGATGACCATCGCTGACGAAGAACCAGCACAGGATACCCAGCAGGATATAGACCACGCTGTAAATCAGAATCACCGTTTTCAGGCTGTTGCTGTCATCCGGCGCGAAGCGAGAAAAGACCCACATGGTAAACACTGCCAGCGACATCACGCCGACGCCGCGCAGCCCTTCCATCCAGCCCATAATTTTGCCTTGTTCACTGTGATCGCCAAGCAGCGACGCGGCTTTAATGGATACGGACCACAGCATCAGGATTGTCGTAATCGCGAACGCGACCTGAATGCACAGCATGACCCATAGCGGTGGATACGTCGCCATGACCAGACCGAGTAGTCCGGTAATAATCATTGCGGAGGTAATCATTTTGCGATGGGAAAATTTATCGGCGATGATTCCGCTGGGCGCATAAAGAATAATAGCAGCAACACCAAAGGTACTCATTATTAGCCCTATTTCGGTATTGCTAAATCCCATAAATTTTGCCATGGGAATTTGATATATATAGCGTAAATAAGCCAGATCAAAACTGACGCCACCGCTAAAACTAATAATGGCGAGGGTTATCCAGCGGCGATATGAGTTGTGTTGCATATCGAATTCCCATTTGTAATGGACAAAAAAAAGAGAAAAGTAAGCCGCCTTTTCAGGAGGATTACTTTTCTCAGGTCTCTAGTAATTACGTTAGAAATAGCATGGAAGGGCAGCTTATAGTGTGAGAATAATCACGCTTCTTGTTTTTTACCATAATTACAAAGCGAACGGTTCATCTGTGATTACGATCACATTAGATGTCTGGAGGTTGTGCTAAAAATTTACGCCAGTTACCAGAGATAATGAGAAAGGTAACTTCCCTCTCGCGGGGGAAGTTACCTTTCTTTTTTTTTGCCTGAAGGAATTTGGAGCCAACTATGTCGATCGAATCTCTCAATGCATTCTCAATGGATTTTTTCTCCCTGAAAGGGAAAACGGCAATTGTAACGGGCGGGAACAGTGGTCTGGGTCAGGCTTTCGCGATGGCGCTGGCGAAAGCCGGAGCCAATCTTTTTATTCCCAGCTTCGTAAAGGATAACGGTGAAACGAAAGAACTCATTGAAGCCCAGGGTGTTGAAGTGGCGTTCATGCAAGTGGACATCACCGAGAAAGGCGCGCCGCAGAAGATTATTGCCGCCTGCTGCGAGCGTTTTGGCACGGTAGATATTCTGGTGAACAACGCCGGGATCTGTAAGCTGAATAAGGTTCTGGACTTTGGCCGCGCGGACTGGGACCCGATGATTGATGTTAACCTGACTGCGGCGTTTGAGCTGAGCTATGAAGCGGCAAAAATTATGATCCCACAAAATAGCGGGAAAATTATTAATATCTGCTCTTTGTTCTCTTATCTTGGCGGGCAGTGGTCTCCGGCTTATTCAGCAACCAAGCATGCGCTTGCTGGTTTTACCAAAGCATATTGCGATGAGCTTGGGCAATATAATATTCAGGTTAACGGTATTGCGCCGGGTTATTATGCCACTGATATTACGCTGGCAACCCGCAGTAACCCGGAAACTAATCAGCGTGTATTGGATCATATTCCGGCCAATCGTTGGGGTGATACTCAGGATCTTATGGGGTCGGCGATATTCCTCGCCAGCCAGGCATCAAATTATGTTAATGGTCATCTTTTGGTTGTCGATGGCGGTTATCTGGTGCGTTAATTTTAATATCGGTGGTTTCTGGTTTTTATTTTATTCTGCATTGACTATCAGGAAGGATTTATTATGTCATTATCCCGTGAAGCGATTGTTGACCAGTTAAAAGAAATTGTGGGTTCCGGGCGTGTTATTACGGATGAAACCGTATTAAAGAAAAACAGTATTGACCGTTTTCGCAAATATGCGGATATTCACGGCGTTTACACGCTGCCCATTCCGGCGGCCGTGGTTAAGCTCGGTTCGACGGAGCAGGTCTCTCGCGTTCTGGCATTCATGAATCAGCATAAAATCAATGGCGTGCCGCGTACCGGCGCATCTGCGACGGAAGGCGGTCTGGAAACCGTCGTCAAAGATTCTGTGGTGCTGGACGGCGCAGGGATGAATCAAATCCTGAGTATTGATATCGAAAACATGCAGGCAACCGCGCAATGTGGCGTACCGCTTGAGATTCTGGAAAACGCGCTGCGTGAAAAAGGCTATACCACCGGGCACTCGCCGCAGTCTAAGCCGCTGGCGCAGATGGGCGGTCTGGTCGCCACTCGCAGTATCGGCCAGTTCTCCACGCTGTACGGCGCGATTGAAGATATGGTGGTGGGGCTGGAAGCCGTACTGGCGGACGGAACCATTACCCGCATCAAAAACGTGCCTCGCCGGGCGGCCGGGCCGGATATCCGCCACATCATCATTGGGAACGAAGGCGCGCTGTGCTACATCACTGAAGTCACAGTGAAAATCTTTAAGTTCACGCCCGAAAACAACCTCTACTACGGCTATGTGCTGGACGACATGAAAACCGGTTTCGACATCCTGCGTGAAGTCATGGTGGAAGGCTATCGCCCCTCCATTGCGCGCCTGTACGACGCCGAAGATGGAACCCAGCACTTCACGCATTTTGCCGACGGCAAATGTGTGCTGATTTTTATGGCTGAAGGCAATCCGCGACTGGCGCAAGCCACCGGAGAAGGGATTGCGGAGATCGTGGCGCGCTACCCGCAGTGCCAGCGGGTGGACAGCAAACTTATCGAAAACTGGTTCAACCATCTGAACTGGGGGCCGGAAAAAGTGGCTGCCGAACGCGTACAGATCCTGAAAACCGGCAATATGGGCTTCACGACGGAAGTATCCGGTTGCTGGAGCTGCATCCATCAAATCTACGAAAGCGTGATCAACCGTATCCGTACCGAGTTCCCGCATGCGGACGATATCACCATGCTGGGCGGCCACTCTTCTCACAGCTATATCAACGGCACCAACATGTATTTTGTGTATGACTACAACGTGGTGGACTGTAAGCCGGAAGAGGAGATTGATAAGTACCATAACCCGCTCAACAAGATCATCTGCGAAGAGACGATCCGTCTTGGCGGCTCAATGGTGCATCACCACGGCATTGGTAAGCACCGCGTTCACTGGAGCAAGCTGGAACACGGTAGCGCCTGGCCGCTGCTGGAAGGTCTCAAGCGCCAGTTTGATCCAAACGGTATTATGAATACAGGCACGATCTACCCGATTGAAAAATAGAGAGTTATACGCAAAATCCTTTAAGCTGCATCAGGCAGCTTAAAGGGCGAAGCGTATAAACGGCTTCTCAACCGGGAAGCCGCGACTTTACCGGACAATGAAGGGGCTACGATGAACACTTCACCGGTGCGAATGGATGATTTACCGCTGAATGGTTTTCATTGCCGCATTGCTGCGCTGACATTCGGCGCGCATTTGACCGATGGCTATGTATTAGGCGTCGTCGGCTATGCCATGATCCAACTGACCCCCGCCATGCAACTGACGCCTTTTATGGAAGGGATGATTGGCGGCTCGGCGCTGGTTGGACTTTTTCTCGGTAGCCTGATCCTGGGATGGGTATCTGATTATATCGGGCGTCAGAAAATTTTTACCTTCAGCTTTATGCTGATAACCATCGCCTCTTTCCTACAGTTTTTTGCCACAACGCCGGAACAGCTTATTGGCTTGCGCATTCTGATTGGTATCGGCCTTGGCGGTGACTACTCGGTTGGTCATACATTGCTGGCTGAATTTGCGCCGCGTCGCCATCGGGGAATATTACTGGGCGCATTCAGTGTGGTGTGGACTATCGGCTATGTTCTGGCGAGCCTGGTGGGGCATCATTTTATTCAGGAAACGCCGGATGCCTGGCGCTGGCTGCTGGCATCGGCATCATTACCCGCGCTGTGCATTACGTTCTTACGCTGGGGAACGCCGGAGTCGCCTCGCTGGCTGATGCGTCAGGGGCGGATAACAGAAGCGTATGCGATTGTGCACCGCTACTTTGGCACGCATGTGCTGCTCGGCGATGAGGTGGCGGCGCCGACGAGCAGACATATCAAAACGCTATTTTCAACGCATTACTGGCGAAGAACCGCGTTTAACAGCGTGTTCTTTGTCTGCCTGGTGATCCCGTGGTTTGTGATTTACACCTGGCTTCCCACCATTGCACAAACGATTGGTCTTGAAAATGCGCTAACCGCCAGCCTGATGCTTAACGCGCTGCTGATTGTTGGCGCGTTGCTGGGGCTGCTGTTAACACACCTGTTGGCGCACCGCCAATTTCTGCTCGGCAGTTTTATGCTGCTCGCCGCGACGCTTGTCGTCATGGCTTGTTTACCGGCGGGAAGCAGCCTGACGCTGCTGCTGTTTGTGTTGTTCAGTACCACCATTTCTGCCGTCAGCAATCTGGTGGGGGTTCTGCCTGCGGAAAGCTTCCCGACGGATATTCGTTCCCTGGGCGTCGGGTTTGCCACGGCAATGAGCCGATTAGGGGCGGCGATCAGCACCAGTTTGTTGCCCTGGACGCTGGCGCAGTGGGGAATGCAGGTCACGCTATTACTGCTGGCTGGGATATTAGTCATCGGATTTGTGGTGACCTGGCTGTGGGCGCCGGAAACCAAGGCGCTGCCGCTGGTGGCTGCCGGGAGTGTGGACAAAAGACAGGGAGGTGTGAATGAACATTCTGTTAGCGTTTAAGGCAGAGTCCGATCCCGGCATGCTGGCGGAGAAAGACTGGCAGGCGGCGACGGCGGATACCCACGGCCCGGATGTTTCCTTGCTGCGTTGCTCCCCAGGTGCGGATGAACAGGCGGCGGCAGCGTTGCTGCTGGCTCAGCGCAATGGGGGCTGTGAGATGACGTTGACTGCGTTAAGCATCGGCGATGAGCGGGCGCTCCACTGGTTACGCTATTTTGTCGCGCTGGGTTTTGAGACGCCGGTGTTGCTGGAGACGACGGCAGACCTGCGGTTTGCTCCCGAATTTATCGCCAGGAACATTGCCGACTGGCAGCGTAATCACGGTGCGGATCTGATTATAACGGGCTGTCAGAGTAGCGAGGGTCAGAACAGTCAGACGCCATTTCTGGTTGCTGAAATGCTGGCGTGGCCCTGTTTTACCCAGGTGGAGCGTTTTACGCTTGAGCCTCCTTTTATTGTGGTTGAGCAGCGAACGATGACCGGGCTTCGGCGTTGTCGGGTACGGTTCCCGGCCGTCATCGCCGTCAGGCAGTGTGGTGAAGTGGCGCTTCCCGTACCGGGGATGCGCCAGCGTCTGGCGGCGGCGAAAGCAGACGTCGAGCGTCGGAACGTTGTGGTTGAGACAACATCAGCGGTTCAGTGCCTGCGTCTGGAGAGGCCGGAGCAGCGGCGGCATGCAACGATTATCAGCGGCGCGACGGCGCAGGAAAAAGCCCGGAGGCTATGGGCGGATTATTTGCGCCAGAGGATGCCGTCATGAAAATTGCCATCATTACTGACTCGCATGAGTGTGCGGCGATGGCGAGCTGGATCGCAGAGAATGCGCTTTGCACCGCAGAACTGGAGCGCTGGATTATCGATCCCGTGCCGGATGTTGCAGAGCAGGTACTGGATGCGCTGGCGGCGCAATGGCTGCGGACACCTGTTGATATGCTGATCTTTCCGGCAGGTAGTCCGGGCGATGAACTGGCGACGCGACTCGCCTGGCGCCTGCATGGCGGCAGCCTCTGTCAGGTTCTGGCTGTGGATGTGCGACAAGGCATGGTGAAAAAATCCCACTGGGGGAATGCGCTGACGGCAACGTTGCAAATTACCGCACGCCCTTTGTGCCTGTCGCTGGCGCGACAGCCGGAGGTGAGCGCTTCTGGTCATTCCTTGCCTGTGATGACGGAACATCTGATTACCCCCACGGCCCCCCCCGACTGGCTGGATAAGGTGGAAAGCGTAAATAGCGTCGCTACCCATCCTTTGTTACGTGCCGGGCGCGTACTGGTGGTTGGGCAAGGGGGAAGTGAAGCGGATGCAGATAAGATTACCGCGCTTGGTCAGGCGCTTGATGCTGAGGTAGGGTACAGCCGTGCGCGGGTGATGAACGGCGGTTTTGATGCCGATCGCGTGACTGGAATATCGGGGCATCTGCTGTCGCCGGATGTCTGTATCGTGGCTGGCGCGTCAGGGGCGGCGGCGTTGATGGCCGGAGTACGCCAGAGCCGTTTTGTTGTGGCGATAAACCACGATGCCAGCGCGCCGGTTTTTTCGCAGGCGGATGTCGGGATTGTCGATGACTGGCTACCGGTGCTGGAAGAGTTGGTCCGCTGCAAAAATGCCTGATGGCGCTACGCTTATCAGGCCTACGTGTAGGCTACAAAATGCCTGATGGCACTATGCTTATCAGGCCTACGTGTAGGCCGGATAAGACGATTTATCGTCGCCATCCGGCGTTGCCCGGCTTAATTAAGGTGTTTCGCTAACGTCCAGACGTCGGTATTGGTGGTGGAAAGCGCCGCCACACCGGCTTTCATCGCATTGCGGGCGTCTTCTTCATCGCATACCAGCCCCCCGGCAATCAGCGGCTGGCGTATCTTCTCTGTCACCCAGCCCAACACTTTCGGCATACAGCCCGGCAGGATCTCAATACAGTCCGGGTTTGACTGCGCGACCTGCTTATCAATATTGTGAAATGAAATGGAATCAACGATAAACAGACGGTGAATACAGAAAAAACCTTCCGCTCTGGCGGCTTTCAGCATTGCCGCTTTCGTGCTGATGATGCCATCCGCTTCGGTGACCAATTTTAAAAACTGGATCACGACCTCTTTATTTGACGCCCCCTCCAGCAGATCAACGTGGATAAACGCATATTTACCCGCATTTTTTATTTTCTTCACAATCGCGCTGATGGTGCAAATGTTACCGTACAGCACGGAGATGAACTGACATTCGGAATCAATGGCTAACTGTAGGCTGGCGTTATCTTTAACGGCGGCAATCACCGGATTCTGGCGGAGCAGGTGTAACAGGGGCATAGATTATCCTTATATACTCGTCATACTTCAATTTGCTGGTGCGTTGGCTTTCCTCGCAACTCGAATTATTTAGAGTATCAAATTAGCCAAATCGGTAAGTGATGCCAAACCCAGATGCCGGGTAGCGCCACTGTTGCAGCGTTTTTTCATCACACAGTAGTCGACAGGCGCCGCACTCCAGGCAGCCGCGAAAGTCGACTTGCAGGCCCCCTTCCGGCGTGCGGGAAAAGAGTCCGGCGGGGCAGGACGTGATCAGCCGTTCTGCCGTTTTGCTGTCGACAGCGGCAGCCGTAACGATATGGGAAATTTCGGCGGGGCGCCAGATGTTGCGGGCTACAGACATCGTAAGCTCCTGATAATATCGCCTGCCAGATGGCGCAGGCCGTGACGGCGAAAATGACGCCAGACGATCTGGCGCAGCGGCGGCACGGGATGATGCCCCTGATGCCAGAGCTCGTGAGAAATATCCTGCATTAATGCAGGCCATTGACGATACCATCCCGGGCGCTGCAACAGCGCGGGAACATCCCGATAGCGTTGCAAAACCTCCCACAGCAGACTGTGCCGGATGTCCTGATGATAGGCCGGGAACAGATTTTGCGGCGCATGTTTCTGGCAGGCGTTAATCAGGGTTTGCGCGGCCGCCTGAGCGCCGATGAGCGCCATATCCATACCGCGTACGGAGAAGCCGGTATTGACGCAGCTGCGCAACGCATCGCCTGTCAGCAGCCAGCCTTCGCCTGCGTACTGGACGGGCATGCTGTGTAAGCCGCCTTCCGGCACCAGATGCGCGCCGTACTCCAGCGTTTCGCTGCCTCTGAGCAAAGGACGCAGCGCCGGATGCGCTTTGAGCCGTTCCAGCATTTCGACTGTCGGAATGTCGCTCTGTGCAACAGAAGAGAGTGGACACACGACGCCTAAAGAGAGCGTCTCCTGGTTGGTATAAAGAAACGCGCCGCCGGGGAGATCGCCGCAAATTTCTCCGCTAAACAACATGGCGGCACCTTCCGCCCCGGACAATCGGAAGCGCTCTTCAAGCGTCTGTTTATCCAGCGCCAGCACCTCCTTGATCCCCAGCGCCATTGATGTCGCGGCGGGGCGAGGCAGGAATCCATACCGTTCCGCCAGCACGCTGTTTGCTCCTTCTGCCAGCACGACATAACGGGCGCGCAGCGTTTCATCTTCGCACATGACGCCGCAGACTCGGCCATCTTCAATATGGAGCGCTTCAACCGTAACGCCGTTAACGCACTGTACCCCTGCGGCCTCGGCCTGAGCGACAAACCAGGGATCGAAGCGGGCGCGCAGCAGACTCCATGAGTCACCGTCTGGTTGCAGGCTGGACCAGGTTGTTGCGCCATCACGGGTTAATAGCGTGAGGTTTTCCTGAGTGATACGGCGTTCAAGGGGGGCGGACTGGTGAACGTCGGGAAGAAGCTCGGCGAGCGCATGACAATATAAACGACCGCCGGAAAGATTTTTGCTGCCGGGAAACTCACCGCGTTCAAGCAGCAGGACTGAGAGTCCAGCCCGCGCACAGCGTAAAGCACAAGCGGTGCCCGCTATCCCTGCACCAATGATGATGATATCGAAATCGTCAGCCATGTTGTGCTCCAGAAATCCTGAGAACACAACCCTAACATAACGTTATTTAAGGAAAATTGACCCGCGACACAAACAAAAAAATCACTCGCCGCGATACACGCAGCCTGCTGTGCAGGTCTCTTTCACCATTACTGCGCTCAGCAGCGGTACGGCAGGTTTAACCTGATCCCAAATCCATTTTGCCAGCACTTCGCTGGTTGGATTTTCCAGACCTGGAATATCGTTCAGATAATAATGATCCAGACGATCGTACGTCGGTTTGAACGCGGCTTTCAGTTCGGCGAAATCCATGATCCAACCGGTATGCGGATCGACGTCACCGGTAATTTCAAGGCGCACCATAAATGAATGACCATGCAGGCGGCCACATTTATGCCCTTCCGGTACGTGGGGCAGGCGGTGAGCGGCTTCAAAGGTGAAATCTTTAAACAAGGTGGTGGACATGGATGATTAACTCTCAAGAATACAAAAACCGCCGTAGGGTACCGGAAAGCACATTTTTTATCATTAACTAAAACGGCGTTGACGCGCGGATAATGAGATTTACACAAGAATTGTGAATTATTTCTTTCTATTTCAATAGGTTGTTTAATCGCTTTTGTTGTTAATAACTATAACTAAAACAGGTTAGTCCATTTGGTTATTTGTTATTTCCATCCCTTCTTTAATTGTTATTATCCCCGCCGTTAACCTTATCGCTAGTTTGGTCTTTTTGCATAAATTCCGCTTTGCTACTGGAACATAACGACGCATGACAACACAGGCCCCACCATCCGCTTTGCTTCCGCTAAACCCGGAGCAGCTGGCACGCTTTCAGGCGGCCACAACCGATCTTTCTCCCACCCAGCTTGCCTGGGTTTCCGGCTATTTCTGGGGAATGCTGAACCAGCAGCCGGGCACGCTCGCCGCCACGCCAGCGCCTGTCGCTGAAATGCCGGGTATTACGCTTATTTCTGCATCGCAAACCGGCAATGCGCGGCGCGTGGCGGAAGCCCTGCGCGATGACCTGCTGGCGGCGAAACTGAGCGTCACGCTGGTTAATGCGGGCGACTACAAATTCAAACAGATCGCCAATGAAAAGCTGCTGGTTGTGGTCGCGTCCACGCAGGGCGAAGGCGAGCCGCCGGAAGAAGCCGTTGCGCTGCGTAAGTTTCTGTTCTCTAAAAAAGCGCCGAAGCTCGACAACACCGCCTTCGCCGTCTTTGGCCTCGGTGATACCTCCTATGAATTTTTCTGCCAGGCGGGTAAAGATTTCGACAGCAAGCTGGCGGAACTGGGGGGGGAGCGTCTGCTCGATCGCGTCGATGCGGATGTGGAATACCAGGCGGCGGCACAAGAATGGCGGGCTCGCGTTGTTGACGTACTGAAAGCGCGTGCGCCGAGCGCATCGGCAGCGCAGGTCGCTGTCGCGGCAACGGGGGCCGTGAATGACGTGCATTCCAGCCCTTATACCAAAGAAGCGCCGCTGAGCGCCTCGCTCGCCGTCAATCAGAAAATCACCGGCCGCGACTCGGAAAAAGATGTGCGCCATATCGAAATTGATCTGGGCGATTCCGGCCTGCGTTATCAGCCGGGCGATGCCCTGGGCGTCTGGTATCAGAACGATCCTGAATTGGTCAAAGAGATCGTCGAACTGGTCTGGCTGAAAGGCACGGAGCCGGTCACCGTTAACGGTAAGGTGCTGCCGCTTGCCGAAGCCTTGCAGTGGCATTTTGAGCTGACGGTGAACACCGCCAATATCGTGGAAAACTACGCCACGCTGACCCGCAGCGAATCGCTGTTGCCGCTGGTGGGTGATAAAGCCCAGTTGCAGCATTACGCCGCGACGACGCCTGTCGTTGATATGCTGCGTTTCTCTCCGGCTCAGCTGGATGCTGACGCGCTGGTGGGGCTGCTGCGCCCGCTGACGCCGCGTCTTTACTCGATAGCCTCTTCCCAGGCGGAAGTCGAGAGCGAAGTGCATATCACCGTAGGCGCCGTGCGTTATGAAATAGAAGGCCGGGCGCGGGCGGGCGGGGCATCAAGCTTCCTGGCCGACCGCGTGGAAGAAGAGGGTGAAGTGCGCGTATTTATCGAACACAACGATAATTTCCGTCTGCCGGCCAACCCGGAAACACCGGTGATCATGATAGGTCCAGGCACCGGGATCGCCCCTTTCCGCGCCTTTATGCAGCAGCGTGCGGCAGATGAAGCGCCGGGTAAAAACTGGTTGTTCTTTGGCAACCCGCACTTTACCGAAGATTTCCTCTACCAGGTGGAATGGCAGCGCTACGTCAAAGAGGGCGTCCTGAGCCGCATCGATCTGGCCTGGTCCCGCGATCAAAAAGAAAAAATATACGTACAAGACAAACTGCGCGAACAGGGCGCAGAGCTGTGGCGCTGGATTAATGACGGCGCGCACATTTATGTCTGCGGCGACGCGAATCGCATGGCGAAAGACGTTGAGCAGGCACTGCTGGAAGTGATTGCCGAATTCGGCGGTATGGATGCCGAAGCGGCGGATGAATTTTTAAGTGAGCTGCGCGTTGAGCGCCGTTATCAGCGAGATGTCTACTAATGAGCGAAAAACATCCAGGCCCACTGGTGGTCGAAGGTAAACTGGCAGATGCCGAGCGCATGAAGCTTGAGAGCAACTACCTGCGCGGCACCATTGCTGAAGATTTGAATGACGGTCTGACCGGCGGTTTTAAAGGCGACAACTTTCTGCTGATCCGTTTTCACGGTATGTACCAGCAGGATGACCGCGACATTCGCGCCGAGCGCGCCGAGCAGAAGCTGGAGCCGCGTCATGCGATGCTGCTGCGTTGCCGTCTGCCGGGTGGGGTTATCACCACCAGACAGTGGCAGGCGATTGATAAATTCGCCGCGGAAAATACGATTTACGGCAGCATTCGCCTGACTAACCGTCAGACCTTCCAGTTCCACGGCATTCTGAAAAAGAACGTGAAGCCGGTACATCAGATGCTGCACTCCGTTGGGCTGGACGCGCTGGCGACCGCCAACGACATGAACCGTAACGTGTTGTGCACCTCTAACCCGTATGAGTCTGAGCTGCATGCCGAAGCCTATGAGTGGGCGAAAAAGATCTCCGAGCATTTGCTGCCGCGTACCCGCGCCTATGCGGAGATCTGGCTTGATCAGGAAAAGGTCGCCACAACGGATGAGGAGCCGATCCTCGGCCAGACCTATCTGCCGCGTAAGTTCAAAACGACCGTGGTGATCCCGCCGCAGAACGACATCGATCTGCACGCCAACGACATGAACTTTGTCGCCGTGGCGGAAAACGGCAAGCTGGTGGGCTTTAACCTGCTGGTCGGCGGCGGGCTTTCTATTGAGCACGGGAACAAGAAAACGTATGCCCGCACCGCAAGCGAGTTCGGCTATCTGCCGCTGGAGCATACCCTGGCGGTGGCGGAAGCGGTGGTGACGACTCAGCGCGACTGGGGTAATCGTACCGATCGTAAAAACGCCAAAACCAAATACACTCTGGAGCGTGTTGGGGTCGAGACGTTCAAGGCGGAAGTCGAGCGTCGTGCAGGCATCAAATTTGAACCGATCCGCCCGTATGAATTTACCGGGCGCGGCGATCGCATCGGTTGGGTGAAAGGCATCGACAACAAATGGCACCTGACGCTGTTTATTGAGAATGGCCGTATTCTGGATTATCCGGGGCGCCCGCTGAAAACCGGTCTGCTGGAGATCGCGAAGATCCACAAGGGTGAATTCCGTATTACCGCCAACCAGAATCTGATCATTGCCGGCGTGCCGGAAAGCCAGAAAGCGAAGATTGAAAAACTGGCGCGCAACCACGGCCTGATGAATGCGGTCACGTCGCAGCGTGAAAACTCGATGGCCTGCGTATCGTTCCCGACCTGCCCGCTGGCGATGGCGGAAGCGGAGCGTTTCCTGCCGACCTTCGTCGATAAAGTGGACGCGTTGATGACCCACCACGGCGTGAGCGATGAGCACATCGTGCTGCGCGTGACGGGCTGCCCAAATGGCTGCGGACGCGCCATGCTGGCGGAAGTCGGTCTGGTGGGGAAAGCGCCGGGTCGTTATAACCTGCATCTGGGCGGCAATCGCATCGGAACGCGTATCCCGCGTATGTTCAAAGAGAACATTACCGAGCCGGAAATTCTGGCGTCGCTGGATGAACTGATTGGGCGCTGGGTAAAAGAGCGCGAAGCGGGTGAAGGCTTCGGCGACTTTACGGTGCGTGCGGGCATCATTCGCCCGGTGCTCGATCCCGCCCGGGATTTCTGGGAATAACGTGCATCGCCGGATGGCGGCATAAATGCCTTATCCGGCCTACGTAGACGGTAGGCCGGATAAGCGCAGCGCCATCAGGCAAGGCAAATAGTGAGGAACTTATGTCCGTACTCGATCTAAACGCCCTGAATGAATTGCCGAAAGTCGAGCGCGTCATGGCGCTGGCTGAAACCAACGCGCAGCTGGAAAAGCAGGATGCTGAAGGACGCGTGGCGTGGGCGCTGGAGAATCTACCCGGTGAATACGTGCTCTCGTCGAGCTTTGGTATTCAGGCGGCGGTCAGCCTGCATCTGGTTAACCAGATTCGCCCTGATATTCCGGTTATCCTGACCGATACCGGCTATCTGTTCCCGGAAACCTACCAGTTTATTGATGAGCTGACGGAAAAGCTGAACCTGAACCTGAAAGTCTACCGTGCGACGGAAAGCGCGGCCTGGCAGGAAGCCCGCTACGGTAAACTGTGGGAGCAAGGCGTTGAGGGCATTGAGAAATACAATGACATCAACAAAGTCGAGCCGATGAACCGGGCGTTAAAAGAGCTTAACGCGCAAACGTGGTTTGCTGGCCTGCGCCGCGAACAATCCGGGAGCCGGGCGCATCTGCCTGTGCTGGCGATTCAGCGCGGCGTTTTTAAAGTGCTGCCCATCATCGACTGGGATAACCGGACGGTGTACCAGTATCTGCAAAAACACGGTCTGAAATACCATCCGCTATGGGATCAGGGCTATCTGTCGGTTGGCGATACCCACACCACCCGTAAATGGGAGCCCGGCATGGCGGAAGAAGAGACGCGATTCTTCGGGCTGAAGCGCGAGTGCGGGCTGCACGAAGGGTGATTGTTTTGCCTGATGGCGCTACGCTTATCAGGCCTACCAGACAGTGTCTGTAGGCCTGATAAGGCATTTATGCCGCCATCCGGCAAGTGCAGCTCTGTAGGCCCGGTAAGGCGTAGCCGCCACCGGGCGACACATCAGGCTTTACCGGCTTTCGCCAGTTCTTTTACCAGCGGCAACATGATGCGCACGATATCGCGACTGCGGTGTTCAATTCTTCCTGGTAGCGCCTTGTCGATGTGCTGTTGGTTATCCAGACGCACATCGTGCCAGCTGTTTCCGGCCGGGAATGAAGGCGTTTTCGCACGCTGCTGATAGCCGTCTTTTTTTCCCAGATTCCAGTTGGTGGCCTCAACCGACAGCACGGAAATACCGGCTTTATCGAAGACTTCGGCGTCGTTGCAGCAGCCTGTGCCTTTCGGGTAATCCTTGTTCAGACCCGGATTGGTCGCGGCGGCGATACCGTGGCTGCGCGCAATCGCCAGCGCCCGGTCGCGCGTCAGTTTGCGTACGGCTTCCGGCGTTTGCTGCCCGCTGTTGAAGTAGAGTTTGTCGCCGACAATCAGGTTATCAAGGTTAATCACCAGCAGCGTATTTTTCTTCTCAGCGGCGCTCATCCGCTTAAGCAGGTTTTCTGCGCCCAGTTTTCCCTCTTCTTCACCGCTGGTGGCGATAAAGCGGATGCCGTACTGCGTCGGGATGTCTTTCAGGCGTTCAGCCAGTTCCAGCATCACGCCCAGCCCGGCGGCGTTATCGTCAATGCCCTGCAAGGTTAAACCGCCGAGATTGGCGTCGGTATCGGCATCGCTCAGCGGCGCATAGGTATCCAGGTGCGCCATAATAATAATTTGTTGCGGCGCTTTCCCTTCATGCGCCGCAATAACGGTACTGCCCGTCACGTTATGCCAGTTCTTGCGATTATTCCTGGCGGTATAAATATAGCGGCTATTAAATGTTCGGATATCGCTGCGATATCCCATCTGCTCAAATTGCTGACGTAAATAATCGGCAGAGAGCATCTCCGCCGGTGTTCCGGTCATTCTGCCGGGAAAGAATGTTGCAATGTGTCGTGCCTGAATAGTGGCGATATCGCCAGGCTTCGGTGACGTTGCCTGCGCGGGAAGGATAAAGCATACGCCGAGCGCCAGGAGCGCTGCACGGAGGCGCGATGCGGAAAACATAGTGAGTCCTTAAATACAGAGCAGAAATTTTTACCCGCTTAGTATGAAACCGTGATTGCCGTAAAACAATTTCATTTGCTCTGAAATGCCCTAAATTCGGTGGGTTAAGCACTTTTTGATATTTGCTTTCTCAAATCGTTATTCCTTTGAGGAACTACTCATTCCAATTCGTAATTTCATTCGTTCTCCTGCGCTCCCTATAGTCGTGTTATCTGAATGTTTAGCAAAATAGCGGTATTGCAAAGGAACGGTTATGGACCAAAAACGACTCACCCACCTGCGGCAGCTGGAAGCGGAAAGCATCCATATCATTCGCGAGGTGGCCGCCGAATTTTCTAATCCGGTGATGATGTATTCCATCGGTAAAGATTCCAGCGTCATGCTGCATCTGGCGCGTAAAGCGTTTTATCCAGGTACGTTGCCGTTTCCGCTGCTGCACGTTGATACCGGCTGGAAGTTTCGTGAGATGTACGAATTCCGCGATCGCACCGCGAAGGCCTACGGTTGTGAACTGCTGGTGCATAAAAACCCGGAAGGGGTGGCGATGGGGATTAACCCGTTCGTTCACGGCAGCGCTAAACACACCGATATTATGAAAACCGAAGGGTTGAAACAGGCGTTGGATAAATATGGCTTTGACGCCGCGTTCGGTGGCGCGCGCCGCGACGAAGAGAAGTCGCGCGCCAAAGAGCGTATTTACTCCTTCCGCGACCGTTTTCACCGCTGGGACCCGAAAAACCAGCGCCCGGAGCTATGGCACAACTACAACGGGCAGATTAACAAAGGCGAAAGCATCCGCGTTTTCCCGCTCTCTAACTGGACCGAGCAGGATATTTGGCAGTACATCTGGCTGGAAAATATCGAGATCGTGCCGCTGTACCTGGCCGCTGAGCGCCCGGTGCTGGAGCGCGACGGCATGCTGATGATGATCGATGACGATCGTATTGACCTGCAACCCGGCGAGGTGATCAAAAAACGCATGGTTCGTTTCCGTACCCTCGGCTGCTGGCCGCTCACGGGAGCGGTGGAATCCAGCGCGCAGACGCTGCCGGAAATTATTGAAGAAATGCTGGTCTCGACCACCAGTGAACGTCAGGGGCGCGTGATTGACCGCGACCAGGCGGGCTCAATGGAGCTGAAGAAACGTCAGGGGTATTTCTAAGGAGCCGCCATGAACACCACACTTGCACAACAAATCGCTAATGAAGGCGGCGTCGAAGCCTGGATGGTTGCCCAGCAACACAAAAGCCTGCTGCGCTTCTTGACCTGCGGCAGCGTCGATGACGGTAAAAGCACGCTGATTGGCCGACTGCTGCACGATACGCGTCAGATTTATGAAGATCAGCTCTCGTCGCTGCATAACGACAGTAAGCGTCATGGCACCCAGGGTGAAAAACTCGATCTGGCGCTGCTGGTCGACGGGTTGCAGGCTGAGCGCGAGCAGGGAATTACCATTGATGTGGCATACCGCTATTTCTCGACCGAGAAACGCAAATTTATTATTGCCGACACGCCAGGGCACGAGCAGTACACGCGTAACATGGCGACCGGCGCATCAACCTGCGATCTGGCGATCCTGCTGATCGACGCCCGCAAAGGCGTGCTGGATCAGACCCGCCGCCACAGTTTCATCTCTACGCTGCTGGGCATTAAACACCTGGTGGTGGCGATCAACAAGATGGATCTGGTGGGGTTCAGCGAGGAGACGTTCGCCCGTATTCGCGAAGATTACCTGACGTTTGCCGGGCAGTTGCCGGGGAACCTGGACATCCGCTTTGTGCCACTCTCTGCGCTGGAAGGGGATAACGTCGCGACCCAGAGCGCCAGTATGCCGTGGTACAACGGCCCGACGCTGCTGGAAGTGCTGGAGACGGTTGAGATCCAGCGGGTTGTCGACACCCAGCCGATGCGCTTCCCGGTACAGTATGTGAACCGGCCGAACCTCGATTTCCGTGGTTATGCCGGAACGCTGGCCTCCGGCAGCGTGAAGGTCGGGCAGCGTATCAAAGTTCTGCCGTCCGGCGTTGAATCCAACGTGGCGCGCATCGTCACCTTTGATGGCGATCTGCAAGAGGCGCACGCCGGTGAAGCGATTACGCTGGTGCTGAAAGATGAAATTGACATCAGCCGTGGCGATCTGTTGCTGGATGCAGGCGAAAACCTGCCAGCCGTACAGAGCGCCGCCGTTGATGTGGTATGGATGGCGGAACAACCGCTGTCGGCCGGGCAGAGTTATGACATCAAGATTGCCGGTAAAAAGACCCGTGCGCGCGTCGATGCCATTCGCCATCAGGTTGATATCAACAACCTGACCCAGCGCGAGGTGGAAAGCCTGCCGTTGAACGGTATCGGCCTGGTCGAACTGACTTTTGACGAACCGTTAGTGCTGGATACATACCAGCAGAACCCGGTCACTGGCGGGTTAATCATCATCGACCGGCTGTCCAACGTGACCGTTGGCGCGGGGCTGGTACGTGAGCCTATTGAGCACACCGCCGCGACGCCTTCCGGGTTCAGCGATTTTGAGCTGGAACTGAACGCGCTGATCCGTCGCCACTTCCCGCACTGGGGCGCGCGTGATTTGCTGGGAGGCAAGTAATGGCGCTGCATGACGAAAACGTCGTCTGGCATGCCCATGCGGTAACGCGCGAAGATCGTGAAGCGCTGCATGGGCATAAAGGGGCTGTGGTCTGGTTTACGGGACTTTCCGGTTCGGGGAAATCAACGATTGCAGGCGCGCTGGAAGAGGCCCTGCATAAGCTGGGCATCAGTACCTGGTTGCTGGATGGCGATAATGTCCGTCACGGCCTGTGCAGCGATCTTGGCTTTAGCGACGCAGACCGTAAAGAGAATATCCGCCGGGTGGGGGAGGTTGCGAACCTGATGGTGGATGCCGGGCTGGTGGTGCTGACGGCGTTTATTTCGCCGCATCGCGCGGAGCGGCAGATGGTGCGCGAGCGCATCGGGGAGGGGCGGTTTATCGAGGTTTTTGTCGATACGCCGCTGGCAACCTGTGAAGCGCGCGATCCTAAAGGGTTGTACAAGAAGGCCAGGGCGGGTGAACTGCGTAATTTCACCGGCATTGATTCGGTATATGAAACGCCTGAATCGCCTGAAGTTCATCTGGATGGTGAACAATTAGTAACAAATTTGGTTGCCCAATTATTAGATCTACTGAGACAGGGCGATATTATCAGATCCTGAGACACCGCCGGGCTTGTATGCCCGGTGAGTCAAGGTTACAGGATTCGATATGCGTAATAGCCATAACATTACTATCACAAGGTCAGATGCCCTCACGACCGACGACGACACAACCTGGTCACTGCCGGGCGCCGTGGTCGGTTTTGCCTCGTGGCTGCTGGCGTTGGGAATTCCCTTTCTCATCTATGGCCCTAACACGCTGTTTTTCTTCCTCTATACCTGGCCCTTTTTCCTGGCGCTCATGCCCGTTGCGGTTGTGGTCGGCGTGGCCCTGCATTCAATCATGAGCGGCAAACTGTTCTACAGCATTACGGCTACGCTATTAACGGTAGGCGCGATGTTTGGCGCGCTCTTCATGTGGCTGTTGGGGTAGGTCAGCCCTCCCTTTTCATGACGGGCGAGAGTGGCCATAATTCAAACCGTAACCAACAATAAGATTATGTTCTCCCTGCACGAGATATGCGGATCGGCGGATAAATGTGGTACATTTGCCCGCGTTGTCGCGGCATTCCCGCCTCAGAGTAGAGTCTCTGGGAAAGTTATGGGATGATGGTGCCGTTTTTCAGGGGGCAGGATGGGTAAACTAACGCTGCTGCTGCTGACTTTACTGGTCTGGTTGCAGTATTCGCTGTGGTTCGGTAAGAACGGCATACATGACTACAGCCGCGTCAACGATGATGTGGCTGCGCAGCAAGCTACGAATGCGAAACTTAAAGCGCGTAACGATCAGCTTTTCGCCGAAATTGACGATCTCAATGGCGGCCAGGAAGCGATCGAGGAGCGCGCGCGTAATGAACTCAGCATGACCAAACCGGGCGAAACTTTTTACCGTCTGGTGCCTGACGCGTCTAAACGTGCTCAGGCTGCGGGGCAAACTAATCGATAAATCAGCCCAGGAAATGACATGGCAGCCACTTTATTGGACGTTTGCGCTGTGGTACCGGCTGCCGGATTTGGCCGCCGAATGCAAACGGAATGTCCTAAGCAATATCTCTCTATTGGCAATAAAACCATTCTTGAACACTCGGTGCATGCGCTGCTGGCGCATCCCCGGGTGACGCGCGTCGTTATCGCAATCAGCCCTGGCGACAGCCGCTTCGCCGAACTTCCTCTGGCGCAACATCCGCAGGTCACCGTCGTGGACGGGGGCGACGAACGCGCCGATTCTGTACTGGCAGGCTTACGGGCGGCCGGTGACGCGCAGTGGGTGCTGGTGCATGACGCCGCCCGGCCTTGTCTGCATCAGGATGACCTGGCGCGCCTGCTCTCGCTTAGCGAAACCAGCCGCACGGGCGGAATCCTCGCCGCTCCGGTACGCGACACCATGAAACGCGCCGAGCCGGGTAAAACCGCTATTGCGCATACCGTAGAGCGTACCGACCTGTGGCACGCGTTAACGCCGCAATTCTTCCCACGCGAGCTGCTGCACGATTGCCTGAGCCGTGCGCTGAACGAAGGCGCGACCATTACCGATGAGGCGTCCGCGCTGGAGTATTGCGGTTTTCATCCCCAACTGGTTGAAGGCCGGGCTGATAATATAAAAGTCACCCGCCCGGAAGATCTGGCGCTTGCGGAATTTTATCTGACCCGAACAATCTAGACACAAAATCATTCAGGCTGCATCGAGGCGGCAACTGAGTGCATCCCCGGGAGCTTACATAAGTAAGTGACTGGGGTGAACAAAGGCAGCTAACAAAGAGGCAGCTTGAAGGATGATGTGTATATCAGGAGAATGCATAATGCGAATCGGACACGGTTTTGACGTACACGCTTTTGGCGGAGAAGGCCCAATTATCATTGGTGGCGTGCGCATCCCGTATGACAAAGGGCTGCTGGCGCATTCTGATGGAGACGTGGCGCTGCATGCGCTGACCGATGCGCTGCTCGGCGCGGCGGCGCTTGGCGATATCGGCAAACTTTTCCCGGATACCGATCCGGCCTTTAAAGGCGCGGACAGCCGCGAATTGCTGCGGGAAGCATGGCGACGTATTCAGGCCAAAGGCTATACCCTTGGTAACGTGGACGTGACCATTATCGCCCAGGCGCCGAAGATGCTGCCGCATATCCCGCAAATGCGCGTGTTTATCGCGGAAGATCTTGGTTGTCATATGGATGATGTCAACGTTAAGGCGACCACCACGGAGAAACTCGGGTTCACCGGGCGTGGGGAAGGGATTGCCTGCGAAGCGGTGGCGCTACTGATTAAGGCCGCGAAATGACCGAGTTTGAAAACCTGACGTACCTCCACGGAAAGCCGCAGGGCACCGGGCTGCTTAAAGCGAACCCGGAAGATTTTGTGGTGGTTGAAGATTTAGGTTTTGAGCCAGATGGCGAAGGCGAACATATTCTGGTTCGCATTCTGAAAAACGGTTGTAACACCCGTTTTGTGGCCGATGCGCTGGCGAAATTCCTTAAAATTCATGCCCGTGAAGTGAGCTTTGCCGGGCAGAAAGACAAGCATGCCGTCACTGAACAGTGGCTGTGCGCGCGCGTGCCGGGCAAAGAGATGCCAGACCTGAGCACATTCCAGATTGAAGGCTGTAAAGTGCTGGAGTACGCGCGTCACAAACGTAAGCTGCGTTTAGGCGCGCTGAAGGGCAACGCGTTTACGCTGGTGCTGCGTGAAGTCAGCCATCGTGATGATGTCGAAGCCCGGCTACAGGCCATCAATACGCGCGGCGTACCAAACTATTTTGGCGCGCAGCGATTCGGCATTGGCGGCAGCAACCTGCAAGGCGCGCTGCGCTGGGCGCAAAGCAATGCGCCGGTGCGCGATCGCAATAAACGCAGTTTTTGGTTGTCGGCGGCCCGCAGTGCGTTGTTTAATCAGATCGTCAACGAACGCGTGAAAAAACCAGACTTTAATCAAGTTGTTGATGGCGATGCGCTACAATTAGCGGGGCGCGGGAGCTGGTTTGTGGCCACGCAGGAAGAACAGGCGGAATTGCAGCGTCGCGTTGATGAAAAAGAACTGATGATTACGGCGGCGCTTCCCGGTAGCGGCGAGTGGGGAACCCTGCGCGACGCGCTGGCGTTTGAAGAGGCTGCCATTGCGGATGAGAGTGAACTGCAATCGTTACTGCTGCGCGAAAAGGTTGAAGCGGCGCGCAGGGCGATGCTGCTCTATCCGCAACAATTACGCTGGAACTGGTGGGATGACGTCACCGTTGAACTGCGCTTCTGGCTACCGGCAGGCAGTTTCGCCACCAGCGTCGTAAGGGAACTGATTAACACAATGGGTGATTATGCGCATATTGCTGAGTAACGATGATGGGGTCCACGCGCCCGGTATACAAACGCTGGCGAAAGCGCTGCGTGAGTTTGCTGACGTACAGGTCGTCGCCCCGGATCGTAACCGCAGTGGCGCGTCAAACTCGCTGACGCTGGAATCCTCGCTTCGTACCTTTACCTTTGATAACGGCGATATCGCCGTGCAGATGGGCACACCGACCGACTGCGTCTACCTGGGCGTGAACGCGCTGATGCGTCCGCGCCCGGATATTGTGGTTTCAGGCATTAACGCGGGCCCTAATCTGGGCGATGATGTCATCTATTCCGGGACCGTCGCCGCAGCGATGGAGGGCCGTCACCTGGGTTTTCCCGCGCTGGCGGTATCGCTTGACGGTCATCAGCACTATGAGACGGCGGCAGCGGTAACCTGCTCTATTTTGCGTGCATTACGTCGGGAGCCGCTGCGTACCGGACGCATTCTGAATATCAATGTCCCGGATCTGCCGCTGGATCAAATCAAAGGCATTCGCGTAACCCGCTGCGGCAGCCGCCATCCGGCCGATCAGGTTATTCCACAGCAGGACCCGCGCGGCAACACGCTGTATTGGATCGGCCCGCCGGGCGGCAAATGCGACGCCGGGCCGGACACCGATTTTGCGGCGGTGGATGAGGGCTATGTCTCCGTTACCCCGCTGCATGTGGATTTAACGGCGTATAGCGCGCATGATGTGGTTTCGGACTGGTTAGACAGCGTGGGAGTTGACGCGCAATGGTAAGCAGACGCGTACACACTCTTCTTGAACAATTGCGCGCTCAGGGCATCAAAGATGAGCAAGTGCTGGATGCGCTTGCCGCCGTCCCGCGTGAAAAATTCATTGATGAAGCGTTTGAACATAAAGCCTGGGACAATATCGCTTTGCCGATTGGCCAGGGGCAGACCATTTCGCAGCCCTATATGGTGGCGCGAATGACAGAATTGCTTGAGCTGACGCCGCAATCCAGAGTGCTGGAGATCGGCACTGGCTCCGGGTATCAGACGGCGATTCTCGCGCATCTGGTACAGCATGTGTGCTCGGTGGAGCGCATTAAAGGGCTGCAATGGCAGGCGCGTCGTCGCCTGAAACAGCTTGATTTACACAATGTTTCAACTCGTCATGGCGATGGATGGCAAGGTTGGCAGGCTCGTGCCCCGTTTGACGCCATCATCGTGACGGCAGCTCCGCCGGAAATTCCGACGGCGTTAATGACGCAACTGGATGAAGGCGGGATTCTCGTTTTACCCGTGGGTGAGGAGCATCAGTTCTTGAAACGGGTGCGTCGCCGGGGAGGCGAATTTATTATCGATACCGTGGAGGCCGTCCGCTTTGTGCCTTTAGTGAAAGGCGAACTCGCTTAAGCATCCTTTAATACCCGGATTTTTCCTGGTTATTTTATAAAGGGTAAGCGTATTGTGGGGACGTTTCCAGCGTCCAGGCCGATGCCTTGCACGGTTATTACGTCACTGGTTGTTAACCAAATTTTTCCTGGGGGATAAATGAGCGCGGGAAGCCCAAAATTCACCGTTAGCCGCATTGCGGCATTGTCGCTGGTTTCGCTATGGCTGGCAGGTTGTTCCAATTCTTCGAATCCTCCTGCGCCGGTAAGCTCAGTTAATGGTAATACCCCGTCGAGCACCAGCTCCGGGATGCTGATCACGCCGCCGCCCAAAATGGGGACAACGGCGCAACAAACGCCGCAGATTCAGCCCGTGCAGCCTGTTCAACCGGTTGCCCAGTCCCGGCAGATCCAGCCGGTCGCTGAGCAGCCTGTGCAAATGGAAAATGGCCGTATCGTGTACAACCGCCAGTATGGGAACATTCCGAAAGGCAGCTACACCGGCGGCAGCACATACACCGTTAAAAAAGGCGACACGCTTTTTTATATCGCCTGGATCACCGGGAACGATTTCCGCGACCTTGCTCAGCGTAACAACGTTCCGGCCCCATACGGCCTGAATGTGGGGCAAACGCTCCAGGTCGGCAATGCCTCAGGCACGCCAATTACCGGCGGCAACGCGATTACGCAGGCGGATGCAGTTGAGCAAGGAGTTGTGACCAAACCTGCACAAAATTCCACCGTTGTAGTTGCGTCGAAACCGACAATTACGTATTCTGAGGATTCAGGTGAACAAAGTGCTAATAAAATGTTGCCGAACAACAAGCCTGCTGGGACCGTGGTCACAGCGCCTGTAACGGCACCAACAGCGAGCACAACCGAACCGACTGCAAGCAGTACGTCAACCAGTTCGCCAATCTCCACATGGCGCTGGCCGACTGAGGGCAAAGTGATCGAAAACTTCGCGGCTACTGAAGGTGGCAACAAAGGGATCGACATTGCAGGCAGTAAAGGACAGGCTATTGTCGCGACCGCAGATGGACGCGTCGTATATGCCGGTAACGCGCTGCGCGGTTACGGTAATCTTATTATCATCAAACACAACGATGATTACCTGAGTGCCTACGCCCATAACGATACGATGCTGGTCCGGGAACAACAAGAAGTTAAGGCGGGGCAAAAAATCGCTACCATGGGTAGCACCGGAACCAGTTCTACACGCTTGCATTTTGAAATTCGTTACAAGGGGAAATCCGTAAACCCGCTGCGCTATTTACCGCAGCGATAATTCGGCGGAACCAGGCTTGCACTTGCTAGTTCCGTCCAGGGATCACGGGTAGGAGCCACCTTATGAGTCAGAATACGCTGAAAGTTCATGATTTAAATGAAGACGCGGAATTTGATGAGAACGGAGTAGAGGCTTTTGACGAAAAAGCCTTGAGTGAAGAGGAACCCAGTGATAACGACCTGGCTGAAGAGGAGCTGTTATCGCAAGGGGCCACACAGCGTGTGTTGGACGCGACTCAGCTTTACCTTGGTGAGATTGGTTATTCGCCACTGTTAACGGCCGAAGAAGAAGTTTATTTTGCGCGTCGCGCACTGCGTGGAGATGTTGCCTCTCGCCGTCGCATGATTGAGAGTAACTTGCGTCTGGTGGTAAAAATTGCCCGCCGTTATGGCAATCGTGGACTGGCGTTGCTGGACCTGATTGAAGAGGGCAATCTGGGGCTTATCCGTGCCGTCGAGAAGTTTGACCCTGAACGTGGGTTCCGTTTCTCAACATACGCTACCTGGTGGATTCGCCAGACGATCGAACGGGCCATTATGAACCAAACCCGTACGATTCGACTGCCGATTCACATTGTTAAAGAGCTGAACGTCTATCTGCGTACCGCACGAGAGTTGTCGCATAAACTGGACCACGAACCGAGCGCGGAAGAGATAGCAGAGCAACTGGATAAACCGGTTGATGACGTCAGCCGTATGCTTCGTCTCAACGAGCGCATAACCTCGGTAGACACCCCGTTGGGTGGTGATTCCGAAAAAGCGTTGCTGGATATCCTGGCCGATGAAAAAGAGAACGGCCCGGAAGACACCACGCAAGATGATGATATGAAACAGAGTATCGTCAAGTGGCTGTTCGAACTGAACGCCAAACAGCGTGAAGTGCTGGCACGTCGTTTCGGTCTGCTGGGGTATGAAGCGGCGACACTGGAAGATGTGGGGCGTGAAATTGGTCTCACCCGTGAACGTGTTCGTCAGATTCAGGTTGAAGGCCTGCGTCGTCTGCGCGAAATTTTGCAGACTCAGGGGCTGAATATCGAAGCGCTGTTCCGTGAGTAAGTGATTATTCGTCAAAAAAAGGCCAGTCGTGAGACTGGCCTTTTTCTTTGGCCGTCAATTCGTAGGCCAGATAAGGCGTAGCCGTCATCCGGCACTTATTGCCCGATGGCGCTTTGCTTATCGGGCCGACAAAAATATCCCAGGCTGACTTTACCCCATCATCTTGCGCACCAGCTGCGTGAACTGTTTGCGCTCATCGTCGCTCAGGCGCCCTAAAAATTCATCATCCACACGATCCCCCAACGGCATGGCGCTGGTCAGCAGCGTTTCTCCTTCGCCAGTAAGATAAACAAAGCGGCGGCGTTTATCTTGTGGATCGCTTTCCCGCGTCACCAGTCCCCGGCTTTCCATTCGGCTTAGCATCTCCGCCAGCGTCGCTTTTGTACTGACCGCCGCCTCCATTAGGGCAATCTGCTCAATGCCTGGATGCTCAGCAATAGCGCGCATTACCGCATACTGTGGCTTGGTCAGTTCCGGTAATTCGTGCTGCCAGCGGGACGTATGCTGTTGAAAAAGCTGACGTAACAGATGAAACGCTGTGTTTCGTAACTCCATGTGCGCTCCTGGCAAAATATCTGTTGCTATCATAACGGGTTGTAGCAATTTTTATAATGCTCAATCTTTTAGCTCTCCGTGCGGCTATGGGGAATGAAGCTTGTCCAGGTATTCCGGGTAGCGTATTTTATCCAAAACGTTCGTGTACGAACAAAATGGAGTGATGGATGAGACTGATTGTGGGGATGACCGGCGCAACGGGGGCGCCGCTAGGCATTGCGCTGCTACAGGCGCTGCGGCAAATGCCGACAGTAGAAACACACCTGGTAATGTCTAAGTGGGCCAAAACGACCATTGAGCTGGAAACGCCTTACAGTGCGCGAGATGTTGCCGGACTGGCTGATTACTGCCATAACCCGGCGGATCAGGCGGCGACGATCTCTTCCGGCTCATTTCGCACCGACGGCATGATCATTATTCCTTGCAGTATGAAAACGCTGGCGGGGATTCGCGCAGGATATGCCGAGGGGTTAGTTGGCCGTGCCGCCGACGTGGTGCTGAAAGAAGGGCGCAAACTGGTGCTGGTGCCGCGTGAAATGCCGCTCAGCACGATCCATCTGGAAAACATGCTCGCCCTTTCCCGCATGGGGGTCGCGATGGTGCCGCCCATGCCTGCTTTCTACAACCATCCGCAAACTATTGATGATATTACGCAGCATATTGTGGCGCGTGTGCTGGATCAGTTTGGTCTGGAGCATCCGCGTGCCCGGCGCTGGCAGGGGTTGCAGCAGGCGCAGAATTTTTCACAGGAGAATGAATAATGGCATTTGATGACTTACGCAGCTTTTTGCAGGCGCTCGACGAGCAGGGGCAACTGCTGAAAATCAGTGAAGAAGTGAATGCAGAGCCGGATCTGGCTGCTGCGGCTAACGCAACCGGGCGCATTGGCGACGGCGCGCCGGCGCTGTGGTTCGACAATATCCGTGGCTTCACGGATGCGCGCGTGGCGATGAACACCATTGGTTCCTGGCAGAACCATGCCATCTCTTTAGGCTTGCCGCCTAATACGCCAGTAAAAAAGCAAATTGATGAATTTATCCGCCGCTGGGACACGTTCCCCGTCGCCCCCGAGCGCCGTGTCAACCCGGCGTGGGCGGAAAACACCGTTGATGGCGAGGCGATCAACCTGTTTGATATTCTGCCGCTGTTTCGCCTCAACGATGGCGATGGCGGCTTCTATCTGGATAAAGCCTGTGTCGTCTCCCGCGATCCGCTCGACCCGGATCACTTCGGCAAGCAGAATGTGGGTATCTACCGGATGGAAGTGAAAGGCAAGCGTAAGCTGGGCCTGCAACCGGTGCCAATGCACGATATCGCGCTGCATCTGCATAAGGCGGAAGAGCGTGGCGAAGATCTGCCGATTGCTATTACGCTCGGTAACGATCCGATCATCACTCTGATGGGCGCCACTCCGCTGAAATACGATCAGTCTGAGTATGAAATGGCGGGCGCGCTGCGCGAAAGCCCATACCCGATCGCCACCGCACCGCTGACCGGCTTTGATGTGCCGTGGGGCTCAGAAGTGATCCTTGAAGGGGTGATCGAAAGCCGTAAGCGTGAAATTGAAGGGCCGTTTGGCGAGTTTACCGGCCACTATTCTGGTGGGCGCAATATGACGGTGGTGCGCATCGACAAAGTGTCTTATCGCACTAAACCGATTTTTGAATCGCTCTACCTCGGGATGCCGTGGACTGAAATCGACTACCTGATGGGGCCAGCGACCTGTGTGCCGCTGTATCAGCAGTTGAAAGCGGAATTCCCGGAAGTGCAGGCGGTTAACGCCATGTATACCCACGGTCTGCTGGCGATTATCTCGACCAAAAAACGCTACGGCGGATTTGCCCGCGCAGTCGGCCTGCGGGCAATGACCACGCCGCACGGTCTGGGCTACGTGAAGATGGTGATTATGGTTGATGAGGATGTCGATCCGTTCAACCTGCCGCAGGTGATGTGGGCGCTGTCGTCGAAGGTCAACCCGGCAGGCGATCTGGTGCAGCTGCCGAACATGTCGGTACTGGAACTGGACCCAGGCTCAAGCCCGGCGGGGATCACTGACAAACTGATCATCGACGCCACAACGCCGGTTGCGCCGGATAATCGCGGCCACTACAGCCAGCCGGTATGTGATTTACCAGAAACCAAAGCCTGGGCTGAAAAGCTGACTGCCATGCTGGCCAACCGTAAATAAGGAGTAGCAGATGATTTGTCCACGTTGCGCTGATGAACATATTGAATTGATGGCGACCTCTCCGGTCAAAGGGATCTGGACGGTGTATCAGTGCCAGCATTGTCTGTACACCTGGCGTGATACCGAGCCGCTACGCCGTACCAGCCGTGAACATTATCCGCAAGCGTTTCGCATGACGCAGAAAGATATTGATCAAGCGCCGATGGTGCCGGGCATTCCACCGCTGCTGGCGGAAGATAAGCGTTAATAAAAAAGCCGGATGGCGGCTGACGCCTTATCCGGCCTACGTATTGCGATGCTTCTTGTAGGCCCGGTAAGCGTAGCGCCACCGGGCGTTTCTGATTTACACCAGACTCTTCAACCGGTAGATCCACTCCAGCGCCTGGCGTGGCGTCAGAGAGTCAGGGTCGAGGTTCTCCAGCGCTTCAACGGCAGGAGAGGTCTCTTCCGCAACCGACAGCAGCGACATCTGCGTACCATCCACCTGGGTCGCGGCGGCATTCGGCGAGAGGCTTTCCAGCTCGCGCAGCTTTTGCCGCGCGCGTTTGATCACCTCTTTCGGCACGCCCGCCAGCGCAGCTACCGCCAGACCGTAACTCTTGCTTGCCGCCCCGTCCTGCACGCTGTGCATAAAGGCGATGGTATCGCCGTGTTCCAGCGCGTCCAGATGCACATTCGCGACGCCTTCCATTTTCTCCGGCAACTGCGTCAGTTCGAAGTAGTGGGTGGCGAACAGCGTCAGCGCTTTGATCTTATTCGCCAGATTTTCCGCACACGCCCACGCCAGCGACAGGCCGTCATAGGTCGATGTGCCGCGCCCGATTTCGTCCATCAAAACCAGACTGTTTTCGGTCGCGTTGTGCAAAATATTGGCGGTTTCGGTCATCTCAACCATGAAGGTTGAACGACCGGAAGCCAGATCGTCCGCCGCGCCTACGCGGGTAAAGATGCGGTCGATCGGGCCAATCTCAACGCTTTGCGCTGGCACGTAGCTGCCAATATACGCCAGCAGCGCAATCAGCGCGGTCTGACGCATATAGGTGCTTTTACCCCCCATGTTCGGCCCGGTGATAATCAGCATCCGGCGCTGTGGGGAAAGGTTCAGCGGGTTGGCGATAAACGGCTCGTTCAGCACCTGCTCGACAACCGGATGGCGACCTTCGGTAATCCGAATGCCGGGCTTATCGCTAAAGGTCGGACAGGTATAATTCAGCGTATACGCGCGTTCAGCCAGGTTGACCAGCACGTCCAGCTCAGCCAGCGCATTGGCGCTCTGTTGCAGCTCTGCCAGGTGAGGGAGCAGCAGATCGAACAGTTCGTCATAAAGCTGTTTTTCCAGCGCCAGCGCTTTGCCTTTAGAGGTCAGAACTTTGTCTTCGTACTCTTTCAGCTCGGGAATAATGTAGCGCTCGGCGTTTTTCAGCGTCTGGCGGCGGACGTAGTTAATGGGCGCCAGGTGGCTTTGCCCACGGCTGATCTGGATGTAATAACCGTGTACGGCGTTAAAGCCGACTTTCAGCGTATCCAGCCCGGTACGTTCACGCTCGCGGATTTCCAGACGATCGAGATAGTCGGTCGCCCCGTCAGCCAGCGCGCGCCATTCGTCCAGCTCTTCGTTGTAGCCCGGCGCAATAACGCCGCCGTCGCGCACCAGAACCGGCGGCGCGTCGATAATGGCGCGTTCCAGCAGATCGCGCAGTTCGGTAAACTCGCCCATTTTCTCGCGCAGGTTCTGCACGGGGGCGCTGGTTACGGTTTCAAGCTGTGCGCGCAGTTCCGGTAACTGCTGGAAGGCGTGACGCATACGGGCGAGATCGCGTGGTCGGGCGGTACGCAAGGCCAGACGGGCGAGGATACGCTCCAGGTCGCCCACCTGACGCAGCACCGGTTGCAATTCACTGGTCACATCCTGCAACGCGCCAATGGTCTGCTGACGTTCGATCAGGGTTTTCGTGTCGCGCACCGGCATATGCAGCCAGCGTTTGAGCATACGGCTGCCCATTGGCGTGACGGTGCAGTCGAGCACCGAAGCCAGCGTATTGTCCACGCCGCCCGCCAGGTTCTGGGTGATCTCCAGGTTGCGGCGCGTGGCGGCATCCATAATGATGCTGTCCTGCTGGCGTTCCATCGTAATGGAGCGAATGTGCGGCAGTGAAGTGCGCTGGGTGTCTTTGACGTACTGCAACAGACAGCCTGCGGCGCACAGTCCGCGTGGTGCGTTCTCTACACCAAAGCCGATCAGGTCCCGCGTACCAAATTGCAGGTTTAGCTGCTGGCGAGCGGTATCGATTTCAAATTCCCACAGCGGGCGACGGCGTAAACCACGGCGGCCGTCGATCAGCGCCATTTCGGCAAAATCTTCGGCGTATAGTAGTTCTGCCGGGTTAGTGCGCTGTAATTCTGCGGCCATCGTTTCACGGTCAACCGGTTCGCTTAAGCGAAAACGCCCGGAGCTGATGTCCAGCGTGGCGTAACCGTAGCCTTTGCTGTCCTGCCAGATGGCGGCCAGCAGGTTGTCCTGGCGCTCCTGCAACAGCGCTTCATCGCTGATAGTGCCAGGCGTAACGATGCGCACGACCTTACGTTCAACCGGGCCTTTGCTGGTGGCCGGATCGCCAATCTGTTCACAGATTGCGACGGACTCCCCTTGATTGACCAGCTTCGCAAGGTAGTTTTCGACGGCGTGATGCGGGATGCCCGCCATCGGAATCGGTTCGCCCGCCGATGCGCCGCGTTTGGTCAGCGAAATATCGAGTAATTGCGAGGCGCGGCGTGCATCGTCGTAAAACAGTTCGTAAAAATCGCCCATGCGGTAAAACAGCAGGATCTCCGGGTGCTGGGCTTTCAGCTTGAGATACTGCTGCATCATGGGTGTATGGCTAGAGAAGTCCTTGTCAATGTCTTCATTCATATTGATTTTACTCATTTTTTAATTCTTTCAGGTGCTCATGTGGCCCCAGGTAAATCCCCTTTAAACCCACATAAACCCATAAATTTGTAGCTCACTTGTAGCCTAGAATGTGATAGGTTACCTTCTAATCATTCTTGGGCTACAGATAGTGGTGATACTTTGAAAACAACTCTCAGTCAGGCTTTTATTATCAATAAGTTAAGCATTGGTGTGAAGCCCACCCTTAACCATGCGGGAAAAGTCGTTTTCGAAGCAAACCCAGAGCAAAAACCTTACATAGTTTTTGATGACCACCGCGACTCACCAGTTGGCTTTGGTGTGAAGGTCAGTTTGACGAAAAAAACCTATGTGATCCAGCGAAGAGTAGCCTCGTCAGATCGTAATGTCAGTGAGGGTAAGAAGCCAAGCTCTGTCTTGAAAGTCAAGGTTGGAAATGTGTCTGATTTTCCAAGTATCGATCAAGCCCGTGAGGTAGCTCGGCAGTTGGTTCAGACAATGATCGCAACAAAGAGAAATCCCAACAAAATTAAGAGGGAACTCGATCTTGCCGAATTGACGGTGAGTGAAGCTTTTGCCCAATACAGAAGTCACTTACTTGGCAGAACCAGGCCTGCTAAACCCAACACCCTAAATGTATTGGACAAAGCAGAAAATCGATTAAAAGAGTGGCAAAACCTTCGAATCAAGGATCTCACTGGTAATGAAATCCTCCGTAAGTTTGACGAGATTGCTGCAAAAGCTAGAACAGCAGCAGAGCAGACTTTCCGGTGGGCCAATGTTGCTGTCAAACATGCGATTGAAATTGAGGCTGGGAATGCTCAGACACAACAGCGGCAACCTTCGTTGTCATACAATCCATTTTCTATCCTGAAAGTGCAGAAAAAGTTCAGGACTCGTTCTGAACTGGAAGATAGCTATCGTGCGAAAGGTGTTCGAAACCCCTTATCACCTAAGGACACATTAGGACGATTTCTTACCGCATTACACAACAAAAGAAGCTTCAATCGTCTGGGGTGTGATTATCTGTTGTTGACCGTTCTGACGGGGGCCAGAAAAGAAGAAACGGCTTCACTGTGCTGGCGAGAGACTCTGACAGAAGATGAAGCTAAAACGACCAGCTATATCGATCTCGAAAACCGGGTTATTCGCTTTTACGACACAAAAAACCGCAATGACCATGAGTTGCCAATCTGCGATGCTACGAAGCGAATTCTGGAAGATCGACGAGATATCGTCAACGATACCGAAAAACAAGCAGATAAACGCAAATGGGTTTTTCCGGCTCGTTCGTCACGAAGTAAGGTCGGGCACTATTCAGACAGTAAAAGCTTACGCGAGTATATCTGTCAGGAAGCCGGAATAATGAAGTTGGGAATGCACGATCTGCGTAGGACCTTTGGCCGTGTTGCAGAAGAACTGACCTCGTATACAGTGGTGAAAAGATTGCTCAACCATCGCAATACCACCGATCCCACTGAAAGGTATGCAATGCCTGATAATGAACGAATTTATGGGGCACTTCAAAGGATTGAGCTTCACATGCTGATGACGGCACCAGGATTGTATAATACACTTTTGGCTTCGGCGAAATATCCACCATTACCAGTAAATTAGGAGAAGGGAATGAGTGCAATAGACACTTTAAGGGAATACGCCGAAGTATGGCATTTATTTGGTAATATGCCAGATGATGCAACTCTAAGTGCTGAAGTTTCGGCTCTTTATCTTGGTGTGAGTGTCAAAACCCTTGCTCGCTATCGCCAGAATGGTAATGGCCCAGCTTATATCCAATACCAAGCAGAAGACAGCAAAGCACGGAATCAACGAGTAAATTATCTACTGGGTGATTTAAGGGCTTGGCGGGATAGTCATAAGGTAAGCAGTACAATGGAGGCTGCACAGGTCCGAGGATTGGCTTTTACTTGTTTGAATGATTTTACTAAGCCAGAACCGTTTTGGTCTATTGATAATAAAATTTACTCTCATGCCCTCACTATTTCTGACGAAATATTCAAGGAACTATTAAATACAGCTCGTGCAGAAGTTATCTGGATCTCTGTTGAAAAAGTTTTATCTGAGGACTGGCATAGTGCGAGGGAACGGCAGATATGGAATGATTTTTTTGTTATTTTTTTAAATGAGCTTGTGTTGACATCAAATTTGCTACAGGAAAAACATATAATTAATGATAAACTCTTAGAATAGATATTTCATATTGATTCAAAGGGGATGAAAAAGTGATGTTAATAAAAATAAATCATTTTAAAAAATCGTCTCAACTGATTAACATGCAGATAATTATGATGATAGATAGTATATTAAGGTTTTGACTTTTTTAATGGTAGCATGGTTATTTTTATACTAAGTGAGTTTAATACATGATACTTGTACAAGGACATAAGTAACTTATGAAAAAAATAAATCAGTTGATAACCCCTTCTGTTGATGCCACAGATTATACATCACCAGATAAAAAAATGTTTTTTAAGGACTCATATCTTGCTACAAGTTTTTCTGAGAAAGCTTGCGATCCTAATTGCTATTATTTTGTCGGGGAGAAAGGGACTGGAAAAACAGCATTAGCATTTCATATACAAAATGATGAGCCTAAAAATATTAATGCGAAGTTATTGCCAATATCTGATTCTCAGTACACTAGATTCATTAATTTAAAATCAGCAGGAAAGTTGTCATATACTGATTACCCCATCATATGGCGAGCAACTATTCTTTATCTTATCTGTAAGTTGATTATTCAAAAAAGAAAAAGATGGTATCATAAATTAACGTATAAATTTCACAAACTGGAAGCAGCAATAACTTCTTATGATAAGGATGCACATATTCCTGAGCTTGAGTATGTTATTGAATTTGCTACTTCCTTAAGTGAAGGAGGTAAACTATCTGCAAACATACCGGAAGCATTAAAAATAGCATTTGAGTCAAGTGAAACTAATTCAATAAAAACAACTCAGACATCGATAAAAGCTTCATTATTGGAATGTGAAAAAATATTGAAAGATAGTTTATTTAGTTTGAAATTAAATAAGCAAATTGTATTGTTTTTAGATGGCATAGATGCTAAGCCAAGCGGTATTGACTTTTCTGAATATCAGAAATGTATAACTGGGTTGGCAGATGCGGCTTGGAGTCTCAACAAGGACTTTTTTTCAAATATGCCAAACTCACCTCAAAAGCCAAGAGTAGTTCTCCTTTTGAGACCAGATGTTTTTGATTCACTAAATTTACATAATTCAAACTGTAAACTTTCAGATAATTCAGTTGTATTTGACTGGAGTACATCTAAACAAGGCTATAAAAATTCAGATCTTTATAAAATGTCTGACAAATATTTTATCTCACAAAATAATGACAATAGTGGCTGGGAGAGATATTTTCAAGAGGAAAGGCCTGGCAGTAAAAATAGGTCGTATAGACGACTTCTCCGCATTTCATATCAAAGGCCGCGAGATGTATTTTCAGCAATAAAAATACTTATTGATATATATAAAAAAGATGGGAGAGGTTCATTAAACCATTTTTCATGGCAAGATTTTATCAGCCCTGAATTTACTAAAGTGTATTCTCAGTATCTTTTGGGAGAGGTCAAAAATTATGCTAATTACTATATATCAAATGCACAGTTTGATGTTTTGATTTCATTTTTTCAACTATTAGATGGCAATAGCAATTTTACTGAAGAAGAATTTAGAGAAGCTTTCAATACATTTAAAAATAGGCACGAAAATGAAATACAAGAGACATCAAGTATTACAAATGATTATAGTTCCTTTTTGCAGTTTTGGTATGATGTGAATGTAATTGGCTATAAGGAAAGAGTGGCAGATGAAAATAATAATTTCTACCATTGGTCCTATCGTGAACGAAATGCACTCAATGTCATGCCAAAAATTAAAAAAGGGTGCATGTACATGATACATCCAGGTATAGCGAAAGCTATTGATATCGGTAAGCCTACTGTCCGAGAATAATATACTCTCTGGCTTAATAATTGAATTTGTAATATAGAATTCAATCGGATAATTTTACAAAATGGCTGACCTATTCTTGCTCCCATATGATGGGTCAGACCATATTAAATCAGGATTTTTATTTTGTTAGCATGGTAAATATTATAGAGATAAGTACTTTCGATAGGTGACAATAATATGGAATGCGAGATCTGATGATTGAGTGAATTTCAACGCAGTCTCTTATTATAACATGATTAGTACAAATTATATAATTAGCCATGAATCTATCTTTTTTTTGATTTGTAAAAATTAAATGAATTCATAAGATCTGGTGTTTCTATTTTTGATTTTTTGAATCTATCCATTTGCTCCTCATTGAATTTATGAGGAATCCCTTTCACGCATAAATTAGAGTTCAAATAAACATGATCGTCTTCTGTATTGCGAATTAGAATTCTCTTTTCAAATAACTCTTTGAATGCTCTCGAAACATTAGATTTTTGTAGTCCTAAATCTTTTGCTACTCTTGATTGAGAGAAATTAACAAGAATATTACCATAGTCAATAATTGAAAAAAGATAAATAATTATTCGAAAAGAAGTTGGTGTTAGCTTCATTTTTGCCAGGGTGCCGATATTTGTTTTAAAGATCATGGAAAAATCATCTTTAAAGGAGGTTTTCCTTTTATTACTGGCTTTAATTCTAAGTTCTTCTAAATCGTCTAATGATACGTCTAATGCTTCTGCAATCGCGGATTTTTGTTCTCTGGTTAGAATAACATTTGTATTTATCATATTATCTCCTTTTGTTGTTTATCTGATAATATATATTGCATATTTTATTTAATTGTCAAATTTTTTTATAAAAACACAAATTATTTTATCTATATTGATATATGGAGTATTAAATTAAATACTATGGGTGGTAGATTTAATGTTTCAGGTTATAAAATAAATAAATTTACTTCATGGAAGTCATTACTGCTCATCTGATTTAATATTATGATTTACTTAGTTTTATTTTATTTGACTTTCGCAAGATAAAAGATAAATAAAGAAATAAGAAACCATAGCATTACAATACTAATTTGATCTGCCATATTGCCTTGCTTAATTCAATATCGAATATATCCCTTATGTTGATGTGTATAATGTAATGAAGTCTGCGCAACTTCAGTGTTGCGCCATTGGACTTCGGTTATCATTATTTTTTTTTTGGACTAAATGTAAATAATTACACTATATGCAGATATCTGGAATTAAATGAATGAACAAGGTTGTCGCAGAAGAGCTAAGATATCAGAATAACTGAAAATCATTGTATTACATGATTATAAAAATCGGCTTACGCCGAAAACCTCTGGAAAATTTTTTCTACTTCAGCGAGTGAGTGCTTTGTGCACTCAGCGGTGCTGCAAGAAAGTCCGTAGCAAAGTATAAATCAATATATTAGTATCAGTATATGGGGCGTAAGCCAGTGCGAAGCACTTTGTTATAAATATCCGTAGAAGGTTTTTTATTAATTGGTTTTAAATTCGATTAAAGGAAGATTGCTATTTAACTTACATATATTATTGTTTTGTTTCCAAAAAGTAAGGTGATAATTATTTCTCATTGGTAATGATAAAAAAATATTTTGTTTTAGGTGTTGATTTTTTATGTTGGCATGATAGTACTTGATTATAAAACTAAAAAAGGATCAAGCTATGTGTAATAACATTACTCTTTCGCAGGAAGAAAAATTTATCCAGTTGATAGATAAATATATCACTCAGCATCGTGATGATGCTATTAATGCTGTGTTTTACCGAAAGCTGTATGTGCTTTTCGTCGGATATCACCTTAAATATTATTACTCACGTAAGCAATACTGTAACTCGTGTTTTCATGTCGATAATATTATGCAGATGTTCACAGGTGTAGTTTCATCACTTAGGGCTAATGTGCTAATAAAGCTCAACAACAGCCATACGATGCTTTATTGCTTGAATGGGCTTGTGGATTATATTTCTGGTAACCTCATGGAGGTTGAACAACTCTATGCAGATTTGCTGGCACAGTATGAAAGGAAGAGCATTTCACATTCATTGAATTACGTACCACCACCTATAGGTGGCAGGAAAAGGCTATGAGGATAAGGTAATGTGCTTTATGCACACTATTCAGTTCGTGGCACGGTGAGATATGTGGGTAAGAAAAAGCAGGAGTTGGTTATCCAGGATCCTGCCTGCGGGGATAATTTTCTGGAATTTTACTTATCTACGACCTGCCAGCCATCATCCGTTTTGACCATTGTGACAGCTGCGGTGGCCTTGTCGTTATTGACAACAACCGTCACATTACATTTATAGCTTTTATCCGATACTTTCACACAGTCATGCTTTTTGACTGATTTTAATTCCCGCAGTGCGTCTTTTGGGACATCTTTACCGGCTATGGATGTGACGATGGCATTCGTCTGCTCCACGACCTTATTCATTGCATTATAAAGTTCTTGCTCGGAGGGCTCATTATTACAGCCACTCAGTAAAAAAATTGAGGCAATGAGTGTAGTAATTGCATATGTTTTCATAAAATAATTCCAGACGATAGAGTGCGTTATTGAATAAGACCGGTTTTCATCTTGCTGTTATTTTCTGAGAACGTCCACTTTCTGACCGTTTCGTCTTTAAATTCGATTTCGAGTCTTTTTGCCTGTGTCTGTGAACCACCCGTCAGTAATCCAACGATCGGGATGAATGTGGTGGCGTCAAACTGATTGTTATTCATAAAGTAAGTCCATTCTTCATTACCGTTATCAAGAATGGTTCTTGTATCTGGCTTGCCCAGGAGGGCGGTGATTTCTGATTTCGTTGTCTTATTTTTAGTAATTTGCGACTGTAGACTTTGTGATGTTTCGTTTTTGAGATGTTGATTGCCTGATGTTGAGCAACCAGAAGTAAAGGAAACGGAAATAAAAAATACAGAAGCAATAAGTCTGTTCATAAGCTCTCTCATTTTAATGTTTTATGCAGTGCAGAATTAATTTCGTTGAATAAAAACAACTCTGTTTGCATATGTCTTTTTAATTATACAGATAAGAATAATGATGCTGGCAAAAAACGTAATGACTGAAACAGAAGTGCTATCGGTCAATGAATATACTAACCATGCGAGACCGAAGGCCACGAATTGAAACAGGAAGGCCACACTGAGCGGACTTTCACCATAGGCCACTTTTGCATGGCATCCGGAGCATATTTTTACGCCGTGGGGACTTTCTTTAAAACAAAAGGGGCACTGAACAGTTTGCTTACTCATTGCAACTCCCTGACCTGATTTAAGGCGATGTCTTTTTGAGCATTTTCAATGAATGAACTGCTTTAGTAAAATTGCTTGTACCGATCGATGGATTCTTGTTGATAGCTTTTATCTATCACAATTGAATTATCGATCTATATAAACGATCAATAATTTCTTGACTAAATTGTAAAAATAAACTATTAGAAATGTGGTTTGTAGTTGGATCCTTTGCTAACCAATTGTTCTGAATGTATTTCATCGCCAGGTTCAGGAGAGGAGGCAAGTAAGTGAAGATGATAGATTTGTCTAAAGGGACGAGCGGTCGCATACAACAGAGAACTATCCAACTGTCTGAGCAGTTGTATGAATCTGCTAAGAAATGGAAGCCACACCTGGAAGTGGGATTGGTGTTGTCTGGATATCTGATGGGCCGTAAAGCGTAGTTTTTGGTTCAACTGGATGGTATGGGCAAGTTCATTCTCCATTTCATTTCTGACTTGCTCGTCGAGTTGTAGTAGTTTATCGAGAATAGTTTCTCTGCTGGGATGTTGTGCTTCTGGCTGTTTACAAGGAGCTGGAGCAAATTTAGATCTTGTATCAAGTAGTTTTACATGTCCAGGCGAGTAATCAATAAGTGTCTGAATATTTGACCAGGCATACCTTTTCCCAAGCTGCGAAGCCTTGAAGGCAATCCCCTGAAATTCAAATGAAAAACCATTCATTTTGCCCGTCGAAGCAATGTTGGGCTGGCAGGTTACACCCACTTGTTCCAGTTGCTGAATGAACGATAACAAATCTGGGCGATTGACTAACACATTATCGATGCAAGTTTGCAAAGCGGCTTTTGGGCAGGGAGTTGCCGTTCGTTCAGAGAGCATCTTTTCGTTGCGCGAAAGCTTCTTTATGCTCTGAGATCGTCGGTTTGAAGTAGTCGCTGTTTCTGTAAGACCATATACTCTTTCAAGCTCACTGATAATACGAGTGCTGATAAGGTTCTCATTTTTTCCAAGATACAACTTTCCGTCAGTAATATCGATACGACTGGCAATAATGTGAATGTGTTGTCCAGCCTCATCATTATGAAGAACATAGCAACGAAGATGTGTATCATTAAAACCCATACGGGACATATAGTCGTCGGCTACGGTTGCCCATTGTGCTTCTGACAATTTTTCTCCATGCGGTAAGCGAAGAGAGTTGTGCCATACCGGTTTTTTGATATCAGGTCGTAAAAGTTTTGTTTGTCCAAACTCGCGAATAAGGTCAACGATATGGTTACCAGCCATGTTGCCGCCAATAACCCTGGGATCAGTTTTATGGTGTGAAGCCGGTTCAAGTGCATAGACAACTACTCCAGTAAATTGCTTACCTCTCTTGATTTTCTGCATACCTTTCATTTGTATTACTCCAAAAAGTTGAGGGAAGTAGAAGAGTGCGAAGTGTCTGCACCTGCCGTCTGATTACATGCATTTCTGTCAGGGTTGGATCGCTGTCAGGACTTTTACCATCGAGGTAGGTCAGTAGGTGATTTAAATCTTGTGAAAGGCGACCAAGCTCTACCCATGCACTTTTATTAATCGCTGGTAATACCAAAGGAAGTTTATTCAGCGAAGCCATCCTGAGCCATTCTCCTTTTTTATAGGAACCTCTTTTTTCTTCCAGAATAGATAATTCATTTTCATTTAATCTGACACTTACACAGTATGATCTGATTTCATTCTCTGGTAACCGTTCAGTATGAAATTTTCCCCTTCTCGATGTTTTTGTTAAATCAGGCTGTTGTTTTTGAGGGTTATAATGCATATAAATACCTAAATTTTAATCGTGTCATGAACCATATATAAAAGATAATAATAAAACGTCAAGTGTGTAATCGTGAAAAAATAAACACCGGATAAAGAAGTGTCTTAGAATAGTTTAAGACTTACCCGGTTTAGCTTTAGATATATAGTCTTGAGTCTGTTATGGATATTTCACATTGAATTCATATTTCTAATATACCTCTATTATCTATACTGTATCCTTTTGAACCGTTTAGGTAACCTGGATTTAGTTGTAATGATCTTTATTGTTTTTCTTATTGATTTAGTTTTTTTTCATTGTTGCTTATCCCCCATTATGCTATTTTTCCATAAATATTGTTATTAAATTGATATTCTTTTATTCCTAATACTTCTTCATAGATTCGTGAAAAGGTAAACCATGATATTTCTTTTTGTTCTCGCTTTTTGTCCAAATAAATAACATTGCAACCACGGAAGGAGAATGATTTCCAGAAAACAACTGAGTTAATATTTTTAAGAAATAGTATGAAATCTTTGATTGTTTCTTTCTTGGTCATGCCATAAGAGAAGTAAGTGTATATTGAAAATATAGTCAGAATGTTTCTCTCCGTAATCATATGACGAGAGAAATAGGTAAGATAAAAATCATGGTCATAAGTGTAGCTTTTGCAGAAGCTTGAAAAATGTGGATTGTACAATCTATAAAGATCTACATTTTTGTGCGTTTTAGAAAGATAACTTGTGAAGGTTGAGTAGTTTTGTTTTTTCATTTTTATTCTCCTTTATTGTTTTTGTTAAAGAGAATATATATTAAGAAATAAATAAAATTCAAATTTATTTATACATATTGCGTTGTTATGCTCTATATTAAAGTGAGAGTGAAGTACCAGATAATAAAACCATATTTTTGTATTTCTATTTTGAGTGCAGTGTTAAGTATTAAATGATAACTCGTGCGATGTTAATAAATAACATCGCACATATCAAAAAAACTAAGAATTAATAATTTCTCTTATTGTTTCAAATAATTCTTCAAATGCCGAGAAGTCTAAATCCAAATATCTTTCTTTCTTATTTAAGATATTGTCAGCGAAATCATTTTTAGATAATGCCAATGAATTACCATAGATGTCAATAACATCTGAATCTATGATATTATCAAATGCTGGATTATTTTTCCCTTTTATTTTGTTATGGTTCTTGACTCCAATTTCTAAATTTTCAGTTAATCTGCCATTTTCATTAAATTCTTTTGAGGTATAAATTCTACGTCCGGCTTCATCACATCTGTATAAATCTTGATCCTTATACATGAATTCAATGCAAATTCCTTCATGATAATTACGGTGTTCTGGTTGAGGTATGCTGATGGCATACACCTTGTTACCAAGACTATTTATTTTGTTTTTACTATATCGCTTTCCATTACCTTCATCGCGATCAAAAATACCAATTATTTTTTTTGTGTTTTGCACTTGGCTGACATTTGTCAAAAAGCTATTAAGTTTATCATCTGAAAATGAAGCATCATTGTACTCATGAAACTCAAAGTCTAAGTCAATAAATTTCTCTTGCTTTTCTTGAAAAAATAAAAGTGCAGACTTTATATGTTTCCAGTCAGTCTTTCCTTCGGTTATAACTAATGTTTTTGTTGATTTATATAGATCCTTTTCAAGGATTTTGAGATTGTTTTTGATATCTTGAAATCTTTCAATGAAAATAGAGTATGCTGTTTGTATCTCATCAAAATCAGATTCTTGAATAATTTCTCCATTTGGTGTGCTGATAATTTGATAATTATCTGAGAAGCACTCTTTCATGCCAAGCAAAAAAAATGGAGAGTGACTTGTTATAATGAATTGAACTTTGGGGAATAACCGTAAAAGTTCCGGGACAGCATTTTTTGCATATTCAATATGAAGATTAAGATCTATTTCATCAATGATTACAATACCTTCAATTTGGGTTAGATTGAATTCTTCCAGTGTCGATATTTCATCAAATTTTTTGATGATTGAACAAAATAATGCGACCAGCATTGCTTCGCCTGACGACATATGTGAAAATGTTGGGCATATTCTTTTTTCGCCTTCAATTCCATTCTCTTTAATTAAAACTGATATTTTTCTGCCAGCCTCCTTACTGCTAATTCCAAATCTTGCTGTTTCTAGATTTGAAATTTTAGATTTTAATATTATAGTTAATATTTGATTTATTAAAATCTGAATTTTGGTATTTTTTCCATTTGAAGATTGTATTACTTGCCCTGGTATAGGAATGAAATTATTCCCTACGGGAATATAAGCTTGAACCATTAATGGTATTTTTTCATAAAGCTCAGAGTCAAGGATGACATCTAATATCCATGATTCGATTTCTTTAATAACATTTGTTTTTATAAAGTTATCATTACTTTGTCCAACATAATTTTCAACGGTTTGTATTCGAGGGTCATCACTATCCACTAACCATGCAGGATTGTAGTATCTATTTACGGGAAAATATAATATTGCGTTCTTTTCAAAAATACCTTTTGTATCACCATTAATTGTTTTAGAAAACCCATGGTCAATAAATTCCTGATTCAGATTTATATTGTAATGCTGAAGCAATTCTCGTGTCTTAGTGGGCTGAGTGCTGGCAATGTCATTATAATAAATGCTTGAACTATCACCCTTTGAAAACTCAACACGAACAAAACTGTAGTTTTCTCCTACAGTTATATAGTCTTTTTTTCCAGCTTTGTAATAGGAGTTTTCCTTAGTTTCATTAATTGTGCGAAAATTGGCTCGTTTTATTTCAATTAATGAATCAACAATGCTTGAGGTAAGCAAAGTTTTACCGGAACCATTTTTCCCAACGAGCACAATGGGCTTCGGAGAGCCATTTTCATTGAAAGGAAATTCTAAATTAAATGAACTTAATGCACCATAATTATTTATGAGGATATTCTTGATATACATTTTTACTACCCTAAATACGAAACCTTTGTACTTGCTAATTATACTATTTAGTTAGACATATTGAAAATAGTTTTTCTGTATATTCTGGAAAGTATGCGACATACATTAGATTATGTGATGTGGGTCAAAACTCTCCTATTTTATCAAGAGAAGATGGCTATATCATTGATACATCTTTGCTTATGTTACGTATAACATATTTTAATAGCGACTAGCGGCGTTCATTATGCAGGCATAATTTTGTTTAGCTAATATGTTAGTTGAGATAACGATGTGTTATTAAGTATGCATCATTTTATTAAATGTCCTTGTTTATAACATTTTTATCATAATAAAAATGATGTGGTAAATATTCATGTGGCTATTCTTCCTTTTCCAACCAAAGGGCGGAAAAGCAAGGTCAACCCGAAGAAGCATACGCAGTAGCTTCGTAGGGTTAGCCCTTGCTTATCTTATAACTGGCATTACTCATTAAAGGACAATAAGATCTTCGCTTGCACAAGCGAAGCTATAATATAAATCTGGCGATTAATTATTATAAAAATATTTAACAAAACCTATTGACATAAATAAAAAATAAGTTATTTATTAAGTATGCCATAAATAAAAGAGTTTTTATGTCATACGTCTCCTGCACCATGTGCAGTTAATATACTACTTGCCCCATATATGGGGATATTGGAAAGGTTACTTTGTTTTTGAAGTAGCCTTTCGTCCTTCAAGGCTCACCATCGCTTCATGCTCCTACCGAAGCCAGCCAAATAGAAGAACCTTTTCTATCTGAAGCGACTTCGAACACCAGGTTAAAGTCCAAAAAATGTATCCCATACGTAGACCAAAGAAAATTCGAGGATAATTACTGTATAATTTTCATAACATTAGATTGGTTACTCAGATACTGCTGCATCATGGGGGTATGGGCGTCGAGATTATCGATTGTACTCATGGAGTCGTGTCCAGTTCCCTGATTTTAAATGGATTGCGATGCTTTTTCTTTTCGTTGTTATCACATAAGGGGCACATGATAACGGAGATACGCATTTCAGGGAAAGCAGCGATGGACGACTTATCGATCCTTATTCCGTTTCTGATTTTTATAACTGCTGTTTGAGCCGCATTTCGGAACGCCGCTCCCGCAACGTAGCGTAAATAAATGCCACGATGAAGATCGCAGTGAACAATACTACGATGGTTGGCGCAGGGGCGCTGTCGAGGAAAAACGACAGATAAACGCCGAGAAAAGAGGTGACGACCGACAGCGTGACCGCCAGCATCAGCGCGCGGGCAAAACACCGCGTCAGCAAAATCGCAATCGCGCCAGGGGCGATTAACAGCGAGATGGAAAGAATAATCCCCACCGATTTCAGCGTTGCGACGATGGTCAACGCGATCATGCACAACAGACCATAATGCAGCAGGGAGGTATTAAGGCCGCTGGCTTTTGCCTGGTGCGGATCGAAGGCATGCAGTAAAAAATCTTTCCATTTCAGCCCGATAATCAGCGCAATACCCAGCGCAATCAGCGCCGTTTGCAGAATGTCGCTGATGGACACGCCCAGCATATCGCCGAACAGAATATGATCCAGATGGACTTCAGACTGGATAGAAACGTACAGCACCAGCCCTGCGCCAAACATTCCTGAGAAAACGATTCCCATGATGGTATCGCGCTTAATGCGGCTGTTATCGTCGAGATAGCCGGTGGCAACCGCGCAGAATAGCCCGGCAATAAACGCGCCGATGGCCAGCGGAATACCGGCGATATAGGCCAGCACAATGCCGGGGAACACGGCGTGACTCATGGCGTCGCCCATTAACGCCCAGCCTTTCAGCACCAGAAACACCGACAATAACGCGCAGGGGATCGCCACAATTGCCGAGACCATGAGCGCGTTGATCATAAAATCAAACTGGAAGGGTTCCAGTAAGGCGGTTAAGCGCATGGGGTCTCCTTATTCAGGCGCGCACGACGGCGGTTGGCAAGCAGGCCGTGTTTCGGAGCGAAGATAAACGCCAGCAGAAACAATAGCGTTTGCAGGACGACGATGATCCCGCCGGTCGCACCATCCAGCCAGTAGCTGAGCCAGGCGCCGAAAAAGCTGGTCAGGCTGCCGATGGCGACGGCGATGGTTAACAGGCGCGGAAAACGATCGGTCAGCAGCCAGGCGGTGGCGCCAGGCGTGACCACCAGACAGATCACCAGAAAAGCGCCGACGGTTTGCAGAGCGGCGACGGTGGAGACCGACAGCAACGTGAAAAACAGCAGCTTCAGCCGGGCGGGGTTAAGCCCAATCGATCGCGCATGGTTTTCGTCGAAAAAAGTCACCATCAGATCTTTCCACTTCAGCAGCAAAATCACCAGAGAGACCGTACCGATGATCGCCAGTTGCAGAATATCTTCCGGCGCAATAGCCAGCACGTTGCCGAGGATAATGGTCTGGATGTTGACCGACATCGGATTGAGCGAAACCATAAACAGCCCGATGCCAAAGAAAGAGGAGAAGATAAGACCGATAATCGCGTCTTCCTTCAGGCGTGAACGCTGGTTGAGAAAAAGCATGCTGCCCGCCGCCAGGCCGCCGGAGAGAAACGCGCCGAGAGAGAAGGGCAGCCCCAGCATATACGCGCCCGCCACGCCGGGGACGATGGAGTGGGAAAGCGCGTCGCCAATCAGCGACCAACCTTTAAGCATCAGATAGCAGGAGAGAAAGGCGCACAGGCCGCCGACCATTGCCGAGACCCACATGGCGTTGAGCATGTACTGGTAGCCGAACGGTTCCACAAGCCAGTTCATGATGATTCTCCTCCGCCTGCTGCGCGCCGTGAGATAAAGGGACGCTCGTCGTCGGTGATGATATGCTCCTCGCCGCCGCTCAGCGCCACATGACGCAATACGCCGCTGAACGCCAGTTCGAGGTTTTCAGCGGTGAAGGTGGTTTCCGTCGGGCCGCTCGCCAGCACGGTGCCTTTGATCATCACCGTGTAATCGCAAAACTCCGTTACCGAGCCGAGGTTATGCGTTGAAACCAGCATGGTGCGGCCTTCATCGCGCAGCTCGCGCAACAGGGCAATAATGCGGGCTTCGGTTTTCACGTCAACGCCGGTAAAAGGCTCATCCAGAAGAATAACCTGCCCGTCCTGGGCGATGGCTCTGGCCAGAAAGACGCGTTTTTTCTGCCCGCCGGAAAGCTCGCCAATCTGCCGATAGCGATATTCCAGCATGTCCACCCGCGCCAGCGCGGCGTCCACGCTTTCACGATCGCGCGCGCTGGGGCGGCGCAGCCACCCCATATGGCCGTAGCGCCCCATCATCACCACATCTTCCACCAGTACCGGAAACGACCAGTCCACCTCTTCAGATTGCGGGACATAGGCGATCAGATTCTGTTTCAACGCTTTGTTGACGGGCTGTTGCAGGATGGCGATTTCTCCCTTCGCCAGTCGGACAAACCCCATCAATGCTTTAAACAGCGTCGATTTCCCTGAACCGTTGACGCCAACCAGCGCGGCAATTGAGCCGCCAGGCACCTGAAACGTCGTGTCCCGCAGGGCAGTGTGACCATTGCGATACGTCACCGTGACGCGATCAACGGTAATCGCAGATTGACTCATTTCTGGCTCCTCAGCCCGTCAGTGATGCCGCTGACGATGGTTTCAGTTGTGACGCGCAGCAGATCCAGATACGTCGGCACCGGACCGTCGGCAGCGCTCAGAGAATCAACATATAGCACACCGCCGTAGTGTGCGCCGGATTCACGCGCGACCTGGCGGGCCGGTTTATCGGAAACGGTACTTTCGCTGAACACCGCCGGGATGTGATGTTCCCTGATCGCGTCGATCACTTTGCGTACCTGTTTAGGCGTGCCTTGCTGATCGGCGTTGATCGGCCAGAGGTACAGCTCTTTCAGGTCGTTATCGCGCGCCAGATAGGAAAATGCGCCTTCACTGGTCACCAGCCAGCGCTTGTCGGCAGGAATCTTCGCCAGTGCGTCGCGTAGTGGATCGAGCGTCTGGCGGATTTGGGCTTTATAGTTTTCGGCGTTTTTCTGGTATGTCGCGGCGTTATCTGGATCGTATTTCACCAGCGCATCGCGAATGTTATCCACGTAAATCAGCGCATTTTCCGCCGACATCCAGGCGTGCGGGTTGGGTTTGCCGTTATACGGCCCTTCGGTAATGCCCATCGGCTTCACGCCGTTGGATACCGTAACTTCCGGCACGCCGGATAAGTGCTGGTAGAACCGGGCGAACCACAGCTCCAGGTTCAGGCCGTTAGAGAGGATCAGCTGCGCGCCCTGCGCCCGCTTAATGTCGCCGGGCGTCGGCTGATACTCGTGGATCTCCGCGCCAGGCTTCGTGATTGAACTGACGTCCGCCGCATCGCCCGCTACGTTTTTCGCCATGTCGGCGATGACGGTAAACGTTGTGATGACCTTAAATTTATCTTTTGCATAAGCAGGCGACAGCGCAAGCATCGCCAGCGCGCTGGCAAGGAGAATGGATTTCAGACGGAGCAAGTGCGGCATAGTATCCCTCATCATAATGCGGTTAATTATTCATCGAATATAGCCTTTGCTATGTTATATAGCACAAGGTATAGATAAATGAAAATAATTCTTATTTACGTAGGGCGCTAAGGATGTGTCACCTTAGGGTGATAGTCCTGAGAGAAGATAAGGTGTATTATTTATGCAACTTATTTGTGGAGGCATCATGTCCGGTAAGCGTATTGCTCGTGAAAAACTGACGATTAAAAAAATGATCGCGCTGTACGAGAGCCAGTGCCCGCAGGCCTCAAACGAGCAAGGTCATTACGATGCGCTGTTTGCCTATGCGCAAAAGCGGCTGGATAAGTGCGTGTTTGGCGAGGAAAAACCGGCCTGTAAGCAGTGTCCGGTGCACTGTTATCAGCCCGCGAAGCGTGAGGAGATGAAGCAGATCATGCGTTGGGCAGGCCCAAGAATGCTCTGGCGCCATCCGATTTTGACCATCCGTCACCTTATTGATGACAAACGCCCCGTCCCGGAATTGCCGGAAAAGTATCAGCGCAAGAAATAAATGTGTCTTGCCGGATGGCGGGAGTTAATCGCAGTTGCGTAGGCCCGATAAGCGTTAGCGCCATCGGGCAACACCATTACGCTTTGGTCGCAATCAGAATCGCTGACGCCTTAATCAGCGCAATAACGCGACTGCCCTGCGCCAGTTTCATCTCTTCCTGACTCTCATTGGTGACAACGGCCACAATCTCAAAACCGGCGTCGGTTTTGATGTGTACAGTCGCGTTGACCGCGCCTTCCGTCACCTGAGATACGCTACCGGCAAACTGGTTGCGGGCGGAGAACTTCAGGCCGCAATCTTCGCTTGCCAGAGTAACCCAGGGGGCTTTAATCAAAGCAATGGCGTCTTTTCCGTTTGTCAGACCCAGCGCCTGCTGGCTGCTGTGAGTGACAATCGCCACCAGTTTTGCGCCGCCCGCCAGCGTCAGTTCAACTTCATCATTCACCGCACCCGTTGCGACTGCGCTAACCGTACCGGTCAGTTGATTACGTGCTGATACCGCCATACTGCCTCCTTTCGTTGAGATATCTGCCAGTATAGCCAGAGATGCTATACCAATGCATCTTTATCAATGCCTAATCGTTTCATGCGAGAGAGCAGGGTGGTGCGCTTCAGCCCCAGACGCTGCGCGGCGCCTTTTGGCCCCGCCACCACGCCATTTGTCTCTTTCAACACGCGCATAATGAGCTGAAATTCATCCTCGCCCTCCTGGGCGACTTCGGTGGCGACCGGCGGCGCGCCCGGCGTGAGCATTCCCATGTCCGGCAGCGAGAGTTGCAGCACGTTACCCCGCGTCAGCAGAACGGCGCGCTCGACGACGTTTTCCAGCTCGCGGACGTTCCCCGGCCACTCCATATTGCTCAGCGTGCGTAGCGTTTCGGCAGGAATACTGTTGATGTTGCGCCCCATCCGGCGGGCGATTTTAAAGGTGAAGGCTTTGACCAGCAGCGGAATGTCCTCCGGGCGCTCGCGCAGCGGCGGGAGCTGGATCGGAAAGACGTTCAGACGGTAATAGAGATCGTTGCGGAACTCACGATCGGCCACCATTTTTTTCAGATCGCGATTGGTGGCGGCGATCAGCCTGACGTCCGTCTGGATCAGTTTATTGCTGCCCAGACGTTCAAATTCCTGCTCCTGGAGCACGCGCAGCAGTTTCGGCTGTAGCTCCAGCGGCATGTCGCCCACTTCATCAAGAAACAGCGAGCTTTTATCCGCCAGCTCAAAACGACCAATACGCTGCGCGCTGGCGCCGGTAAAGGCGCCGCGCTCGTGACCAAACAGATCGCTTTCCAGCAGCCCGGCGGGCATCGCCGCGCAATTCATCTTCACCATTCGCCGTGCGTTACGCCCGCTCAGATTATGAATCGCCCTGGCAATCAGCTCTTTACCGGTTCCTGTTTCACCGAGGATCAGGACGGTGCTGTCGCTTTGCGCCACCATCTCCACCTGCTTGAGCACGTTGTACATGGCTTCGCTGCGACCGATTATCTCGCCAAATTCGCTATCCACGTTATTGAGCTGCTCGGTAAGCGCCAGGTTCTCGTCGACCAGACGCTCTTTCAGCCGGTGAATCTCCTGATAGGCGAGGGCGTTGTCCACGGCAATCGCCACGCGTTCGGCAATCTGGCGCAGCAATTTGAGGTTGGCGGTGGTAAACACTTTCTCTTCGCATTGCGCCAACTTCAGCACGCCGAGCATTGTATTGCCGGACATCAGCGGCAGCAGACACAGGGTCTGTATCTGGTTGCCCCAGGTGTCGAACAGCATGCGTTCGTACGGCGCAAGCGTATCCCGCTCGTTCAGGTTAATCAGCAGCATCTCTTTGCTTTTGAAAACCCGTTCAGAGAGCGTTCCCGCTTCGTCCACTTCGCTTTGTTCATGCGCGGGATTATGTTCATCCAGATAATGCGTGGAATAGATGCTCAGCTTATTTTTGCGGGAGCTGTGCAGGACGATGCTAATGGCATCGATATTAAAGTAGTGGTGGATCTCTTTCGCGACTTCGCTCACCAGTTCGTCGATGTCCAGCCGTGAAAGCACGGCATTGGTGATCGCCACCAGAATGCGGAAGTTGTCGCGCTCACGGCACAGGAGATCGTAGTCAACGTTATTGCTGACCCGACACTGAATTTGCTCAGCGACCACTGCGACAATCTGGGTGAAGGTTTGCAGGCGTTCGTACTCTTTCTCGCTCCACGGCTGGTCGTTTTGGCGGATGAATTCGCAGCCGCCAAAAATGCGCCCTTCAGCGGCCAGCGGCAGCAAACAGTAGTGGCCAAATTCACCGTACAGCCCGTTTGTCGCCAGTTGCGGCCAGGTTTCGCTGAATTCGTGATGATTGCAGTGCAGCGCATCGGGGCGCGAGAGAATGCGCCGAACCGGGCCGTGTGCCAGCACGGTTTCGTCTTCATACGCGACAGGTTTACCATTTTCGCGAGTTGCATAATAACGCGCGCGTTGTGTCTGTGGCTGCCATAACACAATAGCCGCGCTGTCGGCCAGCGCTGAGCGCTTGACCAGTTGCGAAAGCGCTTCACTGAGCGACGCCAGGTCGGGCTGCTGCAATAATGTACGAGTGATGTCGAACAAACCTTGTTGTCCGAGATCGCTCATCGGTGTATACGACATGTTGCTTTTCCAGAAAAGCACCGCGATGCGGTGCGAAAACGGTAAATAAATTATAGATATAGGTAATATATTTTGGGTATCACCGCAGGCCTGTCCATCCGTAGGCCTGATAAGCATAGCGCCATCAGGCGCTAGCATATACGCGGCAACGGTTCGGCGTGGGGTAAATCAAGGGTACGTTTCACGCCATACAGACCGGCCAGGCGAACGCCTCTGCGTTCAACCACCTCGCCGATCGGCGCTGCATCGCGGCCCAGCGGGTGCGCGCGCAGCGCGTCAAGCACCGCGTCTGCGGCCTGGCGCTCAACGGCGATCACCAGTTTGCCTTCATTGGCAAAGTTAAGCGCATCCAGCCCCAGCAGTTCGCAAACGCCGCGCACCGCCGGTTTGACCGGCAGCGCGGATTCGGACAACTCAATACCGAAGCCGCAGGCGGCGGCAAACTCATGGGCGACAGCATTCACGCCGCCGCGCGTCGCATCGCGTAAGGCTTTCACGCCTGGAATATCGCGCAGCGTCTGAATAAGCGGGGTTAATACTGCGCAGTCGCTGACCAGCTCGCCATCCAGCCCCAGTTGTTCACGCAAATTGAGGATCGTTGCGCCATGATCGCCGAGCGTGCCGCTGACCAGCAGCACATCTCCCACGCTTAATGTCTGCGCCCCCCAGTGAATATTGGCGGGAATCGCCCCCATTCCGGCGGTGTTGATGAACAGCTTATCCGCCGCGCCGCGCTGAACGACTTTGGTATCACCGGTCACAATGGCGATACCGGCTTCGCGCGCGGTTGCCGCCATGCTGTTCACCACGCTTTTCAGCGTCTCCATCGGCAGACCTTCTTCGAGGATAAAGCCGCAGGAGAGATAACGCGGGATCGCACCGCTGACCGCCACGTCGTTGGCCGTGCCGCAAATCGCCAGTTTGCCGATATTGCCGCCGGGGAAAAACAGCGGGTCAATAACGTAGCTGTCGGTGGAGAAGGCCAGGCGGTCGCCTTCCGCCGCCAGTTGCGCCAGTTCAAGACGCGCCTGATCTTCCTGCTCAGCCAGCCACGGGTTGGCAAAGGCTTCCATAAACAGGCTGTTAATCAGCTGCTGCATGGCCAGACCGCCGCTGCCGTGGGCAAGTTGTACGCTGTTCATGCTTCACACTCCTGCTGACGATATTGATACCAGGCGGCGCATGCCCCCTCGGAGGAGACCATTAACGCGCCGAACGCCGTCTGCGGGTTACAGGTCGTGCCAAACAACGGGCACTGGTGCGGTTTGCACTTGCCGGTGAGCACTTCTCCGCAGCGCGCACGCGGATCGTCGCACACCTGTTGCGGCGCCGGGCGGAAGTGCGCTTCGGCGTCAAACCGCTGGTAGTCTGGCGTCAGATGGACACCGGACGATTCAATCACGCCCAGCCCGCGCCATTCGCTGTCGCCGTTGACGCAAAACACCTCGGCGATAGCCTGTTGCGCCAGTAGATTACCGGCATCCGGCACCACGCGACGGTACTGGTTCTCAACTTGGCTATGGGAGGCTATTTTCTGCTCAACCAGCATGACGACGCCTTGCAGTAGATCAAGCGGTTCGAATCCCGCCACCACCAGAGGACGATGGAAATCCGTCGCGATGAAGCTATAGGCGTCGGTGCCGATCACCATGCTGACGTGACCCGGCGCGAGAAACGCGTCAATTCCGTTATCCGGCTGCTCCAGCAGGCTGCGCAGCGTTGGAATAAGCGTGATGTGCTGGCAGAAAAAGTAAAAGTTCTGCACGTTGCGAAGCTTCGCCTGTTGCAGCGTGATGGCGGTGGTCGGCATGGTGGTTTCAAATCCCAGACCGAAGAAAACGACTTTGCGCGTTGGGTTTTCCTGCGCCAGTTTCAGGGCATCCATTGGCGAATAAACAATGCGGATATCTGCGCCACGGGCTTTGGCCTGCAATAGCGAACCCTGTTTCCCCGGTACGCGTATGGCATCGCCAAAGGTGCAGAAAATCACCTCAGGATGGCTGGCGATCTCCACGCAGCTGTCAATTCTGCCCATCGGCAGCACGCACACCGGGCAGCCGGGGCCGTGGATAAACTCCACGTTGTCGGGCAGCAGCTGGTCGAGGCCGAACTTGAAGATGGCGTGCGTATGACCGCCGCACACTTCCATAATGCGCAGCGGACGTTCGGCGGTATAAGGGAGATGCGCGGCACGTTCACGCAGGTGATCAATCAACTGCATCACCTGTTCCGGTGCGCGATATTCGTCAACAAAACGCATTATTTTTCCTCGCCATACAACAAAGCGCCGACGTCCGGTTCGACATCAAACATGTTTTGCAGCGCGTCGAGGGTGTCGCGCGCTTCCGCTTCGTTAATCACACTCATGGCAAAACCAACGTGAACCAGCACCCACTGGCCCAGACGCGGCTCACCGCTCTCATCGCAACTGCCAACCAGCGTCAGGTCGACATCGCGCTGGATGCCGCAGACATCGACTTTCGCCTGATTGCCGTCAATGGAGCGAATTTGCCCCGGAACGCCTATGCACATCGCTGTGCCTCCAGCCAGTTCAGCCACCGATCCATCCCTTCGCCGCTGGTGGCGGAGATGAGGATGATCTCAATGTCAGGATTGACTTCCCGGGCGCTGGCGATGCACTTCTCAACGTCAAAATTGAGGTACGGCAGCAGATCAACTTTGTTCAGGAGCATGAGCGAAGCGGCGGCGAACATATGCGGGTATTTCAGCGGCTTGTCTTCGCCTTCGGTGACGGAAAGCACCGCCACTTTATGGCGCTCGCCGAGGTCAAAGCTGGCCGGGCAGACAAGGTTACCGACGTTTTCGATAAACAGAATACCGTTGTCGGCCAGCGGCAGACGCGGAGCGGCATCGGCAATCATTTGCGCATCAAGATGGCAGCCTTTGCCGGTGTTGACCTGAATAGCGGGCGTACCGGTCGCGCGGATGCGGGCGGCGTCGTTGACCGTCTGCTGGTCGCCTTCAATCACCGCGCACGGCACACTGTCTTTTAACTTCATCAGCGTTTCGGTCAGCAGGGTGGTTTTACCGGAACCGGGGCTGGAGACAAGATTGAGCACCAGATGCTGGCGGGCGGCGAAGCGGGCGCGGTTGCGCTCGGCCAGACGGTTGTTTTTGTCCAGCACGTCAATTTCGACTTCCAGCATCCGGCGCTGGCTCATACCCGGCGCATGGGTTCCCGCTTCACCGTGACCGTAGTGCAGATCGCCTTCTGCGGTCTGGCTCGGGGTAAAGGCGGATGTCTTCACGCCGGTGATGTTCAGCGCCGGGCGAGCCGCCGGGGCAAAAGGCGCGCTACGAAACGCCGAATGGGGATTATGCTCATCTCCCTCTATATAAAGGTTGCCTTCACCGCAACCGCATGTCGTACACATCGCTCACTCCTGATCTCTATCTTGCGGTAAATCTATTGCCGGATGGCGGCTTTGCTTTATGCAGCCTACAACTCAGGCCATTCCTGTCGGCCGGATAAGACGCTCAGGCGTCGCTATCCGGCGTTGGATTACTGTCTATTTCAATTCGGCGAATCTGCAACCCGTCATCGGCCACAATGCGTAGCGTGTCGCTCTGGCATTGCGGACAACGGCGCACGCGCTGCGTCAGTAACGTGACGTACTGCTGACAAGACTCGCACCAGCATTCGGCTTCTTGTTCTTCGAGGTGGAGTTTACAACCTTCCGCCAGGGTGCCACGGCATACCAGATCAAAACAAAAGGCGAGAGCGCTGGTTTCTACGCAAGAAAATGCGCCAATTTTGAGCCAGACCCCAGTTACCCGTTTTGCACCGTGCGCTGCGGCCTGTTGTTCAATTAATTCCAGTGCCCGTTGGCAGAGAGTTATTTCGTGCATATCGCCTCCCGAATTCATTGCCCTGAATAAGCAATAAATATGCCAGTTATTTTTCCCTTGCTTGTGGCAATGACGACGATGACGAAATGACATGTCGTCACAGCGTCAAACGTGATGGCTGTTTTTGTATCATCATGAAAAATAAAGGTTTAAAAACTGGCATGGAAAATGCTTAAGGCTGGCTATCTCTGCTAACCGGGTAACCTGACATGACTATTTGGGAAATAAGCGAAAAGGCTGATTACATCGCGCAGCGGCATCATCGCCTGCTGGACCAGTGGCGAATCTACTGCAACTCACTGGTTCAGGGGATCACCTTATCAAAAGCGCGTCTGCATCACGCCATGAGCTGTGCGCCGGACAAAGATCTGTGTTTTGTGCTTTTCGAGCACTTCACGATTTACGTCACCCTGGCGGACGGTTTTAACAGCCACACCATCGAGTATTACGTCGAAACCAAAGACGGTGAAGATAAGCAGTTGATTGCACAAGCGCAATTGACCATTGACGGCCTCGTTGATGAGAAGGTCAGTAACCGCGATCGCGAGCAGGTGCTGGAGCACTATCTCGAAAAAATCGCCAGCGTTTACGACAGCCTGTACACCGCCGTGGAAAACAATCGCCCGGTGAATTTACGTCAACTGGTAAAGGGAAATAGCCCGGCGGCATAAGCACGAGGCGCTGCCCGTTGTTACTCGCGGCGTGCGCTTCACGCTGCATATGAATGTTTGAGGGGATGGGAATGTCGATAAGTGTCGAAAATGACATTTTTCAGACATGTTTTCGTCAAAAATGACTATCACCTGAGGAATGCCTGGTGAATCGTTTTGTAATTGCTGACTCCACGCTCTGTATTGGCTGCCACACCTGTGAAGCAGCCTGTTCAGAGACGCATCGCCAGCACGGCCTGCAATCAATGCCGCGGCTGAAAGTGATGCTCAATGAAAAAGAATCCGCGCCGCAGTTGTGTCACCACTGTGAAGATGCGCCCTGTGCCGTGGTGTGCCCGGTGAACGCCATCAATCGGGTAGACGGCGCCGTACAGTTGAATGAAAGCTTGTGCGTAAGCTGCAAGCTGTGTGGCATTGCCTGCCCGTTCGGCGCGATTGAATTTTCCGGCAGCCGTCCGCTGCATATTCCGGCGAATGCCAATTCACCGAAAGCCCCGCCGGCGCCTCCCGCGCCGGCACGCGTCAGTACGCTGCTGGACTGGGTGCCGGGCGTGCGCGCCATCGCGGTCAAATGCGATCTGTGCAGCTTCGACGAACAAGGCCCGGCCTGCGTGCGGATGTGTCCGACCAACGCGTTACACCTGGTGAATAACATGGATATCGCCCGCGCCAGCAAGCGCAAACGTGAGCTGACCTTCAACACCGATTTTGGCGATCTCACCTTGTTTCAGCAGGCGCAAAGTGGGGAGGCAAAATGAACGCAATTTCACTGATCAATAGCGGTGTGGCCTGGTTCGCGGCGGCGGCCGTACTGGCATTTCTGTTTTCTTTTCATAAAGCGCTGAGCGGCTGGGTCGCTGGTGTCGGCGGCGCGGTCGGCAGTCTGTATACCGCGGCGGCGGGTTTTTCCGTCCTGGTGAATGCGACAGCGGTCAGCGGCGTGATGCCGTTGATCGGTCATGGTTTACAAATCACCCCGCTGAACGCCATCTGGCTGATTACGCTGGGGCTGTGCGGGCTGTTCGTCAGCCTGTACAACATCGACTGGCATCGTCACCCGCTGGTGTTAGCCAACGGGCTGCTGGTAAACCTGCTGATGGCGGCGGCAGTTTGCGCGGTCGTTGCCAGCAATCTTGGTACGCTGGTGGTGATGGCGGAAATCATGGCGCTGTGCGCGGTGTTTCTTACCGGTTGCAGTAAAGAGGGCAAACTGTGGTTTGCGCTGGGGCGTATCGGTACGCTGCTGCTGGCTGTCGCCTGCTGGCTGGTGTGGCAGCGTTACGGCACGCTGGAGCTGCGTCTGCTCGATCTGCGCGCCCAGGCGCTGCCGCTCGGTTCTGACATCTGGCTGCTCGGCGTAGTCGGTTTTGGTCTGCTGGCCGGGATTATCCCGCTGCACGGTTGGGTGCCGCAGGCGCATGCCAACGCCAGCGCGCCGGCGGCGGCCCTGTTCTCTACCGTGGTGATGAAAATGGGTCTGCTGGGCATTCTCTCTTTATCGCTGATTGGCGGCAATGCGCCGCTGTGGTGGGGCGTTCTGCTGCTGGTGCTCGGCATGATCACCGCGTTTGTCGGCGGTCTGTATGCGCTGATGGAACATAACATTCAGCGTCTGCTGGCGTACCACACTCTGGAAAACATCGGCATTATCCTGCTCGGTCTGGGCGCGGGCGTCACCGGTATTGCCCTTAATCAACCGGCGCTGATTGCGCTCGGCCTGACCGGTGGTCTCTATCATCTGGTCAACCATAGCCTGTTCAAAAGTGTGCTGTTTTTGGGCGCGGGCAGCATCTGGTTTCGTACCGGGCACCGCGACATTGAAAAACTGGGCGGCATCGGCAAGCGTATGCCGGTGATTTCTGTCGCGATGTTGATTGGCCTGATGGCGATGGCCGCGCTGCCGCCGCTGAACGGGTTTGCCGGTGAGTGGGTTATCTATCAGTCCTTCTTCAAACTGGGCAACAGCGGCGCGTTCATTGGCCGTCTGTTAGGGCCGTTGCTGGCCGTCGGGCTGGCGATTACCGGTGCGCTGGCGGTGATGTGTATGGCGAAAGTCTATGGCGTCACTTTCCTCGGCGCGCCGCGTACCAAAGAGGCGGAAAACGCCTGCTGTGCGCCAATCCTGATGGGGGTGAGCGTCGTCGCGCTGGCCATTTGCTGCGTGCTGGGCGGCGTTGCCGCGCCGTGGCTGCTGCCGCTGATCTCCGCTGCCGTCCCGCTACCGCTGGAGACGGCGAATACCACCGTTTCTCAGCCGATGATCGCGCTGCTGCTGATCGCCTGTCCGCTGCTGCCGTTCATCATCATGGCGATTTTCAAAGGCAACCGTCTGCCGTCGCGTTCACGCGGCGCGGCCTGGGTCTGTGGCTACGACCACGAGCAGTCGATGGTGATTACCGCCCACGGTTTCGCCATGCCGGTGAAAGAGGCCTTTGCCCCGGTACTCAAGCTGCGTAAATGGCTTAACCCGGTATCGCTGGTTCCGGGCTGGCAGAATGCGGCGGCACCGGTTCTGTTCCGCCGCCTGGCGCTGATTGAGCTGGCGGTGCTGGTGGTGATTGTGGTTTCACGAGGAGCCTGAGAATGAGTGTGTTATATCCGTTAATTCAGGCGCTGGTGTTATTCGCCGCAGCGCCGCTGCTGTCCGGTATTACCCGCGTGGCGCGTGCCCGGTTGCACAATCGTCGCGGGCCGGGCGTTTTGCAGGAGTATCGCGACCTGATCAAGCTGTTGGGGCGCCAGAGCGTTGCGCCTGCCGATTCCGGCTGGGTCTTTCGCCTGACGCCGTTTGTGATGGTCGGCGTCATGCTGACTATCGCGACCGCGCTGCCGGTGGTGACGGTTGGTTCACCGTTGCCGCAGTTGGGCGATCTGATCACCCTGATCTACCTCTTTGCGATCGCCCGTTTCTTCTTTTCTATTGCCGGTCTGGATACCGGGAGTCCGTTTACCGCGATCGGCGCAAGCCGCGAAGCGATGCTCGGCGTACTGGTGGAGCCAATCCTGCTGCTCGGCCTGTGGGTGGCGGCGCAGGTGGCCGGTTCCACGCACATCAGCAATATCACCGACACGATTTACCACTGGCCGGCAGCGCGCAGCATTCCGCTGATGCTGGCGCTGTGCGCTTGCGCGTTCGCCACCTTTATCGAGATGGGCAAACTGCCGTTCGATCTGGCGGAAGCGGAGCAGGAGTTGCAGGAAGGCCCGCTGACCGAATACAGCGGCAGCGGCTTCGCGGTGCTGAAGTGGGGCATCAGCCTGAAACAACTGGTGGTGCTGCAAATGTTTGTCGGCGTATTCCTGCCGTGGGGACAGATGGAGACCTTCAGCGCGGGTGGGCTGCTGCTGGCGCTGGTGATTGCCATCGTCAAGCTGATCGCTGGCGTACTGGTGATTGCCCTGTTCGAAAACAGCATGGCGCGCCTGCGTTTTTGCGCCACTTCACGCGTGACCTGGGCCGGTTTTGGGTTTGCGTTTTTAGCATTCGTCTCCTTGCTGGTGGCGTGATTTAAGAGAGTTTGAGCATGTCTGAAGAAAAATTAGGTCAACAATACCTTGCGGCGCTGCACCAGGCTTTTCCGGGCGTGGTGCTGGACGAAGCCTGGCAGACCAAAGATCAGCTGACCCTCACCGTGAAGGTGAACTACCTGCCGGAAGTGGTGGAGTTTCTCTACTACAAACAGGGCGGATGGCTCTCGGTACTGTTTGGCAACGACGAACGCCAGCTGTGCGGCCACTATGCCGTTTACTACGTGCTGTCGATGGAGCAGGGGACGAAGTGCTGGATTACCGTGCGCGTTGAAGTCGATGCCAACAAACTGGAGTTTCCGTCCGTGACGCCGCGCGTGCCTGCTGCGGTGTGGGGTGAGCGCGAAGTGCGCGACATGTACGGTTTAATTCCGGTCGGCCTGCCTGACGAACGCCGCCTGGTGCTGCCGGATGACTGGCCGGATGAACTCTATCCGCTGCGTAAAGACAGCATGGATTACCGTCAACGTCCGGCGCCGACCACCGATGCCGAAACCTACGAATTTATCAACGAGCTGGGTGACAAGAAAAACAACGTGGTGCCGATCGGCCCGCTGCACGTCACCTCTGATGAACCGGGCCACTTTCGTCTGTTTGTTGATGGCGAAAACATTATCGACGCCGATTACCGCCTGTTCTACGTCCATCGCGGCATGGAGAAACTGGCGGAAACCCGCATGGGCTACAACGAAGTCACCTTCCTGTCGGACCGCGTGTGCGGCATTTGCGGCTTTGCTCACAGCACCGCCTATACCACCTCCGTCGAGAATGCGATGGGGATCGTGGTGCCGGAACGCGCGCAGATGATCCGTGCCATTCTGCTGGAGGTGGAGCGCCTGCATTCACACCTGCTGAACCTCGGCCTGGCCTGCCACTTTACCGGTTTTGACTCCGGCTTTATGCAGTTCTTCCGCGTGCGTGAAACGTCGATGAAGATGGCGGAGATCCTTACCGGGGCGCGTAAAACCTACGGTCTGAACCTGATCGGCGGGATTCGTCGCGATCTGCTGAAAGAGGACATGATCCAGACCCGTCAACTGGCGCAGCAGATGCGCCGCGAGGTGCAGGAACTGGTGGATATGCTGCTCAGCACGCCGAACATGGAGCAGCGCACCGTCGGCATTGGGCGCCTCGACCCGGAAATCGCCCGCGACTTCAGTAACGTGGGGCCGATGGTGCGCGCCAGCGGCCACGCCCGCGATACCCGCGCCGATCACCCGTTTGTCGGTTACGGCCTGCTGCCGATGGAAGTGCATAGCGAGCAGGGCTGTGACGTCATCTCCCGTCTGAAAGTGCGCATCAACGAAGTGTACACCGCGCTGAACATGATCGATTTCGGCCTGGACAACCTGCCGGGCGGCCCGCTGATGGTGGAAGGCTTTACCTATATCCCACACCGTTTTGCGCTGGGCTTTGCCGAAGCGCCGCGCGGGGATGACATCCACTGGAGCATGACCGGCGACAACCAGAAGCTGTATCGCTGGCGCTGCCGTGCGGCGACCTACGCCAACTGGCCGACCCTGCGCTATATGCTGCGCGGTAACACGGTCTCCGACGCGCCGCTGATCATCGGTAGCCTCGACCCTTGCTACTCCTGTACCGACCGCATGACCGTGGTGGATGTGCGTAAGAAGAAGAGCAAAGTCGTGCCGTACAAAGAACTTGAGCGCTACAGCATTGAGCGTAAAAACTCGCCGCTGAAATAAGGAATCGCCATGTTTACCTTTATCAAAAAAGTTATCAAAACCGGCGCGCCGACGTCGTCGTATCCGCTGGAGCCGATTGCGGTCGATAAAAACTTCCGTGGCAAACCGGAGCATAATCCGCAGCAGTGTATTGGCTGCGCAGCCTGCGTCAATGCCTGCCCGTCGAATGCGCTGACGGTTGAAACCTGCCTTGTTACCGGCGAGCTGGCCTGGCAGTTCAACCTCGGGCGCTGCATCTTTTGCGCCCGCTGCGAAGAAGTGTGCCCGACAGCGGCGATTAAACTCTCGCAGGAGTATGAGCTGGCGGTGTGGAAGAAAGCGGACTTTCTGCAACAGTCCCGCTTTACGCTGTGCAATTGCCGCGTGTGCAACCGTCCTTTCGCGGTGCAGAAAGAGATTGATTACGCCATCGCGCTGCTGAAACACAATGGCGACAGCCGCGCGGAGCATCACCGTGAAAGCTTTGAGACCTGCCCGGACTGCAAGCGTCAGAAATGCCTGGTGCCGTCCGACCGTATTGAACTGACTCGCCATATGAAAGAGGCCAGCTGATGAGCAATTTATTAGGCCCACGCGACGCCAACGGCATTCCGCTGCCGATGACGGTGGATGAATCCATCGCCAGCATGAAGGCGTCTTTGCTGAAAAACATTAAGCGTTCGGCGTATGTCTACCGCGTGGACTGCGGTGGCTGCAACGGCTGCGAAATCGAAATTTTTGCCACCCTTTCTCCGCTGTTTGACGCCGAACGTTTTGGCATCAAAGTCGTCCCGTCGCCGCGTCATGCGGATATTCTGCTGTTCACCGGGGCGGTGACGCGCGCAATGCGTTCTCCGGCGCTGCGCGCCTGGCAGTCCGCGCCGGACCCAAAAATCTGTATCTCTTACGGCGCCTGCGGCAACAGCGGCGGTATCTTCCACGACCTGTACTGCGTCTGGGGCGGCACCGACAAAATCGTACCGGTGGATGTCTACATTCCGGGCTGCCCGCCGACGCCTGCGGCAACGTTGTACGGTTTCGCGATGGCGCTGGGTTTGCTGGAGCAGAAAATCCACGCCCGCGCGCCGGGTGAACTGGACGAGCAGGCGGCAGAGATTCTGCATCCCGACATGGTGCAGCCGCTGCGCGTGAAGGTGGATCGCGCGGCGCGTCGTCTGGCGGGTTATCGCTATGGCCGTCAGATCGCCGATGATTACCTGACCCAACTGGGACAGGGTGAACATCAGGTGGCGCGCTGGCTGGAAGTGGAAAACGATCCGCGTCTGACCGAGATTGTCACTCACCTGAATCATGTGGTTGAAGAGGCGCGTATCCGATGAGTGAAACGGTGGTGTTCAGTCAACTGAGCCGTAAGTTTATTGATGAGAACGATGCGACGCCCGCCGAGGCGCAGCAGGTTGTCTATTACAGCCTGGCGATTGGCCACCACCTTGGGGTCATCGACTGCCTGGAAGCGGCGTTAACCTGCCCGTGGGAGGATTATCTGGCGTGGATCGCGACTCTGGAAGAGGGAAGCGAGGCCAGACGTAAAATGGAAGGCGTGCCAAAGTACGGCGAGATCGTCATCGATTTTAACCATGTGCAAATGCTGGCGCGCGCTTTCGACAGCGCGCTCGCTGCGCAAAGCCCGCAACAGCAGGCGTGGAGCAAGCTGATGCTGAGTATGCTCCACGATATTCATCAGGAAAGCGCCATCTATCTGATGGTGAGGAGACACCGTGACTGACGTTTTATTGTGCGTCGGCAACAGTATGATGGGCGATGACGGCGCCGGTCCGCTGCTGGCCGAAATGTGCGCCGCGCAGCCTAAAGGCAACTGGGTTGTTATTGACGGCGGCAGCGCGCCGGAGAACGATATTGTCGCGATCCGCGAACTGCGCCCGGATCGTCTGCTGATTGTCGATGCGACCGACATGGGGCTGAATCCGGGCGAGATCCGCATCATCGACCCGGATGACATCGCCGAAATGTTTATGATAACCACCCATAATATGCCGTTGAATTACCTGGTGGATCAGCTGAAAGAGGATGTTGGCGACGTGATTTTCCTCGGCATCCAGCCGGATATCGTTGGCTTTTATTATCCGATGACGCAAGCGATTAAAGACGCGGTTGAGGTGGTTTATCAGCATCTTGAAGGGTGGCAGGGGAATGGTGGATTTGAGCAGTTGGTTGCTGAGGGCGAGGAGTAGGCGTCGTTTGTGATGCCGGATGGCGCTAACGCTTATCCGGCCTACATACTTACCGGGCCTACGGTTTTGTAGGCCGGGTAAGGCGAAGCCGCCACCCGGCAAAACGGGCTACGCCAGATCTTCCCCGTTACTCGCAATCACTTTCTTGTACCACCAGAATGATTTTTTGCGGGTACGCGCCAGCGTGCCGTTGCCAGCGTCGTCACGGTCGACATACACAAACCCGTAGCGTTTGCTCATTTCGCCTGTCGAGGCGGACACCAGATCGATGCAGCCCCAGGTGGTGTAACCCATCAGCGGCACGCCGTCTTCAATGGCGTCGGCCATCGCCCGAATATGCTCACGCAGATAGCGGATGCGGTAATCATCATGGATCTCACCTTTCGCGTCCGGCTCATCTTTCGCGCCGAGGCCGTTTTCCACCAGAAACAGCGGCTTCTGGTAGCGGTCATACATCATATTCATAGTGATGCGCAGACCAAGCGGGTCAATCCCCCAGCCCCATTCGCTGACGTCAAGGTGCGGATTGCGCAGCGATTTCACCACGTTGGCGGCGTTGGTGTTATTGGCGTTCATCTCCGCTGAAGCGCAGCGTGACGCGTAGTAGCTAAACGAGACGAAATCGACGGTGTTCTTCAGGATAGCGTCGTCTTCCGGGGCTTTTTCAATCACCACGCCTTTCTCACGAAAGACGCGGGCGGAATAGGCCGGGTAAGCGCCGCGCGCCTGCACATCGATAAAGAACAGGTTTTCGCGGTCTTTCTCCAGCGCGGTCCAGACGTCCTGCGGTTTACAGGAGTACGGATAAAAATTGCCTCCCGCCAGCATACAGCCGACCTGGTTTTGCGGGTTGACCTCATGGGCGATTTGGGTCGCCAGCGCGCTGGCAATCAGCTCGTGATGCGCGGCCTGATACTTCACCTGATCCTGATTTTCACCTTCCTCAAACACCAGGCCCGCGCCGGAGAACGGGCTGTGCAGCATGATGTTGATTTCGTTGAACGTCAGCCAGTATTTCACCAGACCGTCAAAGGCTTCAAAGCAGGTTCGCGCGTAGCGGGTAAAGAATTCCACCATTTTGCGATTGCGCCAGGAGCCGTACTCCGTTACCAGGTGCATCGGCACATCGAAGTGGCACAGCGTGACCAGCGGCTCAATACCGTACTTTTTACACTCTTCAAACACCGCGCGATAAAACGCGATGCCTTCTTCGTTCGGCGTCAGCTCATCGCCGTCAGGGTAGAGACGGCTCCAGGCGATCGAGGTGCGAAACACCGTGAAGCCCATCTCCGCCATCAGGGCGATATCGTCTTTATAGCGATGGTAAAAATCAATCGCGTCATGGCTAGGATAAAATTCGTCATCCCGCAGTTGAAAGCGTTTTTCCAGCCCCAGTTTGACCGGCATCCGGTGCTCGCCGTGCGGGATCATATCGACGGTGCTCAGCCCTTTGCCGCCTTCCCGGTATGCCCCTTCAGACTGGTTGGCGGCCAGTGCGCCGCCCCATAAAAATCCTTGCGGAAATACAGACATAGTCATCCTCAATATGCGCCAGTCAGATGCTGGCTTCTTTTACAGTAGTCGGTTGCGCGGCCTGGTTTTTTCTTGCCTGCGCGGCTGCGTCTTCCACGGGGATATCTTCAAAGCCGAGGAGCAGCGTCAGAACAAAAGAGAGCACCACGGCCAGCGCCATCACGCCAAACACCCAGGCGATGGTCATCGGGTTTGCCGGGTCGAAGAACTGGACGCTGGTGAACAGGCCCGGCGCCGCCATCGAGTGGCTGGCAAGCCCCGCCATACCTGCCACCGCGCCGCAGATAAAGCCGCTAATCAGGCTCGCAATCAGCGGACGCTTCAGACGTACCGCCACGCCGTACAGCGCCGGTTCGGAGATCCCCGCCATAATTGCGGAAGCGGCGGCGGCAAGCGCCGTCTGGCGCAGTTCCGGGTTTTTGGTTTTCCATGCGACGGCCAGAGAGGAACCGCCCAGCGACAGGTTAGCGCCAATTTCAGACGGCATGACCATGCCTTCTTTGCCGGTTTCAGCAATGGTCTGGATGATGGTTGGGGTAAAGACGCGGTGCATCCCGGTCATGACCAGCAGCGGCCACAGCGCGCCCATGATGGCGACGGAAAGCCAGCCCAGATAGCCGTGAATGGTGTAAACCAGCGCGGAGATGGCGCTACCGATCCAGATCCCGATTGGGCCGATTAAAACAATGGCGAGCGGGGCGGCGATCAGGACGATCAGCATTGGTTTCAGGAAGTTTTTCGTGACGGCCGGGGTAATGCGATCCACCCAGCGTTCGATGTATGAAAGACACCATGTCATCACCAGCGCCGGGATCACCGTGTAGGTGTATTTCACCGCCGTCACCGGGATCAGGGCAAATTCAACGTGTTCACCTTCGGCGGCTTTCGCCATCAGGTCGATAAAACTCGGGTGAACCAGCACGCCTGCGATGGCAATCGCCAGCGACATGTTCGTTTTGAACTTGATTGCCGCTGACGCCGCCACCATCAGCGGCAGGAAGAAGAACGCGCCGTCGCCAATCACCGTCAGGATGGTCAGCGTGGAGGCGCCTTTTTCCAGCAGCCCCGTCATTTCGAGGATCATGGCCAGCAGTTTCAGCATCGATCCGCCGATAATCGCCGGGATCAACGGGGACATAGTGCCGATCAGCGCGTCAAGGATCCCCGCGCCGATGCGTTTAAAGGTGAGTTTAGGTTTGCCGACGGGCGCTGCGGGCTGCATATCGGTCGGCAGCAGACTGACGACTTCGCGATACGCCTGTGAAACGGTGTTGCCGATAATTACCTGACACTGGTTGTCGCTGCGAACCACGCCGAGAACGCCGCTGAGGGTTTTCAACGTCGCGCTGTCGACCTGCGCGTCATCTTTGAGAACGAAACGTAGACGCGTCATACAGTGTGTCACGGCGGTGATGTTATCCACACCGCCCAGCGCCGTCACCACGGAGCGCGCCAGTGCCGCATAATTCTTAGACATCGGATTTTATCCTGTTTTATCAATAGGGTAGTTTTATCGTCTTACGCCTTTTCGCTAAAAAAACGTGGGCAATGAAACGCAAAATAGGAAACCGGTTCCACAAAATCATGAATAGTTTAACTGAGTGATACAAGATCACAATTCGATCATTTTTTATAATTGTGAGAATGATCACTTGTTGTTTTGGGCGGTGATTTACCATCAAGGACAACAACGGTACGGTGAAGTACACTGCGTGTCATTGAGTGCTAATGGATGAGTAATATGACGACGATGCTGGAAGTGGCGAAGCGCGCCGGGGTGTCGAAAGCGACGGTTTCCCGGGTGCTTTCAGGTAACGGCTACGTCAGCCAGGAGACCAAAGACCGCGTGTTTCAGGCCATTGAAGAGAGCGGCTATCGACCCAATTTGTTAGCGCGCAGTCTGGCGGCGAAGAAAACGCAGACCCTCGGTCTGGTGGTGACGAACACCCTTTACCACGGCGTTTATTTTAGCGAGCTGCTGTTTCATACGGCGCGGATGGCAGAGGATAAGGGGCGTCAGCTTCTGCTCGCGGACGGCAAACACAGCGCGGAAGAAGAGCGTCAGGCGATTCAGTATCTGCTCGATCTGCGTTGCGACGCCATTATGATTTATCCCCGTTTTCTTAGCGTGGATGAGATTGACGACATTATCGACTCACACGCCCAGCCCATTATGGTGCTTAACCGTCGGCTGCGAAGAAACAGCAGCCACTGCGTTTATTGCGACCAGAAGCAGACCAGTTTTAACGCGGTGGAACAGTTGATCGCCGGGGGGCATCGCGAGATTGCGTTTATCACCGGTTCGATGGATTCCCCTACCGGCGTGGAGCGTCTTTCAGGGTATAAAGACGCATTGACGCGACACGGCATCGCTATCAATAACGAATTGATTGTCAACGGAAAGTGGACGCCCGCCAGCGGTGCTGAAGGGGTGGATACGCTCCTGGCGCGCAAGGTGAGTTTTACCGCGCTGGTAGCCAGTAATGACGATATGGCGATTGGCGCCATCAAACAGTTACACGAGCGTGGCATGAGCGTGCCTGCGCAGACCTCGGTCATCGGATTCGACGACATTGCGATGGCGCCCTATACCATCCCGGCGCTTTCCAGCGTTAAAATTCCGGTCACGGAGATGATTCAGGAGACGATTGGACGTCTTATCTTCATGCTGGACGGCGGTGAATTTACGCCGCCAAAAACCTTTACCGGTGCGCTGATCCTGCGCGATTCGGCAGCGCCGCTGCCTGTCCGCTGATCCCGCTTTACATTGTCATTTGTCATCGTCATTCGTGACGATGACAGTGCCTGGTCACAACGTCATCATCAAATATCAAGCAATAACAATCAGTTAAAAACTGGCACGATTTATGAATGTTTCGGCACATAATCTGTCATTGCTGGAGAATTTGATGAACCGTTTCATCATTGCCGACGCCAATAAATGCATTGGTTGCCGTACCTGTGAAGTGGCCTGTGTGGTGTCTCATCAGGAAAACCAGGACTGCGCGTCGCTGACCCCTGAAACTTTCTTACCCCGCATCCATGTGATCAAAGGTGTAAATGTCTCCACGGCGACGCTGTGCCGCCAGTGTGAAGACGCGCCGTGCGCCAACGTCTGCCCGAACGGCGCCATCAGCCGTGATAAAGGTTTCGTACATGTGATGCAGGAGCGTTGCATTGGCTGTAAAACCTGCGTGGTCGCTTGCCCATACGGCGCGATGGAAGTGGTTGTGCGTCCGGTGATTCGCAACAGCGGCGCGGGTCTGAACGTCCGGGCGGAAAAAGCGGAGGCCAACAAATGCGACCTTTGCCACCACCGCGAGGCCGGCCCTGCCTGTATGGAAGCCTGTCCGACCCACGCGCTGATTTGCGTCGATCGCAACAAACTTGAACAACTGAGCGCGGAAAAACGTCGCCGTGCGGCGCTGGACTCCTCTGCGTCTTTGCTTTTCTGATTCCTGAAAAACCGCGTAAAATACGGTGGTATTCATGCCGGATGGCGGTCTTGCCTTATCCGGCCTACTGTTCGTATCCCCGGTTTGCCTGATAAGCGTAGCGCCATCAGGCAAACCGGGATAGATGACTGCGGGAACGACTTCATGACAATAAACAACCACTCCGGCGTACAGCTGCGTATTCGTGGCAAGGTACAGGGCGTCGGATTTCGCCCCTACGTCTGGCAACTGGCGCAGCGGTTACAACTGCATGGCGACGTGTGTAACGACGGTGACGGTGTGGTTGTGCGCTTACAGGAAGATCCGGCGGAGTTTATTGTGCAGTTACATCAACATTGCCCGCCGCTGGCCCGTATTGACAGCGTCGAGAGCGAGCCGTTTGCCTGGTCTCAACTGCCTGCCGATTTCTCCATCCGCCAGAGCGCGGGCGGAACGATGAATACGCAAATTGTGCCCGATGCGGCCACATGCCCGGCCTGCCTCGCCGAAATGAATACGCCCGGCGAGCGGCGCTACCGTTACCCTTTTATCAACTGCACCCACTGCGGCCCGCGTTTTACGATCATACGTGCGATGCCTTACGACCGTCCGTTTACCGTGATGGCATCGTTTCCGTTGTGCAGGAAGTGTGCGACGGAATATCGCGATCCATACGACCGCCGTTTCCACGCCCAACCTGTTGCCTGCCCGGCCTGCGGCCCGCATCTGGCGTGGCGCTCTGGCAGCGCGCGGGCGGAAAAAGACGCTGCGCTACAGGCTGCCGTCGCGATGTTAAAAGCGGGGGGCATTGTCGCCATCAAAGGTATTGGCGGCTTTCATCTGGCCTGCGATGCGCAAAATGATGAGGCGGTGGCGATGCTGCGGGCGCGTAAACGCCGCCCTGCGAAACCGCTGGCGGTAATGTTGCCGGATGCGGAAGGCTTGCCGGATGCGGCGCGCCGACTGCTGACTACGCCGGCCGCCCCCATCGTGCTGGTGGATAAACAGCATGTCGCGTCGCTGTGCGAGGGGATCGCGCCGGGGCTGGCGGAAGTGGGGGTAATGTTGCCCGCGAATCCGCTCCAGCATTTGCTTTTACAGGCGCTGAATTGTCCGCTGGTGATGACCTCCGGCAACCTTAGCGGTAAACCGCCGGCCATCACTAACCAACAGGCGCTGGACGACCTGAAGGCGATCGCCGACGGTTTTCTGTTGCACAACCGCGATATCGTGCAGCGAATGGATGACTCGGTCGTGCGTGACAGCGGCGAAATGCTACGCCGTTCGCGGGGCTATGTGCCGGATGCGATCGCGCTGCCGCCGGGATTTCGTGATGTGCCGCCGATGCTTTGTCTGGGCGCCGATCTGAAAAATACCTTCTGTCTGGTGCGCGGCGAGCAGGCGGTGGTAAGCCAGCATCTGGGGGATCTCAGCGATGACGGCATTCAAACGCAGTGGCGTGACGCGCTGCGTTTGATTCAGAACATTTACGATTTTACGCCGCAACGCGTTGTCTGCGACGCGCATCCGGGCTACGTCTCCAGCCAGTGGGCCAGCGAGATGACGCTTCCGACCGAAACGGTATTGCACCACCATGCGCATGCGGCGGCATGCATGGTCGAGCACGGCTGGCCGTTGAACGGCGGCGATGTGATTGCCCTGACGCTCGACGGCATCGGTATGGGAGAGGGCGGCGCGCTGTGGGGCGGAGAGTGTTTACGCGTTAATTACCGTGAATGCGAGCATCTTGGCGGCCTGCCCGCCGTCGCGCTGGCGGGCGGCGATCTCGCCGCGAAGCAGCCCTGGCGCAACCTGCTGGCGCAGTGTCTGCGCTTCGTTCCTGACTGGCGGGACTATCCAGAAACGGCTGCGCTGCAACGACAGCAGTGGAACGTGCTGGCGCGGGCCATTGAGCGCGGAATCAACGCCCCGCTGGCGTCGTCGTGCGGACGCCTGTTCGATGCCGTCGCCGCCGCATCAGGCTGCGCGCCTGACACGCTCAGTTATGAAGGGGAAGCGGCCTGTGCGCTGGAGGCGCTGGCTTCGCGATGCAATCGCGTTGAACATCCGGTGACGATGCCGGTTAAAAACAACCAGCTGGATTTAGCCACGTTCTGGCGGCAGTGGCTGAACTGGCAGGCTGCTCCCGAGGAGCGGGCGTGGGCCTTTCACGACGCGCTGGCGCATGGGTTCGCCGCGCTGCTGCGCCAGGAAGCGACCGCACGCGGGATCACCACGCTGGTATTCGGCGGCGGCGTGCTGCATAACCGCTTGCTGTGCAGGCGTCTGACGTTCTGTCTTGCTGATTTTACCTTACTGTTCCCGCAGCGTTTACCGGCCGGAGATGGGGGAGTGTCGTTAGGGCAGGGAGCGATCGCCGCAGCGCGCGAGCTGGCGCAGAAATAAAAAAAAGCCCCGGGACTGGCGGGGCGAAACGTGTCGGGGCATACCGACAAGCAGCAGCGCACTTCCGTGTGCGTGAGGTTAATAAATCAGTGGCAGTATCGCCGGATGGCGACGTACAAACAGGCGCTTCCCGTAGGCCGGATCAGGCGTTTACGCCGCCGTCCGGCAAAGATGTTCGAACATTGCCTGATGGCGCTGCGCTTATCAGGCCTACGGCGTCATGATTTGCAGGCCAGCCGCCGTCCGGCACAATGAACTTACGCGGGCAGCGTTTTCAGCAGCGCAAAGGCCTCCTTCATGCGGTCTTCGCTCACCACAAAGGCGCAAAGCTGACCTTCGGTATTCATGCCTCGGGCGACCATCCCTTCGGACTCCGCCGCAATGTGCCAGTTCAGGTCGCAACGCTGGGTTTCGCCTGCAAGATGTAACGGCAATTCCGGCGTTTTGATTTTCACCAGCATGGCGGGCAGCTTCAGCGGCGCGTTCCCGCCGAGCAGATTTTTCGCCAGATACATGGCGCTTAACTGAATCGGTTGCAGGAAAGGCAGAACCTGACCGTTAATTTCCGCGCAGTCTCCCAGCGCATAAATATCCGGGTGGCTGGTTTGCAGATAGCTGTCAACGCAGACGCCACGGTTGATGGTCAACCCGGCACGGCGCGCCAGCGCGGTTTCCGGGCGCAGGCCGGTCGCGGCGATGACCGCATCCACCTCTACCTGACGATCGCGATCCAGCGTGGCGCGAATACCGGTAGCGGTTTTCTCCAGACCCTGCAACTGCGATTTCAGCAGCAGATGTACGCCCATATCGGTCAGACGATGCTGCAAACGGCTGCTCACTTCCGGCGGCATCAGCGAGGCCAGAATGCTGGCGGCATTGTCAATCAGCGTGACGGCTTTACCCGCACGGCAGAAATCCATTGCCAGCTCGCTACCAATCAGACCGCCGCCGACGATCAGTACGCGCTGCGCGTCACGCAGTTGCGTTTCGCAGGCGCGATACTCCTGCTGGCTGTTCAGTGTGAGCATTAACTCACGCCCGGCAACCGGCGGAACAAAGGCTGATGCCCCTGTCGCCAGCACCAGTTTGTCGAACTGCCATTGCTTGTCCTGGCTTTTTACCACATGGGCGTCGGCATCAATGTCCGTAATCCAGGTGTGTGGGAACAGACGCAGATTAAACTGTTCGGCAAACTCCCCCGCCGACTGGCGGGTGAGGTCGTCGGCGCGCTGCGCCTGGCTGATGACGTGACTGAGGTCGGGTTTGTTGTACTCGTCCATACTGTCAGCGGCAATCAGGGTCAGCGCTACGGTCGCGTCCTGTTTACGGATGTTTTTGACTAACTGGCGGGCGGCGAAGCCCGAACCAATAATGACAATTCCCCGGCTCATTTTGCCTCCGTTGCCAACACATCAAAGACGTCTTTACCTAATGAACATTCCGGGCACAGGAAGTTATCCGGTACGTCGCTCCACGGCGTACCCGGCGCGACATCCTGCAACGGCTCACCTTTTGCAGGGTCGTAAATCCACTGGCACACGCTGCACTGCATGCTTGGGCCGAGGTCAGCCGCAGCGGCGGTGGCACAGGCGCACTCTTCTTCCTGGGTTGTCGCTTTCACATTTGTTTCCGGCAGCGGAGCGAGCGCCCACTGACGGGCAATATCGCGGCCGTGCTGACGGCAAAGTTCCAGGGCATCAATATCAGGACGCCATTTCGCTTTCAGACTCAGTGACATCTCGAAACCGGCATCTTGCAGACGGGTGGACAGACGGTCTACCGCGCCGCCGCTCCAGCCGTGGGAACCGAAGGCGCTGGCGCGTTTGTTACGAAAGCGCAGGCCAGTCATCTCTTCAACGAGACCGGCGATTTTCGGCATCATCACGTTGTTCATCGTAGAAGTACCGACCAGCACGCCTTTGGAACGGAACACGTTGGTCAGAATTTCGTTTTTATCGCTGCGTGCGACGTTAAAGATTTTCACCGCCACGTTCGGATCAACTTCGTTGATGCCTTGCGCAATCGCGTCGGCCATCATGCGGGTGTTGTTGGACATGGTGTCGTAGAAAATGGTGATGCGATCTTCCTGATAATCCGCCGCCCATTTCAGATACAGTTCAACGATCTGGGTTGGGTTGTCGCGCCATACCACGCCGTGAGAGGTGGCAATCATATCTACCGGCAGGTTGAAGCCGAGGATTTCGGTGATTTTTGGCGTGACCAGACGGCTGAACGGCGTCAGGATGTTGGCGTAGTAACGCTGGCACTGCTCGAACAGCTCGGTCTGATCGACTTCATCGTTGAACAGACGTTCGTCACAGTAGTGCTGACCAAAGGCGTCGTTACTGAACAGTACCGCGTCGCCCGTCATGTAGGTCATCATGCTGTCCGGCCAGTGCAGCATCGGGGTTTCAACAAAAATCAGCTGCTTGCCGTTGCCGATATCCAGCGTGTCGCCTGTTTTTACGACGTTAAAGTTCCATTCCGGGTGATGGTGGTGACCGGTAATGGAGTCAATGGCGTTTGCGGTGCAGTAGATCGGCGTATCCGGGATTTGCGCCATCAGTTCGGTCAGCGCGCCCGCGTGGTCTTCTTCCGCATGGTTAATAATGATGTAATCAATGTCGGCCAGGTCGATTTCGCTACGCAGGTTTTGCACGAATTCGCGGCTGAATTTATGATCTACGGTATCGATCAGAACATTTTTTTCTTCACGGATGAGATAGCTGTTGTAGCTGCTGCCGCGCAGTGTTTTATATTCGGTCCCGTGAAAATCACGAACTTCCCAGTCACGTTGGCCAACCCAATGAATGTTATTTTTAACCAGAATAGACATAGCAACCTCAGTAAATACAGTTTTTTTAAGAAAGATGTATTGCTAATAGCAGGATGCGTGCCAACTTTTTAACTGATTGATTTTAAGTAATTAAAAATTTTATACTCATAAAATGGTAGTCAAAAAGACTATTCAATTAATTGTCAATATGACACTATTGATTGTCAAAATGACAATGAGGTAGCCATGAGCTTTTCAGTTGATGTCCTGGCGGGCATCGCCATTGAATTACAAAGTGGTATCGGGCATCAGGACCGCTTTCAGCGCCTGATCACCACGCTGCGTCAGGTGCTGGAGTGCGATGCGTCGGCGCTGCTGCGCTATGAGGGGCGGCAGTTTATTCCGCTGGCGATCGACGGTCTGGCGCAGGATGTACTGGGCAGGCGCTTTACTCTGGAAGGGCATCCGCGACTGGAAGCCATTGCCCGTGCCGGGGATGTGGTGCGTTTTCCGGCCGACAGCGACCTGCCGGACCCGTATGACGGGCTGATCCCGGATCAGGAGAGCCTGAAGGTACACGCCTGTATCGGGCTGCCGCTGTTCGCCGGGCAAACCCTGATTGGCGCACTTACGCTTGACGGCATGGAACCCGATCAGTTTGATGTTTTCAGCGATGAAGAACTGCGGCTCATCGCAGCGCTGGCGGCGGGGGCGCTGAGCAATGCGCTGCTTATTGAGCAATTAGAAAGCCAGAATATGTTGCCGGGGTCTTCCGCCTCTTTCGAACAGGTGAAAGAAACGCAGATGATCGGCCTGTCGCCAAATATGATGCAGTTGAAAAAAGAGATTGAGATTGTGGCGGGGTCGGATCTCAACGTGCTGATCAGCGGCGAAACGGGAACCGGGAAAGAGCTGGTGGCGAAAGCGATTCACGAAGGCTCGCCACGGGCGGTGAACCCGCTGGTGTATCTGAACTGCGCCGCGCTGCCGGAAAGCGTGGCGGAGAGCGAGCTTTTTGGCCACGTCAAAGGGGCGTTTACCGGGGCAATCAGCAACCGTAGCGGTAAGTTCGAAATGGCCGATAACGGCACGCTGTTTCTTGATGAGATCGGCGAGCTGTCGCTGGCGTTGCAGGCGAAACTGCTGCGCGTTTTGCAGTATGGCGATATTCAACGCGTCGGGGACGATCGCAGCCTGCGCGTTGACGTGCGCGTGCTGGCGGCGACTAACCGCGACTTACGCGAAGAGGTGCTGGCCGGGCGTTTTCGCGCCGACCTGTTCCACCGTTTGAGCGTGTTCCCGCTCTCCGTGCCGCCGCTGCGTGAGCGTGGTGAGGATGTGGTCTTGCTGGCCGGGTATTTTTGCGAACAGTGCCGCCTGCGGCTGGGGCTTTCCCGCGTGGTGCTGAGCCCGGGGGCGCGTAGCCATCTGCTGAGCTATGGCTGGCCGGGGAACGTTCGCGAACTGGAACATGCGATCCACCGTGCGGTGGTTCTGGCAAGAGCGACCCGGGCGGGGGATGAGGTGGTGCTGGAAGCGCAGCATTTTGCCTTACAGGAGGAGGTTTCTCCCGCTCTGCCTGACGACAGTACGCCGACGCTACCGGCAAATCACAATTTGCGCGACGCTACCGAGGCTTTCCAGCGGGAGATGATTCGCCGTGCGCTGGCGCAAAATAACCACAACTGGGCCGCCTGCGCGCGAGCGCTGGAGACAGACGTCGCCAACCTGCATCGGCTGGCGAAGCGTCTGGGGCTGAAAAGTTAGATGATGCCTGCCTGGTAGAAATCTTGCAGGTTGATTGCGCCGGTGAGTTTACCGTTTTCATCCACCACCGGCGCGGCGGTGATCTTGCGCTTCATCAGAAGTTCTTTGGCATCGATGGCGCGGCTCTGCTCCTGCAACGTAATGCCGTTGTGGGTCATCGCTTCGCTGACCGGCGTAGCCAGCGTGCCGCCGCCAATCAGCCAGCGGCGCAGGTCGCCGTCGGTAAAGACGCCTTTTACAACGCGCTGCGCGTCGCATACCGCAACCAGACCTAACCCGGTACGGCTCAGCTCCAGCATGGCGTCCATCACGCTGGTGGTGAGCTGAACCTGCGGCACCGCATCGTCACGGCGCATCAGGTGATGGACTTTGTTGAGCAGACGCGCGCCCAGCGCCCCGGCAGGGTGTGAACGGGCGAAATCCTCTTCATTGAAACCGCGCGCCTGCATCACCGCCATAGCCAGCGCGTCGCCCATCATCAGGGTGTTGACGGTGCTGGAGGTCGGCGCCAGGTGCATCGGGCAGGCTTCACGCTCAACGGAGATATCCAGCACAGCCTTTGCCGCCAGACCCAGCGGGGAGGTTGGCTTTCCGGTCATCGCCAACAGGGTTATCGATTTATCTTCCAGGCGCGGAATAATGAGATCCAGCTCTTTCGCTCCGCCGGAATAGGAGATGAACAGCATCACGTCCCGGCTTTCGATCATGCCGAGATCGCCATGTAACGCTTCTGCCGGGTGGACAAAGAACGCGGGCGTTCCTGTACTGGCGAGAGTCGCGGCGATTTTTTTGCCGATATGGCCTGACTTGCCAATACCGGAGACAATCACTTTGCCTTCGCAGTGGAGGATAGTATTGGCGGCACGGACAAAATCATCGCCCAGGCGTTCCGGCAGACGGCTTGCTTCCTGTAACTCCAGCAGTAATGTCTGGCGACCCGCGTTCAGTAATGCATCACTCATTGGTTTCTCCGGTTATGATCACTTCAATCCCTTTTGCTTCCAGCGCCTGACGAAACGCGGGGTCGATACCCGCGTCGGTAACCAGTTTGTCGACGCTTTCCAGACTGCACACAACGTTGGGGCTTTTACGCCCAAATTTTGAGGAGTCCGCCATCAGAATCACTTCGCGTGCGGCATTGCACATCGCTTTGCTGACGGTATAGACCTCATTAAAGGTGGTCACTCCGGCATTGAGATCGATGCCGTCGGTGCCCATGAACAGTTTATCAAAACTGAACTGCTCAAAGGCGTTTTCTGCCAGCTGACCGTGAAATGACGCAGATTTTTTGCGGAATGTGCCGCCGGGCATCAGGATGGTCTGCTCGTTGTCCAGCTCCGAAAGGGCGTTAACAATGTGCAGGCTGTTGGTCATGACGGTGATATTGCTAAAGCGGGTAAGCATCGGCACCATCTGCAACACGGTGCTTCCGGCATCAAGGATGATGGAGTCGCCATCGTGGATAAACTGGACAGCCGCTTGTGCGATCAACGCCTTTTTATGGGTGTTGATCAGCGTTTTGTGATCGATAGGCGGGTCGGATTCATCTTTATTCAACACCACGCCGCCATACGTGCGAATAACGGTTCCGGCATTTTCCAGAATGACCAGGTCTTTGCGAATGGTGGTGCCCGTGGTGTCAAAGTACTGGGCCAACTCCTCAACCGAGCATTTTCCCTGCTTTTGCAGATGCTCCAGAATAGCAGCCTGACGCTGACGTGGTTTCATAGGCGTAATTACCCTGACTGATGTATAAGTTGTGAAATGATAATTTCGCAAGCAATTAGCATTCACAACGAAATTACCCATGTTTCAGTTTAAGCGCTAATGATAGTGCATTCTGTGAGAGCGAATCATGGGGAAAGATCACATCAGGCTGTAATTCATCAAGATGTTTGCCCTGTATTGCGGGAATTTTAACCGGTCGGGCAAAGACGGTGAGACCTTTCATGAATAAGGTATCCGTAACGCACTGCTGGTCATCCAGAGCGATGGCGACCACCACTCGCGGTTTAAAGCGTCCGCCGGAGCGCCCGACGCCCACTCGCCCTCGTTGGCAAAGTTTGTCAAACGCCCGGTTAAAGCGGGAGATTTGCCAGCCGCCCAGCGCCAGTTGCGCACACCAGGCGATAACGGCGACGGTGATCAGTGCGGAAACCATAATGCGCTCCTTTGATTTTGCCGGATGGCGGCTGCGCCTTATCCGGCCTACATAATATTCGTAGGCCCGGTAAGCGCAGCGCCACCGGGCAATCATACCTCTTAAAACATCACCTGACCGCCGGTTACATTGATGGACTGTCCGGTGCAGTACGACGCCTTCGCGCTGGCGTAAAACAGCAGCATGTCCAGTACGTCCTGATAATCACAGCCGCGTTTTAACGGAACTTTGTCGATGTAATACTGCTCCACTTCGTCCGGCTTGATGCCAAGCTTGGCGGCGTACTGCGGTAGCAGTGACTGGAACATTGGTGATTTCAGCAGGTTGCCAAGCATCAGCGAATGCACGGTAATGCCGTATTCTGCCAGATCCAGCGCCAGCGACTGGGTTAAGCCCACGCCGCCGAACTTCGCCGCGCTATAGCCGGAGTTGTGTTTACTGCCCACTTTCCCGGACTTGGAGTTGATCTGGATAATGCGTCCCTGAATGCCGTCGCGGATCATCAGGCGGGAGAATTCGCGAGCGCAGAGGAAATACCCCACCAGATTCACCTGTAGCGAGCGGTCGAAATCGCCGAGTTGAAAATCGCTGATAAACGCCGCTTTGGCGATGCCCGCGCTGTAGACCAGCAGATCAACCCGACCAAAAATTTCATCGACTCCGCGAGAGAGCGCCAGAACGCTCTGTTCGCTGGTGGCATCGGCGCCAAAACCGTACGCCATGCCTTCGCCAAACGCGGCGTTAATCTCCTGCGCCACATTTGCAGCTTTATCACTCTGAATATCCACAACGGCGACGCGATAACCGACCTCTGCAAGCCCACGGCAGAGGAAGGCCCCCAGGGTCTGGCCTCCACCAATGACAACGGCAACCTGATTCATTTTTCTCTCCTTAAACCTTTAAGCCACAAACTTCAAAATACAGCCCGGCGCGATGTCGTCCGGTACTGGCCCCGCAACGTGTACGGTGCCGGGAAATTCCGCCTCGTTCAGCCCGTCGAAGCGCAGGGTGATATGCCCCAGTTCACGCAGATTCTGCTCGGCCACGCTGCCCACAGCAGTCACCGGATAGCGATGCTCACCCAGTTGAAACTGTGCGCCGGGTTGCAGCGTGCCGTTCAGCTCGCCGTGGCAGTGGATAAAGCAAAACGCTTCGATATCCGCAGGCGCGCCTTCACGAAAGGTAATCAGCATCCTGTCGCAGAGCGCGTCCGGCGCGCTCTCGCCGATACGGGTGATGGTGGTCTGGTAAATCACGGTCATCTCTGAACCTCTTATTGATAAATAAAGCCGGAAACAAACCAGGCGATGAGAACGGTAGGCGCGCCGGTCAGGAAGCGGCTCACCAGCACGGAAGGCACGCCGACGCGAACGGTGTCCTGGCGGGCCTCCGCCAGCGATAAACCGACCGGAATAAAGTCGCACGCGGCCTGAGCGTTAATCGCGAACAGCGCGGGCAGCGCCAGATGGGGAGGGATATTACCCAGACCAATCTGCACGCCAATCAGCACCCCGATAACCTGGGCGATCACCGCGCCAGGGCCGAGGAAGGGCGACAGCAGCGGGAATGAACAGATGAGCGCCAGCGTGACCAGCCCCAGCGGATGGCTGGCAAGCGGCGCCAGGCCGTGAGCGATCCAGTCGCCGAGACCGGAGGCCATAATGATGCCGATCAGCGCCGAGACGAAGGCCATAAACGGCAGAATGGTTTTCAGCACCGTATCGATGGTGTCGCGCCCGGACTGGAACAGCACCGCTACCGCTGAGCCCATCCCCATACCGACTTTCGCCAAGAGGCCATCGCTCTGTTCGGTGATTTTTTTGCTGGCGTCGTAATCGCGGCCCGCAGGCGAGGCGACAGGCTGCGCGTTTGCAGGCGCCTCACCGCTCAGCGTGATGTTCTCTTCTTTCACCCCGGAGACGTAAATATCTTCCACGATGTACTGCGCCAGCGGCCCCGACTTCCCGGTAGAGTGGATGTTGATGGTTGGAATGCGCCGCTTCGGATAAATCCCGCAGCGCAGCGTGCCGCCGCAGTCGATAATCGCCGCGCCGATCTCTTCCTCAGGTGGTTCGCCCTCTTTAAAGCCATCCACCGCCTGCCAGCCTGTCAGTTGCGCCAGTTTGTCGACAATCCCCGGACGCGTCCCGGCGGTGATGTAGACGATTTTCTTTCCGGGTGTTGCATCCAGTTCAAGCGGGCCGCCCCAGCCGCCGGTGCCTTTCTCAATACGAATACGCGTCATGATGTCGCTCCAGCCAGGTGGACTTTCTGCTCAAGTTGAATGCCCATTTTTTTCTCAAAGATGGATGTAGTGAGGTCAGTCACCCAGCCACGGAAGAAGTTGGTGACCAGACCGACCAGCAGATAGCTGACGGCGAGCGGGCCAAGCGGGAGGCCGAGTGTCGTCAGGCCGCTGGCGATGCCCAGGTAAACAAACAGCTCGCCGGGGTTGATGTGCGGGAACAGTCCGTTCATCGAGTGGCAGCTGTAGGAGGCCGCCGCGTAGTAACTGGGCTTGTATTTTTCTGGCATAAAGCGGCCCAGGCTCAGCGTCATCGGGTTACAAAACACAAACGTACCGATGCACGGCAGCAGCAGGTAACGGGATAACGGGTTCCCGGCGCAGCGCTGGGCAAAACGTTCAATACGCTGCTGGCCAATGAAGTTTATTAAGGCATTCATGATGACCAGCAGGCTTATCAAAAGCGGAAGGATGCCGGTCACCATACTGGTGAACACCTCTCCGCCTTTCTGGAACAGCCCGATAAACCACTCCGCACCATGTGTAATGGTTTCGATCATTGTTCTCTCCTGTAGGGTTTGTTGTTATCTTGCCAATTGGTGAGTTATTTTAATCAGATCGAAAGATTTAAAAGTGTTATTTTGATCTCAAAATGAAAGATAAATATTTTAAAGTGAAAGTTTACGTTTGTTGCGGAGAAAAAAAGCAGGGATGTTACGGGAGAATAGTGCGTATTCTGTGAAGAGCGCTTCCTTGTGCGAAGCGGGATGCTTTACCATACTTCCCCCTGGCTGAATCTGTTTAATGGATGTCTCATGTTCAAGCGTCGTTATGTAGCACTACTTCCTCTCTTTGCGTTGCTTGCTGCCTGTAGCAGCAAACCACAGTCTTCAGAAATTCAAACGACAACGGGAGCGCCGTCCGGCGGTTTCCTGCTTGAGCCACAGCACAATGTCATGGTGATGGGCGGTGATTTCGCCAATAATCCGAACGCGCAGCAGTTCATTGAGAAGATGGTGAACAAGCACGGTTTTAATCGCCAGCAGTTGCAGGAGATCCTGTCGCAGGCGAAGCGCCTGGACTACGTTCTGCGACTGATGGACAGACAGGCGCCGACCACGCAACCGCCAGCGGGGCCGAATGGCGCATGGTTGCGCTATCGTAAGCAGTTTATTACCCCGGACAATGTGCAAAACGGCGTGGCGTTCTGGAATCAATATGAGGATGCGTTGAACCGTGCATGGCAGGTTTATGGCGTCCCGCCGGAGATTATCGTCGGCATTATTGGCGTGGAAACCCGCTGGGGCCGCATCATGGGTAAAACGCGAATTCTGGATGCGCTGGCGACGCTGTCGTTTAACTATCCGCGTCGGGCGGAGTATTTCTCCGGCGAGCTGGAAACGTTCCTGCTGATGGCGCGTGATGAGCAGGACGACCCGCTGGATCTGAAAGGGTCTTTTGCCGGTGCGATGGGGTACGGACAGTTTATGCCGTCGTCCTATAAGCAGTACGCGGTGGACTTTAACGGCGACGGGCACATCAACCTGTGGGACCCGGTTGACGCCATCGGCAGCGTGGCGAACTATTTCAAATCCCACGGTTGGGTGAAAGGCGATGTGGTCGCCGTTCCGGCCAACGGTCAGGCGCCGGGGCTGGCGAACGGCTTTAAAACTCAGTACAGCATTTCTCAGCTTGCGGCCGCCGGGCTGACGCCGCAGCAGTCGCTGGGCAATCATCAGCAGTCCAGCCTGCTGTGCCTGGATGTGGGTACGGGCTATCAGTACTGGTACGGGTTGCCGAACTTCTATGCCATCACGCGCTATAACCACAGCACTCACTATGCGATGGCGGTCTGGCAGCTTGGTCAGGCCGTCGCGCTGGCGCGTGTACCTGCGGCGTCGCCGTTTAGTCAGTAGCCGCGGTGTGTTTTCCGGGGGGCTACGCTTACCCGGTCTGGATTACGCTCCCTTTTCCCTGAGAGAAAGGGGAGCGTGCAGCGCCGTTGCTGCGCTATTTCACGTCTGAAACATTTCGCCACACTCCCTTTTTTCCTGGCAATTTACATCCGCATCGCATTTTATTATTGTTATGTTATAACATTTTATTGTGGTGCGAATATGTCTGCTTCACTCTTCTCTCTTTCGGCTTTGACTCGCCTGTTGATGGCTATCGCGCTTGTTTTGTTTATCGGACTGGCCGTGCGCTGGGCGGTGGCATTGCCATGATTATCCTGAATCAACTGGTGGCCGGTTACGAGCGACAGCCGGTCACGTCGCCGCTGACCGGCACGCTGGAACGCGGCAGCATGACGGCGATTATCGGCGCTAACGGCTGCGGTAAATCAACGCTGCTGAAAACGCTGGCCGGTTTTCTTCCTCCGGTGAGCGGCGCATTTCACTGGCGCGGACGCCGCCCGGTAATTGGCTGGCTGGCGCAACGTCACGCGCTGGAGACGCAGTTTCCGCTTACCGTTCAGGACGTGGTGAGCATGGGGTGCTGGCCTGCTATTTCCCTGCTGGGGGGATTTCAACGCAAAACCCGTCTGCGTGTCGCCCACGCTATTGAGCGCGTGGGGCTGGAGGCAATGGCGACGATGACCATTGATGAACTCTCTGGCGGTCAGTTTCAACGCATGCTGTTTGCCCGTGTGCTGGTGCAGGAAGCGCCGCTGGTCATGCTGGATGAACCCTTTACCGGCGTGGATGAGGAGACCTGCAACGTACTGATGGGGCTGATGCTGGAGATGTATCAGCGAGGGCAAACGGTGCTGGCGGTGCTGCACGACAGCGAACGGGTGGCGCGCTATTTTCCGCAGACGTTACGGCTGGATACGGATGTGTCTCACTGGATGACCGAGCGGGTGAGGGTGGCATGATCTGGCATATCTTCTTTCAGCCGTTTATTGAATACGGCTTTATGCGGCGGGCGCTGGTGGTCTGTCTGGCGCTTTCGGTCAGCACGACGGCGCTTGGCGTCTTTTTACTGCTGCGACGTATGAGCCTGATGGGAGACGCGCTGTCGCATGCGGTGCTACCCGGCGTGGCGGTGGGCTATCTGCTCAGTGGAATGTCATTGCTGGCAATGAGCATCGGCGGGTTTATCGCCGGGATTACGGTAGCGCTGGTGGCGGGAATGGTGAGTCGCCGTACGCCGCTAAAAGAAGACGCCAGCTTCGCCGGGTTCTACCTGGGATCGCTGGCGCTGGGGGTTACGCTGGTGTCGCTGCGCGGGTCAAATGTCGATCTGCTGCATCTTCTGTTTGGTTCCATTCTGGCGGTCGATCGCGATTCCGCGCTGTTCGTGGCGGGGGTATGCGCATTCACATTGATCATGCTGGCGATTTTCTATCGTGGTCTGGTGAGTGAAGCGTTTGATACCGCATGGTTGCAGGTTAACGCGCGCTGGCTGCCTTCGCTGCTGCACGGGCTGTTTCTCTCGTTGCTGGTGTTGAATCTGGTGGCTGGCTTTCAGGTACTCGGCACGCTGATGGCGGTAGGGCTGATGATGCTTCCTGCCGTTGCGGCCCGCTGCTGGGCGCGCACGTTACCGGGGCTGTTATTGCTCGCCGGCGGCAGCGGCGTCGTCTGTGCATGGCTGGGGCTAAGCCTTTCCTGGGCGGTGAGTTTACCCGCCGGGCCGTCGATTGTACTGACCGCCAGCGCGCTGTTCTTTATTTCCATTTTATTCGGCACGCGCAGCAGGCTGGCTGACAGTCTGCGCGCGCTTTTTTAATGCAAGGGGAAAAGATGAAACGTACAGGGGTAATGATTGCGCTCGCGTTGGGGTTGATGACGCAAGGCGCGCTGGCGAAAACGCTGAATGTGGTGACGAGTTTTTCTATTCTCGGCGACATCACTCAGGAGGTCGGCGGCAAGAATGTCAACGTCACTACGCTGGTTGGGCCGGATGGCGATCCGCATACCTTCGAGCCTTCGCCGAAAGACAGCGCGGCGTTGAGCAAAGCGGATGTGGTGGTAGTGAACGGGCTGGGGCTGGAGGGGTGGCTTGACCGGCTGGTAAAAGCCTCCGGTTTCAAAGGTACGCTGGTAGTGGCTTCCGACGGGGTGAAGACGCATACGCTGGATGAAGACGGCGAAACCGTCACCGATCCACATGCCTGGAATAGCGCAGCGAACGGCGCGCTGTATGCGCAGAATATTCTTTCCGGGCTGGTCAACGCCGACCCGCAGGATAAAGCCGCGCTGGAGGCTTCCGGCAAACCTTATATCGCACAGCTGACTGAACTGGACGCGTGGGCGAAAGCGCGCTTTAGCCAGATCCCGCAGGAGAAACGCAAGGTGCTGACCAGCCACGACGCCTTCGGTTATTTCGGTCGTGCCTACGGTGTTGAGTTTTTGGCGCCGCAGGGGCTGTCGTCGGAAAGTGAAGCCTCTGCCGCGCAGGTCGCCGCGCTCATTAAGCAGATTAAAGCGGATGGAGTGAACACCTGGTTTATGGAGAATCAGCTCGATCCGCGTCTGGTAAAACAGATCGCCAGCGCGACGGGCGCGCAGCCGGGCGGCGAGCTGTATCCTGAAGCCTTGTCGGCAAAAGGCGGCGTGGCGGATAGCTACGTAAAAGCGTTTCGCCACAATGTTGAGACCATCGCCAACAGCATGAAGTAACCGTACGATTGGCCGATGCTTCGCATCGGCTTTTTTCTGAAGCCTCCTCGTAAAATCCGCACCTCGTCCCCATATCTGCTCAGAAAGTGCTATCTTGTGCTGCACGTTTTTCAGGAGCCTTAAGCGATGATGACTGACCATGAATTGATGCAGTTAAGCGAAGTGGTAGGGCTGGCGCTGAAACAGCGCGGCGCAACGCTAACGACAGCGGAGTCCTGCACGGGCGGTTGGGTAGCGAAAGTGATTACCGATATCGCCGGGAGTTCCGCCTGGTTTGAACGCGGTTTTGTTACCTACAGTAATGAAGCGAAAGCGCAAATGATTGGCGTGCGCGAACCGACGCTTGAGCAGCACGGCGCGGTCAGCGAACCGGTGGTGATTGAGATGGCGATTGGCGCGCTCAGAGCGGCCCGCGCGGATTATGCCGTTTCTATCAGCGGTATTGCCGGGCCGGACGGCGGCAGCGACGTGAAGCCCGTCGGCACTGTCTGGTTTGGTTTCGCAACCGCGCAGGGCGAGGGGATCACCCGCCGGGAGTGCTTTAGCGGCGACCGTGACAGCGTACGTCGCCAGGCGACGGAATATGCGCTCAAAACGCTCTGGCAACAATTTCTACAAAACACTTGATACTGTATGACTGTACAGTATAATCGCACCTAACAGTACAGAATTCACTATCCGGTACAAGCGCAAGCGGACCCCGGCTCATGACAGGAGTAGTTAATGGCTATCGACGAAAACAAACAGAAAGCGTTGGCGGCAGCGCTGGGCCAGATCGAAAAACAATTCGGTAAAGGCTCCATCATGCGCCTGGGTGAAGACCGTTCCATGGATGTGGAAACCATCTCCACCGGTTCGCTTTCTCTGGATATCGCGCTGGGCGCGGGTGGCCTGCCGATGGGGCGTATCGTAGAAATCTACGGGCCGGAATCCTCCGGTAAAACCACCCTGACGCTTCAGGTGATTGCCGCTGCACAGCGTGAAGGCAAAACCTGTGCGTTTATCGACGCCGAACATGCGCTGGACCCTATCTATGCCCGCAAACTGGGCGTCGATATCGACAACCTGCTGTGCTCCCAGCCGGACACCGGCGAGCAGGCGCTGGAAATCTGTGATGCGCTGGCGCGTTCAGGCGCTGTAGACGTTATCGTTGTTGACTCCGTGGCGGCGTTGACGCCGAAAGCGGAAATCGAAGGTGAAATCGGCGACTCTCATATGGGCCTCGCGGCGCGTATGATGAGCCAGGCGATGCGTAAGCTGGCCGGTAACCTGAAACAGTCCAATACCCTGCTGATCTTCATCAACCAGATCCGTATGAAAATTGGCGTCATGTTCGGTAACCCGGAAACCACTACCGGGGGTAACGCGCTGAAATTCTACGCGTCCGTTCGTCTGGATATCCGTCGTATCGGCGCGGTGAAAGAGGGCGAAAACGTCGTGGGTAGCGAAACCCGCGTGAAGGTTGTGAAGAACAAAATCGCCGCGCCGTTTAAACAGGCTGAGTTCCAGATCCTCTACGGCGAAGGCATTAACTTCTATGGCGAACTGGTTGACCTGGGCGTGAAAGAGAAGCTGATCGAGAAAGCCGGTGCATGGTACAGCTATAACGGCGAGAAAATCGGTCAGGGTAAAGCGAATGCCACTGCCTGGCTGAAAGAGAACCCGGCGACCGCCAAAGAGATCGAGAAAAAAGTGCGTGAGCTGCTGCTGAGCAATCAGGACTCGACGCCAGACTTCACCGTTGATGACAACGGTGAAGGTGTGAAAGAAACCAACGAAGATTTCTAATCGTTGCATTGCCCGGTGGCGGCGCTATGGCGTCTTATCGGGCTTATACTTTGAAGGGCTGCATATTTTGCAGCCCTTTTTGCATTTCTTTTTCCGAAGGTTTGTTATGAGTGAATCCACACCGCGACGCCCCGCATATAACCGTCTGCTGGATCGCGCGGTACGTATTCTGGCGGTACGCGATCACAGTGAACAGGAACTGCGGCGTAAACTCTCTGCACCGGTTATGGGAAAAAACGGGCCGGAAGAGATCGATGCGGCACCGGAAGACTATGAGCGGGTTATCGCCTGGTGCCATGAGCACAACTACCTTGATGATCATCGTTTTGTTTCGCGCTTTATCGCCAGCCGCAGCCGTAAAGGTTATGGCCCGGCACGTATTCGGCAGGAGCTGAATCAAAAAGGCATTGCGCGTGAGGCGATTGAACGCGCGATGCGTGAATGCGAGATTGAGTGGTTGCTTCTTGCACGCGAACAGGCGATCCGCAAATATGGCGAACCCTTACCAGCCGCATTTTCGGAAAAGGTCAAAGTCCAGCGTTTCCTGCTTTATCGTGGCTATCTGATGGAGGATATTCAGGAGATATGGCGAAATTTTGACGATTGACTGCATACGGGATTTTACTTCCCCGTAAAGAAAACTTATCTTATTCCCACTTTTTTCAATTGCCAGCCGGGCAGGGCATATGAGCGCTGAGGCGGGTAATGATATTTCGTTAGCTTGATTTCAGGATAATTATGAGCAAGAGCACCGCTGAGATCCGTCAGGCGTTTCTCGATTTTTTCCACAGTAAGGGACATCAGGTAGTTGCCAGCAGCTCCCTGGTGCCAAACAATGACCCAACTTTGTTGTTTACCAACGCCGGGATGAACCAGTTCAAGGATGTTTTCCTTGGGCTCGACAAGCGTAATTATTCCCGCGCCACCACTTCGCAGCGTTGCGTACGTGCGGGTGGTAAACACAACGATCTGGAAAACGTCGGTTACACTGCACGTCACCACACCTTCTTCGAAATGCTGGGTAACTTCAGCTTCGGCGACTATTTCAAACACGACGCGATTCAGTTTGCGTGGGAACTGCTGACCGGTGAAAACTGGTTTGCCCTGCCAAAAGAGCGTCTGTGGGTGACCGTCTATGAAACTGACGATGAAGCCTACGAGATCTGGGAAAAAGAAGTCGGCATTCCGCGTGAACGTATCATCCGAATTGGTGATAACAAAGGCGCGGCATACGCGTCCGACAACTTCTGGCAGATGGGCGATACAGGGCCGTGCGGTCCATGTACCGAGATCTTCTACGACCACGGCGATCACATCTGGGGCGGCCCTCCGGGAAGCCCGGAAGAAGATGGCGATCGCTATATTGAGATCTGGAACATCGTCTTCATGCAGTTCAACCGTCAGGCTGACGGCACGATGGAACCGCTGCCGAAACCGTCCGTCGATACCGGTATGGGTCTGGAGCGTATCGCCGCTGTGTTGCAACACGTTAACTCCAACTATGAAATTGACCTGTTCCGCACGTTGATTGAAGCCGTTGCGAAGGTGACTGGCGCGACTGACCTGAGCAACAAGTCGCTGCGCGTGATTGCCGACCACATCCGTTCCTGCGCTTTCCTGATCGCCGACGGCGTGGTTCCGTCGAATGAAAACCGTGGCTATGTGCTGCGCCGTATCATTCGTCGTGCGGTTCGTCATGGCAACATGCTGGGCGCGAAAGAGACCTTCTTCTACAAGCTGGTTGGGCCGCTGATTGACGTTATGGGCTCTGCCGGTGAAGAGCTGAAGCGCCAGCAGGCGCAGGTTGAGCAGGTTCTGAAAACGGAAGAAGAGCAGTTTGCCCGTACGCTGGAACGTGGTCTGGCGCTGCTGGACGAAGAGCTGGCGAAGCTTTCCGGCGACACGCTGGATGGCGAAACCGCTTTCCGTCTGTATGACACCTACGGCTTCCCGGTTGACCTGACGGCGGACGTTTGCCGCGAGCGCAACATCAAAGTTGATGAAGCGGGATTTGAAGCCGCGATGGAAGAACAGCGTCGTCGCGCGCGTGAAGCCAGCGGTTTTGGCGCAGACTATAACGCGATGATCCGCGTTGACGGCGCGTCAGAATTTAAAGGTTATGACCATCTGGAACTGAACGGTAAAGTGACCGCGCTGTTTGTGGATGGTAAAGCGGTAGATGCGATTAGCGCGGGTCAGGAAGCCGTTGTCGTGCTGGATCAGACGCCGTTCTATGCGGAATCCGGCGGTCAGGTTGGCGATAAAGGCGAACTGAAAGGCGCAGGCTTCGCGTTTGCGGTTAGCGATACGCAAAAATATGGCCAGGCGATTGGACATATCGGTACGCTTTCGACCGGTTCCCTGAAAGTGGGTGATGCGGTGCAGGCTGATGTGGATGACGCTCGCCGGGCGCGTATTCGCCTGAATCACTCTGCGACGCACCTGATGCACGCGGCGCTGCGCCAGATTCTGGGCACGCACGTAGCGCAGAAAGGCTCGCTGGTTAACGACAAAGTCCTGCGTTTCGACTTCTCGCATAATGAAGCGATGAAACCGTCTGAAATCCGTGCGGTGGAAGATCTGGTGAATGCGCAAATCCGTCGCAACCTGCCGGTCGAAACCAACATCATGGACCTTGAAGCGGCGAAAGCTAAAGGCGCAATGGCGCTGTTTGGCGAGAAGTATGACGATCGCGTTCGTGTGCTGAGCATGGGCGATTTCTCCACCGAACTGTGTGGCGGTACGCACGCCAGCCGTACGGGGGATATCGGTCTGTTCCGCATCGTTTCTGAATCCGGTACTGCGGCAGGCGTTCGCCGTATTGAAGCGGTTACGGGCGAAGGCGCGATTGCTACGCTGCACGCTGAAAGCGATCGCTTAAGCGATATCGCACAGCTGCTGAAGGGCGACAGCCAGAATCTGGGCGAAAAAGTCCGTTCTGTACTGGAACGTACGCGTCAGCTTGAAAAAGAGTTGCAGCAGTTGAAAGAACAGGCTGCCGCGCAGGAAAGTGCGAACCTTTCCAGCAAAGCGGTTGACATCAACGGCGTGAAGCTGCTGGTTAGCGAGCTTGCGGGCGTTGAGCCAAAAATGCTGCGTACGATGGTTGATGATCTGAAAAATCAACTGGGTTCTACCGTTATCGTTCTTGCAACGGTAGCGGAAGGTAAGGTTTCTCTGATTGCGGGCGTGTCGAAGGATGTGACCGACCGCGTGAAAGCAGGGGAGCTGGTCGGCATGGTCGCTCAGCAGGTGGGCGGCAAGGGCGGCGGACGTCCAGACATGGCGCAAGCCGGTGGTACGGATGCGGCTGCTCTGCCAGCAGCGTTAGCCAGTGTGAAAGGCTGGGTTAGCGCAAAACTGTAATAACTATAAGCGTTATCTAACGCCGCAGGCCCCGGTCTGCGGCGTTTGCATCAACGTTATTGACAACGATAAAGTCAGGTTGAAGTTGTGTATATCGGCTAAACTTAGGTTTAACAGAATGTGATGCCGTGACTGCTTACACTTTACGTGTTTGTCATCGCTTACTTTTTGGCGTTATATGATGGATAATGCCGGGATACAGAGAGACCCGACTCTTTTAATCTTTCAAGGAGCAAAGAATGCTGATTCTGACTCGTCGAGTTGGTGAGACCCTCATGATTGGAGATGAGGTCACCGTGACAGTTTTAGGGGTAAAGGGCAACCAGGTGCGCATTGGCGTAAACGCCCCGAAAGAAGTCTCTGTCCATCGTGAGGAGATCTACCAGCGTATCCAGGCTGAAAAATCCCAGCAGTCCAGTTACTAAGGTTTTCGCGTCTCATCTCTTCCGATGAGGCGCAACCTGCTCCTCGCGTCCTTTCTCTTTTTCATTTTTCTTCACTCTTTTTCCGTATCGCTTCCCGTGCCGGCAGGCTCTTTCCTGGTTATTCGGTTTTTCTGCCTGCGCTCAGGCGGTGTAACACGCCGATTTATCTGTTGATAAAACACCCTTTTTGCCGTTTTTGCAGACTAATTGAGCGTGAAGTGTGCAAACGATAAAAGCGTGGGAAAAATTGTTTGACTTATAAGTCCCAGAAAGTAATATGTGCGCCACGCAGCGACGATGAGCAGAAACAAGTTCTTCGAAGCACTCGTAAGAGGCGCGTGGTGAGGTGGCCGAGAGGCTGAAGGCGCTCCCCTGCTAAGGGAGTATGCGGTCAAAAGCTGCATCCGGGGTTCGAATCCCCGCCTCACCGCCATTTGCATCCGTAGCTCAGCTGGATAGAGTACTCGGCTACGAACCGAGCGGTCGGAGGTTCGAATCCTCCCGGATGCACCATCTCTTACTTGATATGGCTTTAGTAGCGGTATCAAAATCTGCAATAAAGTAAGTTTCCCGATGCATCCGTAGCTCAGCTGGATAGAGTACTCGGCTACGAACCGAGCGGTCGGAGGTTCGAATCCTCCCGGATGCACCATCTCTTACTTGATATGGCTTTAGTAGCGGTATCAAAATCTGCAATAAAGTAAGTTTCCCGATGCATCCGTAGCTCAGCTGGATAGAGTACTCGGCTACGAACCGAGCGGTCGGAGGTTCGAATCCTCCCGGATGCACCATCTTCCCCGGTATAACAGCTACGCTGTTGTTTCATTGTCTGCGAAGCTATCGCAAGCACCAGGGAGGATAACGTTGCTTCAGCAACGGCCCGTAGGGCGAGGCGCAGCCGAGTAATCCTCCCGGATGCACCATCT